>QWII01000017.1 GCA_021405325.1 Caldilinea sp. CFX5 | reverse complement strand
TTATGATGCCGGCAAATCGATCTATCAGATCTGCGAAATTTTCAACTTGACGCCCTTGCAGGTCAAGACGGCCATTGCCTACATTGAAAAACATCGCGCTACCCTGGAACCCAGATTAGCCAAGGCCATTGAATACCGCAAAGAACGAGAAGCCTATCATCGTCGCCTGGTCGCCGAAAAGCTGGCAAATACGCCCCCTTTGCCGATGACGCCTCAACGGGCTGCCATGTATGCCCTATTAGAGAAACATCGCATCCCAACCAACGGAGATTCGGATGCAGATTATTCTGAGTGATCACAACTGTGAAGGGCAAGCCAAGGCGATTTTTCAAGCATTAGAGCACCAGGGTTTCTTGCCGACGTTTCCAATGGAATTAACCTTCTTTCTACAAGTTGGCTTACATCCTAAAGCTGGCGATAGACAAGTATGGCAATTTTGCCAGGACAATGGCTATCTACTCTTAACAGGAAATCGCACGGCTGATGATAGCAAACGCTCGCTTGAATATGTCATCAATGCTTTGCTGAAGGAAGATAGCCTGCCGGTGATTACCATTGGCAACCTTGACCGTGTGATGACCGATCCCACCTACTGCTGGCGGTGTGCTGAAAATCTGGCCGAAATTATTCTAGACCTTGATCGGGTGCGTGGCACACCGCGGTTGTACATTCCCAGTCGGGCTGTTAGTCGATGAGATTTAGAGGAGATTGAGAGATTCAGGGATTGCTCAATACCAATCTCTGAATCTCTCAACCTCTTGATCTCAAATCTACGCCAACACCCGTTCCCGATACCCATGTTCCGCATACCACGCATCAAAACCCGACTCGTTCAACTCGCGTTGAATGCGGGCAACTTCGGCAGTAGAGAGCGGGCGCAACGGCGGGCGCACCGTCATCGACGGGAAGCGTCCCTGTAGCGCCATTGCCACTTTCATGCGTTGGTGGGCGTCGCTGGAAGGCTCGCCAAAGCGATAAACCGTCTGATTCAACTTGTGAACCACCTCTTGCGTGGCCTTGGCCTTGGCATAATCACCGGCCAGCGCGCTATGCACCAACGCCACGATCAACTCCGGCACAAAGCCCGCAAAGCCAACCAACGCCCCATCCGAGCCAACCAGCAGCGACGCCAGCAAATATTCATCATGGCAGGTCAGGTGGGGAATGTGGGGTGCAATCTCCTTGAGCGTGCGGTATTCATGCTCCAACCGCGAAAAGTTGCGGCTTCCCATTTTAAAGGCAACCACTTCGGGAATCTTAGCGATCTCGGCCAACTCTTTCATCGAATAGGAGGCTTTGGTCCAGTCGGGGTATTGGTGGAGGACAATCGGAATCCTGGCCCCTTCGGCCACATCCTGGAAAAAGCCAATTGCTGTTTCGGAAGTGCGGCCAAAACGCAACCAGTGGTGGGGCGGCATGAGCAGAATGGCGTCAGCGCCTGCTTCTTTGGCGGCCAGCGCATGGTCAATTGCCTCAAAGCTGCCATCACAGCAGACGCCGGAGACAATCTTAACCTGATGACCCACTTCGTCCGCCATAATGCGGGTCACTTCGGCGCGTTCGTGGCCGCGCAGCCCCATCACCTCGCCGGTGTGACCATTGCAGACCAGACCGCGCATTCCGTCAACGCCGGCCAGATAGCGCGAATAGGCGCGCAACCCTTCTTCATCAATGCTGTAATCGGGGCGGAAGGGGCAAAGGGTAGCGGCAAAGACGCCACTCCAGGGATTCTCAAACATGAAAGCCTCCGTCATTGGATACTGTGCGCAAAAACTAATAATGGATTGACGCTGGAAACGTTTCCAAAACAGTATCACAATCGCCGGAATTCGTCAAACGGGTTTGATCTGCGCACGCCTGTACCATCACCTGCGCGGAATCGCGACCATAGCGTTTTTGAAAGGCGCGCATAACTGCATAACCAGCGCTTGCCAGCCAATGTCCCGGTTGCGAGAAGGCCAGAATATCATACCAGACAGTATCGTCGGCATGATGCCACTCGACGAGAAACCGCTCTTCGCCCATTGCGGCATGACCAGGGAGAGTGCCATAGGCCAGACCAAAACGGGTAATCCCGTTGGCGCTCTCATCAATTTTGTAGACCACACGACAGGGATTGATCAGCCACGCGCCAAACATTTGCGGCACACAGGTAATCACCGTCCCCGGCTCGGTCGGTTTGAAGGCGCCGCAAATTTCGGCCCAACCCAGGTTACACATGCGCCAATGTAGGAGCGCTTGTTTGGCCTGTTGAAACACAGCCTCGCCATTGCCCAACTTCACCCGGTTGTGATCCATTGCATAGACCGTTGAAAGGGTGGTTGACCTGGCCGTTGTCCAGGTTACGCCAACATCGGGATAGCTATAGGGTCGATCCTGACATTGGGCCAGCACGGCGTCGATCTTTGCTTGTGTTGGTTTGGTAAACGAGAGAAACATATCGTGCCTCCTATATACTAACTATAGTTAATAACTATGGTTAGTATATAATAAATCAGCGATTTGTCAATAGCCAATCTGATTGAGCCACTTTTCCCTTGGCGAATAATTTGTGCTAAGGTATCCAATGTAATCGGCAAACATTACGAATTACCGGTTACTGTTGACAACTTTGCTTACAGGAAGTGCTATGAACACACTAACGCAACTTGGCGCAGCCCAATATATTGCTTTAAAAACCTACAAGAAAAATGGTCAAGCTGTGTCTACACCCGTTTGGGTGACGCAGGAAGCCGGCAAGCTTTATGTTATTACGGAGGGCGATAGCTGGAAGGTGAAACGGATTCGCAATAACAGCCAGGTCCGGGTAGCGAAAAGTGATATGCGCGGCAAGGTGGAGGGCGAGTGGGTGGCGGCGACGGCCTGTGTGCTGACCGATGCTGCCGCCGTGACCCAACAGGGTAAACGCCTCGCCGCCAAATATGGGCTGATCTATCGCCTCTTCAATATTTACCTGAGCATCACGCAACGAAAGCGTACCAGTGTTGTCATCGAGATTGTGTAACGGCAACAACCAAGGGTAATTGCTACGGCGGTGCTACGGGTGGGCGGCTAAAAATGTCTGCACCTCTTGCGCTGTCGGAATCCCTACACGCCCACCAACTTTGGTGCAGCAGAGCGCGCCCACGGCGCTGGCATAGCGCAACAATTCATCCCACCCCATGCCCTGGGCCAACCCGGCGGCAAAAGCGCCATGAAAGGCATCGCCCGCACCGGTAGTGTCAACAGCATTGATCGGAAAGGCTGGCAATTGTCCGCGCACATCCCCGCGTTGCCAGATTAAGCCACGTTCGCCCAGGGTGACGACGACATTGGCGGCGACTGCCGCCAGCTTGGCCAGCCCGGCTTCAGCGCTCGTTTGCCCGCTGTATTCCAACGCAAAGCGTTCTGAGGCCACAACGTAATCGACCAAAGCGACCAACTCAGCAGTTTGCGGACGGAGGGCGTCAGCGTCGATGACGATGGGAACGTGATTGGTGCGGGCATATTGCGTCAACTCTTTAGCCAGTTCAAACTGGTGGCCGTCGATGAGGATGCTCTTGGTACGCAACTGGGTTAGATCAAACTGACCAGTGCAAGCGCCTTCACTGTTGCTGCGATAACTGACAATCGTGCGTGCGCCATCGGGTTTGACAATAATCGCCGACAGTGGCGTCGGTTCCGCCCCACGCACAACCCAGTCGGTGACAACGCCGTCAGCATGAAACTCGGCAAGGTGAAGATCGCCGTAGACATCTGCGCCAATATAGCCCACAAAGGCCGTCCGGCAACCCAGCCGCGCCGCCGTCACTGCCCCATTCGAGGCCAACCCGCCGCCACAGTTGAGCAGCGCCGTGGCCCGTGTTTTTTCATCAGGGCCAGGATGGGCAGGGACATCAAAGACCAGATCATGGCAGGCAAAGCCGGCGCAGAGAACATCGACGGCAAGCGCAGAAAAATTTGTGGGGTGCTGCATGACTTTTTACCTTTACCTTTTTATCTTGCTTTTAACCGATGTAATGGCTCAACCAGCAAAGCACACCCGCCAGGGTTTTGCGCCATTTTGTATCGGTATAAGGTTGTTGTACAATGGTGTTGTACAATTAAATTGTACGATACGTGATTGCTAACGTGATTGCTAACGTGATTGCTAACGTGATTGCTAACGTGATGGTGGCGGACAAACTAGGAGTAAACTTATGATTGCCATCGGTATTAGCGAATTTCGCGCAAATATGAATGCTATTTTGCAACGGGTGCAGAATGGTGAAATTATTAGCCTCTTTGTGCGTGAAACGGAAGTAGCCAAATTGGTGCCACCTAATTATGCCCAGTTGGCGGCGCGTCAACAGTTGGAGGAATTGCGCCAGAGCGCCATTGTGGGAGATATTCTTTCACCGCTTGATGAAAGCTGGGATGCCAACAAATGATCCTGCTTGATACCCACGTCATCATTTGGGATGCCCTCACCCCCAATCGGCTTTCCATACCGGCGCAACAGGCCATAGCCCATGCCAACGGGCAAGCTGGCATGCTTATCGCCGATATTTCGCTCTGGGAAATTGCGATGCTCATCCAAAAGGGCCGCATTCAAATCAACACAGACTGTCAATCGTTTATTACGCTTTTGTTACAAGCCAATAAGCTTCGTGTTGTTCCCATTTCGCCCTTGATTGCAACATGGGCAGTGCAATTACCGGGCTTGGTGAATAAAGACCCAGCGGATCGTCTGATTGTTGCGACAGCGCTTGCCGAAAAAGCCGTATTGGTCACCGCCGATCTTAACCTGCAAAGCAGTGGCGCGGTGACTACGCTTTGGTAACGGTTCATTGCCGTTTGGGTTGCACTTGCATTCTAGCCATTTTCGACGTAGGATCAGAAACCAACTGGTAATTTCCCATCAACAGCCTTGCGGCGCCGCATCACCGAAATTGCTGCATCAAAGTCTAGAGGAACCACAAATGACTATGATCACTGACGCCTTTCCCGAACTTCACCGTGTGCGTCAATTTTTCCCGCTAGGGGTCGAAAACCCCCGATTGTTGACCCGCCAGCAGATCGACCACTATAACACCAAAGGCTACATCTTCCCCCTTGAAGTCTTTAGCGCCGATGAAATTGCCGGCTACCGCGCCTACTTTGATGACCTGCTGCCCAAGGCGTTGGCCGCCGGCTGGAACAGCTATGAGATCACCAACTGGCACAAATATTGCGCCGGTGTCTGGGATTTGGTGACGCACAGCCGTATCCTCGACTATGTGCAGGATCTCTTGGGGGAGACGTTGATTCTACGCCATAGCCACTTTTTTGCCAAGCTGCCGGGTGACGGCAAGCGCGTAAGCTGGCACCAGGACGCCTCGTATTGGCCCTTGTCGGTCTCCAAGGTGGCCTCGGCCTGGCTGGCGCTTGATGATGCGGACGTGGCAAACGGGGCCATGCAGGTGATCCCCGGTTCCCATTTACGGGCGCAGGTGGCTTTTGAAAAGAGTAGCGCCGAAGAGCAGAATGTCCTCAACCAGACGGTTCACAACCCGGAGCAATATGGCGACCCGCCGGTGACGATTGAACTGAAGGCCGGCCAGATGTCGCTCCATAGCGATTGGGTGTTGCATGGCTCCGAACCGAACAATTCCAACCGCCGCCGTTGTGGGTTGGCCCTGCGCTTCCTCTCCGCCGATGTGCGGGCCTACAACGGCTGGAATGTCCACTCCATTGTCTGTCGTGGCAGCGAACCCTCCGGTCACTGGGCCAACCACCCCCGCCCCGCTGGTGAGCTAATTCCGGTCAAAGAAAGACCATCGGCCATGTAAACAGAACCCGTCCCATAGGGACGCCTGAGTTTAGGGGGCAAGTGTATCAAAGTAACGCCAAACACTACAACGGATTCAGAAAGCAGCGGATTTTCATAGCAGGACGGCATTGCTATAAAGAAAATGTTTTTCGCTCATCTACAGAAAGTGTGAGGTTTCGACCCGCCACACCTGTCAGGTTTCCAAAACCTGACAGGTGTTCACACTTTCCGTAGATGAGCCAATGTTTTTAATGCGCTCTGTTCCATCTGTTTCCGTAAGCTGCCAGGAAATCCGCTGCTTTCTGAATCCGTTGTAGTGTTTGGCGTTACCTTATGCTAGATGCGGCAGCGTCTCCGCCAGGGCAGTCAGTAACTGGTCAACTTCTGCAGCAGTGTTAAACGCTGCCAACGAAATCCGCACACCACAGACCTCCGGGCGCACTTTGGTGATGATGCGATAGCGTTTGCGCAGTAGCGTCACCAGTTGTTGACACTGAGTCAGCGAACCACCAGCTAACTGCAAAGTAGTCAAGCTCGATGATAATGACCACGGCTCCGGCCCGGCATTGTGGACGCCAGGGAGGTTGTGTAACCCTGTGCGTAGTTGTGCTGTGAGCGCCGCCATTTGGTGTTCGATGTGGGACAAACCGATCTGCTGCAACAACGTCAATGCATACCCAGCTCCTAGCCGCAAGGTGTAGTTTGGCGTGCCAACCTCACCCCGGCTGGCGGCGGTGATTGGTTTGTCGGTTGTCAATGGTAGCCAGTAGGGGTTGAAATCGGGCAAATGGGTGCGGTTGACCACCAGGAAGCCAAGCCCCGCCGGTCCCATTAACCACTTGTGGAGCGAACCGGTGTAGAAATCAGCGTCGATCTCCCCGGCATCCACCGGAAAGACCCCCACCGCCTGCGCCCCATCAATCAACGTTTTGACCCCACGTTCACGCGCCAGTTGCACCGCCGCTTTGACCGGCAATCGCCGCCCATCGGTGTTGGCGACATGGCAAAGCACCAACAATTTGTGGTCTGGCGTCAGGTGGCGATCCAGTTGCGCTAGAAAGAATTCCGGTGTGTAGGTTGGCCCGTCGCCGGAAGGAATCACGGTTGTTACCACGCCCCGTTGTTGTGTCATTGCTTGGGCCAGGGCAAAGGTGCTGGTATGTTCTATATCACTCAGCGCCAGCTTGTCGCCGGCTTGCCAGGTCAGGCTCTGGATCGCCAGCCGGGTGGCGGATGTCGTGTTCTGACTCCACGCGACTTCTTCTGCGCTCACCCCCAAGAACGCGGCGAGGGTTTGTCGGGCCAGCTCGGTCAGGTCATAAAAGTCAGCAGCGGCCCCTTTCCCGGCCAGACCCAACACCACCGCATTCTCCAATTGCAACATCTCATTCATCCAAGCCTGCGTGACTTGCGGAATCGGGGTGTAGGAGCCGCTTTGCAGATAGACCACTTCGCTCGTCAGCGGTAGGTCGTCACGCAATTGGGCGATGGTATGGAGTGGCGGTGATGGGAATTGTGCCATTAGCAATTTGTACTTTCCATAAAACCTGACGCTTGGGATTGATACATGGGGGCAAAACGCTGAGTAGAGGGTGGATGATAAGCGGAGAGCGGGTAGATACCACCATCGCTCACTCTGCCATCCTGCCAAATAGTTCCGCGCTCTGTGCCGGACACGATGAGTAACGTGTTATAGCCGCAGCCTTCATGACAAACGAAAATTGACCCGGCAATGTGTTTGTTATGAAAGTATTCTGCTTTGTAAACACGATACTCATCCGGTGTTAATGCGCTATCGTCGTTTTCGACATTCCAATAGTTTGTATACGGAAATGCCGTTTGTAAAGAAAATGGGTCATCGCGATGTGCGTGACCAAGACACTCGGCAAAGGCTGTCAACCCGTAATACGGCCCAGCGCCACCACTGCCAATTTCCAGCAAAAAGGCCCGATACTCGGTTGGCAAGGAAATTTGATGGGCCTTCTCAAAAGCGCGAATTTGTTTTTCGGGAACTGGCGGCGCAAGGCGATATTTGTGCGTCGATGCGCCAAATATTTGGAAAGTCGTGTCCTTCTTTTTCAATTGCGCAAGCTTTTGCCGAATTGTCTCTGATTTGGTCATAGGTCATGCTCTTACTTCTGCCCCTTGCACGCCAGAAACGACGGGAGATCCTTCAAACTAGCGCACCCAATCTGCCCCATCGCACACCGTAACTCGGCCTTGAGGATCTTCATCACATGGTCGCCACCCTGTTGATCGAGCGCCGCCAGCGCGTAGAGGAAGGGCCGCCCCATGATCACAAAGTCAGCGCCCAGGGCTAACATACGGGCAATGTCCAAGCCGGTGCGCACACCGCTATCGACCAGCAACGGCACCGTCGGCCCGACCGCCGCGCGGATGGCCGGCAGCACCGTAGCCGTGGCCGGCGCAGCATCGAGTTGTCGGCCACCATGATTGGAGACGACCAACCCATCAGCCCCCAAGGCCATATAGGCTTTGGCTTCGTTTGGCTCCATCACGCCTTTGACCAGCAACTTGCCCGGCCACAGGCTGCGAATCTGCTCAAAGCGTTGCTGCGAAATATAGCCGCCCATGCGCTCACGAATAAAGTGCGTGGAAGCCGTGATCGACTTGCCGACATGCGCCAACCCCTGCCCCGTGGCAAAGTAAGGCTTGAGGTTGACAAACTCCGGCACCCCCGACCGTAACATGCGCAACGCCCAGTTGGGATGCGTGACCATTTGGCTGAGGGTCTGGAGATCAAAATTAGGCGGCACCGACACCCCGTTGCGAATGTCATGCTCCCGGCGCGTCTCATAGGGAACATCGACGGTCAGCAGCAGCATGTCATAGCCAGAGGTAATACAGCGCCCCAGCAGGTCTTTCAGCACATCCGGCTCTTTGGGCGTATAGAGTTGAAACCAGGCATTCTCCCCGGCGATTTCGCGAATATCCTCCAGGCGCGCCGTAGAAACCGTGCTTAGGGTATAGGGAATGTTGTGCTTCTTGGCGGCGGCGGCCAAAATCTTTTCAGCATTAGACCAGATCAGGCCGGACAGCCCAACCGGCGCGACGCCAAAAGGCGCGTCATAGGAGCGGCCAAAGAGTTGGGTGTGAATTTCCGGCTTGCTGCCATCGGCCAGATAACGGGGCATGAACTCCACTTTGTTGAGCGCCTGCCGGTTCTTTTGTACCGAGACGCCGCCCCCCAACCCGCCAAAGAGATATTCACGCATAAACTTCGGGATCCGGCGCTGGGCGGCAGCCTCCATATCCGCCACACAAGGGTACTGTTTGTCGGGATTCATCCTGCTTCCAAACCTTTCGTATTTCGTATGAGCTGGCTGATAGAGTTTCTGACAAGGTGACAAGGTGACAAGGTGTCCCGGTGGCTGAGCCTGTCGAAGCCACCGGGACACCTTGTCACCCTGTCAGTTTTTTACTTTCCCGCCATCGGGTCGAGCGCATCTTGCAAGCCGTCGCCCATGAGGGTGAAGGCATACATGGTGATAGCGATCATCAGACCGGGGAAGAAGGCGAGATACCAGTGGGTTTGCAGCGCCGACAGATAGTCGTTGAGCATCCGTCCCCAACTGGGCATGGGCGCTTGCACGCCAATGCCCAGAAAGCTCAAGCCTGATTCCCCTAAAATGGCAGCGGGAATCCCCATCGTAACACCGAGGATGAGCGGTGTCAAGGTGTTTGGCAGCAGGTGACGCCGAATAATTTGCCAATCCGAAGCGCCAATACAGCGGGCGGCCAGCACATAGTCACGCTCGCGCAAGGAGAGCAATTGACCGCGGACCAGCCGTGCCGTTCCCATCCAGCCAGTGAAGATAAAGACAAAGAGGACATTTTGAAAGCCCGGCCCCAACACCGTCACAATCAGGATGCCCAACAGAAGATCGGGGATGGCGTTGACAATCTCGATAAAGCGCATAAAGAGGTAGTCGGTCGCGCCGCCGAACCAGGCTGCCGTTGCGCCAAAGGGCAGGCCGATCAAGAGGGCGATAAAGTTCGCAATAAAGCCAATCGCCAGCGAGACACGCGCCCCATAGATAATGCGGGTCAACAACTCACGGCCATAGGGATCGGTGCCTAGCGGATGTTCCCATGAGGGATATTGCCACGCCTGATCGTAAACCTGATGATCGTACCCTTCCGGCGCTAAGAGGTTCGCAAAGAGCGCCATGCCGACCAAGAGTAGCACAAAAAAGGCGGCGATCATCGAAAGGCGATTACGGGCAAAACGGCGCAGGGCATCGCTCCACAGATTGCGCTGCCGCAGAGTCAACGGCTGATCGACCGGGGCGCGACCGGGGTGTTGCAACGTTTTGGTTGAAGCCGTCATGCTTTCCCTCCCAAGCGCACCCGTGGATCAACCCAGGCATAGAGCAGGTCGGTGACTAAATAGGCGATGGTGATGGCAAAGGTCCAGAGCAGAATCATCGCCATGATCACCGGGTAGTCCCGGTTGTAGATTGCCGTTGTCGTCGCCCCGCCCATGCCGGGGATGCGGAAGATCATCTCGATGAAAAAGGAGCCAAGTAACACATTGACCAGCGCCGGCGTCAACACGGTAATCAGCGGCATCGACGCATTCTTAAAGGCATGACGCATGACCACAGTCCGTTCGGTCAACCCTTTTGCGCGGGCAGTGCGGATGTGGTCAGCGCGTAAGGCTTCCACCATCCCCGAACGCACCCAGCGCGCCAGCCCGCCGATCCCGGTGATGGCGTAGATGCCCACCGGCATGATCCAATGTTTCGGCGTCCCCCAACCACCGGACGGCAACCAGCGGAGTTCGACGGCAAAGATGATAATCGCCACAATCGCCATCACAAAGACCGGCGTGACAAAGGTGGTGACGACAAAGAGCGAGGTGACATAATCGACCCAACTGTTGGGCCGCAACGCCGCAAACAGCCCCAACAAAATCCCCACCGGCCAACTGATTACCAGCGCCATCAACCCCAGTTGCACCGTGATCGGCCAGGTGCGGGCAATAAAGTTGGCGACATTTTCCCCGGTATGAAACGAAATGCCAAAGTCCCCGCGCAGCGCGTTGCCCATGTAGCGCAAATATTGCACATAGATCGGCTGATCCAGTCCATATTTCGCTAACAGCGCCGCTCGAATATGCTCCGGGATCGGCTTCTCATTCTTGTCCGACGAAATGCTATCAAAGGGGCCGCCAGGGATAAAGTGGATCAAGAGAAAGATCAAGATCGACACCCCCAGCAACACCCCTACCATGCCGAGCAGGCGACCGAGGATGTAACGGGTCATGAGTTCAGACCTCCATAACCTGACAGGGTGAAGGGGTGACAAGGTGACAAGGTGATGTAGTCGAAAGACTTGATGTAAAGGGCCATAGCCTCTGGTTCACTGGTTACGTAATAGGTAAAACCCAGAGGCAATCACCCTTTCACCTTGTCACCCTGTCACCTTGTCAAAAACTACCGCGCTGCCATATAAATCGAAGTCCCAATAAAGTCATTCCGGTTGCCGAGGGTGCCGGTTTTGCTCAACGGGATCTCTTTGACATAGGGCGGGTAGAGGGTGGCGATCTTCGGGTAGAGGGTGAAGACTGCCGGGCCTTCGGTGGCCAGGATCGTTTCGGCCTGATGATAGACTTCGCAGCGGGCGGCGGCGTCGGTCATCGGGCGGGCTTCGTCGATCAGGCGGGTGAATTCGGGATTGACAAAGCTGTTGAAGTCCGGGTCATCCCACCAATCGAAAAAGTTGCTGGGATCGATAAAGTCAGCGCCCCAGCGGCTAAAGCCCATGATCAATTCGCCTTTGGTGCGCATATCGACATAGGTGGCGCGCTCAATGTCCTGAATCGTCACCTTGATGCCCAGGTTGTCGGTGAGCATCCGTTGGATGGCTTCGGCCTCACGAGCAAATTCGCCCTCGCGTGTGTGCAGCACCATTTCGGGGAAGCCGGCGCCGCCAGGGTAGCCCGCTTCTTCCATGAGCTTTTTCGCCAGATCGGGGTCGAATTTCTGCAATTCGCGCAGCGCCGGGTCATCATTGCGGGTGCAGGGGAAATCAGTGGGCAATAGGCCATAGCCAGGAATGCAGGTGCCACGCATGACATCGTTACAGAGCGATTCGCGGTCAATCGAGTGCATAAACGCCTGGCGCACCTTGAGGTTGTCAAAGGGTGGCTTGCCCATGTTCATGTAGAGATAAGCCGTGCGCGGGTCGGTGGAGACGTAGGCTTGCTTGCTCAGTTCAGGATCGGCCAGCACCTGGGCCAGTTGATCGCCGCGGATGCCGCCGGTCACGTCGATGTCGCCGGCCTGGTACATCTGCAACTGTTGGTCAAAGCCCTGCGGCACGATTACCAGCGTCATGCCATTCAGTTTGGGTTTCCACGGGCCGTTGTAATAGGGGTTGAGGGTAAAGACCACATTCTGGCCGCGGTTCCATTCCTTGATCATGAAGGGGCCATTGGTCGGCGCAGTTTCGGGGCTGTCGGCCCAAGCGTCGCCCAGCTTTTCCACCATGTGCATCGGCACCGGCACCGCGTGCCAGTTGAGGTTGTACATGTAATAGGGCAGGGACACCTTGGTAGTGACCGAGAAGGTGTAGTCGTCGATCTTCTTCACCCCTAGCTCTTCCATCGGCTTCTCGCCCTTGTTGACCGCTTCGGCGTTTTCAATGTCATAGAGGAAGAAGGCGTAGACATTTGCCATTTTCGGATCGACATAGCGGCGGAAGCTGTAGACCCAATCTTCGGCGGTGATCGGCGTACCGTCGCTCCACTTGGCATCTTGGCGCAGATAGAAGGTCCAGGTACGACCATCTTCGGAAACTTCCCACTTATCTGCCGCCGCCGGGTGCCAGACGCCATCGGCATCCATCTTGGCCAGCGTTTCGATGGTGGTTTCGTAAGCAAAGCCTTCATACTCATTGCGCATGGTGTCGAAATGCTTGCCCTCAATGCTGGCATAGCGCAACACCTGCTGGTCAAGCGGCGCGGCATCCGCCGGCAGTTCAACGCCCAAATCATTCTTGACTGCGCCACCGGTCGCCGCTGCCGGCGCGGCCTCGCCTGGCGGCGACTGCACACAGGCCGTCAGCACAAGCGCAACAACAACAAGTAGCGCCAAAATCTTTTGCTTCATTGCCATTTCCCCCTTGTCTACTAATACGTTTGCGATTTATAACAACAGTTTCCAATGAAACGAAGACGCATTAACCATTCCTTATTTTCAATTAATTATTATTAAGCCCGCGGCGCCGCATAATCCAACATGCCCTCCACATCCAGCGGGTCAATGCCGGTTTTGGCTTTGAGGGCAGCGTGCAGGTGGGCTTCCGATTCGATTTCGGGGTCGAGTGGAAGCATCACTTTGGCGCCGTTCTGTAAGATCGATTCACGCGCGGCGGCATTCATCATCTGCACCATGTAGGCGTCGTCCACCGAATATTCAAAGGTGGCCTCGCCCCGGATCGCCTGGGCAAATTCCAAGATCAACTCAGCCGTGGCGGCGTGATAGTAGTCGATGGCGTCGGCGGCTTCCTCGGCCGGGCGGTAGAAGGGGTTGATATATTCGACGCGGCCCGTGGGCAGATCGACATGCAACTTGCGCAGAAACTCATTCTCCTGCGAAAAGATGATCGGGTAGACCACATCAGCAATGCCATTGGTTTCCAGCGCTCGGTCAGAACAGTAACGCACTTCGCCTTCGGACTGGTGATAAGGGCCGTTCCACATGCCCGCCGTGCGCACAATGATCGACCCGCGGGTTCCTTCATACTGAATATACCCTGGCCGCGCATGGCGACCCAGAACCGCTTTGGCATTGCTGGTCATATCCGCCACAAACTGCCCACCGGGAAAGGTGAAAAAGTTGGCGTGAAAGCTCTCTTCGGTATGCAAGCGGTGGGCCAGTGAACGGTGCGGTGCGGTCGGCATGGTGTGGGCCACCGTCTGTACCATGTTGGGGTAGGTATCGAAAAATTTAACCCAGCAGGCGTTGTTATGGGTGCCGGTGTGGCTAAAGGTGCTAAGAATCCGGTTGACCGGGCCGATGATGCCAGTGGCGGCGATCCGTTTGGCAATGCGTTCGTAGGCCAGCCGGAAAAACTGTTCACCCACCGCCAGATGCACATTGTTGGCCGCCGCCGTTGCGATCATCGCCCGCGCTTGGGTCAGCGACAGGCAAAAGCCCGCCTCGACCAGATGATGGATGCCCTCTTGTGACAGATAGCAGGAGATCGAATGGAACAACTCTGGCGGCGTGCAGACAAGCGCCGCTTCCATGGGCCGGGCGCGCACCAGGTCGCGGATGGAGTAGAAGGCGGTCGCTCCCACACTATCGGCAAAGCTGTCGGCGCTCTCCCGCACGGGATCGCAGACAGCTACCAGCCGCACCCCGCGTGCCCGCAAGGCCGGGAACAAAAGCCGATAAACCGTGCGCGACCGAAAGCCGGTGCCGATGAGGGCGATGTCGATGGGTTGTTGTAGTTTCATGCTGTCGCTGTTTCAGGTTACGGGTAAGGATTGGAGAAAAGCTGGAAACGTTTCCAGCTTGTAGAACAATACCATAAGGAGAGATGGTTGTCAAATGGCTTGAAAACGGGGTCGGTGGGTTTTTATAGGGCAAAAACCAAAACCTTATTGGATTTTATTGTAAAAGCAGAAATTCTATGATTTGAATTACATTGTGGTAAGATTAAGATTGCAGAGATTGTTGTTAAGAAAGTTTTCGCTTAAGGAAACACGACTAATATAACACATACGACTTATCCGTCCTATATGTCTCACAAGCCCGTCAATTGAACAATACAAGAACCCATTCACTCACTAGCTGGTGAACCATGACAACCAACGAACAACCAGGCTTCATTCCACCCCACGGTAATTACCGTGCGTTACTATCGTATCAAAAAGCGGAAGTTGTCTATGATTTGACCTTTCACTTCTGCCAACGGTTCCTGACTAAGGGTGATCGTACCATCGACCAGATGATACAGGCCGCACGATCAGGCAAGCAGAATATTGCAGAAGGGAGTAAGGCGTCAGGTACATCCAAGGAAACGGAAATCAAATTAACCAATGTAGCGCGGGCCAGCCTAGAAGAATTGTTGATCGACTACCAAGACTTCCTACGCGTGCGCAACTTACGCTTGTGGGACAAGAATTCCGAAGAAGCGCAGTTTGTACGCAACCTGGGTAACAAACCACAAACCACTTATGAAAACTATCGCGAATTCTGCGAAACCCGGCCAGCAGAAGTAGTCGCCAACATCGCGATTTGTCTCCTACACCAGGCTAATTACCTACTCGATCAACAAATTCGGCGCTTGGAACAAGATTTTGTCAAAGAAGGCGGTCTACGCGAACGCATGACCCAAGCCCGTTTACAATACCGCAATCGCACGCAACAACCACCAAAACCCAACCAAAAGCCATCAGCCAAGAGGGGTGATTCCAAGTGAAAAATTGTTTACCCATCATCCCCACTCCGGTCGCCGCCGGATGAGATCGTAGCGAAAACCTTCGCCCAGCACATGGAGTTTCATATCCGTCACCGTCACCGGGGCGTGACCCGCCGCTTGATCGAGATTCGTATAGCCCATCCCCGCGCCATCCACCACAATGACCGAACCGCGCCCCACCACTTCAAAGGTATTGTGCGGATAGATCACCGCCGCCGTATCTTCATCAATGCCCAGACCAATCAGATACGGATTGTAGGCCACCGCTACCATCAGGCGACCGGTGCGCCCGCGCCGCTGAAAGTGCTGATCGATGATCACCCGGTTGGTCAAGCCCAGCCCCGGCGCCAGTTGCACCATGCGTTGCGTGGGCCATTCGCCCTGGCGCCCAAAGGCAATCATGTGTTGACACAAGATCGACGCGCCGGCGCTGGTGCCGCCGACCATGGCCCCATTGGCATTGCATGTACGTAACGCATCCGCCATGAGGGTGCCGCCCAACAAGGTGGAAAGACGCAGTTGATTGCCGCCGGAGATAAAGATGGCGCTGGCGTCATTGAGGACGGCGGTGCGTCCGCTGTCCTGCGCATCCTGCCGTGTATCGACGTGAATCACTTCTACGCTGTGCGCACCCAAATCACAAAAGAGGGCGTGATAGAGTTCTCCTACCCGTCCCGGTTGCATCGACGCCGCCGGGATCACCGCGATCTGGGCCTGGCTGCCGCCGGCCAGGGTAAAAAACTTGTTGAGAATACGGCGCGCCTTCATCTTATCTTCGGCGCCGCCAATGGGCATTAAAATGCCACGACCAGGGGTGGATGTGCTTGGAACCAAAGTCATGCAATTTCGATCCTAAACCAATCAACGGGGATCAATCCGCAGCGGGCCGATCCGGGGTCAAAATAGGGAGCAGTGTGGGGCGCCTTCCGAGTCTAGTATAGCACAAACGACGCCCCAGCAACAAAGATTATCAGATACAGGCGCTCACTTTCTATCTCTTCTCTGTATCTCGATTCATAACTAACCTTAGCCTTTCCTTGTAGAGTAATTGTAGCGTGTAACGTAAAGACATGAAACTTTCTTTAAAAACTGGTAAAAAGCGAGTAGAAAGCTTGTAAACAGCAGTTAGGTGAAAGAAATTTAGCCGGAAAATAGGAAGGACATAAAGTCATGAAATTACTTTCGACCCAAACCCACGGCATTATCGATTACTTGACTGCCGGTGGCGTCGAGCGCGTGGAGGAAGGAATGCGCAATGGCTGAGCTACGCGGAGTCATTCTCGACATTGATGGCACGCTGGTTGATAGCAACGATGCCCACGCCAGAGCCTGGCAGGACGCACTAGAGACCTATGGCTACAACCCGCTCTACGGCGAGATTCGCCAACTCATCGGCATGGGGGGCGATCAGGTGCTGCCGATCCTGATTGGGGTGGATAGCAAGAGTGTGGAAGGGCAAGAAATCAGCGATTTGCGCGCCGAAATTTTTCAGACGCGCTACCTGCCGCGCCTGCGACCCTTTCCCCAGGCGCGGGCCTTGTTGGTGCAAATGCGTGCCGTGGGCCTCACCCTGGTGGTGGGCAGCTCGGCCAAACAGGAAGAATTGGCGAAGTTATTAGTGATTGCCAACGTCGCCGATCTCATCCAAGCGGTGACCGCGGCGGATGATGCCGAACACTCGAAACCGGAGGCGGACATTGTCGAGGTGGCGTTGGCCAAAATGGCGCATCCGCGCAACACGGTCGTCATGCTGGGTGACACGCCCTATGACCTGGAAGCGGCAACGCAAGCCGGTATCGCCATGATTGCCCTGCGCTGTGGCGGATGGCAGGATACCGATCTGCCTGGCGCCCTAGCGATCTATGACGATCCAGCCGATTTGCTGGCGAACTTTGCCACATCGCCTTTAGCTGCCGGTCAACTGGTGGCGGTGTAATCGACGCCGTTTGTGCCGCATGGCTTACTACCCTAAAACCATCCCCAGCCTTGACTCGCCTATTCTCACAACGACCATTGCATAGCGTGCTCCACCGAAACCGGCGGAGCGCCTATGCAATGGCGGCTGTGTTTACATAGACATTGTACCAATCCCTGTGACAGAACCATTGGAGATAACTATGCAGACTCACGGAGTCACCGTCCGCCAGTTGCAAACGCTGCGCGGTCATAACTTGTATGCCTACATGCCTGTCCTCAAAATCACGCTGGACATTGGCTCCTATGAAGAACGACCAAGCAACAGTTTCCCCGGCTTTGTCGAGCGATTGGTCGCCTGGCTGCCGGGCTTGCAGAAACATGAATGCAGCCTCAAACGCCCCGGCGGCTTTATTGAACGGTTGCACCGCGGCACCTACCTGGCCCACATTTGCGAACACATCACCCTGGAATTGCAAGGGTTGATGGGCTTCCATGTCACCTTTGGCCGGGCGCGCGGCACGGGCGAACGGGGCGTCTACACCGTTGTGATTGAATATAAAGAAGAGCTACCGGCGCAGGCCGCCTTTGAAACGGCCCTGCGCCTCACCCTAGCCGCCATGCATGATGAACCCTTTGACGTACCAGCAGAAGTGGAACGGCTGTTGGAACTGGCCGACGAATATCGGCTTGGCCCCAGCACAGCCGCCATTGTGGCTGCCGCCCGCGCCTGCAACATTCCCATCTTGCGCATCAAGCCCAAGAGCAGCCTGGTGCAACTGGGCTATGGCGTCTATCAGAAACGGATTCTTGCTTCAGAGACTTCCCACACCAGCGCGATTGCTGTGGACTTGTGCCAGGAAAAGCCGCTTACCAACCATATCCTGCGCCAGGTCGGCGTGCCGGTGCCGGCGGGGGGTGTTGTCAATTCAGCGGATGAAGCGTGGGCAATGGCGCAAGAAGTGGGCCTGCCCGTTGTGGTCAAACCAGCCGACGGCAATCAAGGCAAGGGCGTCAGCGTCAACCTCAACAGCGCCGCGGAAGTGCGTCAGGCTTACGCCATTACCAGCGAATTTGGCAGCGAAGCGCTGGTCGAACGCTTCTTGCAAGGGCATGATTACCGCCTGTTGGTGGTCAACGGCAAACTGGCAGCCGCCGCCCGCCGCGACCCGGCGCAAGTCTTTGGCGACGGTCAACACACCATCCGCGAATTGATCAACCTGCTCAACCAAGATCCGCGTCGCCGCCCCGGCCATGGCAGCACCCTGACACGGGTGGAGATCAACGAAGCCGTCAACCTGACCCTGCAACAGCAAGGCTTGACGCTGGCTGACCGACCGGCGCCGGGACAGACGGTGAAGCTGCGCAACAACTGCAACCTCTCCACCGGCGGCACAGCCACCGATGTCACCGATGAGGTGCATCCGCGTAACGTCCAACTGGCTGAACTGGCGGCGCAGATTCTGGCGCTCGACGTGGCCGGCATCGATGTGGTCTGTCGCGATATCAGCCGTCCCTTGAGTGAACAGGATGGCGGGATTGTCGAAGTTAACGCCGCACCAGGCTTGCGGATGCACCTGCATCCGGCCACTGGGCAACCGCGCGATGTCGGCAAACCGATTGTCGAGATGCTTTACCCCGGCAACAGTCCATCCCGCATCCCCATCATCGCCATCACCGGGACCAATGGCAAGACAACCGTCACCCGCCTGATCGCCCACATGTACGAAACCGCCCGCTGGGTGGTGGGCATGACCTGCACCGACGGCATTTACATCAACAAAGAGTTGGTGATCAAGGGTGATTGCTCCGGCCCCAAGAGCGCCCGCACGGTGCTGCTCCATCCGCAGGTCGAAGTGGCGGTGGTGGAGACGGCGCGCGGTGGCATTATGCGCGAAGGATTAGCCTTTGATGAATGCACCGTTGGCGTCGTCACCAACCTGGCGTCTGACCACCTGGGCATGGATGGGATTGAAACGCTGGATGAGCTGGCGCGGGTGAAGCAGGTGGTGGTGGAAGCCGTCAGCCGCGACGGGGCCGCTGTCCTCAATGCCGAAGATCGCCTGGTGGCCGAAATGGCGGCGGCGACCGATGCGCGGGTGGTCTACTTTAGCGTCAATCCGCACAACCATGTCTTGCGCGCCCATTTGGCCGACGAGGAAGGCTGGGGCGTCTTTGTCGAAGCGGGGATGATTGTGCTGGCCGAAGGGGAACGGCGCGTTGAGTTGGTCGAACTGGCGCGCATCCCCTTTACCCACAGTGGCAAAATTGGCTTTCAGGTGCAGAATGCGCTGGCCGCCACCGCCGCGGCCTGGGCTGCCGGTCTCAATCCGGCGCTGATCGTGCGTGCGCTTACCACCTTTGAAACCGACACCCAAACGGCGCCCGGTCGCTTCAACGTACTGGATCTGAACGGCGTCGAAGTAATTCTCGACTACGGTCACAACCCCGCCGCCCTGGAAGCGTTGGGTGAAGCCGTGATGGCATTGCCACCGAAACATACCGTCATGTCCCTCACCCTGCCGGGCGACCGGCGCGATGAAGACATCATTGCCAGCACCACCGCCACCATTCCCTACATCGATGCTTACGTGGTCTATGATTCGGCCGATCGCCGCGGTCGCGCCGTCAACGCGGTGGCCGAGTTGATCTGTCGCCACATTCCGGCCGATTTGCCCTGTGAGGTGGTGATCGGCCAACGCGTCGGTATCTTGCGGGCCTGGCAGATGGTGCAGCCGGGCGACCGTCTCTTAGTCATCTGTGACAGTGTGCCGGAAGCGTTGGCCATTCTCAATGACCTGGCGCAGTGCCTCGAGCAGGATAGTGGGTGTAATAGTCCATTAATAACCGCTGCCGAAGAGCATCCCTATCGCGAGCAGGCCGGCTTTCCGGCGCTGACCGGGGTGGCGGCGGGGCATGGGTGAGAAGGATGAAGGATGAAGTCACCTTTCATCCTTCATCCTTTAGAAAGCCGAGGGGCCTGATGCAAAAGAAGAGCAAAGGAAAGTTGATGATCATCGGTGGCGCCGAGCGTCGCGATGGAGGGGAAGCGATTTTAGCGGCGGTGGCGCAGACGGCAATTAACACCAAAGGATCATTGGTCGTGATTACGGCTGCCACCTACACGCCGGAAGGAACCGAAGCGTACGTTGAGCGTTTCCGGGCGCTTGGCGTCAAACAGGTGGACCTCCTCGATATTCGCACCCGTGAGGATGCAATGGATGAGGAGAAGGCGCAAATGTCGGGAAGCGGCGGTCATTTTCTTCACCGGCGGCGACCAACTGCGGATTACCAGTCAATTGGGTGATTCGCCGATCTTTCAATGTATGCGTGAAAATTATCTAGCTGGGGGCATGATTGCCGGCACCTCCGCCGGCGCCGCCGCCATGCCCCAGACGATGATCATCGGCGGCCCCAGCGATGAGTCCAACCGCATTTCGGCCTTGTCAATGGCGTCGGGGCTGGGCCTCATCCCCGATGTAGTGATCGATTCCCATTTTGCCGAACGGGGACGGATTGGGCGCTTGTTGGGCGCCGTCGCCCAAAACCCACGGAATGTAGGAATTGGCATTGATGAAGCCACCGCAATCTTGGTGGAACGGGGGGAATTTTTTACTGTCCTGGGCGACGGCGCCATCTACGTGGCCGATGGTTCCCACATCACCTATTCCAGCCTCTCCGAAGAGAAAGCGGAAGGTGTTGTCACCATCCACGGGGTACAGCTTCACGTCCTGGGCCAGGACGACTGCTTTGATCTGGTCAACCGCCAGCCGATCATTTCCGACAAGGTCGAGGCGGAAGCGCTAGGAAAAAAATAGCGGACTAGTTGTATATTGCCACCAGCTTTCGCCTATAACAACCAACCCGCCTATCGTGCTGAAAGAATCTCCTGCCCATTGCAGCAGGAGATTCTTTCAGCACGACAGGCGAACATGAAGCGTTGCCCAGCATTACCGGTAAGCGAAATTTATGAAAATTTCCTCTAACGTGTGCGACGCACCTCGCATTGTGATACAATGGTAACTTGGGTTGAGTTGCGATGCGTAACCCTACCGTAATTCGCATTAGACAAAATCACCCGTTAGTTCATCATCAACTTGTGTCACGCAACACGCAATACGTAACACGCCACAATCAGACGGATTTCCTGTGAACGAACTGCTTTCCATCTTTATCAATATTCTAGGGCCGGTCTTTGTGCTGGTTCTCGTCGGCTATGTAACCGGCCCGCGCCTGAAGTTGGAGGCCAGCACCCTTTCCCGTTTTGCCTATTATCTCGTCACCCCAGCTTTTACCTTTAACATCTTTAGCGCCGCTGAAATTCGGGCCGATTTGGCGCTGCGTATGGCCCTCTTCATCGTGGTCGTCACCGGCGCGACTGTGGTGGTCGCCTGGCTGGTGGCGCGCCTCTTGGGCTGCCCGCCGACGATGGTCTCGGCCTATGTGTTGGCCGCCGCCTTTGGCAATGTCGGCAACTTCGGCTTGCCGATTGTGCAATTCAAGCTAGGCGAATCGGCGCTGGTGGCCGCCAGTTTTTACTTTTTAGTGTTGAGTTTCTTCGGTTTTGTCGTCGGCGTCATGGCGGCGACCTGGCATCAGGGCACAGGCATTCGCGCCGCGGCTGCCGCCTTTAAGACCCCGGCGGTGCTGGCCGTCATTCCAGCTTTTCTGGTCAACTACTTTGACCTACCGTTGCCGCTCTTTGTCTCGCGGGCGGCGGGTCTGCTGGCTGGGGCGCTGATTCCCAGCATGTTGATCACGCTGGGCGTACAACTGGCCGGCATGGGGATGCCCAAACTGAATCGCGATGTGGTGGCGGCGAGCATGGTGCGCCTATTGGTCGGGCCGTTCTTTGCCCTGCTGCTGGCCGCCCCCTTTGGCATGACCGGCATCGAACGGGGCGCCGGCATCATCCAGGCCAGTATGCCCGTCGCCGTGCTGGCCGCGTTGATCGCCCTGGAACATCGCCTCATGCCTGATTTTGTCACCACGGTGGCGCTCTTCTCGACGCTGGCGAGTGCATTAACGTTGACGGTGGTGTTGTCGTTGGTGTAAAGAGATTGAGAGATATAGAGATTGAGAGATTGTAGCCTGTATCTCTCAATCTCTATATCTCTCAATCTCTTCCTATTTCTTCACCTTCACCAGATCACCCTTATACCGCACCAACACCCGATACCCGCCATTCCACGGTGACTCACGGGCGAATTGGCTGACGATGCCGGTCACTTGCCAGCGTTCGCCTTTGTTCACATACGGGCGTCGCCAGTCAAGGCTACTGCGCACGGTAACGCGCACCGCTTGAGCGTCGGGACGATTGGGATCGCTGAGAAAGATACTATCCCCTTGCCAGCCGCTGACAACGCCGCTAAAGCTGACCAAGCGCCCTTCCAGCGACTCGCCGATGTCGGCCACTGTGACCGGCAGGGGTTGCAACGGCGCGCCGCCATCGAGTCGCCAGATCTGTTCCGGCGTTTCGAGTTGTAATTCCATCTCGCCGCGGAAAGAGCGCAATAGCCCGCGCACCAGGACGCGATCGCCCTCGGCCAGTGGTGGAAATTCGCCATTGTGCAGATAGACGTTGATGCCGATGCCGGCCAGCGGGCCGTTCGTATAATCCGGCGCCGGATCGGCGACGTAGATGGTGGCGTTGTACAGCCCCGGCGGCGCCGTCACCACGCCACGGAACTCGACCCACTGTTCCAACCCCGCCAATTTCGACTGCGCCACCGAGGCCGGCGGCCCGCCGACCTGCCCATGCGTCGGCTCCAGACGAACGGGTGGCGGCTCGGTGCTTTCCTCCTCGTCGTCATCATGATGATCGGGTGGCTCCGGTTGCGTTTTGTTGTCGTCGGCGGGTTGATTGGCGCTGCCAGGGGTGGCGTTGCCTTCCTGCCAGGCGCCGCCATCCGGTAGTCGGCTCAATGACCGCCCCTTGCGCGGACTCGGCGCCCAGGCCACAAAATCCACTTCTTCACCAGCCGCGTTCAGTAGCCGCATCGAATCGCTGTCGTTGTTGAGGTTGATGCGGGTATCCTTGCGGCGCAACAGCAGAAAGGAACGCCCACCAATAAAGCGACCAGGCCCAAAGGTAAAGCGGCGACTGGGCGACGCATCACCGCCGGCATCGCTCAGTTGCCAACCGACCAGGGAAACCGGATGGGAGCCAGGATTGTAGAGTTCAATAAACTCGTCATCGCTGTTGATTTCCCCATCGCCATTGTGGTCGGCGCCAGGGGCCGGCAACACTTCGTTGAGCAGGATGGGTTCAGTGCTGGCGGTCGGGAGGACGTAGATAGGCGCCGTAATCGCAAAGTCGCCATCCGTTTGGGTGGCGACGGCGTAGAGAAAACTATTCGGCATCGCCGGCAGTGTGACGCTCCACCGCCCACCTGCCAACGGCGTGGCCAATTGTTGAATCGGCTTATCATCTTGCCAGATGGCGACGCCGGCTACTTTGCCCAGCTTGTCGCCATAGTCTACATGCAAGGTAATCTGATTTTCGGCGGCGAGCGTTGCGCCCATCCAGCGGCGGTTGCCGTCCCCTGTTTGCGCTTGTAGAGCCAACCAAAGACCGGGCCGACTGGTCAACCAGCCCCGATGGGTTGCCAGTGCATCTTGCACGCCAGCGCTATTGAGGGCAGCCACAGCCAGCCCTGTGTACCGGGGTGTTGTTGCAACCACATTCGGCAAGGCCGGCGCCGCATTCCCTGCCGGTAAAAGGGGGGCGCCAGCAGTAAACCAGCCTTCGTAAAGCGCCGACAGGGAGCCGGGCGCACTGACTGCATCGGCGCTGATGGCTGTCAAGCCGGGGCTGATTGGCGGCTCGTCCGTTTGCCACTGAGCAATGCTACCGGTAGCGTTCAAATAGGCGAGGAATGCCGCTTGGTCAGCCAAGAGTTGCGGCTCGGCATTATAAACAATCGCGCCCGTATCATCGCTACTTGACCAGCGCCAGGCCGGCAGGGCAACCAGATTATCAACCGGTTGCCAGGGCGCAACATAGAGCGGATCGGCTACGGCCAGGAAGTGTAACCCCTGCGCCGCGGCCAGCGCCAGCAAATAGTGCGGCGGCGCGGCGCCATCGGGGCTAAAGATGCTCTGCGCGCCCAGCGATCCCCAAACGACTTGCAAGCCATCATCCAACAAGGGGGATGGCTGTGGCAGCGGCGCCGGCAAGGTGAGCGCCGTAAAGGGATCGGGCGGGGCGTAGAGAAAGCGTTGCCGCACTTCCTGCACCACCGGAAAGCGCGCATCGGGCACGCGTTGGATGGCTTCCCCCTTGGGCGCGTCCAGGGTTCCCGTCAAGCCAAGGAGTGTATAACCGCCTTTGTCGAAAGCCACGGCATCGACTACAACACCGGTTGGATTGAAGAGTAACACTTCATCGCCATTGTCGTTCAGGGCTAGTTCACCGCTGGCCAGATCGCGGCGACGCACAAGGTCAGGCGTTTGTTCGTCTTTCCGCTCAAACTCGGCGTGCGCCGGGCGGCCCCAACGGGTGCGAAAGGCCAGCCCATTGCGCGCCAAGACGAGCAGATCGCCGGGCGCCAGAAATGTACCGGTCGGCAGTTCATAGATCCCCTCACCCTTCTCCGGCGTCTCAGCATCCCCGATGAGCCAGCCGGTGAGATCGAGCGGCGTGGCGCCGCTATTTTGCAGGACGATAAATTCGTCATCGCTGCCGCTGTAGAGGACTTCTTCAATTTGTAGATCGCTGGGTGCGGTCGCCAGCGGCCACAAGGCGCCGGGCGTGGCATTGGGCGGCGGGGTGGTCGTCGGCGTGACAATTGGGGCTTGATAAGCCGTGCCAGGCGTGCCTTTGTCGCCTGCCGAACCAGGCCAGGGATCTTGGCTGTTCTCCCACAGCGGGCTGGTTCCCAATGTCGTTCGTTGGGCGGAAGCGCCGGCTTTGACCGCAACCATCGCGCCATCACCCCAGACAACACGATCTACTTCGGCGCCATCCGGGGCGAATAAGAGCAATTCGTCGTTGCTGTTGGCCAAGGCAATGCTCTGGTAAACATAAGCTGTCGTCACCCCGCCATTGGTCGCCGTGTCGCCATTGCGCGCCAGCACCAGGAATTGACCCGGCTGAATGAGCAGATCCTGCACAATGGTATGGCGATCATTGTCCAGATCCGCCATTGTCCAGCCGTTAAGGTTCACCGCCACGGTGTCAGCATTGTAGATCTCAAGCCATTCGCCCGCCTCATCCTTGACTGCTTTGGGGTCGGCCAGAAATTCGGTAATCAACAGGCGAGGTGGCGTCAAACTTTCGGGCGCAACGGCAAGTGGGGTGGCAGTTGGTGTTGATTCCGGTAGCGTGGGTTCCACGACCAATAGTGTTGCTGTCGGTGTTGGGGTCGCTTCCTCGATTATCGGCGTATCGGTTGGTGTTACCATAAAAATCCCGCTCACCGTGACGGTTGGCGACGCGCTGAGCGGCGGTTGTTCGACCAACGGCACGTCGGCTGTGGCGGTCTCCGTTGGTGTGGCGGTGAGCGTTTCGGTGATTGTCGCTGTCATTTCCGGGGTGATCAGGACGGTTGGCTCCTCGGTTGGCGCTTCGATGGGGATCTCGACCGGCAATTCAGGGCAGGGGTAGGGTGGTGCGCTGCTGTTGCGTGGGGCGGGTGGCAAGCGTTCAAAGTTGAGGGCATTGTCGTTGGTGTCAACACAGCCGCCGTTCAACCGCAAGGCAGCCTTGGTGTTGGTGAGCTTGTCGGCGGGCGCAGTCTCGGCCTCGTTGGCATCGCCGTAGCCGACAAAATCAACTACTGTACCGTCAAACAAGCCGGTAATCGCCGTTGTACCGGCTACCAGCGCCACTTTACCGGCGCTGGCGCTCATGCTGGTCTCGCCGCTAACGTCGGGCAGTTCTAGCGCTGTACCGGCATCGCTTCCCCCTTCACCAGCGGCTTGTCGGATGAGCAGATAGCCATAGCCGGCAATGGTGACATCACCTAGCGGCGTGACAATCCAGTCCGTGCCTTCTTTAGCCGCATATTGCACCGACCAACCGTTGAGATTGACCGCCTCCGGGCCGACGTTGAAGAGTTCGATAAAGTCAGAATGCAGCGTGGCGTCACTATTGCCGCCGCCCCCGTAAATTTGGCTGATGCGAATGGGTGGTACACCACTTTGGGCGCTGACAGCGAAGACGCCAGTGGACAAAGCAAAACAACAGAGCAGTAGCGCCCTGGTCACAAAACGAGCTAGCGATTGCATGGGGAACACTCCAAACGTTGCGATGATGGTTGGTTACGTTGGAGTGATCGTAAGGAAGGCGTGAGGGTTTGTCAATCGGCGGTTTGTTGGATTTTGGTCGGCCAAAACACGCTAAGGCTTTTCGTCTGGAAGCGTCCTATTTCGACTTCCGTTTGCAAGGTCGCTCCGTACTCGGCAAACTCATCGGTCAAAACCTGTTTGAAAACCGGATCGAGAGGGCTACGCGGCTTGCGGCGCTTCTTTGCTGGTACACGTGACTTCGTCATGGCCTAACTTTATCATGTTCTGCTTTGGGCGTCAATCATGTCGGCCCCATAAACTCGACAAACGGAGAGGGGAAGAGGCAACCAACACTACAGCGGCACCCAGTGGGCTCCCGAGGCGGGAACGGATTGATTGACCCGAAAGAAAGCGGCACCTCGACAGCGACATCCGTTGCCACCACCATCCGTTGTTATGTTGTTGCCACGGGTGGCCAGTGCCGTCGTCCTCGATACCGCAGCGTTGCTGACCTTGCTCAGTATCATCTTTCCTTGGCCGATACCATTATCGCGGCCTGTGCCATGCGGGAAGCAGCCATTTTGGTGCATAAAGATTCACAGTTTGAAGCGCTGACGGGTCAGCTCTTGTTAGAAGCATTGCCCTACAAGAACTCAGCCAAAAGCAAACTCTTGGAGCGTGTGAGCGCATATCATAACACTAACGATGCGATGATAGCGTGGTCAACTTTTGTATGAGGGTAGAACGTACCCTGATCGCCAAGCTGAGGGAAATCTCCTAATACTTCAGAATATGGGTCTTCTATTATTATCACAAATGGCGTAAATGCTTGATTGCTACCGTCCTTATAGACGTTGAACTCCATATACAGATGATATCTGTCTATTATTCTGTCTATTATAACGAAGGTATTTTGAAAAACAACTTCAGAAACACGTAGACTTGCAACTTCGGGGTCTGTTTGACTAATTGCCACTAATAGCTCGCAGTGTTCTTGGTATATTCGATCATGCGCAAACACCTTTTCTAAACGATGTCTTGGTGGTATCTCCACTATCCTCACAAATTTAATACTCTTACTTTTCGCTTGACGAAGTTTTGTATTAAATGCATTAAAGACAGCTTTGCGTTCTATGCTTTGCATTCTACTTGGATCACGAGCTGGCCTCCATTTTCCCAATCAAATACATAATTGCTCAAAAGCAATATTTCTGATTTAGCATTTCGGATGGCTTTCTCGTGAGCTTTATATCCTTCCTTATAGGATAGAATTTGAACTCTTTGACCGAGTGAGTTGACAATTTCTTTATTATTTTAGATTACGTAAAATTAGATTTGTAGAACATTTTTGTCCAAGTGTAAATTTACTGTAAACCTATACTTGCCCTTCCACATCTTTCATCAACTCCGGATCGATATAAACCATCTGCTCAGCGCTACCAATGCCGTGGGTAGCGCAAAACGCCTTCGCTGCCTCGGTAAACCCACCGAGTGACAGAAAGGCCGGCCAGACCACCACGCCTTGTTGCTTGGCATAACTATCGGCATTGCCCCGCAACTCGGCCACGGTTTCGACATCGGTCTTCTCCTGCCGTTTGCGCACCTCTACCATGACGACAATGCCTTCTTTGGTTTTGGCGATGATGTCGATCTCATCAGGTTGTCCGTCGGCGCGCTGGATCGTTACCCGTTCTTGGACATCCAGCATGGTCAATTTGCGGTTGTCGGGCATACTGCTGAAATAGTCAGTAAGCGAGAAACGTTTGCGGCTCCGAAACTCAATCGCCAGCAGATGTTCGGCTAACTGGCCTTCCAAATGGTTAACATGGCCCTGGAGTCGACGCTTGTCGCTGCGTAGCGCTTTGATGGTCTGCTGAAATTCCTGTTTTAGATCGGGGGCAAAGTTGTTGATCTCTTTCTCGAAACGGCTGCGCAGAATCAAATTGAGCGTGCCATCCTTCAACCCGTGAAAATCAATATTGGACGTACCTTCCTCAATCAGATCCGAGTCGGCCAGTTGAAAGAGCTTCTCATGAATTTCAGACTCGCTCAGATCAAGCGACAACGCCTCTTTGACTTGCCGGGGCGTCCATTCACGGTCGGCATGTTTACTCAGGTGTAAGAGGATACTTTTTGCGTGTTGATCGTTGACGCGTTTCAACGCCAACGGAATATATTCCTCCCAGGTGCGCATCATCTCTGATTTGCGGTAGGTGATTTCATAATTGACGGTTTCAATCACCCCTTCGGCTGTGGTCAAATCTCGATCAGGAAACTCGCTCTGGACAACGCAGGAGATAAAGAAGGGATCGGCCATGCAGAGTTCGTTGATCTGTTGGGCCGTTTGATTTGTGATCGGTTCCTCGTAGACCTCGGCGTATTTGTAAACCGCCTGCAATCCCTCTTTAGGGGTGAGATAGGGGGAGAAATGGATATCGGAAAGGCGTCCAGCTTCCAGATACTCACTCATAATTTTTTTGAGCCAGGCAGGGTACGAACCAGTGACCAACATCGGCGCGACCTTGGATTCGGACAACGAATGATAGCTGCCCGGCATACTGTCAATCGGTTTGGTTTGGAAGTTGGGATCGGGGTAGACGTGAACGGCGCAGTTCTGAAACTCATCCAGAATCACCAACACCCGTTGGTTAAAGATCGAGGCGTAGCTATGCGGTGCGTTGCAGGCGGTGATCCACATGAGATCATGCCGCCCGTGAGCTTCATCCTGCTTCAAACTATCAACATCATCGACTAAAGCCTGAATACCCTTGGTTTCCCCGTAGGTGCGAATCTGTTCGAGCGAAAGGGGCTTACTGACCAATTCAACGTCCCGTTCAAAAAAGGCGATATATTGCGAGGCGAAGGCGCGAAAATAGTTGACCGCCAGGTTGGGCTGCCAAATATTTTTTTCCTCAAAAACAAAGTAAAACGGAATGACCTGTCCATACGCACTCCACAGTTGATTGAAAATGCGCTGGACAAAGGTCGTCTTGCCGCTCTTCCGTCGCGCCAGAATCACACGCGATTTAGACAGCTTCTCTGGAATTCGGCTGATCCATTTGTTGAAATTGGCAAATTCCTTTTCCCGCCCCACCAGCAGATCGGGGCGGCCAATCTTTTCTTCTAATGGATATTGCATAGTTCGTCCCTATCAATAGTCAACAAGCAACAGTCAAAGATCAACAAGTCATGAGCAAGCCGCAATCCTTCCAATGGTTACGCTACCATTGTACCGTTTTTTGTGAAACTAAACAAGAAACCGCCGCTTGACCAACCCACCTGCTGCTCTATGCCAAGTAGACCGCCATCCAGCAGGCATCGCCTAGATCGACCGTAGACTACCCGACTACCCGACTACGCGACCGCACGACTGCGCGACTGTAACCCATTTGCCTATATTCATAACTTCTGATCAGTTGTTACTCAACATCATATTCGTCTTGCGTGGGTTGTCGAAATCCATTGAAAATTGGAGGTATAGCGCATGAACGCAAAACGGCACGCTGCGCGCCCAAGGCTGGGGGCGCCCCTTTTGAGTTTGCTGCTGATCGTGAGTTTATTATTAGCTGCTTGTGCGACACCAAGTGATGTTGCGCCGGCGGCGGAAGAACCAACGCCGGTCTCAGCCGCCGCGGAAGCGGCCCCGGCGGCTGAGACCGGCGCTGCCGCTGCCGGCGGGCTAGTCAATGAAGTGATCGCCGTCGAAGAACCATCCGCCGCCGCCGCGGTGACCCGCTTAGGCGTGGGCGAACTGGATGTCTATGCCTTTGCTGTCACCGATCCCGAAATTTACCAAACGGTTTCTCAATCGTCCGATCTAAGCTACGCCCAATCCTTTGGCTCGACCTCGGAATTGACCTTTAATGTGGCTGGGCCGATCTTTGAAGGCACGGGCAAATTGAATCCCTTTGCCGTGCCGCGCATTCGCGAAGCGATGAACTGGCTGGTTGATCGCGACTATATTGTTCAGGAAATTCATGGCGGTCTGGCGCTCCCCAAATTCTTCCCCATCACCGCCTCCTTCCCGGATTATGCGCGGCTGGTCGATGTGGTGCGCCGCCTGGAAGCGACCTACGCCCATGACCCGGAAAAGGCCACCGCCATTATCACCGAAGAGATGGAAAAGCTGGGCGCGGAGCAGGTGGACGGTCAGTGGCAGTATAACGGCGAGCCGGTTGAGTTGATTGTCCTGATCCGCACCGAAGATGAGCGCAAAGACATTGGCGACTATGTCTCCAATCTGCTCGAAGACATTGGCTTTGCCGTCAAACGCGACTATCGCGCCGCCGCCGAAGCTTCCCCCATCTGGACGCGCACCGACCCGCAAGAAGGGCTGTTCCACATCTACACCGGCGGCTGGGTCACCGGCGCGATTCTGCGCGACCAAGCGCCCAACTTTGACTTCTACTACACCCCACGCGGGCCGACCTTCCCGCTCTGGCAGGCATATACGCCATCAGAGGAGTTTGACACCATTTCGGATCGGCTGGCCCGCCGGGATTTCCAGACATTAGACGAGCGGCGCGAACTCTTTACCCGTGCGCTCGAACTGGCGTTGCAAGAATCGCCGCGGGTCTGGTTGGTGGATCGCCAGAGCATTTCGCCCTATCGCAACAACATGTCGGTGGCGGCGGATCTGGCCGGTGGTATTAGCGGCTCGTTCCTCTGGCCCCACACCCTTCGCGAAGGCGGGGACGGGGCCGACGGCAAGATCACCGTCGGCACACTCAGCATTCTGCCCGAACCGTGGAACCCGCTCGACGGCACCAACTGGGTCTACGACCAGATGATGACACGGGCGACCGGCGACTTTGACACCCTGCCCGACCCCTTCACCGGGCTGGCCTGGCCGCAACGCATTGAACGCGCCGAAGCCTTTGTCAAAGAAGGCTTGCCGGTGGTCAAGACGCATGACTGGCTTGATCTGCAATTTGTGCCAACCAACGAAGTGCCGGCTGACGCCTGGATCGACTGGGATCCGGCTGCGCAAAAGTTTATCACCGTTGGCGAAAAGCACCCGGAAGGCATCACCGCCAACAGCAAGGTGGTGGTCTACTACCCGGCGGATCTCTATGACCTGAAGTGGCACGACGGCAGCAATCTTTCCCTGGCCGATATGGTGCTGACGCTGATCCTTGCCTTTGATCGGGGCATGGAAGGCAGCGCCATCTATGATGAGGCTCAAGCGCCGGCGCTGGAAGCCTTCAAAGAATCATTCCGCGGCGTGCGCATTGTGCAGACCAACCCGCTGGTGGTGGAGACTTACAGCGACACTTATACCCTGGATGCCGAACAGAATGTCGTAGGTCTCTTCCCAGCCTATTTGCGTGGCCCCGGCGCTTGGCACAACCTGGGCATTGGCATGTTGGCCGAGGCTAACAAGGAATTGGCCTTCTCGCCGGACAAAGCCGATGCGCTCAAGGTCGAGTGGATGAACTATATCGCCGGTCCTAGCTTGGAAATTCTCAACAAATACCTGACCCAGGCCAGCGCTGAGAGCTATATCCCCTACGCGCCGACCTTGGGCGAGTACATCACCGCCGAAGAAGCCCAAGCGCGCTGGAGCAACCTGAAAAAATGGTATGCCGACCGCGGCCACTTCTGGCTTGGCACCGGTGAATTTTACCTGGCCGCCGCTTTCCCGGTCGAAGGCAACGTGCAACTGCTGCGCAACCCCGATTACCCCGACGCTGCCGACAAGTGGATGCGCTTTACCGAACCACAGATCGCCACCGTTGAAATTGATGGCGGCGGCCGCGTGACCATCGGTGACGAAGCAACCTTTGATATTCTGGTCTCCTTCAAGGATGCCCCCTACAGCATCGACGGCATCAGCGAGGCCAAATATCTGGTCTTTGACGCCCGTGGCGAACTGGTGCAGAGCGGCGCCGCCACCGCCGTCGAAGACGGCCTCTGGCAAGTCACCCTCAGTGCTGAGGACACGGCCAAACTCGAAGCCGGCGCCAACCGGCTCGAAATCGCCGTCGTCCCCACCGCCGTCAGTATCCCGACCTTTGCGTCGGTGGAGTTTGTGACTGTACCTTGAGTTAGTAGGACAGTGAGACAGTAAATCAGTAGGACAGTATGCCAGTCACTGACGCACTGTCTTACTGATTCACTGTCTTACTGTCTCACTTGACTGTAATGGAGTATATGCGATGACCGAAAGCGCCTTGCCCTTACAACCAGGGATAGAAGTTGGCCCACGCCGGGGCGCGCCGAGTGCGTTGCGGCGGGTGGTGCAGTATACAGTGGTGAAATTGGCGGCGCTCTTTGCCACGGTGGTGGTGGGCGTCTATTTGACGATTCTGATTGCCAACATGGGCGGTTATGTCGATGAGATCGCCAAAGGGGTGATTCGCGAGCAGATTTCGATTCAAGTGGGTCTGGACCCCCGCTTTCAGAAGATGACATCGGCGCAGAAGCAAGGGGCGATTGATGAGCTGATTGCATTGCAAGAAAAACGTTTGGGGCTGGATCAGCCGTTTCTGCTGCGGAGCTTCCGCTACCTGACCGATGCGTTGACCCTGAACCTGGGGCGCGCCCAAAATACGATCAGCGACAGCGGCTCGCGCCAAGTGCGGCTAATTCTGTTGGAACGGTTGGCCCCCACCTTGCTGCTCTTTGCCACGGCGCAACTGTTGCTCTTTTTCACCTCGCTCTTTATTGCGCTGGCGCTCTCGCGCCACTACGGCAGTTGGTTCGACCGGCTGGTGGTGGTGCTGGCCCCCTTATCAGCCGCGCCTTCCTGGTTTTATGGTCTCTTTTTGATTCTTTTTTTTGCCGCCTTTTGGGGTCTCTTGCCCTTTGGCAGCATGGTGGCTGCGCCGCCGCCGGCTGATACGCTGCACTACGCGTTGAGCGTTCTTAAGCACCTGATTTTGCCGGTGTCGTCGATTGTCCTCAGTGCGATCTTTCTGTCGATCTACTCCTCGCGCACCTTTTTCCTCATCTATTCGAGTGAGGATTATGTCGAGATGGCCCATGCCAAAGGGCTGTCGCCACGGACGGTGGAGCGCCGCTACATTCTGCGCCCCACCTTGCCCACCATTGTGACCGGGTTGGCGCTGACAGTGATCAACTTGTGGACGGGGGCGGTGGTGTTGGAAGCGGTCTTTAACTGGCCTGGCCTGGGACAACTGCTCTTCCAAGCCTCGAATCGCATTGACACGCCGGTGATTGTGGGGTCGGTGGTGATCTACGCTTACTTACTGGCGCTTACCGTCTTTTTGCTGGATATTGTCTACGCCCTGCTCGATCCACGAGTCAAGGTCGGCGTGGGAGGGAGCGGCACATGAGCAGCGCGACCAATGCTTTGCGCGAAATTGCGCGCTATCCATCTGCTTTGTTGGGGAGCATCATCATTGCGGGCCTACTGGCGCTGGCAGTTTATGCCGTCACTGCCTTGCCCTATGACGAAGCGGTGCGCCTTTGGCGTGGCGGCGAGAGCGTCTGGATCGAACATCCGCGCAATGCCCAACCGCGCTGGGTGAATTTCTTCCGGCGCGAAAAACTACCGGAAACGATTGTGCTGGATAGCCAGACTGGTGTCGTCCCCAAGGAGACTGCGCCGATCGCAGAGGGGATGATCGATACAACACTCACCTTTGCCTTTGACTACCCATACGATGCCTTTCCGCAGGATCTGGCGGTCTTTTTTACGGCTGCATTCAAGGAAAAACGCCCGCACGTTGAACTGACCTGGGTGACGCCCGACAACCGCGAGATCCGGCTTAGTGATTTTACGGTGGGCGGCAGCGAAACCTACTACATCACCCAAGATGAACGGCTCCAACGGCGCTTGCGCGGGCAGCCGGCGCTGGAAGCTCTCTTTGGCGACCCGGCGGCAACCACACCGAAGCCACTCAAAGGGCGCTATCAATTACAGGCGGCGGGTTTGCTCTTTGAGAAAGAGGCGACCCTGGATGGCAAGTTTATCCTCTATGGCCAAGTGGATGGGCTGGCCGGCACCGATCACCGGCGGCGTGATCTCATGGTGGCGTTGCTCTGGGGGACGCCGATTGCCCTGAGCTTTGGCTTGTTGGCTGCGGTCGGCATTACGGTCACCAGTTTGGTGATTGCGGCGATTGGCGTCTGGTTTGGCGGCTGGATCGACGCCGGCATCCAACGCGTGACGGAGGTGAACTTGATCTTGCCGGTGCTGCCGGTGTTGATCATGATCGGCACCTTCTATTCGCGCAGCATCTGGATCATGTTGGGTTCTGTCATCCTCTTGAGCATCTTTGGCGGCGCGATCAAGAGCCATCGCGCCCTCTTTCTTCAGGTGAAAGAGTCTTCGTATATTGAGGCGGCCAAGGCGTATGGCGCGGGTAACTTCCGGATCATCTTTCTCTACATGATCCCGCGCATTATCCCGATTCTAATCCCGCAATTTGTGGTCTTGATCCCGTCGTTTGTCTTTCTCGAAGCGACCCTGTCGCTGTTGGAACTAGGCGACCCGGTGCTGCCGACCTGGGGCAAAATCCTCAGCGAAGCACGTAGCAACGGTGCGCTCTACCAGGGCTATTACTATTGGATGCTTGAACCGGCGGTGTTACTCATGATCACTGGCTTGGGCTTTGCCATGGTCGGCTTTGCGATGGATCGGATTTTTAACCCGCGGTTGCGGGGTTTGTAATTGATACTATGACCAATAACCATTCGTTACTTCGTATCCACGATCTCCGCCTCCACTTCCGCACCGCCAAAGGTGTGGTGAAGGCCGTTGACGGTGTGAGTTTTGACATGCGCCGCAATGAGGCGCTGGTCTTTCTGGGTGAGTCGGGCAGCGGGAAGACTTCGTTGTCGCGCGCCATTTTGCGCCTGTTGCCACGCAATGTGCAGACCTATAGTGGCCAGGTTCATATCAACGGCACGGATGTCATGACCCTGAGTGAGGATAATTTCCGCAACGAGGTGCGCTGGGTCAAGATGTCGATGGTGCCGCAAGCGGCGATGAACGCGCTCAACCCGGTTTTGCGGGTGGGCGATCAGGTGGCGGAACCGTTGGTTGCCCATTTTGCCATGAAGAAGAACGATGCGCTGTTGCGTGCCCAGGAAGCGTTGCGTCATGTCGGCGTCCCGGTTGACTTTGCCAATCGCTATGCCTTTGAATTGAGCGGCGGGATGCGCCAGCGCGTGGCGATTGCAATGGCGCTGGTGACAAAACCGGATCTGGTGCTGCTCGATGAACCGACCTCGGCGCTCGATGTCTTGACACAGGCCAATATTATGAATGTCCTCAAGCGCATCAAGCAGGAGCAAGAGACCAGCTTTATCCTGATCACCCACGATGTCGGCACTTCTAGTGAATTGGCCGACCGGGTGGCGGTGATGTATGCCGGGCAGCTTGTCGAGTTGAGCGACGCCGATCGTTTCTTTCGCGCCCCCCTCCACCCCTATTCGCAAAAGTTAATGGACAGCGTCCCCAAACTGCGCGAAGAGAAAGAGCCGGACTTTATCGCCGGCACGCCCCCCAGTCTACTGGCGCTGCCAACGGGGTGTCGCTTTGCGGCGCGCTGTCCGGCCCGCTTTGCCCGGTGCAGCGAAGAGCCGCCAATGGTGCAGCAGGCGGATGGGCGGCAGGTAAAGTGTTGGTTGCATACGTGATGCGTGTTGCGTGTTGCGTGAACTGTAACTTTAGTCTTCTCATCGCCCCAAGACACAGTTCATACCTTGCTTCTAGGCCAAACCAAAGAAGTAGCTGAACGATTCACGCAATACGCAACACGCATCACGCATCACACTGTGGCGTATAATGGTTATCTTGAGGGTACTGAATTTATGCCGGTTGATATACAACAGATGGTTTGGCGGGTGGGTGATCCTTTGGCAGAGATGAACGAATCAGGGAATGTGCTGCTCTCGGTGCGCAACTTGCACACCTGGTTTGAGTTGCGACGGTGGGGCTTTGGGCGCGCCGGCTATGTCCGGGCCGTGGACAATGTCAACTTTGACCTGCGCCGCGGTGAAGCGGTCGCCATTGTGGGCGAGAGTGGCTGCGGCAAGTCCAGCCTGATGAAGACCATTCTAGGGCTGCACAAGCCGATCAAGGGCGAAATTCGCTTTGAAGGCGAAGTCGTCAGCGACTTTACCCCGCGCAAGCTGCAATGGTATCGCTCACAGGTGGGCTATGTGCAGCAAGACCCCTTTGGCGCGCTGCCTCCCTTTATGACCATTCAGCGCATCCTGGAAGAGCCGCTGATCATCCACGGCATGAAGAGCCGCCACGAACGCGCCGTCCGCATTGAAGAGGTGATGACCGAAGTGCGCTTGACGCCGGTCGCCGATTTTCTGAGTAAGTTTCCGCACATGTTAAGCGGCGGTCAGTTACAGCGCGTGGTGGTGGCGCGCGCCATGTTGTTGCGCCCCAAACTGATTGTGGCCGATGAGCCGGTCTCCATGCTCGACGCCTCGGTGCGGGTGGAGATTTTACGGCTGCTGCAACGGTTGCAACAGGAACACAACCTGGCCGTCATCTATATTACCCATGATCTTTCGACCGTGCGCTACTTTTCTGAGCGCATCTTTGTCATGTACGCCGGCAAACTGGTCGAGAAGGCGGCGATCAACGACCTGTTGCGCAACCCGCTCCACCCCTACACCAGCGCGCTCCTGACCGCCATCCCCGACCCGGACGCGGCGAACGCCGCCACCTATCGCGAAGTGCCGCCGGGTGAACCGCCCAGCCTGGTCAAACCGCCGCCGGGGTGTCGTTTTCATCCGCGCTGTCCACACGCCATTGCTACCCTCTGTGAAGTGGATGAGCCGCCCGATTTTGAACCGTCGCCGGGTCATGCAACGGCTTGTTGGTTGTATAGGTAGATAGGTAGACAGGTAGATAGGGTGTATGCAACTATTATCACCACTGGGATTGATTGTCTTGGGCTTTTTCATGCTGCTGGTCAGTTTTCTCGTCATCTTTGCAATGGTGTTGCGAGTGATCGAGGCCGGCTTTTTGTTGAGCTTTGGTGCGTACGCGGTGTCGTTTTTGGGGTTGATGGTGGGATTGGCGGGTGTGGTTGGCTACGGGCAACGGCGACGCTAACTTGGCTAGGTTATTGTTCCTACCGGTGTCGATACCTCCTTTTATGGATGCTGTAACTCTTACCTACTTTACCATTTTCTCGACAATCCGCCAAGTAGTGTTTGCACTTTCCCATCGATTGTTCAACTGCCAATCGCCTAATCAACCATCAGCCTAAAACAGTCACACCGAAGTCAAAATATTATTTGCCCGCCATGACAACATGATATAATTCCTTTCTCTTCTTCTTCAAATCATCACCAAAGAGGACCCTTTATGACCAAAATCGGTTTCATCGGCCTGGGCAATATGGGCAGCGCGGCGGCGCGCAATTTGCCGCGGGCCGGTTTTGCCCTCACTATGCCAGATCTGCGCCCGGAAGGGGTGGCGCCCTGGGAAGTCAAACATCCGGCGGAACGAAGCGAGGCGGCATGAAGCGGCTCCATCAACTCATCCTGCGTTGTTCCCAGAATGGCTGGCTTTTTCTGGGCGCGCTGCTGGGTTTTGCGCTGACGTTGTTCGCCCTGTTGCAGGTGGGGGAACGCTTTGCCGCCGTCACGCAAGGCGCTGAACCCTTTGACTTGCAAAATGGGTTAACTCTGACAGCCATCTTCGCCCAGTTGCCGACCTACACCGATCAGTCGCGCCGCCTCTATCTACTCTTTACGCTCATCGACTACCTCTTTCCCCTCTGTGCAGGATTATGGGTGGCAGGGGCAGCGGCGTTCTTTGTCCGCCATACCTTGCCGGTTTTTTATCAACGCGTGGTTGAGCGCCGGGGCTTTTTGCTTCTTCTGCTGCCCACCTTTTTTGATTGGGCGGAAAATCTGACCAGCGCCGCACTCATCTACCTGGCGCCCACCGCGCATTGGCTCGCCACGCTAGTGCTGCTCTGTAAACAAGCCAAGTTGGCGACGTTGAATGTGACGCAGGGCGTGCTGCTTCTACTCGGGTTGTATTATGTTGGGGTGTGGTGGCGCAAACGACAACCGCACGGGCGTATTAACTCAGGGTAAAGCAGGTTCCCGGTGGATTAGCGCAGATTTTTCACCTGAATTGATCCGGTGAAATCCGCTGTATCTGCTCAATCCGCGTTCTCATTTGGAATTCCTGGTTGCCAAAAGCGTCCGCTTGTGCTACCATCAAACCATCTCATTTCCAGCATAATCATCAAATCAGATCTAAATCGCAAAACTGTTGGTCAACTTGTCGCCCATCCTGCACAACCGGGTGCGGAAATGAAGATGGGACACAAGTGCGTTGTTCGTCAATGGTGTGGTGCGCCACAGGAGAAGCGTAGGTTTGCGCGACCTGGTCGCCGCGTATCCTGTGCTCTCCAATCAATTTCTCGCAAAACAATTTCTCGTAAACAATTTCATAAGGAGAAAATCCATGCAGGAGAAACCGAACTTCAGCCTTACACGTCGGCAGTTTTTGCGCTTGAGCGCCGGGATGGCCGGCAGCGTGGCGTTGGTGGCTTGCGCGGCGCCTGGGGTAGCCCCGGCCGGCGGTGGCGGTGCGGCGCCGGCGGCCGAGACCATTGTCATTGAGTTTCTGGGCGATCCCGGCAATCCCGACAACTACCCGGATGAACAGGCCAAATTCCGCGAGGAGAATCCCGGCCTGGATTGGAAGCAGGTGCAGCAGCAAGAAGGGGTGCAACTGTTGACCTTAATCGCGGCCGGCACCCCGCCGGATGCCGCTCGTGTCGAGAGCAATCTTTACCGCACCTTTGTCAAGGATAAGGTCTTGGTCGATATTACCGACCTGATCGAGGCGGATTCGCTCCTCTCCAAGCCCGATTATTGGCTCCAACCGCAAGAGACCGACCGCTGCGCCGTTGATGGCCGCTGGTATGGCATCGGTTCCTGTTGGGTGGCGCCGCACATGTACTTTAATGCCGAGGTCTTTGAGGCCGCCGGCATTGAACCGCCGAGCAACGACCCCGAACAAGCGTGGGAGTGGGACAAATTTGTCGAGGTTGCCAAACAGATGACGACCGATGTCAACGGCAAGCACCCCGGTGAGGATGGTTTTGACCCGGAAAATGTTGATGTTTGGGGCGTCAACTGGCCCACCTGGTGGATCCCGCTCCACGCCGCCATCCAGTCCAATGAAGGGACATGGATCAACAGTGAAGGCAAATTAGCGCTCGATTCACCGGAGGCGACCCAAGCCTTGCAACGCATTGCCGATCTGCGCTTTGTCCATCAGGTCATGCCCCAAGCCGCGCAGATGGAAGGGCTGGGCATGAGCGATGTCCAGTTGCTGGAAACCAAGAAGGTCGCCATGCACGTCGATGGCTCCTGGGCGCTCAGTTGGCTCTACAAGATTGAAGGCAAACTTGGCACCGCCGTCTTGCCCAAGATGAAACGCCCGGCCACCGACTTGCAGGCGCATATTGTCACCATTGTCAATGGCGCCAAACATACCGAGGAAGCCTGGCAACTGGTGCGCTTCCTCTCCTCGCCCTGGTATCAGCAGCGCTACTGTGAACAGGGGCTGTGGCTGCCCAGCCAAACCGCCCTGACGACGCCGGAAGCCGTCGCCGAATGGTGTACCGAGCCGGTGCATCCGGCGGGTTACGTCGATATTGTGACCAAATATGTGCCGAAATATGGTCATTTCCTGACTATGCCCACCGGCTATATCAAAGCGCAGGACACCATTGTCAACCCGGCGCTGACCGCCATCTTCAACGGTGAGCAGACCGCCGAAGAAGCAATGAAGGTCATCCCCGACGCCAACAAGGTGATGGAAGAAGAAGCCGCACGCGGCGGGTGATAAACAGGGTGACTCCGGTGACTGAGCTTGTCGAAGTCACCGGAGTCACCCTGTTTTCCTGTCAGAAACGGGGGAACGATGGCAGCAGCAACCAACCGCTTCAACCCGTTGCGGGCGCGCACGATGCGTCAACAGCGGGCGATTACGGGGTATCTTTTTATCAGTCCCTTTATCCTGGGCTTTTGCTTTTGGTTTATCCTCCCGGCGCTGACGGCGGCGTGGCTGGTCTTTTATGACTGGAATATGATTCGCCGCCCAATCTTTGTCGGGCTGCATAACTTTGACAAGCTGCTCAACGACCCGCTCTTTTTGCAGTCGCTCAAAGTCACGACGATCTATACGGTTGTCTCGGTGCCGCTCTCGTTGGTGTTGAGCTTTCTGCTGGCCTTGTTGATGAACAGCAAAGTGCGCGGCATTGCCATCTTCCGCACCATCTACTATCTGCCGTCGATTGTGCCGGCGGTGGCGAATGCCATGCTCTGGCTCTTTATCTTGCACTCTGAGTTCGGGCTGCTCAATGCACTGCTGCGCGCCATTGGCTTTAAGAAAATTCTCTGGCTACAAGATCCGACCTGGGCCTTGCCTGCGCTGATTTTGATGAGCCTTTGGGGGTTGGGTGGCAGCATGGTGATCTATCTGGCCGGCCTGCAGGGCATCCCCGAATCGCTCTACGAAGCGGCGGATATTGACGGCGCCGGGCGCTGGGCCAAGTTGCGCCATGTGACCTTGCCGTTGATGTCGCCGGTGCTTTTCTTCAACCTGATTATCGGGATCATCGGCTCCTTTCAGGTCTTCACCGCCGGCTATTTGATGACCAAAGGCGGCCCCCAAAACGCCACTCTCTTTTATGTCCTCTACACCTATAACACTGCCATCCGCTACATGGATATGGGGTATGCTTCCGTCCTGGCGTGGGTGCTCTTTTTTATCATGCTGGGGCTGACCTTGCTGGTCTTCCGCTATGTCGGGCGGATGGTCTATTATGAAGAGGTGGGGGGATAATCAGTCGTCCGTAGTCATCTAGTCCCTTACAAGGGCAAGCGCGTAGTCCAGAGTCAGTCTATTGTCATTTCGGCTACGTTGCGCTCTACTGATTGTGGGTGGTTTGGTTGATAGGTGGGGTTGGGAAGTGATAGGGGAGAGTAATGACGACCCAAAGTGAGTCGATTGCGCTGCAACCGGGCGCAGGGAAACAAGCGGCTGTCAAAGTCATGCGGCGCGGGGAGTGGGGGTGGCGCGTGCTGATTTGGGTGATCCTGGTGGGTGGCGCCTGTGTGATGCTGCTGCCGTTTTTGTGGCTGGTCAGCAGTTCGGTGAAGGAAGAGTTGGCGATCTTCCGTTATCCGCCCCAGTGGATTCCCGACCCGTTCAAGTTTTCCAACTATGTGGAGATGTGGACGGCGCGGCCTTTCCTGGTCTACCTGCGTAATTCGCTGCTGTTGGTGCTGATCAACGAGGTGGCGGTGCTGGGATCGGCTTCGTTGGTGGCCTATGGCTTTGCCCGCATTGACTTTCCTGGGCGCAACTTCTGGTTTGGCGTGGTCATCGCCACCATGATGCTGCCGGGGATTGTGCTGCTGGTGCCGACCTTTATCATCTTTACCCGTCTGCAATGGGTCGATACCTTTCTGCCGCTGACGGTGCCGGCCTTTTTTGGCGGCGGCGCTTTTAACATCTTTCTCCTGCGCCAGTTTTTCCGTAGCATTCCGGCGGATCTGGCCGACGCCGCGCGCATTGATGGCTGCAACGAATTTGGCATCTACAGCCGCATTATGTTGCCGCTGGCTAAACCGGCCCTGGCGACCATTGCCGTCTTTGTCTTCATCGGCGTCTGGAACGATTTTACGGGGCCATTGCTCTACCTCTCCAAATCGCAAGAAAAATTTACCGTCGCCCTCGGCCTGGCGACCTTTCAGACCCAATTCCGTACGCGCTGGGATCTGCTCATGGCGGCGTCAACGGCCATGTTATTGCCGATTGTGCTGATCTTCTTCTTTGCCCAGCGCTTCTTCATTCAAGGCATTGTCACCACAGGTATTAAAGGCTAGAAAAGAAAAACCTATGCAAGCTAACGAGTTCAATTTGATCTTCGACCCGGTCAGCGGTGGGATCACCAGCCTAAAACGGCAGAACGACAGCTATGATACCGATTACATCCGTCAGGGTGCGATGCTGGGCGCAGTGACGGTGCGCTATCGCGTTGACCAGGGTGCGTGGCAGGAAGTTACCACCGCTGCGGCTGGCTTACAGCAGCAGACGACCATGTCTGAGGACGAGCAGGGCAAAGCGCTTACCTGTACCTATGACTTCGCCGACCTGCATTTGACAGTTGAATTTAGCTGTCGCGCCGATGTGCTTGCGTGGCAACTGCAATTGCATAACCCCCTGGAACAAGCCATCGAGGTGGGCGATTTAGCCTTGCCGCTGCTCTTTAACACCCAGTACATTTGGGATGCGGTCACCACCTTTACCCAGCGCTTGATCAAACATGGCTTGCTGGCCGGGCATGGTTCCTTTCTCTACTGGATGCGCGTCAACGGCGTCCCGCCGTATCTGGTGATGACGCCACAGCCCGGCACGCACCTGGAATATTACGAAGTGCCGGAAATGTGTCAACATCCAAGCTGGGAGGGGCCGTACATTGTTTATATTCATTCCGCCGTCAAAGGGGCTGGCGAAACCCGTGGCGACTGGCGACAACCCCACACCAGCCGCACCCTGGCGCCAGGCGAGCGCGTCACCTATGGCTTCAACTTCCAGTGGGCCGCTGATTACCAGGGCGTGCGCGAACGCCTCTATCAAGCGGGCCTGTTCGATGTCCAGGTGATCCCCGGCATGACGCTGCCGACCGATCTCACCGCGCAGATCGCTATCCGCACCAAGAACCCGATCCATGCCATCGTTGCCGAATTTCCAGCGCAGACCACCATCGAACCTTTGGGCGAACCAGGCGGTGATACACACCGCTATCGCCTCCACTTTACCCGGCTGGGTGAGAACCGCTTGACCCTCCATTATGGCGACGGCTACACCTTTCCGCTCGAATTTTTTGTCACCGAGCCGGTGGAGACTCTCATTAAAAAGCGCACCGCTTTTCTCGTCAACCACCAGCAACATCGCGACCCCGACAAGTGGTACAATGGCCTCTTTTCGCAGTGGGATATGCGGACGGCGGAGTTGCGCGGCCCCGACAACCACGATAACTTTATCGGCTGGTGGGGCTATGTGCTGGCCTGTGATGACACGGCGCTGCCCAAAGCCGGTTTTATCGCCGCCAAAAATCTCGCCTATCCCGTGGCGGCTGAGATCGCGGCGGTCGAATATTATGCCGAACACTTTGTCTGGGGCAAGCTCCAACGCACGGATGAGGAAGAACCCTATCCCTATGGCATCTATGGCGTGCCGAACTGGTATGAAAACCGCCACAGCGCCCAGGGTCTCGACTCCGGCGGGCAGGGGCAACAGAAACTCTGGCGCAGCTATGACTATCCCCACATCATGATGATCTATTTTCACCTGTACCAAATCGCCAAACGCCACTCCGGCGCCACCCGCTATTTGGATGCCGCCGGCTATCTGGAACGCGCCTACGGCACGGCAATGGCCTACTTTCTTGTCCCCTACAGCATCGATTATATTGAAAAAGACGGCGCCATCTGGCACCCGGATCGCTCTTACAAGGAGGGTTGCTACAACGAACTGCTCATTCCCGACTTGATCAACGCACTCGCCGCCGAAGGCCGCCTGGCGCAGGCTGATCAACTGCGGCATGAATGGGAAAAGAAGGTCAAATATTTCGCCTACGACCACCCTTATCCCTTCCAATCCGAATATTCGTTTGACTCAACCGCCTTTGAATCGACCCATGCCATTGCCAAATATGGCCTGGCGCACCCGATGCAACCCGACGAAAATTTATGGTATGACAAGGCCAAGCAGTGCTGGTATTCTCACCCACAGACCAGCCCGACCGACTTTGTCGAGTTTATGCACAAACAGATCGCCGCCAACATCGCCTGTCGCGGCTGGATCGAGACGGCGTATTATCTCCTGGGTAGTGACATCCGCGGGTGTGGCTCCTCCATGTATTTACTCAGCTATATGGCCCAGATGGGCGGTTGGGCGCTGCTCGACTACGCCCTCTACTACGCCGCCGATCCCTTCCCCTATCTGCGGCTGGGCTACAATTCCTATCTGAGCGCCTGGGCCAATATGAACAGTGGCACGCCGGCGAGTAACTATGGCTATTGGTATCCGGGCGCAGCCAACGACGGCGCATCGGGATGGGCCTTCCACCCGGAGAAATATGGCCCGATCTGGCTGCGCGACGGCGTCACCCTGCTGCCGCGCGAACAGGGACGCGGCGCCTGGTATTATGATGGCGAGATTGAACTGGGGTACAGCGGCGCCCTCCGCGCCGCCGCAACGATTGTCGTCGATGATCCGCTCTTTGGCCGCGTGGCATTGGGTGGTGAATTGGTTGAAGCCAGTGATGCGCCACAAGATGCCATCGCCGTGTTGATGCGCGATGGGTTGCGTCAACGGCTGCACATTGTCCAGACCGAACGCAAGTTGCATCTATGGCTGGAACAGGACGGTTTTGCCGCCGAGCAACCCATCGTTGTGAGCGCCGGCTTTGATCGCCTGCATCTGCCGCTGGAAAATCGTACTGGCGATGCACATAACACACGGCTGACGGTGCAAGGACTGCGCATAGGAGAATATCAACTTATTGTAAACGGTACGCTTGTCGGACGACAAGCGCTTGTGCAAGCGACGGCGGCTGATCTGTGGCTCTCTCTACCTGCCGCAGCACAAGCGTCTGTCACAATCGAACGGATTGGGTAATTATGGCGTCGCGCGTTGCGTGCTCCTGCGCAACGTTGCAGCGCCAAGCAACCCAACCCAACACAGTAGCGCAATGCTGCTGATGATCAGCCCCCGTTGCCAACTAGTTGGTGCATAGACAAAGCGCACTTCATGCTCCCCCGCCGGCACACGCACGCCACGGAAAAGATAATTGGTTGTGTAGATCGTTGTCGGCGCACCATCGACCGTCGCCTGCCAGCCGGGGTAAGCGGTGTCACTGAGAACCAACAACGCTTCAGCCTTGCTACGAGTTTGCACGACCACTTCTTCCGGTCCGTATTGCACAATTTCGGCAGTGTCGTCAGGCGTAGGCTGAGTGTTGAGCGTCAAATCAGCTTCCACCACTGCGGCCTGACCTGCTTGCACGGCGTGGTCATCCTGTACATAGGCGAAAGCTTCGTCTGCGGTTGTTGCGGAATGGACTTGATGGACTAAATAGGCGCGAGGGCGGACATCCAGGTTCTCATAAATCTTGACATCCCCACTGTGAACTAGCCGGAAACGTCCACGGTCGCTAGGCAACAGGGGGACAAACATCTTGGTGCGAATGTCGTACAAAGTAATCGCTTGAATGACAACATTGAGCGGCTGGTCAAGCCGTTGCAACTGTAACGCAGCCGGGGTTGTCGGCGCCGGCAGGGTAAGGCGAACGCGATAGGTTTGCCGACTTTGCTCGACATCCTGAAAGGCGACAACCGCACCACTGCTTTGGGCGCGCGGACTATCCAATGCCGGATCAGCCAAAGCCGCGCCGGGTTGATCGCCGGCCGTGACAAGCAGCGGCGTCGTTGCTCCCTGGTCGGTGATCGGGGTCACGGCAAGTACGGGCAGTTGGGCATCGTCTAATGCCGCTGGATCGCCTTCGACATAACCGATCAGGTCGATATGGGTAGCCGCGAAGGGTTGTGGCGCTTCGACCATGAGCGTGGACTGGTCAGCCGTCAGGCGGGCGCCGATCTGGCGATCATAGAAGACATCTTCAAACCAGAGGTCGCGCACCTTGTCGGTGATTACATATTGTACATTGAGCAACCCCAACAGATCAGCGCCCGGCATGGTCTTGATTTGTTCGCGTAGTCGTCCATCCGGCACCAGTTGGTCGGGCGGGATAAAGAGGGTGAGAAACTGGTTATAGCGCTGCAAGGGCAAGACGCCGCCATCAAAACCATCGACCGCCGGCAGCCGCCAGAAGAGCGACAGATTGGGGACGATCAACTCCTGGATCTTCAAGCCGATGATAAATTGTTCAAAGGCGCGGGCATCTAGTTGAGGGGATTCTCCTTCCGCGAGAATCCTTCGCCAGTCCGCCATATCCCCCGGATCATAGGTGATCGTACTCATGCCCAGAAAACGCCCCATTGCGCCGACGCCCACTTCGTTGCGTACCGGGTCGGTCAGCAGATGGGCCGGCGCTGTACGTGTTTCATAAACGGCTTGGGGCGCTGTTGTCTGACGGTGGGGCAGCGCTTGCGCAGCAAGGAGGAGGTCTACAGACAAGAAGACAAGAAGACAAGAAGACAGGGTGACAAGGTGAAGGGGTGACAAGGTGACAGGGGATTGCATACTGAATCTCTTAATCTCTACATCTCTTAATCGCCCAATGAACCAATCAATCCCAACACCGGCCAGTACTGCCATGCCAAAGCTATAGAGCATTAACCAGCGGGCGGGGACGCGGAAGAGATCGAAGCCGGGAACGAGCCAGTAGAGCAGGTAGTAGACCGGGTTCCAACGCCCTAGCGCCAGGAAGAGACCGAGCGCGGCAAAGAAGAGTCCCAGGTGACGCGCCGGCCCACGCCCACGCCAGGCGCCGATCAACGCCAACAGCAGCCCCAGCAGCCCGACATAGCCGACAAATTCGGTATAACCGGCGCCGAAGATGGCGCCCAGGTCAATGGCGCCATAGCTGGGCAGCAGCGTCCAGGGTAGGCGCAGCGGGCGCAGACTAAAGCTGGTCGCTTCGCCATAGCTCAAGCCGCCACCACGCAAGCCCAAGCCATTTAATTCCAGCGTCGGTAATAGCTGCGCAGCACAGAGCAAACCGCCCAGAACAGCCCCCACGCCATAAACCAGCAGGGGCGAAAATAGCTTTGCAACAAGCGAACGGATCGTCGCACTCGTGACGCGCCAGGATGGCAACTGCATCACCGCCGACCAGACTAACCAGACTCCTACCCCAAAGAGGTTAATATAAGCCGTCTGCGTATGACCGGCCAACAGCATCAACGCTACCACCAGGGCGAAGCCGGCTCCTTTTCCGTTTTTTGTTTTCGGTTTTTCATTTTCCGTTTCAAACGCCCCAATGCCCAAAATGAGCAATGCCCACGGCAACCAGGCCGCCGCATTCATCTGGTTGATGTGCCCCAGTAGACCGCCATAGAAACCGCAGCCGGCCAGGACAAGACCGCCGGCCAGACTGCCCCATGCGGTCAATTGGAAGCGGCGCAACAGCAGATAGAGACCAAAACCGAGCAGCCAGGTGTGGATGGCCGCGCTCCAATAAATTTGTTGAGTAACGGGCAGCCAGATCAACGGCCAGTGCAGCGGATAGAGAACCGCCGCCTGTGGATTGGCCAGGAAAGGCGCGCCCATAAAAATGTAAGGATTCCACAACGGAATTTCGCCATTGCGTAACGCAGCCGCGGCATAGTCGCGATAGGGATAGAAATAGAGCAAAATATCCCCGCTGGCCAACACCCGGTTGGTAAAGAGCAGCGGATAGTAGAGCAGCCCAACAAAGAGCGCCAGCACAAACGCTGCGCCCCAAGCGGGTCGTGGTGGCAACGGACGACGGATCATGGCTGGCAAAACTCCCCAGGTCGGTCAAGATGGGGCCAGATGGGCCAGGGAGGCAGCCCCTGGCAGCGGCACCAATCGCAGCCTGCTTGTGGTTGATTGTCAATGCGGTAGAGGGTCATATGGTCAACATGAGTAATTGGTTGTAAGGAGAGGCGTCGGGTCGCCAGGTGTAATGGCAAATCCGGTTGCGGCGCCCAATCGGGCAGCACCAGCAACCGCGCGCGGTTGGGGCTTTGCGCGGCATTGGCGGCCAGATAGGCCGCTGTGGGATACCAGCGCAGATCATATACACCCGCTGCCACTTCGTCAAAGAGATAGAATTGATAGTGCCACCCCAGCCGTTGATGATAAAGGATAGCATTATCCGACGTTTCTTGCTGGATCCGGGCGATGACTGCCGTTAACCCGCTATAGGCGCCGTGGTCGCCGCCAATGGGCAGGCCGCCATGCGCCGCTGTCAACGCCGGCGGAAGAAGAGAGAGCAACCCCACGCCGCCGGCTATCAATCGCCAAGGCGTTCGTGGTTTCCTCCCAATATTGATGCGGTTGGCCACCCAACCGCATCTACAAGCTTCCATAAAAGCCCAAGTTGCCAACAGGCAGAGTGGGGGCGCCAGTGGTAACAAGTAGCGATCCCAAAGCTGGACTGTCGTTATGATATGTAAAACGAGAAAACCACCACACCAAAGGGCAAGCCAACCCAGTAGGGCGTCGGAAGGCTGGCAAGGTAATCTTCCCGGAAGGTTTGTCGTGTCGATTCTGTCGTCCGCTTCAACCTTCCCGGAAGATGGCGACGGCGGATCGCGTAGGTCAATTGCGCCTAAAACAGATGATCGCCGACGCCACAGCGTTACGATGAGGAGTGCTGCCAGCAACAACCAGACCGGCCAACTAGCCGTCAGATACCACAAAAGCTTCGCCCACTCATACGCACGCAGCCACCACTGGCTTGGCAGCGCCAGTTCCAGTCCGCCATAGTTGCGTACACTCAAATCCCACGGCGATGGGGCCACGGCCCAGCGCGTGCTATCCCAGTAGATAATCGGTGCGATGACCAGCAAGAGGCCCAGCAGAAAGCGCAACCACCGCGCGCCGGCCGCTGTTGTTTTGCCCTGCCCTCCCGGTTGTAACCACAAAGCCAGTGCAATCAACGGTATGTAAAAGAACCCCTGCTGCTTGGTCATGATGGTCGCCGCCAGCCAAAGACCGGCGCCCAGACCACGCCCGCTGATTGCATAAAAAAAAGCGAGTTGACCAGTCAGGACTAAGAACGGATCGGTGTAAACCGTCGGGGCAAAGCTGAGGGCAAACGGGTTCAGGAGATAAAGCGTGGTGGCGACCCACCCGCTTTGGCGACCCCAGAGCCGGCGTGCGGTCGCGCCCACGATGAGCGCTGTCAGCAGCGTTACCATGATATTGAGCAAGCGCCCGCTGGCCTGACTGGCGCCCCACAGGTGCAATGCCCCAGCCAGCAACCAAAGAAAAAGGGGCGGCTTATCGGGCCAAACGGTTAAAAAGTAGGGATCAATCCGCCAGAGATGCAGTGCCCAGTAACTGTAAATCGCCTCATCTTCCCGCAAGGCAAAGCGATCCAGCAAGCGCAACATCAATGTAAAACCAAGCCAAAGCCATCCAATCTGCGTCAGTCGCACCACCGTTGACCGCTTTACGCACTCCTTAGCCCGGTAGAACGCAACACGCATCACGCCATCACGCATCACGTTATCACGTACCACGTTAATCAACAAAGCGGTATTTAATCAAGGTGCGCACCGCCGTAAAGCCATCCTGCCAACTGATCTTTTTGCCCTCGTGGAAGGCGCGGCCATTATAGCTGATCGGCACTTCAAAGATCGTATAGCCCCGCTTAAGAATTTTGGCTGTCAACTCCGGCTCAATTTCAAAGCGACGACTGCGCAGCGGCATGTTGGCGATCACATCGCGCCGGAAACATTTGTAACAGGTTTCCATGTCACTGAGGGTGGTACCAAAGAAGATATTCGTCAAAATGGTCAAAAATTTATTGCCCAGCGTATGGCTCAGACTCATGGCGGCACGGGGGCCGCCCAAAAAGCGGCTGCCATAAATCACCGCCGCCCGCCCTTCCAGCAGCGGCTCCAACAATTTGACATAATCGCGCGGGTCATATTCCAGGTCGGCATCCTGAATCACCAGAATGTCGCCCGTCGAATGTTCAAAGCCGGTGCGCAGGGCAGCGCCTTTGCCCCCATTTTTTTCATGGTAAATAATGCGCAGATCCGGTGCGTTTTCGGCGCGTAAACGGTTCAAAATTTCGCGTGTGCCATCGGTCGAGCCGTCATCGACAATGATGATCTCCCGTTCCAGCGTCAATGGCCCTTGTAGCAGTGGATTTTTCCCCGCGTGGTCGACCGTTAGATCGACTTGGCGCACGCGATTGACAATTTCAGTAAGCGTTGCCTGTTCATTATAAACAGGCATAATGATTGACAGCTTCATGGCAACGATGGGTAACGATGGTTATTGTTCGCTCACCTGGTGGGCGAGAATAATAGCTTCGGCGACGGCGCGCATGGGCTTGCGGTTGTTCATGCTCATCTTCTGAATGCGGCGGAAGGCTTCGCTCTCGTTGAGACCCTGGGTATCCATGAGAATGCCTTTGGCCCGCTCGACTAATTTGCGCGTCTCTAGCGCCTCCTGGAGGTTATCGACCTCGCGTTCCATGGCACGGAACTCGCTAAAGCGCGCCAGCACCACTTCAATGGCCGGCGCCAGATCGCTTTCGCGGAAAGGCTTCACCAAATAACCGGCCACCCCCGCCTGGCGCGCCCGTTGCACCAACTCCTGCTGGCTATAGGCGCTCAGGAGTAACACCGGCGCCACTCGCTCGGTTGTCAAGACCGCGGCCGCCTCGATGCCATCCATATCAGGCATTTTAATATCCATCACCACAATGTCTGGGCGCAATTCGCGCGCCAGATTGACGGCGCTGCGCCCATCGCCGGCCTCACCGACCACTAGATAGCCAAGATTGGTCAACATCTCCCGCAGATCCATGCGAATCAGCGATTCATCGTCAGCGATGATGACGCGAGTCCGTTCCACGTTTCGTACTCCTTTGCTAAGGATTAGAGATTAGAGATTGATGATTGGTTATTCGTTATTGCACTACGTAGGCTATTCCAAAGAAATGAATCCCCGTAGGCGCCTAGAAGGCCACCGTCCCTTGCGGGGTTTTATTCTTTGCAAGCGCCTTACCCACCAATAACCAATCACCAATATCTAATAACCAATAACAAATTGCAAACGCTTAGTCTACCCCCAAAGGGCGTTTCGGAAAAATTATTGTGGCGCGCGCGCCACGTTTCATTGGTGGCGCGGCGGCGCCGTTGTTGACGACCGGTGCTGCGGCGGCACTGTCACCGGCAACCATTGGCGCGGCGACGATGGATTCCAACTGCAACTTGCCTTTCAGGTCATCGGTCACCAGCGTTTGCACAATTTGCAAGCCCAGGCTGCTGGTCGCCTTGAGATTAAATTCCGCCGGTAAGCCATGACCATCATCTTCGATCACCAGTTCCACGGCATCGCCCAGATCGCTTAAGGTGATCTGGATGGCGCCGCGGCGCTGATCGCGTAGCCCATGCTCTACGGCATTCAGCAACAGTTCGTTGATCACCATCGCTGCCGGCGTCGCCTGGCTGGCCGGGAGACGGATGGTCGGCCCGCCCACCTGAATCTGGATCTCTTGTTCGGGGTTGCTGGAAACCTGGGCCACTTGGGTGGCAATGCGTTGACAAACATCGCGCAGATTGATCGAGCGATGTTCATCCTGGCTGAGAAACTCATGAATGACCGACATGCTCAAGACGCGGTTGACGGCATCGGTCAAATGTTGTTTGGCTTCTTCGTTCTGCACGCGGCGCGCCTGAATCCGCAGAATAGCGGCAATATTTTGCAAATTGTTCTTAACCCGGTGATGCACCTCTTGGATAATGGCCGACTTGACATTCAACTCCCGCTGTTTTTGTACAGTTTCTGTTGCATTATGCACCAAAACCAGCACGGCGTTGATGTCAAAATGCTTGCGGGGAAAACCATTGAACCAGGGCAGACCGGGGATCTCGCTCCAATTCGGCAACCAATCGACCGGCGGCAGGTGGAACGGCACCGCTTTGCGCACCCAAATGCGCCCATCGGCGGCTTCATGGCGCACTTCCAGACAATGTTTGACGACAAAGGCGGCTTCGACCAACTCCGTGTCGGCGGTCTCCAACATCGAAACATGGGCGCCTTGCGGATCACTGAGAATGCCGGCGGTGCGAAAGAGGTTATTGGCATTACCGCTCATGTACCGGATGCGGCGATCCTCGTCCACCAGATAGACGCCGTCATACAACTCAAAGCGACTGAGCGTTTCGGCCTTCTGGATTTCGCCGCGTGCACACATCTCCCACAGCCCAGGCACCGCACGGCGAAAGTGGCGGTTGCGCCGCCGCTGCCGTTCATGGGCCAGCATATTGGTCTCCACCACAAAGGCGGCAATCGTCACTCCCTCGGCATTGCGTACCGGGTGGACATCCTGAATGATCGGGGCGCTATTGCGCACCACCTCGCGCTGTTGGCGCCCGCCGCTGCCGCTGACCAGGGTTTGAAGAATCAGCGGTTGCTCCTCCCTGGTCAAGGTGCGCCCCTCCATCGGCTGTTCATAGAGCGGCGAGATCGAACAGGGGCGCGCATGGCTGATCACCAGGGCGCGCTGGTCCGACAAGCGACAGCAGAGGAGAATATCGGCGCGACTAATATCGGCGGTGAGCGGCAAGCCTTGCTCCACCCGCGTCAGCAACGCCAAATCGGCTTCCGTAAGACCAGGACAGTTTTTAACCTGTTTATCCATAACTATGCTTGCTCAGGTGCGCAGTGTGGGTCATCATTGACCAGAACAGGGTGGCGGCTCCCTTCCTAATCGGTTGCATACCTCCGACGCTCGTTTGGCCCATAAATAGCAAAAGGCTCTCGCATTCTGGCAGGACGACAATCAGGAAGCCTGATTCGCCTTACAAGAACACGAGAGCCTTTGGTCGGGGCGAGAAGATTTGAACTTCCGACCCCTTCAACCCCATTGAAGTACGCTACCAAGCTGCGCTACGCCCCGACGCTTTGCTCTCTGCTGCCTAAGCTTTCTTGTGACGAAAGGCTTAGTGCATCAAATACAGAACACTATTATACACCCGGGCGAGCGTAATGGCAAATTTCTGATTTCCTTGCGCGCAAGCCAATCTGGCAGCTAGCTTAGCCGATACTATCAGGCCGCCCGCCCACGGATGGTCCAGCCATAATGCGAATCTGCTGCGCTGTCGCCGTGGGGTAGGCGGCGGGATTGTAGTAGGTCGGCGCCCAGGAAGAATGGCCGGGGCTGTATTTGTAGAGCAGCGCCCGTCGCTCGTGATTGCCGGCCCAAGGCATGGTGCCATGAATGAGCGCTTCGGTAAAGATCAGCGCGTCACCCGCTTCGACCGGTGGTTGAACAACATAATGCGGCACGCGTTCAAAGCGGCGCACATCATCCGGCAGATTGTTGGCAAAGTTGCTCTTATGGCTGCCGGGGACGCAGGCAAAACCGCCGTCGCCCTGATTGGCATGGGAAAGAAAGAAGGTGCAGACGGTCAGCCCGTTGCGCATGACGCCGTCGCGATAACGATACCAGTGATCCGCTTCGCCGTCGCTATGGCCTTCGCCGCCATGTAAGCCGCCGGCGCGCCCGCCTTTGGTCATAAAGATGCAATAATCATGGTCAATGCGAAACTTGGGGCCAACCAATTCCAGCAAATAGGGGACGATCTTCGGGTGGTCGATCAACGCCTGCGCCGCCGGCCCCCACTGGGAAACTTTGCTCTGCCGCCGGTCGGCCAACTCTTTCTTTTCGGTGAACTTCTGGTCGGCCAGTTCATTGAGCGCCGCCACTTCCGCCGTTGTCAACACATTCTTGATGACAATGTACCCTTCCAGATCAAAGATAAACTTTTCTTCCGGTGTCACGGTCTGCAATCCTTTGGTTATGGTAGTTGTTAGGAAGTAAGTAGAGATTGAGAGATTGAGAGATTAAGAGATTAAGAGATTGGGTATCCCTGCCAATCTCTCAATCTCTCAATCTCACTTTATGCAAAAGGTTGCCCAAACTTTTCTCGATGGGCGACGGTGGCGAGGGGTTTGCGTTGCTTTTTGCCCTTGCCGACGGACTTGGCCGGATAGCCAAAGGGTAGGATCGCCAGCACATCCATCTCGGTAGGAATGCCCAGCAAGCTCTTGACCGCCGGGAAGCCGCCAAAGCCCACCCAGTTGGAGCCGACCCCCTCGGCCCACGCCGTCAGCATCATCGACTGGATGGCGCGGCTGCCATCGGAAACAGCATAGGGCGACGGTTCGGTGATGATGACGATGGCTAGGGGCGCTTGGGCAATGTACGGCCCTGACCCCGCTAGCGCTCCCAACTGATGCAAGGTGTCCCGATTTTCCACCACCAAAAAGTGCCAGGGCTGGCGATTCATGCTGCTGCCGGTCAACCGACCCGCCTCCACAATCCGCCGCACCAGGTCGGGCGGGATCGGCTTCTCCTCATAGCTGCGCACCGCCAACACCGTGCGCACCGCGTCAAAAACTTCCATGCGTTATCCTCCTCATCACAGCGTAAACCTGTCCCATCGGGACGCCTGAATTTAGTATAGCATGGGTTGAAAGGGGCGGGCAAGGAGCGTGCGTTGCACGGGTCATGGATGTTCACAGGGTAGCGCCATTGTCTGACCGGTGCAACGCACGCTCTGGTCGGCGGATTCGCCCTTACGCGCTGATTACCCTTATAATTGGTACACAGTCGGATCGCGTTGCGGCAATCACTCGGTTTGGCAGTTGATGGTGTATAGTGTACGATAGGAAATCGTAAGGTCAATTGACATTTCAACTCTCTCCTATGGTAACAACATGAAATTCGTTTATATGGTTCGGAACTGTTTATGCACCAAGGCGGCGCTTTCCGACTTCGGTTAAAGCCTGATGAGGTACAATGGGTTTATGATAACCTTGTGACGCTGATCTTTGATAGTAAAGTTTCCCGTGTTATTGTTGTACAATCGAAAGCCGCATTTATCGCACGTCATCCTGAGTGGAGGCCGCAAACTTTCACCAAAAACCTACGGTTGCTCACCTGGGAAACATTTCTATCAGCCATTGAACAACGCCTGCTTGATGAAAGCTATAGAAGTGAGCGGTTGGTTACAGGGTTGATCTACTTTGATGGTGCGCCCGACAGACATGTTGCACAAATTGTTAATCGCTACGCCAGAAAGTACGATCAAGAACGCTCGTATGCCGGCGCAGGTATTGTAGAGTCACCCATATTTGTTGACTCCAAAGCATCTAAGATGATTCAGTTGGCCGATGTACTGGCTTACTCAACACACTATATCCATCGCACTGAAAACCCGATTGAATCCTTTATACGTATTGGTCAGGAAACAGTTACACACGTTATAAAGGAAGTGATCTACCCAATAACATAAGAGGCCCTCACATCTGTGAGAGCCTCTTAGTTCCATATGGAGCGGCCTACACCGTCGTCAAACGGTTCGGTCGTACAATTAAAATGGTATCACACATTATACTGAAAGTCAACCTTTTTAGCCTCCCCAAACGGGGCGACCGCAAGGGTACGCCCCTACGACTATACATCTACAAAGTCGCAAGTAGCTGCGCCAGCGTATAGAGGCTGATCATCTCGACGCCCTCGGCCAGCGGGTAGCGATCCTGTCCTGAATAGACCACGAAGCAGCGCGCTGGCTTCAGGTCGGCGCGGGCGTGATGAAAGCCTTTTTCCAACGCGGGGGCCAGTCCGCGTTTGATTTCAACTGCCCATACTTCGCCGCCGGGCAGTTCCAGCAGAAGATCAATTTCAGCGCCGGCGGCGGTGCGGTAGAAAGAAAATTTTGTCTGCGTGGGCGCGGCGGCGATCAAATTCTCAATCACAAAGCCCTCCCAACTCATGCCGACAACCGGATGGCCGGCCAGCATATTGAGATCACCAAGACCCAGCAGCGCATGAACCAATCCGCTGTCGCGCACATAGGTTTTGGGCGATTTTACCAGCCGTTTGCCCGTGTTGGTGTAAAAGGGGGGCAAGCGCCGAATCAGCAAGAGATCGGCCAGCAGATCAACATAGCGCGTGATGCTTTGGCTGCTCATGGACAACGCGGAAGCCAGGGCCGAGGCATTGAGCAGCGCACCCTGGCTATGCGCCAACATGGTCCAAAGGCGTTCCAAGATTTCTGCCGGGGTGCGGGGGCCAAATTGGGGAATATCCCGCTCCAGATAGGTGCGAATAAAATCTTTGCGCCAGGCCAAACTGTCGTCATCTAATAGCAACGGCGGCTTGACGTTCGAGGGCGCTTAGGACGGTAGAGAGAATTTTGCGTTGAATCATCCTTGTATTTTATCTATGACATGGTAAAAATGCAAGGATAAAAATCTTTATTTGAACGCAATCACCCCAAACGCCTCTGGCCGGCGCGTGACCCGTTGAAAACCCACCTCTTCCAGCCGCCGCATGACCCCACGCGTAATTGTCGCCCCGGATTTGCTATCGGGATTAGCTATATAATGAAAGAGGCGACCTCGCTTGTCGAGCACCCGATACAATTCACGATAAAAATCAGCGCCATAGAGATGACCAGCGAGGTTAAACATCGGCGGGTCGTGGAGGATGCGGTCGAAGCTGTTATCGGCGAAGGTGCGGATCACGTCGTCGCTGTCGCCGATGCGCTGTTCGATGGTGGGGGTGGTAAAGAGCGCCTGTGACCAGGGGTTGCACCGCGCCACTTCAAGCACAGCCGGGTCTAGTTCAACGGTGATGAGATGGTCGGCGCTTTTGACGGCTTGAATGGCGGTGTAGCCCAAGCCGGTGGTCGTATCCAGCACACGACCGGTAATGGGCTTGATGGTGTTTACCTTCGCCAGCGTATCCTGGTGCGGATTGCTCTCCTTGATGCGATGCATGGCGATGCCGGAGATGAGGAGCGTCGGTGCGCTGGTAGTGGGGTAGAGACTGTAATAACGGTTGGTCTCTTCGGAAAAGCGTTGAATCTTTTCGGCTTGACCTGCTTTGATCAGAAAGCAGCTATTCTCGTCCGCCGCAATCGTTGCCAATTGCGACCAATCTAGAAATGTCGTGGCCGTTAACGCAACGCCTTTGTCGTAACAGCGCACCGTTGACTGCGTCAGGTTCAGGTCAAGCGAAATGGTCGGCTCACTGATGCCCTTTTGCCATGCCGTTACCAGTTGCCGCGCCTGCACATACGAAAGAACAAGTAAAGTATTCATGCCACCATTATGACGTAAGCAGGTGGCAGGTGGCAAGTAGCAGGCGGCAAGAAATCGTCAGCACAGTGTCAGTTCACGCAGCACGCAGCACGCATCACGCATACTGAAACAAATTATCCCACAACCGATCCAGCAACCGTTTCGCCTCGGTCAGCGAGAGGGGACGGCAATAGCCAATCTCATCAACTGTCAGCAATGCACTGTCATCGGCGTGGCGTTCACCTGTGCCGCACCAGACCGAAATGTCGCGCATGTGGTCAATGGTGCGCTCGACATCAAAGTTGACATTGGCGGCGCCCTTCTGCGCCAGCCAACGTTCGATCTTGCGATCCAGCAAACCAGGCGTTAACGGTTCGGGGCTAGTGAGCAGGTGATAGTAGACCAGCAACACCTCTTTGGTCTCCTCTTCTTCGGCCGCATCGATCACACTATGAAAGACGCTGCTGCTGGACGCGACATTTTTGAAGAAGAGCGTATCCAGCACATCTTTCATAAATTTCATGCGCCGCGTCTGATAGCTGGAATATTGCTTGTAGGCAAAGCCACCCAACGCCACCGAGAGGGTAAAAAAGGCAAAGAGAATCGGTGTGTGATCCTCGACTTGCGCCTCATTCAAGCTGAGCCAGGAGAGATAGGACGGTCCCAATGTCAGGAGAATCAGCAGACCAAGAATCAAGATAATACTGGACGAGAGCTTGTAGAGGACTGAAATGCCCGCGCCCAAGGCCGGCAGCACAAAGAGCGCCCGGTCGAGTAGGTTCATGTTCAACTGGACATTGGGAAAGAGCAATTCCAGATCATGGCGGGGAATGTTTTTGTACATGTAGAGATAGATCAAGCCCGGCGTAAAATTGAGCTTGTCCACCTTGACTTTGCGTTCCTGAAAATAGTCGGCCTCTTTGAATTTAATGCCCAACACCACCTGGGCGAAGACCTCGGTTTGCAGCGTGCGTTTCAACACATAGAGCCAGGGGACCGTCAACTCGGTCGGCGTTGCGCCGCGGTAGTAGAAGACCACCTGGTCAAAGTCATTAAAGTCGACCTCGGCTTTTAGATCGATCAAGGCCGAGTTGGCAATCGCGTCCTGGATTGCCATATCATCCAAGGCGCGATAGTTGGCGCATTCCAACGTCTCGCGCAAGGCCGTAAAAAAGCGATCCGCCTTGAGTTCACCGGTCACAGCAGGGCGAATGCGCTTCTTCTGCGCCGTGAGCTGCTCGACCTGATCGGGGTCAAAGGGGGCGAAGTTGCTTTTCAGGGTTTCCAGTTGCCCGTGGAATTGAAAGTTGTAATAGGCCGCCAGCAGTTCGGCAAAGGCGCGAAATTGGGCGCTGCCTTCCTCACACAGCTTGCCGTCGGCCAGACAGAGATCGACTAACTCTTCACGCGTATAGGGAATAAAGGATTCTCGTTCCACCGTTACAGGAGGCGTCTCCACGGTTTATCCTTCCTTTGCTACTGATTTTTATCATAAGGCGACAGGGTGATCATGCGTGCTCCTCATTCTGCGGCCTTAGCTACAGCTTAAGTCATTTGGTAACCGGAAATTGTAAATTTTATTGGTCCCTGCGCTTGCCAAAAGGTGAGACGAAGCTTTGTTGGTAGTTTAGCAGAAGAAAGGCGTTTTCGATGCTTACGATTCGCCTACAATTGTAAGCATTTTTGTGACGAGGGTGGGGAGTTGGCTGGAGTGGAGAAAGGCCGGGCGCAGGCGACCCTTGCTGGTGTCACAAGTGAGGACAGCCTGGCGCATGGACAAGGGGATCGCTTCAGCGCCACACGTCGCACCCAGCAAGCCACCGACGATACAGGCATTGGTGTCGGTATCACCGCCGCCGGCCAGCGTTTCCGCCAGCGCAGTGACAAAGTCGGTGCCGAGCCACAGGTGACGAAAGGCGTGGGTGAAGCCAATGCGCACAAAGCCGATTTGCGGCGTGTAGGGGGTGGGCCGGTTCTGCTGGGCATCGGTGAGCCAGCTTTGCACTTCGGTGTTGGCATTGACCCGCGCCCATGTTTGCGCCGCCGCAAAGGCGCCCTGGCGATCACCCAAGTGGTTTAGCAGGTGGGCAATGGCAATGCTATAACAGGCCACCGCCTGCCAACAGTTTGGGTTGGGGTGGGAAAGGCAAGAATCCAGGCGCGCACAATCGGCCAACGCCGCCGCCGACAACCGTCTGCCCCAAACGCCCAGTGGGGTGGCGCGCATCAAACTGCCATTCGACTTAGACTCCATGCAGTGGCGCGCCGCCGCTTGGGTCATCGTGGCGGCATAGGAAGCGGGAACGCCGCGCACGGCGCCCAATGAACGGCTGGTCGTCGTGCCAATGTCAAAGGGCGGCGAGTCGATCCACGCCGTATAGTTGCGGGCAATCCGTTCCAGATCAAAGGTCGGGCTTTCCGCCAATGCCTGCGCCAGACAAAGCATCAGTTCGCTATCATCGGTAATCTGCCCCGGCGCCACGCCCCAAACGCCGCCGCCGGGCATGGTCATGGCCCAGGCAACATCGGCTGGCGTGGGCGGATCCCGAAATTCCAGCACGGCCCCGGCGGCATCGCCGACACAGGCGCCCAGAAGCGCACCCAACGCCGCATCGGTTACATCCTGCGTACTTTGCTTGCCGTTCATAAACGTTCTCCTGCTGTTGGAAAAAAGCTCATGTCAGTGCTATGTTAAATTCCGGTGGTATGGGCGCTTCATAGCTACGCTCAGGAAAGTCACCGTGCGCCGGCAGGGTAATCCGCTGGGCGTGTAGCAGCAATCGTTTGGCGCTATCTGCCCGCCCATAGAGCCGATCCCCCAGGATTGGCGCGCCCAGGTAAGCCAGATGGACGCGCAGTTGATGAGTGCGCCCTGTTTCCGGCCAGAGGCGCACCAACTGGCGGGTTGGACTTTCCGCCACAATGGCATAGCGGGTCACCGCCGCTTTGCCGCCGCGCATCACCACGGTCATCATGTCGCGTCGTTGGGCATGGCTGTCTAGACGAGCGTCAATGACGCCGCTGGTCGCCAACTGATTAGGTTTCGCGACAACGGCCAGGTATTCCTTCTGCACCGACCCCTCTTTGAAAGCATGATCAAGGTACTGGTTGATCGGCCCCGGTCGTGTCAACAGCACCACGCCGGAGGTATCACGGTCGAGGCGGTGGAAGAGGATCAACTCACCAAAGCGCGCCTTGGCCAGATCGAGTAGATTGGCGGCGTCTCGCATGGGGGGCGCTTCCGAGAGGAGACCCTCCGGTTTGTTGACGACAATCAAGTCGTCCTCAGCGGCGATCAGCCAGCGATTTTCAAAGTGTTGGAAGGGGGCCGGTTTGGCCGCCGGCGGCTGGGCAATCTCGATGCGGTCGCCATTCTGCACCTGCCACGATGCCAGCCATACGGCCCGTCCGTTGACCTTGACCCCCTTGGCCGTGATCAATTGTTGCACCGCCTGCCGCCCCCAATCAGGAAAGCGGTCGCGCAGGAAGCGATCAAGGCGGGTGGGCTTTGGTAGTCCTTGAATATCGACTTGCATGATATGACCTGTGCAAGCGCAACACTACAGCGGATGAAGGCGGTAGCTGATATCCGTCGTGATCGGGGGCTTGACGTACATCCGTTCCCGCCTTCATCCGCTGTAGTGTTCCTCGCCCAACCCTTACCGACCAGCCAACACCGCTGCAATCGCCGTACACAATGCGTCCATATTCCCCTCCGTCATGCCGGCGACGCTGATGCGACCGCTGCCGACGATGTAGACGGCGTGTTGCTCGCGCAGCGCCTTGACATGATCGGGCGTGAGGCCGGAGAAGGAGAACATGCCCCGTTGACGGGCGATAAACGAAAAGTCCCGCTGCACCCCCTTTTCGTTGAGCGTTTCGACAAAGAGGTGGCGCATCTGGTTAATGCGGTCGCGCATCTCCGCCACTTCCTGCTCCCATTGGGCGCGCAAGGCCGGGTCGCGCAGGATGGTGGTGACGATGGCGGCGCCGTGGGCCGGCGGGTTGGAGTAGTTGGCGCGAATCGCCAGTTTGATGTGGCCTAAGGCTAACTCCGCCCCTTGCGCCGTCTTGGCGACCAGCGTCAGCGCACCGACCCGCTCATTGTAGAGGCCAAAGTTTTTGGAGAAAGAACTGGCAATCAGCAACTCCTGCCCCGATCGGCATAGGACGCGCATCCCGGCGGCGTCTTCTTCCAGCCCGTCGCCAAAGCCTTGATAGGCAAAGTCGATGAGCGGCAGCAATTTGCGCTCGGCCACCATGTCGGCGATCTGTTGCCACTGGGCCACGGTCAGATCCGCGCCGGTCGGGTTGTGACAGCAGCCATGCAGTAGCAACACATCGCCCGCCGGCATGGCTCGGATCGCCGCCAACATGGCATCAAATTTCACGCCGTTGGCCGCCGCGTCAAAATAGGGGTAGGTGCCGACTTCGAGACCCGCCGCCTTGAAGACGCTGGGGTGGTTGGGCCAGGTCGGGTCGCTGAGCCAGACCCGTGCGCCGGGGAACATGCGGGCAATAAAGTCCGCCGCCACCCGCAACGCACCCGTGCCGCCCGGCGCTTGCGCTGTCACCGAACGCCCGCTGGCGAGGATTTCATGGTTCGCGCCAAAGAGCAACTCCTGCACCGCCGCCGCGTATTCCGGTGAGCCGTCAATGCTTAGGTAGTTTTTGGTGTTTTCGTTGGCAAGCAATCGCTCTTCCGCCCGCTTGACCGAATCCAGCACCGGGGTGCGCCCCTGGGCATCTTTGTAGACGCCCACGCCCAGGTTGATCTTCTTGGGGTTGGGATCTTTTTTGAAGGCTTCGGTGAGGCCAAGAATGGCGTCGGGGGGGGCGGGTGTAAATGTTTCAAACATAACTTTTTATTTCCTTTGCAAATGTTTTTGGTACTGCTAATCAGCAAATGAGAAAGACAATTGGGCAAGTTCATGAGCATCATCAGGTTTGGTTGTCGTCATCGGTAGTGCTTCTGGCGCTGTCATAACAGTCACTGCTTGATCAATGCAAGCTTCTATTGCCGTCAAACCGTTTTGCATGACCGCCGCCGATGCCACTGGCCCCAGTTGCGCAAGCAATTGACCCAACAACGCAACCTTCCGATCATTATACGACAACTTCAAGCCGCACGCCGCAAGTCGATCCAGCTTGTGTTGCGCATGGAAACGCGCGTTGGGAAAGGCTACTTCAGGCGCTTGTACGGGTCTATCATCGACCATTCTTTTCTTGCAAACAAAGATGACATCGAGTTGGATCGGTTCGGCGGCTTGCGTCTTCGGCGTAGCAACTGACATTTCCGCTTTGATTGGATGGACGTTTACGACGGAAAAACCAGCATCGACTAACGCTTTCCCCAAGGCAACCCAACCAGCATTGCGGGAATGATGATAGGTAAAGACTAATAAACCATTCTGCTTTAAAATTCGGTTACATTCGGCCAATACCTGGGTTAGCTTCTGGGTAAACTGCTCTTCATCGACGTCTTGGACTTCCTGTGGATGGCGTGTTGTCCCGCTCGCGCTAATAAAGCCGTGTGGCTTTAAGCTTTGCCACGACAAGAAAAAATCCGCTAATTCCGAATAATGGACATTATCAAAAAAGGGCGGGTCAGTCACGACAAAATCGATAGATTCAGCGGGTAGGTCCGTTTTATCGGAACTGGCGCACGATAAATAGATCGCGTGTGTCTGGTAATTCCCTTGCATCGGCCACCTATTTTCGACCTTGCCGGAAAATGGCTGGCTGGTTTTAAAGACTTTGCCGACACCATTTAAATGAACTTCAAAGGGAGCCGTCCGATAGTCAACGGTGCGTTGCACCTTGATTCTAAACAAATTTGAGAAGGAGCCGGAGCTTTTGGCAGTACCCCAAACATTGGCTTCAAGGGGTAGCCGTTCCGGCTTTAGAATGTGGTGCGAAAACATGTGCCTGACTGCGCCTGTACCCTCCCCTTTGTAGGTAGCAAAAAGATTGTTAAATTCAAGGACGCTTGAAAAGAGGGTAAAAAAGAGATCCCGTACCGGCGGGTCGGGTAGTTCGGCGATGCCATTGTGGAGCCAGGCTAAGGCCAAAAGCTGACGGTCGTTAAAAAAATCACGCCATTCTTTATAATTATAGTTTAGCGCTTGTCGCGTATTATAGCCCATTGCCAGCGTTGCGCTGGGCAACTTGACCCGCTGTGCCGCAATTTCCTCGGCGAGAAGCTGTTGGCAATGGGCGTAACCAGCGCGATCTTCATCCGTGATGGGCAAATACTGTTTTTCACCAGAAGCTGTCAGCACTAATTTCGCATATAACCGGTGCGCTGGCGGCGTCGTTGCTGCCTGGATCGTCTGGGCAATTGAAACGCTTTGGCGACAAGTCGGGCAGGTCGCTTTTGCCCCTTGTACTGTGCTTTGTCTGGGATCAAATTGGTATTGACAAGCTGGGCAATGAACCCTTGTTTGCGTGTGGAAGGCGGGAAAAATTGCATCGCATTGGGGACAACAAATTTGCACCTCCGGCTTGCGTTGCGGATAGGCATTTTGGGCAAAGATTCGCGTCGGAAAGAGATCAATTGTTGACGCACAGGTTGGACAAGGGATGGTTTTCACCCAGAAATAGTATAGCACATCGCACGGCTGCCCAGCGGCATCTTTTGCGCGATACAAGGCGCTAATCCGTTCACCCACGCCTTCGGCCAGTTGTTCATAAGCGCGTTGAATTGCTGGCGGATCGAGTGGCCCTAAAGCGACGCGTACACTTTCACAAGCAATGGGATTAATATCGCGCCCTAAGACAGTTGCACCTAATTTGTGCGCTTCGCCAACCGTCGTACCACTGCCCATAAAGGGATCGAAAACCGTAATGCCGGCAAAGTTGTGGGAACGATAAAATTCTTCCTTGAAATCGCTGTCCGCGGGCAGTAAACAACCGAGCAGAATGCCCCGAAAAATTGAGCCTAGTCGTTTTGCCCACCATTTATGGAGGTGATAAATCGGGCGATAGATCTCTTTTCGCCAACTCTCGCGTTCGGCCAATTGGGAGAGAAAATCGATGGGAAAATGATCAGATTCGATTAGAGTTTGAGGGCGCTCAACGGCAACAATTTCGTGTTGATTCATAGCATGATCACCAGTTCATCTACGCATGGTCACAGCTTCATCTGCACCGGAGTGCAAGCGCCAGGCCCGAAATAAATGCGTTTTACCGGCGGACGGATTTGGTATAGTGGTGCTTGTCAGCAGATTCCGTTGCAAATCGACTTGGTAGCTGACCACCAGGCTGTCCGTCTCCACGCGCATGAGTAGCCCAACTTCCTTAAACTCGCCTGTCACTTCCTGTTCTGCTGGTAGAATCAAGGTATGGGTATGGGCCACACCCTCAACCAGGCCAAAGGGCGTTGGGGCAACATACATTTTGCGGTCACGAATCAAGATGTCACCATAGCTGCCAAAGCCACGCACGCTCTGATTCTTATGGACATAGGCATGATCCGCATTCAAAAAATCACCATGACAGACAACAAGGTCGAGTAACGGATAAGAATTGCCGTCGGGGTTCATGGGGTAGCGCCCAAAGACATAGAAAATGGTGCGCCCATTGTGATGTCCAGAGGGAACCTGACTGTTAGCGTCGTAAGTGGTTTCCCGGCCAGGATAAGCTAGCCCCTTTACTTCATAGCCTTCAGGAGAATTGACCAGACGAAAGTCAGGATAACTGTTGCGCCCGCCTGTTTCATAATAGAAGCCGGCCTCTGCAAAGCGCTCCTTGACCCAGTTTTGGAAATGAAATTCTTTGTCACTTCTGCTCTCGCGCCGGATCAACCGATGATTTTGCACGGCTGAAACACAGGTCGCAAAGAAAGTTGCTACTGTTGAACTTGAAGCCATACTTCTTCTTTCACAAAACTAGGTCAGCAGCCCTATACAAACAAATCCACGACGGCAAACTTCTCTACATCCACCAACCCCTGATCGGTCAACTTGAGGCTAGGAATCACCTCCAGCGCCATAAAACTCATAGCCATAAAGGGATCGTGGAGCGGCGAGCCTTGGGCGTGGGCGCCGGCCAATAGCATATCATAGGCTCGGCGCACTTCCGTAATTGGGCGGTCGCTCATCAAGCCGGCCACCGGCAGCGGCAGGGTAGCGATCACCTGGTCGCCATCGACCAGCGCCAGCCCGCCCTGCATGGCCGCCACCAGACGGGCCGCATTCATCATCGATTGATCGTCGGCTCCAATGACGACCAGATTGTGATGATCATGCGCCACGGTGCCGGCCATCGCCCCGCGGCGGAGACCAATGCCCTGAATAAAGCCAAGCCCCATGGCGCCGCTGGCTTTGTGGCGGTCGATCACTGCCATTTTTAGCAGATCACGCGCCGGATCAGCCACCGCGTTGCCATCGCGGATCAAGGCATCCAGCACGCGCGCTTCTGTGACTAATTGATTTTCGCGCGAACCGATGGTGCGTACCCGTTCGCCACGGGCGGGAATGGTAAAATTGACACTTACCCAGTCCACATTGACCGAACTGCCAACGCTGCTGGTATCGGCACTACGATTTGCCCACAGATCCGTCAACAGCGCGCCCGCTTCCGCCACCAACTCGCCACTGGCGTAAACTTGACGCGGGCGGAAGTCGTGTAGATCATCCACAATTAACAGATCGGCCACGCGACCAGGGGCCAGTGCGCCCCGGTCATGCAACCCAAACCACTCGGCCGGATTCAGCGTCGCCATGCGCAGCGCCGTAACGGGATCGAGACCAAAGGCAATGGCTTCGCGCACCATGTAGTCGATGCTGCCCTGGTCGAGCAGATCGCTGGGAATGCGGTCGTCGGTGCAGAAGCAGATGCGGCGGTTGTTGTGCGGTGTCACCAGCGGCAAGAGGGTATGCAGGTTATGGGCATTGGTCGCTTCGCGAATGAAAACATACAACCCACGCGCCAGCTTTTCCTGCGCCTCGGCCACCGTCGTACATTCGTGTTCACTGCCGATGCCGGCGGCCACATAAGCATTGAGCGCTTGCCCCCGCACCGCCGGCGCATGACCATCGCGCGGGCGGCCAGAAAAGGCGGCGATTTTTGCCAGTACATCGGGTGCACCATGAATCACGCCGGGAAAGTTCATCACCTCGGCCAAGCCATGCACCGTGCCGGCGGCCAGCATCGGGGCGAGGTCGGCGGCCGTTAGGGTGGCGCCGTTGGTCTCCATATGGGTGGCCGGTACACAGGAAGGAGCCATGATGCGCACGGCCAGGGGCAGGCCACGCGCTGCTTCCGCCATGTAGCGGAGACCGGCGGCGCCGGCTACATTGGCGATCTCATGGGGATCGGTGACAACGGTGGTGACGCCGTGGGGCAGCAGGGCGGTGGCAAAATTAGGTGGCGTACAGAGGCTGCTCTCAATGTGAACATGGGCGTCGATCAGCCCTGGCGTCACATACGCGCCGCGCAAGTCCACCGTTTGCGCCGCCTGATAGCCGGAACCGATACCGGCAATGCGCCCATCGGCAATGGCCAGATCCGCCTCTTCGATGGCGCCGGAAAAGAGATTCACCAGGCGCCCATTGCGTAGCAACAAGTCGGCTGGCTGTTCGCCACGCGCTATCCTCAAGAAAGTTGTTATATTCATACTACTCACCTTTCTTACACGCCACCTATCTCACACAGTCGCCGCGCTTACTGCCATTCGGCATACAAAGTGGGCAGGCGCAACTGGAAGGCCAGGTAGAGCGCCCAGCCCCACCAACAGAGCGCGGCCACGGCCAACAAATAGGGAAATGGTAACAGGAACGGCGTTGGCAACAGGCAAAGCCCGGCGCCCAGACAAAGCGCCAGCCCCCGTCGTGGTAACACCCCCTGTCGATAAAGGTCAAGGCCAATCCAGAGCGTCACAACGCCACCCATAAAGGCGCCGCCGCCGATCAACCCTAGCGCCAAAGCATCGACCAGGGGCGTCAGTAGCGTTGCGTTCTCCTGGCGCATGGCCGGCGGCAATACCGCCATCCAAACAATCACGCCGCTGATCGCCAGCGTCGCGCCGATCAGCATGAGTCCCGACTGTAACATCGACGCCAGGCGATGAGCCGGCAAATAGCTCCAGGCCAATGCGACTAGTAACCACATCCAACCAAAGATTGCCATTAACCAGAACCAGCAACCCGAACTCCAAAAGAACTCATTCTCTACCAGCCAGCCTTGCCGGGGAAAATGAACACCGGTCACCCGGAGACCTGGCGCCATGCCGATCAGCGTATAAAAGAAAACAGACGGCAAAAGTACGGCATTATAGCGTGCTGCTTGTTGAATTTTCATACATCGGCGCCATTCAGTGAAGTAAGATTATTCGTCGCATCGTAGCGCTAGTTTACCTTACTTGTCGGTTACTGTCACCTCTATAAACAGCGTGAAGCGGATTATAGGTGTTGGGAAATTATGGCGGTAATTTGGCGCCGGGGCGGCACGGGGCGTGCTGACTCCTCGTCTACCGAAATCGATCAACAACGCTCGTTACTCGCATTGTTGCTGAGGAAATTGGTAAGCTGCCCACTGTGTACGCCTGATCCCCTGTGTTACGCTTATCATAAGCGTCAACAAGTGATTGCAAAATCAGCAAAAAAGGCGTAAAATGGTGTAAAGCCTTAGTGTCATCCATGATGCTGGCGTGATGCGTGTTGCGTGATCGGGTACGCAACACGCATCACGAGCAATCCCAACCCAATCCCAGCCAATGATCGGAGCATTCATTGTATGGACCTTTCGTTCCACGGCGCGGCACAGGAAGTCACCGGATCGATGCATCTGATCGAAGTCAATAACCAGCGGATCCTCTTGGATTGCGGCTCCTATCAGGGGCGTCGCGCCGAGACCTATGAACGCAATCTGCACTTTCCCTTTGACCCGGCTGCCATTGACACCCTTGTCCTCAGTCACGCCCATATTGATCATTCGGGCAATATTCCCAACCTGGTCAAACAGGGGTTTCGCGGCAACATCTGGTGTACCCAAGCCACCCGCAACCTTTGCACCTATATGTTGATGGACAGCGGTTACATCATGGAAAAGGATGTCGAGTACCTTAACAAACAGCGGGCGCGCAAAGGGGAGCCGCCGGTCGAGCCGCTCTATACGCAGAATGATGTGCAAGCGTGTCTGGGGCAATTTATTGGCGTTGGCCTGGGGCGCCCGATCCTGATTGCCGATGGCGTCACCCTCACTTTTCATAACGCCGGTCATATTCTCGGCGCCGCCTTTGTTCAGTTGGATATTCGTGAGCAGCGCAAAGACAAAAACTGGCGCGTCGTCTTTAGTGGTGACATTGGCCGGCGCGAAAGCCCGATCCTGAATCCGCCCGTGGCGCCGCCGGAAGCCGACCTTGTGATCCTGGAAAGCACCTATGGCGATCGGCTGCATGAACCCTACCAATCGGCGCGTAAACACCTACGTAATATCATCAACAGCACTGTGCGGCGGCGGGGCAAGGTGATTATCCCCGCCTTTGCTGTGGGGCGCACACAAGAGATTGTTTACGCCTTGAATCAACTGGATGTTAAAGGCGATATACCCGAATTGTCGGTCTTTGTCGACAGCCCGTTGGCCGTCAACGCCACCGATGTCTTTCGGATGCACCCGGAGGCCTGGAGCCTCGAAGTGCAGGCGTTTCTCAACGATGGCGGCCGGCGGGCGCCCTTTGATTACAGCAATCTGGAGTATGTGCGCGATGTCCGGCGCAGCAAACAATTGAATACGTTGAATCAATCGGCCATCATCATTAGCGCCAGCGGCATGGCGGAAAGTGGCCGCATCCTACACCACCTGAAAAACAACATCGGCGACCCGGAAAACACCATTCTCCTGGTCAGCTTTCAGGCACAGGACACCCTGGGGCGTCATCTACAAGAGGGGATGAACCCAGTGCGCATCTTCGGCGAAGAGTACCGAGTGCGCGCCCAGATCGAGTCGATTGAGGGTTATAGCGCCCACGCCGATCAAGCTGGGCTGATCGAGTGGGTAGATCCGCTGCCGCGGCAACGCTTGCAGAACTGTTTTCTGGTACATGGCGAGCCGCAACCAATGGCTGTGCTGGCCGAGAAATTACAGGCAACTGGCATCGATCAAGTGACCATGCCGACACGCGGCCAGCGTTTTTCGTTTTAGCCCGCTAACACCAGGTCTGCTCGCAGCCGGTCCGTCATCGGTGTTGGAGAGCCAATCGCCGGTCACGGACCGGCTGTGAGCGGGTAGCTTCATAGATAACGGGAAAAAGTAGCCGAAACTTCTCTGGCGGTTTGAACGTCTACTTCAATACAAGTAACTTACTTTGCGATCTTTGGTGTAGTTTGTAAGGCAAAGGCTACGGGAAAGCCCTTCCACTACTCTTGAAGATAAACAGCGTTCTGTACTTATCGTAACCTATTGTTTTCCACACTATGTCTACAGTAAAGGAGCCTTCTATGCTCGAAAAGGTCCCGATCCTTTTGGCCCGACTGGCTGGCGCGTCAACACCGTCACGCCGGCGGATGTTTGCCGCTGTTCTTATTCTGGCATTACTGCTGCCCATGTTGCCGAGCGCAGCGCTTGCCGCGCCGGCGGCCTCACCCCATTACAATGGCTCATATCACTGGGTGCGCCCCGGCGACACCCTCAGTGAAATTGCCGTTTGGTATGGGACGACGGTTCGTGCCTTGATGTACGCCAATGGCATCAAGAATCCGAATCATATTTATGTTGGTCAAAAGCTCTACATTCCCGATGGTTATGGGCATCCCGGCCACCCTGGCAAACCACCGCATGGCGGCCCTAAGTGCGCCTTCTACCACACCGTGCAATATGGGCAAAGTCTGGCGGCGATTGCCAACTACTATGGGGTGAATCTCTGGACGCTGGCGCAAATCAATGCCATCTATAACACCAACCATATCTTTGCCGGTCAGATCTTGTGCATTCCCGGTGGGTACGCACCGCCCCCGCCGCCACCACCGCCCCCGCCGCCACCGCCGGGACAATGCACCTACATTGTGCGACCGGGCGATACGCTAGCCAAGATCGCCTACTGGTATGGGACGACGGTCGAGACGTTGGTCTATCTCAACAATTTGTGGAATGTCAATCAGCTTTACGTCGGGCAGGTCTTGATTGTGCCGGGGCAAAATTGTCCGGGCAACCCGCCGCCCCCGCCGCCCCCACCGCCACCGGCGGATGCGTGGGATGGCGTCTACTTTAACAACAAGTATCTGCAAGGCTCACCGGCCTTTACCCGCCAGGACGGCAGTATCAACTTTGACTGGGCCGGCGGCGGGCCGGGCGGCGGCGTCGGCAATGACCAATTCAGCGTGGCCTGGACCCGTTCGGCCTACTTCAAGGCCGGCACCTACCGTTTCTACGCCACGGTCGATGATGGCATTCGCGTCTACGTCGATGGTCACTTGATCATTGATTCCTGGCGCGAACAGCCCGCCACCAACTACTTTGGTGACATCTACCTGGGCGAAGGCCACCATTCCCTGCGCGTCGAATATTATGAAGAAGGCGGCGCGGCGTTGGTACGGGTTTGGTGGAATCGGTTGTAGAGGTGGGCAGGTAAACAGGTAAACAGGTAAACAGGTAGATATGTCCTGTCTACCTGTCTACCTGTCTACCTGTTTACCTGTCTACCTGTCTACCTATCTACCTATCTACCTAAACTAAAACTTCGGCTGCGCCACCACCCCCACCGGATCACTGCCCTGCAAAAAGTCAAAATCAACCCCTTGCGGCGCTTGGAGGACATGTTCCAGGTAGAGCCGACCGTAGCCGCGCACAAAAGTGGGACGGGGCGCCTGCCAGCGGGCGCGACGGCGGGCTAACTCCTCTTCATCCACCAGCAACGTTAAGCGGCGATTGGCCCAATCCAGTTCAATTTCATCGCCATCCTGCACCAGCGCCAACGGACCGCCGATGGCGCTCTCCGGTGCGACGTGTAGCACGATGGTGCCATAGGCCGTGCCGCTCATGCGGGCGTCGGAGATGCGCACCATGTCGCGAATGCCCTGTTTGAGCAGCTTTTCGGGAATGGGCAGATTGCCCACTTCCGGCATCCCCGGCCCGCCGACCGGGCCGGCGTTTTGTAAGACCAGCACATCGTCCGGCTTGACATCCAAATTGGGGTCATTGACGCGCTCCTTCAAATCCTGAATGCTCTTGAAAACCACAGCGCGCCCCCGGTGTTGCAGGAGCGACGATGTCGCGGCTGCGTGCTTGATCACGGCGCCATCCGGGGCCAGATTGCCACGCAAAATGGTCAGACCGCCTTCCTGTTTCAATGGTTCGCCGAAGGGGCGGATTATATCCCGGTTATAAACTTCCGCGTTAGCCACATTTTCCGCCATCGTCCGCCCCGTCACCGTGAGCGCGTCGCCATGCAGAAGGGGCAACAACTCCTTGAGGATGGCCGGAATGCCGCCGGCGTAGTAGAGGTCTTCCATCTGGTATTTACCGGCGGGACGCATGTTAGCGATGAGGGGTGTGCGTTTGCTGATCTCGCCAAAGAGATCCAGCGGCAAGTCGATGCCCAGACGACCGGCAATGGCCGGCAGGTGAACCACGGCATTGGTGCTGCCGCCGACGGCGCAGAGCAGGGTAATCGCATTTTCAATCGCCTTGCGGGTGATAATCTGCGACGGGCGTACCCCTTCCTTCGCCAGCGCCACAATCCGGCGGCCCACCTTTTCGGCCAGTTGCAAACGGCGCGAATCAGCAGCAGGGATGGCGCCGTTGCCGGGGAAGGCAATCCCCAGCGCTTCCATGAGCGAGTTCATGGTCGAAGCAGTGCCCATGACCATGCAGTGGCCTTTGCTGCGCACCACGCCATTTTCCGCGCCACGGTAATCCTCTTCGCTCATGGCGCCGGCGCGCAACTCATCGCTAAAACGGCGACAGTCGGTGCAGGCGCCTAGCATCTGCCCGCGGTAGTTGCCGTTGAGCATCGGTCCACCGGAGAGCATAATGGCCGGAATGTCGGCGCTGACCGCGCCCATGAGCGCCGCCGGGGTGGTTTTGTCACAGTTGGTCAGCAGGACAACGCCGTCAATCGACTGGCCGCGGATCATCTCCTCCGTATCCATCGCCGCCAGGTTGCGATAGAGCATGGAGGTGGGACTAAGAAAAACTTCGCCCAGCGAAATGGTAGGGAATTCGAGCGGAAAGCCGCCGGCCTGCCAGACCCCCCGCTTCACTGCTTCGGCCACCTCGCGCAGGTTGTTGTTGCAGTTGTTGAGTTCGCTATAGGTGTTGCAGATGCCGATGACTGGTCGCTGTAAATCTTCATCATCAAAGCCCATTGCTTTCGTAAAAGCGCGATGGGTAAAGCCGGCGACAAGCGATTCCCGAAAAAAAGCCTCGCTGCGGCTGGGGCCGTTGGTGGGTTGGGCGGTTGCGTTGCCCGGTTGTTCTGCCATAATGCGATCCTTTGCTATAACAAGATGATAATCATGCTGCCCTTATTATACCTGACCTGATAGAAGAGACAACCGGTCAACGCGCCCACTTACACCCCGTTCCTGCCATCCCCGGTACAATACCCGCTTATCGACAGGAGCTACATCCAACCTGCAAGCCAATTCGGTTGTCGCCAACAGTGCAGTTATAATGAAGGCGCTCAAATCAACAAAAGTGTTATCGGCTGTGAGGAGTACCATGCACTCTGCGACCTGGCAGCGTTTGGGGCAAAGGCTTTATGTACTGATTCTTTCCGTACCGGTCAACCTGAAGATCGCCGGGATCATGTTGTTGCCGGTGTTGATCCTCGGCTTTTCGCTCAACTATTGGGTGACATCCGGCTTGGCAGATTGGCTCTCCTATTTGTTGACCGATGTGCGGGTCGAGGCCGCGATGGCCGCTGGTCGGCGTAGCGTGACCTTGGTGACAATCTTGGGCGCCGCTGCTTCGATTCTGTTGGCAACCTTGCTGACCTATCTGTTAACCCGTCCGCTCCAGGAGTTGCGCAAGATGGCGATTCAGGTGGCCGAAGGCGATCTGGCGGCGCGCGCCCCGGTCTATGCCCATGACGAAATTGGCGAAGTAGCCATCGCCATCAACACCATGACCGACCATCTGGTGCAGGCCCAAAGCGAATTGACCCGTTCCAATCGGCGCTTGACTGCCATCAACCGGGTGATTCAGGCGGCCGAACGGGAAGAGGCGATCCACGACGTTCTCTATAGCATCCTCGGTACGGTCTTGGCTGTCCTGAACCTGAAGATGGGCTGGGTCTATCTGCGCGACCCGGATCGCAACCGCTATCATCTGGCCAGTTGGCGCAATGTGCCGGCGGAGCTGAGTGACCATTTGTTGCATACCGCCGACCATGATCTCTGCCGTTGCCAGCAACTGTTGCTGGCGGGTGAACTGGCTGTGGGCGTCAACACCTGCCCCTGTGCACGGCTGGCCGCCTATTCTCCGCCAACCAGGCCGGCGGTTCACCTTACCCTGCCGATTGAGGGCGGCGACCAGCGGCTGGGTGTCGTGAATCTGCTCTGTACCGATGACCAGCAGCTATCGGCGGACGACCTGGATCTCTTGACGGCCATCAGCACGCAAATTTCAGAAGTTGTCGTCAATGCCTGGCTGCGGCTGAAGCTGGCTGAAAAGGAGAAAGCGCGCCAATATCTGCTTGAGTCGCTTGTGGAAGCCCAGGAAGAAGAGCGTCGCCGGCTGGCCCGCGAACTCCACGACGGCGCCGGTCAGATGCTCACGACCTTGTTGGTGCGTCTCAAAATGTTGGAACAGCAGGCCGCTCAACCCCCTCTGCAACAGGGCCTGGCCGCCACCCTCGATCTGGTCGCGGCCACGGTTGAACAGGTGCGCGATCTCTCCTACCGCCTGCGCCCGGCAGCCTTAGAAGAATTTGGTCTGGCGGTTGCCTTGCGCACACTCGTGGCCGAGATGTTAGAAGATGCCGGCATTACTACCCGCTGCCGCCTGGAATTGGGGGCGGCGGCGCTCTCCCACGGCGTCGAAGTCTCGCTCTACCGCATTGCCCAGGAAGCGCTGACCAATGTACTCCGCCATGCCCATGCCGAAAATGTGGCGGTCGAACTGACGGCGCGCAATGGCATCGTCCGCTTGCAAATTCGGGACGACGGCTGTGGTTTTACCCCACACCAACCAACCGTGCAAAATGGCAAACGCCATCTGGGGCTGATCAGCATGAACGAGCGGGCGCAGATGGTCGGTGGTCTCCTCCAGGTGACAAGCGCGCCGGGCCAAGGCACAACCATTCGGGTCGATCTACCCCTAGCCGCCCCCATGCCAGAAAGGGCGGTCGCCGCATGACGACCCAGCTTCAGCCCGTGCGTATCCTCCTGGTGGACGACCACAAGGTGCTGCGGGACGGATTGCGCGCCCTGTTGGAATATGAGGCTGATCTCCAAGTGGTTGGGGAGGCGGATACGGGCGCTCAGGCCATTGCTTTGGTGAAAAGCTTGACCCCGGATGTGATGGTCCTCGACTTGGGGTTGCCCGACCTCAATGGGGTAGAGGTGATCCGTACCATTCGCCAAGATAACACGACACTGCGTATTGTGGTCCTCTCCATGTACAGTCGCCGCGAATTTGTCGTGCCGGCGATTGAAGCCGGCTGTGATGGCTATGTCCCCAAGTCGGCGACGCATACAAGTCTGCTCCAGGCCATACGGACGGTCCTCGCCGGGGAACGTTATCTCCACCCCACGGCGGCCACAGTTCTCATCGGCGCGATGAAGGAGGAGCCGAGTGAAGCAGCCCAATTCGCCGCGCTCTCTGACCGTGAGCAGGATGTGCTGCGGCTGACGGTGCAAGGCTTCACCAGCCGTGAGATCAGCGAAAAGTTGATCATCAGCGCCAAAACGGTTGAGACCTATCGTCAACGCGCCATGGAAAAACTGGGTATTGAACATCGCTCGGCTTTGGTCAAGTTTGCCGTGCGCGCCGGCCTCCTGGATGACTTCAAGCGCAACGCCTCTTGATGGTTGACCGCTCCCCGTTCTTTGTCAGGAAAATTCCCACACAAAAGCAGGTTTTTCCTGCTACCGCGTCAGCCTGGCGCGTGCTATAGTGGTTGTATCGATCCTAAGGCATCTGCAAGGAAATAAATATTCCGTAGGAATGGCCTAAAATCCGCAAAAGCTGCGAAACTCCGCCTAACCCGCGTTCCATGCGCGTCAGCGTGCGGCGCGGTTTCGCTGAACCATTTTATCCATAAAGGAGTCACAATGGCAGACAAAAAAGCTACCCTAAAACTAGGCCGGCGCGATTTTCTGCGTGTGGCCACGATTGGCGCCGGCGCTGTAGCGGTGGCCGGCACAACGAAATCGGTGGCCGCCGCCCCACCGGCTTTTCGGGCCAGTGAATTTGCTGACCCTGCCGGGCGTCCACAACGGCCGTGGTGGATCAAAATCGTGGATCAGCCGACGACCGAGATCGACTGGGCGGTGATGAAGCGCTACAACGAGACCAACACGGTGCGCAAAGGAATGCCCGGCTACGTGGGCCAGGATGAAGTTGACCGCTACACCGAAGCCGGCAAGCAGAATGAATTGCAGCGCATGTTGGACAATGTCGACGGCTATACCTTGAAAGACCAGGCGTTGGCCGCCGCGCATGTGGGCGTGGGCAAGAGTTTTCTCGGTCCGCAAAAAGCCAAAACCCCCGAAGAACGGGGCGTGCCCAAGTGGACCGGCAGCCCTGACGAAGCGGCCAAGATCTTACGCGCCGCCATGCGTCACTTTGGGGCGTCGACGGTGGGCTTCATGGAACTGGATGACAATACGCGCAAGCTGATCTACGGCTTTGACCCCGATGGCAAGGAACTGATCTTCACCGATGATCCCATCGCTTCTGAAACCGATACGGCACGCTATATCCCCAACAGTTGCAAATATTGTATGGTCTACACGGTGCAGATGTCGCAAGAGACGATGCGCCGCTCGCCAACGGTGACAGGGTCACAGACGACAACATTGGCCTACAAGCGGGGTGAAGTGATTCAAGCCTCGGTCCAAGAGTTCCTGCGCGGCCTTGGCTACCAATGTTTGGGCGAGTCTACCACCAATGCGCTGGGTATCGCTCCGGCTATGGGCGTGATGGCCGGGCTAGGGGAGATGTCGCGGCTCAATCGCCTGATTACACCTGAGTTTGGCCCCATGGTGCGTGTCTTCAAGATCCTTACCGACCTGCCGGTGGCTGTCGATAAACCTATCGACGCCGGCATTATGGAATTCTGTAAGCGCTGCAAGAAATGCGCCGAAGCGTGTCCTTCGGAATCGTTGAGCTTTGAGGACGAGCCGACGTGGGAAGTGAAGGGTGGTTGGAACAACCCCGGCCACAAAGCCTATTTCGAGGATTCGGTCAGTTGTATGACCTACTGGCGTGAAAAGGCCGGCACCAACTGCGGTATCTGCTTTGCCGTCTGTCCCTTCTCCAAGAAAGACAAAGCCTGGATCCATGAATGGGTCAAAGCCGGATCGGCCGTTGCGCCTTTTGCCGACAGCTTCTTCCGCAGCATGGACGACGCCTTTGGCTATGGCACCAAGGCCGGCAGCGAGGAATGGTGGTCGCTCGATCTGCCCGAATATGGTATCGACAGCAATCAGCCGGTGCAAGGATAAACAATTATGAGTGAACAAACAATGCATGAACCTAAATCTTATGTCCGTAAGCGCCCGTGGTATGCGTGGCTGGTCTGGTTGATCTGGCTGGCGTTGCTGGTCTTCCTGGTGCAAAACGCCGTAGGCAGCAGCGCCGAATTAGAGCCGCGCGCCGCCATGATCTTCTGGGTCAGCGCCGGCGTGGTCCTGCTGGCCGGGCTTGTCATTAACTTTGTACGGGGCAGAGGCTGACCCGATGGCCGTGAACCAGCAGCGCCGACGCAAGCGCCGTGAACATGTGATCATGATCGGCACGGTGGTCATCATTGTCGCCGCCTGGCTCTACGGCTACGTCAATGCCGGCGCGGATGCCACGGCGCTGGTGGACAAAGTGTTGCCCGGGGCGACGACCATTGAGCAGCGTGGTGAATTATGGATTGGCCGTGACGCTGCCGGCGCCCTTGTGGGCTATGCCGGCAGCGGGCGCGGCGCCGGCTATGGTGGGCCGCTGCAAGTGGTGGTGGGCGTTGATCCGACCGGCCAGCTTTTGGGCGTCGAAATGGTCGAAGAGCGCGAGACGCCGGGCTTTTTTCGCCGCGTGCGCAATAGCAAGCTCTTTGCCGCCTATACCGAAAGTGCCATTGACGATCCGCTCCACCTGGGGCAAGACCTGGATAGCATCACCGGCGCCACAATGAGTGCAGAGGGTGTGGCGACGGCGGTTCGCGCCGCCGTCCACACCATCGCTGCCGATGGTTTACAGACCCCGCTGCCGCCGCTCCCCCAGCCGATCAAGGTTGGTTTGCCTGAAGCGATCCTGGTCTTGCTCTTTGTCTCCGGCTATATCGGCCATAAGCTGCGCCAGCCGCGCGCCAAACGCCTTGTGCGTTGGGGAACGCTGCTGGCCGGGATGGTCACCATTGGCTTTCTCTATACGCTACCCTTGACCATCAGCATGATCGTTTCGCTCTTGAGCGGCTATTGGCCCGCCTGGCAGAGTAATCTCTACTGGTATCTGTTGATTGGCGGCATTCTCTTTGTCGCCACGGTGGACGCCAAGAATCCTTACTGTAGCTGGTTTTGCCCTTTCGGCGCCTTTCAGGAATGTTTGGCGGTGGTGGGCAAGGCCAAGCTCTACCGGCCACACGCCTTGAGCACCCCCCTGACCTGGCTGCAACGTGGGTTAGCCCTAACGGCAATCGTGTTGGGGCTGGCCCTCCGCCAGCCGGGCGCCGCCGGGTACGAACCCTTTGCCACGCTCTTTGACCTGCGTGGGACGCCATTGCAATGGGCGCTCCTGCTCATGGTGACGCTGGCAAGCTTGATGATGTATCGACCTTTCTGTAACTATCTCTGCCCGCTCGATCCGGTGCTGGACTTTATTGCTGCCGGGCGGCGCTGGCTCAAGGAAATGTGGCATTCATGGCGGAAACAACTGCTCATCCGGAAAAACCGCGCCGGCAACGCGACCTGAGTTGGTTCTTGTTCATCGGCTTTATCATCAGCGCGGTGCTCTTGATTGGGCTGATCTGGCAGGAGAACCTGGCCGGTGAAGAGCCTGGCGCCCCCGGTTACTATCGCGACACCTTTGTGGTCGATGAGCGGGTCTATGCCACCGTCACCGCCGAAGCCGCAACGGCCGCCGCCACAGTAACACCGACGGGGCAATGAAGGGCGACAATACGATAGCGCAATAGGACAGAACCTGCCATGATGGCCCAGCTTCTTTCGACTCCACTAACCACCTTGCCGCGCCGGCGCTTTTTGCAGATTACGGCAGCAATGGGCGCCGCCGTGCTGGCTGGCGGGCTGCTGACGCCGGCGCTTACCCCGGCAGCGACCACGGTGCAGGTCGCCCGGACGTTGATGGGGACACGCGTCCACCTTACCGTTAGCGCTGACGATCAACAGACGGCCCAACAAGCTATGACAGCCACGTTTGCTGCGATGGAACGGTTGATTGCCATTTTCGATCATCGCCAGCCAGCCAGCCCAGTAGCAACTCTCAACCGCCAGGGCTATCTCGCCGCCGCTCCGGTGGAATTGATTGATCTGTTGCAGCGCGCCAGCGCCTTTGGTGAACTGACCGGGGGCGCGTTCGATGTGACGGTGAAACCCTTACTCGACGCACGGCAGACCGGCGCTGATCTAACCGGTCTGCGCGCCTTGGTTGACTTTCGCCAGATTGCGATCACGGATCACGCGGTCCGCCTCGCCATCCCCGGTGCAGCGATCACACTGGACGGCATTGCCAAAGGGCGGGTGATCGACGGCGGAGTCGAGACGCTCCGCCATCTGGGCTTTGACCACGTCCTGGTCGAAGCCGGCGGCGATCTTCGCACGCTGGGCGCACGCGCCGCTGGCGCGCCCTGGCGGGTCGGCATTGCGCACCCACGGCAGGCGGCGGGGGCGCTTTTGGCAGTGCTGCCGGTGACGACAACGGCCGTGGCGACCTCCGGCGACTATCTGAACCGCTTTACCGCCGATTACAGCCAACATCACATCATTGACCCGCACTCCGGGCAATCGCCGGTGGATCTCGCCGGCGCCACTGTTCTCGCTGCCACGGCAATGGCAGCCGACGCGCTCAGCACCGCGCTGATGGTGCTGGGGAGCGCGGCGGGCCTGGCGTTGGCGGAACGCTTGCCCGCCGTAGAAGCGGTGCTGGTGACCAAGGATCTACGGGTCTTGAAAACCAGTGGGGTAGCGATGGCCTAAGGCGCTGGCAAAACGTAGAATGTTTGTATCGTTACAAATATCCAATCAAACGGGAATAGGCTTGCATGAACATCTCCACTTCACCATCGATGACAAGTCCTGCCGCTGCGATGAAAACTATCGATTATTGCGAAGCGCAGGTTGCGCAGGCGCGGCCGCAGGGGGAAGCAACGGCGCTCATCGATGCCTTGCTGGCCTTGGGTCGCGCCTATTTCGACATCGGCAACACCCCCAAAGGCTTGACCCAAATCGAGGAAGCGCTGGAACTGGCTCAAGCCGGCAACCACCAGGAAGCTGAGGCCCGGCTTTGGGGCTACAAAGGACTGGCCCTGGCCCGGCTGGGCAATGCCCAATTTGCCCAGCGCGCCCTCTTTCGCTCGCTCAATGTCGCTACGGAGATTGGTCATCAGGCGTTGCAAGCGGACGCCCAAATGCAGATCGGGCAACTGATGGCTGACCGGGGCGAGGTGACGAAGGCGGTCGCACGGCTGGAACAGGCGCTGGCGCTGGCAATGGCGATGGGCGACCAACGGCGCATCCTGACCCTGGCCGGCAAGTTGGGGGGTCTCTTTCTGGGGCTGCGGGCGCTCGACAAGGCGGCTGACTACTATGCCCAGGCGCTGCATACGGCCCAACATCTGGCGCTGACCCGTCCCCAATGTTCCGCCCTGGTCGGGCTGGGCGATGTCATGCTGGCTAACGATGAACCGGATGCCGCCAGTGAACAGTACGAGCAGGCGCTCACTCTGGCCGATACCCTGGAAGAGCGGCCGGCGCAGATTGCGGCTCTCACCGGCTTGTTACGCGCACAGATTGCCGCCGGGCGCCAGAGCATCGCGCAACTCTATGGCGACCAGGTGATCCGGATTGCCCGTGAAAGTAACGAGGCGTTGGCCGAGATCAATGCGCTCAACCTGCTGATCGACTTTTTGCTGCAACAGGGGCAGGCTCAGCGCAGCATTGCCTATGCCCAGCGTGGTCTGGCGCTGGCCCGCACCAAGGAGGATTGGGGCTGGCAGTTGACCATGCTCACCCACCTCGGTTCGGCTTGCCTGGCCCAAGAGCAATGGGCGGAGACGCTGAACCATTTTACCCAAGCCTTGACCTTTGCCGAACAATTACAGGATGTCGCCGCCCAAGCCCACTTGCATGGCCGGTTGGGTGCGGTCCTGGCAGAGACCGCGCGTCTGTCGGAGGCCGTTGCCGCCACCCACACCGCCTTGACCTTGGCTGAAACCAGCGGCGACCAGCGGCTCATCGGCGAGCAACAGATCCTGCTGGCTTTTCTCCACCACGAACTGGGCGAGCGGGAGCAGGCGCTGGCCTGCTGTCGCCGGGCCATTGCCAGCTTTGAGGCGTGCCATGCTGTCCCACTGGTCGCCAATGCCCAGGCGTTACTGGCCGAACTTGAGTAAGCGGCGTCGTAGCGCGGCAGTAAATTTTACGGGAGCGAGTCGATACTTTGAGCCAACGCCAGGCGGTGGGCGGCGGCCCTGCCTGCAAGTACGCTTGGATCTGCAACGCGCACTGGTGGGGCGTCAGCAGGGCGAGATCGACGGTCAAATCGTAGACGCCTGGGTCACAGATTGACGCTACTTGGGTGGGTGCTGGCATAGACCCTGCACTAACCACTGGCGCTGACTGAACACCGACCAAGAGCGTCGGCAGCATAATCGCAACCTTTCTATTTTTGTGCCGCCGCCCACGTCACCGCTCTAACGCCCAACGCTGTAATGACCGCCGCCACGGGAAAAATGACAAAGAGGCTCTGCTGCGTGATGATCGCGCCCAGGCCGGGGCCAAGGGTAGTGGCAAAGAGCAGGGGTAGCATCACTTATACACATAGCCGTCTCATCCTTGCTACTGTCTGCGTTGTCGCGAATGAGCGCTGTCGCCACAGCGCAGACGTTGGGCGTGTAGGTCATGACCTGCTCAGCGGTGGTTGCTGTGCCAAAGGGCGGCTTGCTGCTAGTGACCGTGGCGCCGGCGATTGGTCGTTGCAGCCGAAAGACGCCAATCACGGTGATCGGCTGGTCGGCGAGGCCCCAGATTGTTTCGCGATATTGACCGCCTAACTGGCTGCCATCACTCCGCCCGATGGCCCCAGTGAGCCGAAATTGGCGCTGGATCGGCTGCCCACGGTAGGTGGCGGCAACCCGTTCCGAGAGCAGTGTCAAGTTGATGCCGTCAAAGTTGCCGTTAATGGAAGGGCCACCCTGAAGATTAGCCCTTCCATTAACGGTAGTTTCAATGGTCTGTTCGGCGCTTAAGGTCACCATTTTGTCCAGACTACCATAGCCGCTGAGAGCCTGGCCGGTCTGACTGATTGAGAGCGCCAGGCCAATGCTGCCCAGATCGGGGGTGCTCGTGAAGATGCGTGTCGGCAGCGTATCGCTATAAACGCCGGCTACGGTAAATTGCAACTTCACCACCCCGCTATAGCGACCCGTAACTTGCGCACCATTTTGCGCCGGGACGATCTGGGCCATTGCCGCTTCCGTCGCCAAGCCTGTAATCGGCTGGGCAACCCCACTCAGGTGTAAGACAAGGATCATTACCGTACCGACACCCTTCAACAGCAACAACCCCACCGTGGGCATAGGCCATTTATTTGTCATGGAATACTCCTCTTTGGAAGAAGTGGTTTGACTGCTTAGTTTTTAGCATCTGTACACGGATTTTCAGGATGAACAGGGATAAAGCAGCGAAAAATCCGTGTTCATCCTGAAAAATCGTAGGTGCGGCTTGTAGCCGCACGAACTCCCGGCTCGTATGGCTTGTAGCCGCACGAACTCCCGGCTCGTGCGGCTACAAGCCGCACCTACGTTCTATTGGTTGATGTAAGCCGTTGCGTACTAGCGAGTAAAGATTGCCCGGCTGGTGGGCAATACCGGCGTTTGCCCTTCGCTCTGTAACTGTTCGCCCCACCGGATCAACCGGCGCCCAACCCAGGCGAAGATAGGGTGTGGTTGGGACGGGGCGAGTGACTGTGCCAAATGCCATTGCTCGGCTTCCCCCAACAGCAAACTTTGGCGTTCTTTGGCCTGGGTGACGGTCGCATCATAGTTCAACATAGTGCCTCCTTATGGCGAATTGAAGTGAAGTGGACAGTCAGCAACAAAGTAGAGCGTGAGATTGGCGTGCCGTTGCAACGACATTAACGCCACCAATCCTTGCGCGACCGGGGGTCCATAAAGCTCCCCCGGTCGCGCATCGCCACTAGCACGACGCCACCGGCGGCGCGCCCCACCAGATCATGCGCTCGCACCGCCGGCAACCAACCCCGCCCCGCGGCATTCGCTGTGCGATAGGCCGTGAGCAAATTCGGGTCAACACAGAGCGCTTCCAAATGGACGGCATAGCCATGCGCCACCGATCCTTCCCGTGTATAGCCCAGCGTAAGCCGGTTGGTGTCAGCGTAGAGAATCACTGCCAGGTAGCCGCCACCGTAAATTTCGTTCTGTCGGCGGGGGGCATAGATGGCTTCACTAGGGGTAGCGGCGACGCCGACCAACGTGACCTCGACATTGCGCAGCGGCCCGCCGCGACAGCCATCACCGCCACACCCCCAGTTCCAGTCGTAGACTTGATAGGCCGCCGTCAAGGAGCGCCCCGCCTGCTGACCAAAGAGGGTGGTGAACTGGGGCGCATCGCCATCCGTGGGGCCGGCCATGTCGATCAAGGTGGCGGCGCCTGGGCTGGCGATATAGCCACGGAGCGCCAGGTTGAGATCGCCGTGCTGATCAGCCGGATGGGTGTTATCAATGCTCATCATCGGGATGCGATCATACTGTTGCGCCGAAGTGGCCGGACAACCATCCTCGCTTGGCGCAGTGCCATTGACTACAGCCAGAACCGTCGGGGCCGGCGTCGGCGGATCGCTGGGCTGGGGGCGTAGTGGGGCAGCCTGGGTTGGCGCCGGTTGGGTGCTGCCGTCGGCGCGTTTACCAAAGTCAAGCGTCCAATAGTGCTGCCAGCGCCCGCTGTCCATTTGGGTGTGGCTGACGCCAATTTCGGTAAAACCGGGCGAAAGCAGGATCACCCGGTGGGCTTCATCCTGGATCAGCCAGGCGACGACCTCTTCCGGCCGTGGGGTGCCCCAAAAGACGGCTTCATTGCTATCGAGCGCCGGGTAGCCCGCCTCGCGGATGCGCTGGGCATAGGTGGAACCGTCGGAGCCACGGTGGTGGAGCAACTCGTAGGCGGCCATATCATTGCTATGGCGACGGGCGGCGCGGATCAACTCGTCGGCAATGGTCAACGGTGACAGGCCATGCGCCGCCCGCTGTTGATTGACCAACGCAACCAACGCGTCTTCAACGCTATCGGGGCTTTCCTGTGCGCCTTCGGTCAACGCCAGTGCTGTCGGTTCCGGTGACGGCGCCGGCGCGTCGTTGACTGGCGGGTTGGGGGTGGGTGAACCCACCGCCTGGGCGCCGGGCGCTGCCGCCGGGTTGCGCACCACTGCAACAATCCGTGTCACTTCAACGATACGCGGGGGTGAGGTGGGCCAGGCGGTTAAGGTGGCCTGGACAGCCTGCGCCACCCCATCAGGATCGGCGGTCTTGGCGGTCCGACAACTGCTGATCACCAGCAGCAGACTCAGGAGACCGGCAAGGAAGAGGAACAGCGTCATCGTGGGCGTTGGCGATTTCATGGTTTCTCCAGTGGATGAAGGTTCCAGTATCGTTGCAATGGTGTCGGTTGCCCTAAGGATTGGGCAAGGCGGTCAGGGCGCTTGCCTGATCCGGGTACTGTTCCAAAAATTGACAGAGGCTGCTGCTCGCCAGCGCCGCTGTTGCAACAGACGAAGGCGCCAACACCTTGACGCGTTCAGCCAGCGTTGGCGTGACCGCTTCAGTTGCGGCGCGCAAGGCCGCCCAGCCCAGGTCGGGATCAAGCAGGGGGAGGCCGCTGTAGAGCCGGGCAATGTTACACAACGCAAAGAGACCTGATACTTCAATCCGCGTTGTCTGGCGCAGATCGAGCAACAGATAGCGCCGGCCTTGCTGATAGTGCAAGCAGGCGGTTTCAACCAGGATGGTGTAGGTCTCGCTATTCACTTCACCTTCCACCGTTAAACAGACAACATCGGTTCGACCCGCCAGCAGCGACGCCCGCAAGGCGAGCAGAACCGGTTGGTCGGCGGCGACAGTGTCTGCGGTTGTTGCGTGTGATGATTGGGGCCTCGTAATCCTCCACAGCGCTTTCACCACGTTGGTGAGGCGCTGCGGCCAGGGGATCGGGGAAGCATTGGCGGGTGTGACGCTGGATGAGATTGGGTTGATCATCGTCGGGACTCCTGATAGTATAGAGACTGATGATAGAGGGCTAGTCCAGAACCGCCTACATCAGCCAATGGATCGTAGGTGCGGCTTGTAGCCGCACAGTCTGCCGGCTCGTGCGGCTTGTAGCCGCACAGTCTGCCGGCTCGTGCGGCTTGTAGCCGCACGGTCTGCCGGCTCGTGCGGCTACAAGCCGCACCTACGATTGGTCTATTGCTGCCGCATGGTACTAGATGCGCGGCAGATCGAAAGCCGCAAGCTGGGTGCGTTCGCGTTCATAGCAAGCCAAAAAGTGGTTGGCAACGCCGACCAGTTCCGCCAGCTGCCGACAGCGCACCGGCGGACTGGAGAGCGGGCCAAACTGGCGATCCCACGCCGTCGCCAGTTCGGGGCCGGTGGGGAGAACCGGGCCACTGGTCATCTGGCGTAGAAATTCTGCATCAAAGCGGCGCTGCACCCACTGTGGGTAGAGCGGGGCAAAGCAACCGTAGGCGCGATGCAAGGCCAGGTGGTGACATTGGATTTCGGCCTGGTCGGCCAGCGCCTGGGCGTACTGTGTATTGGTTTTGTCGGTTGTCTGCCACCGCGACAGATATCGCCAAACCCGGACATGGGCGTGGAGTGAAGTTAGGTTGATCATTGGCTCTCCTGTTGTCATGCAGATAATGTCCTTGACCCGTGGAATGGATGAGATGCGGCGTTGGCTATTGACGGGCAGGGTGCGGCAGCGGCTCTAGCGGTAACGGCAGCGGCGCCGTCACTCCTTGTAAGGTGCAGCCCCACTGTACCAGACAGGCGCCGAGCCGGCAACGCAAGGTAGATACAAAGGGGGAACGACCGGACGCGGCAACCTTTGCTAACCGGCGTTCTTCGGCTTCGACGTGAAAGGCCCGCTGGCGTTCGTAGGTCAATATCTCCAGTTGATGTTGGTTCAGCATAAGTCCTCCTTTAAGTGCTGTTTTCTTTGCCGTAAAACAGCCTTGCATACTACTGCAATCGTGAGGTACAATAACAGTGGTAACTGTCTGCGCTTTACCAGGATAGTGTATACACTTCCGGCTGTGCTGGTAAGGGACAGCCACTAGGACACCTGTCCAAGTCACTGTCCCAGAATCGTGATCGTCCTGGAACACCCATATTGATCCAACTTTATGAACCTTACCGAGTTTGGGAAGCAGTTGCAAGCCTTGCGCAAAGCGCGCCAATGGAGTCAGGAAGCGCTGATCGAAGCGCTCGATCAACTCGCGCGCACTGGCCCGCCGGCAGAGTATCGCGTCATCGACGGCACGCTGCTCTCGCGCTGGGAACGCGCCCACAGCCAAAAGGGGCGCCACTGGAAACCCACGCACACCTACATGTTGCACCTGATCCACCTTTTTGCCCCACAGCTTGACTTGACCGGCGCCATCGCGTGGGCGGCCCAGGCCGGCTATCAGATCAACCCCGCCGAAGTGCAGGCGTGGTTTGCTGTGCCGACGGCCGCGGCCCAGCTCGCTGGCGCTGACGCGCAACCGGCGCCAACCAATGGCGCGCCGGGGATCGCACCGTCGACGCCGCCCCACAACCTGCCGACCATGCTCACCTCTTTTGTCGGGCGCGCCGAGGAGATGGCGCGCTTACTGGCTTATCTGGCAGCGCCAGCGACGCGGTTAATCACCATCGTAGGTGAAGGCGGGGTGGGCAAGACGCGGTTGGCGCTGCAAGTGGCGCATGCCGTTGTCAACCAACCGAACGACGCCTTTGCCGATGGCGTCTACTTTTTCGCGTTAATCGGTATCAGCACAACCGGCTTAGTCGTGAATGGACTGGCTAATACGCTGGGGGTGGCGTTGGCGGGGGCGGTTGATCCCGAACAACAGTTGCTGGCTGCGTTGCAGAAACGGCGCTTGCTCCTGCTGCTGGACAATGTGGAGCATCTGGTTGCCGAGATTGGTCCCCTGCTGACCGCTATCTTGCAGGCGGCGCCGGGCGTTCATCTGCTGGTGACCTCGCGCGAGCGGCTGAACCTGGCCGAGGAGTGGGTGCTGGCGGTGACGGGGCTGCCCTTTCCGACGGTCCAGCCAACACCGGGCCAGGCGCGTCAGGGCGCCCTGGCTCTCCCGGCGCTGACCATGACGGAAGCGTATGCTGCCATCGACCTCTTTCTGGCGCGGGCGCAGCAGGCTGATGATCACTTTGATCCGGGCAACGACCCGGTGCAAGCGGCGGCGATTGCCCGCATCTGCACCCTGGTGCAAGGCATTCCGCTGGGCCTTGAGATGGCGGCGGCCTGGGTTCACATGCTCTCCTGCGTTGAAATCGGCGACGAAATTGCGCGCAATCTCGACTTTTTAACTTCGCCCCATCGCAATCTGCCGGCGCGCCAGCGCAGTATGCGGGCGGTCTTTGAATATTCGTGGCAATTGCTGACTGCGCCGGAGCAGGCAGTATTGGCAGCCCTGGCGGTCTTCCAAGGTGGTTTCACGCGCGAAGCTGCCACCAGTGTGGTCAAGTCGTCTTTGGTGACGTTGCGCAGCCTGGTCGATAAATCCTTGCTCAAAGTGACGGCGGGGCGCTATGAGTTGCATGAATTGTTGCGTCAATTCGCCCAGGAAAAGCTGCAAGCGGATGCAGACCGTGATCAGGCCGTACAAGAATGTCATGCGCAATATTACGGCGGCTTTTTACAACAACTGGAACCGCTTTTGCACAGCGCTCAGGAACAGAGCGCAGTTACTCAGATCAAAGAGGAGATTCACAATATACGGTCTGGTTGGCATTGGGCTGTTGCTCACCAACGTGTGGTCATACTAGAGCAATACATACCCTCCTTTACCCCTTTTTATTCTATGGTCAACTGGTTTCGGGAAGGGAAAAGCACGTTTGGCGTGGCTCGTACAAGTTTAACAAAGACTTTACAGCTTAATACTTATCCAGAACCTGGGATACAACAATGTCTGGCAAAGGTGATGGTGCGTGAATCATTATTTGACCACTTTTTGGGACAGCCCGATCAGGCAGTACAGCTTCTACAGGAAAGCTTAAAGAGTTTGCAGCAATACCCGGATGACAAAGAAATCTGTCTTGCCTATCATACGTTGGGCATTATCGCTTACAATCAAGGTGACTATCAGGCATCCTTTCAGTATCTGCATCAAAGTTTCGAACGACACACCAATATCGACGATCCACCCCTCAAAGCTAGCCTTTGCGTACATTTAGGCCAGGTAGAAATGGCCGTAGGCAATTATCACAAAGCAAAACATTGGTATCAAGCTGGATTAAAAATTTATCAGCGCCTAGAAAAAAACTGGGGTATAGCAAACGCTCTCCTGAATCTTGCTAAGGTTGCTGAATTTCTTGATGAAGAAGCTGAACAATTATATGAGCAAAGTCTGCGATTATTTGCAGAACTCGGTAATCGTACTGGTATTGCCTTGTGTAACAATCATTTAGGGGTGATTGCACAAAAACGGGCAGACTACAGTCTGGCACGCGCAAGGCATCAACAAAGTCTGACAATTTACCAAGAAAATGGCGAAAAAACAGGATTAATTCGTACCCTCAATCATCTGTTCGATGTTGCTTGCGCTCAGGGCGAAGAAATAAGTGCGCAGGAGTATTTGCGCACTGCATTCGAGTTGTCGAAGGAGATTAATGCGAAGCCTCTTCTTTTACAAAATTTGGTGGGAGTAGTAAAACTGCTCTCTAACAAGCTGCAATCCCTAACCACTGAGTCAAATAGCGACAAGCGTGCTTTGTCTGATTCATCAGTAAAAGCGATTTTTCTGCTACTCTCGTTGGTGGCAAAACATCCTGCCAGTGATTATCAGACACGCCACCAGGCCCAAATGCAACTGTCTGCGCTTACTACCCAACTACCCGCTTATACGATTGACCAATTGCAAGAACAGATTCAGTCTACCCCACTGGGCGCATCCATTATGAACATGCTACCGCAGGAACTTGCCGATACAAGTTTCCTGAAGAGTACAGCTTTGTCTTTGGCAAGAACGTTTACCACAGATCTGAAGTTACTCGAACAAAAAAGAGGAGTAGAAGATGTCAAATGATTCAATCGTTAGCTATACTTTGTGGCATTTTTTGATTGACTTGGCGACAGATCCGCAACGCCAGGCAAAGATGGCAGGATTAACCGTTGATGAGCTGCAGCAGATGTTGATCAACGAGGGAATGTCTGAAGAGGAGGCGCATTTGTTGGCAAATGCCCAGCGTGATGAGACGGGACGACAACAACTTATTGACTATCTGGGCGGCACGATTGTCTGTTGGAATGTTCACCACCATCATCATAATGGATGAGCAGGGCGCTTAGAAGCTATGGGTCGTAACACCCGTAGAAGATTATTAACCCCCTTCGGGTGTTACGACCTATGGAGAAAGGATGACAATGTTCCCAGGCTCATTAGTGGTAGTAGGTACAGGGATAAAGCTGGTGGGTCAAGTCACGCTGGAGGCTCAAGCATTTATCAAAAATGCAGAAAAAGTTTTGTATCTGGTTAACAACGAAGTGGTCGGTCACTGGATCAAAAGCCTAAATCCAACAGCGGAATCGTTACATCATTTCTATGCAGACGAAAAACATCGTAGCCAAACGTATCATGAGATTGTTCTTCACATCCTGACTTTTGTCCGTCAAGGCGCACAGGTCTGTGCTGTTTTTTATGGACACCCCGGTGTGATGGTTACACCAGCGCATGAAGCCATTCGGCAGGCGCGCCAGGAAGGGTATCGTGCCTGGATGTTACCAGGTATTTCAGCCGTGGATTGTTTATTCGCCGATTTAGGTTTCGAGCCTGCTTACCAGGGCTGGCAATCTTTTGAAGCAACGGGATTTTTACTGAGTAAACGTCAGCTTGATACAACGCTTCATCTGATTCTGTGGCAGGTTGGGGCGATTGGTTTACAATCCATTTGTGGTGATATTAGCAAAGGCGTACAACTGTTGGCGGACATCCTTGTAAACGCTTACGGTTCTGACCACGGAGCGATACTCTATGAAGCATCGCAATACCCAACCATACCTCCCGTGATCGAACCTATACTTTTAGCAAACTTACCTGGCGGAAAAATAACGCCTCTATCTACACTCTACGTGCCACCCAAAGCAACTGCACCTGTAGATCAAGAAATAGTAGCGCGCTTAGGCATGAATCCAGACGATTTATTTTGGAAACGGAGTTTCAACCCTTTATGAGTTATCTCGGTTTTCCTAGACTGCATTTTTCTGGCCGTTTTCAAGCAACTCCCTCATCGGTGAACAATGACCCTGTACATTTTGATGATACTACGTTTACACCCAATGACCAGTTACGCGGTGAGGGTACGCATGGCTGGTGGAACCCAACCGGGGACGGCAATTGGCGCCTGCGCGAATGCTTTGTATATAGTGTTTGCTACCTTGATGGCTCATGCTGTACTGACCCAGCCCTCGACCCTGTGATTGGTGCAACGATCAAGAGTGCGCATGATCGGGTCGCCGGCAAGTTGGTTGATCTCGATCCTGAGCAGCAAATGGTTTCTGAGATTTGGGGACTTCAGGTTCGGCTCGACGATCAGAATGGCGGGAATCGATTAAAGGGTGAGTTTGTGGTTGCACCTTTTGCTGATATCTGGCGGCGTTTTCCAACCGGATATCCAGACTCCTGTTTTAGCGCAATTTATCAGTCTGTTGTTGCCAATATCCAGTGGTCATCGGCTCCCTGTTCACGCTTCCTGCGTGAGTTGATCGTGGATGGGCAACTCCCGACTCGTCTCTCAATCAAATTTACGGTAGATGGTTACCATGATGGACACCATACCTCACCTGATTTCACCTATGGACGCCTGGTTGGCGCGTTAGGACTTTACCAACCCAACGAACCCACGCAATTTGTGGCGGGGCGCTTGCTGCGTAACCTGCCACAGCAGCCGCTTAACTATGCCCCTTGCCGTGTTGATGCCGATCGGCAATGCTTGCTGGTGGACTTTGGCAACAGCCTGCCCACCACCGCACCGGGTGGCCCGCTGCAAGATCTCGGCCCGCTCTACATGGCCCTTTGCCTCCCCGACCAACAATATTCCTTGATCGGACGGATCAACTATCAGACCATGGGTTGGTATGAGAACCAGGCAGGGATTCAAGCCTTCCCGCTGACGGCCCAACAACAGGCATGGGCGCGCCACTGTCCCCTGGCGGTCGTGCAATTGGTCGGGGAAGCGCTCGATCTCAGCGCCGAACGTTTCGTCGCGCAGGCGCGGATTGCGGGCGTCTTGTTGCGCGAAAATGAGGAAGGCGCTTTTGCGCGTACTGAACCTTACGTCTTCCGCCTCGATGCCCACAGCAGCGTTACTGTGAACTTATACGCCACCCGTTTTGGCGAACCGTGCGCTGATCAGTGCTTTGACCTCACATTTGACAACAGCAGTGTCGCCAGCCAGGTGAAACAGGGCGTACAACCGGGACCGCCGGTCGGTATACCGCCGTCAGCGTTGCACTTCCCGTCGTCGGTAAGGACAGACCAGACCGGCAAAGCGCAGTTTGAATTGCATGCCCAGCCCCCCGGCAACCCGCGCCGCTACATCGACGGCCAGGTCTATGGCGTGCGTTATGACTGGCAGGGCATCAGCCCGCTGCAATTCAATAATCCGGCGCCCAGTCTGAACCCGGCCTATATCCTCAATGTGTTGGTCTGGGATGAGCAGCCCTGTGACGACGACCCGACCTGGGTGGACGATGTGCAGCCGATCTTTCAACAGTATGCCAATCTCTACCCCGTGATGCGCAGCATTGTTAACTTGGCCGATTACAACAGCGTGATTCAGCGCTTATATGCGCTCAAGCTCGTCTTCAGCCGCCCCGTCACCGACCCCAATTACATGCCGGTGACGCGTGACCTCTCCACACCCAAGCGGACGATGATCCGGCGCTGGCTGGAGAACCCGCTCTTTATGAAGCTGATCACTGTGGAACGGCTGCGGAAGGCGCTCCAATTAGCCATTGAACTGGAACATGCCACCATTCCCGTCTATCTCTGTGCGCTCTACTCGCTCAAGCCGGGGCACAACCGCGTGGTGGGCGCGATCATCCGCAGTGTAGTGATAGAAGAGATGTTGCATATGGCGCTGGCCTGCAACCTGCTCAATGCCATCGGTGGCACACCCCGGCTTGACCAATCCCACTTTCTGCCCCGCTACCCCGGCCCGCTGCCGGGCGGATTGCGGCCGGATCTGACGGTTTCGCTCAAAAAATGCTCGCTGGAACAGATCCAAAATGTCTTCATGTCGATTGAAAAGCCGGAAGAGACCATCCACACCCCCAACCCGCACCAGTTGACCATCGGTTGGTTTTACCAGCAGATCAAAGCGGCGTTTACAAACCTGAGTAAGCATAGCAATATTTTCACCGGCGACCCGGCGCGTCAACTGCGCCACTGGCCGGATCAGGGCAAGTTGATTGCCGTGACTGACCTTACATCCGCCCGCCGAGCCATCCGCGAGATTGTGGAGCAGGGCGAGGGTACATCTCGGTTCCGTCCGCAAACGGAGGATGGCGAGTTGTCGCACTATTATCGCTTTGCCGAAATCGTCCACGGGCACAAACTTGTGATCACAGAAAATGGCTTCAGCTTTACCGGCACGACTATCCATTTTGACCCAAACGGCGTCTGGCCGATGATCGACAACCCCGATACCCACGTGTTGCCCAAAGGTTCGCAAGCGCGCACGCTTTCCGAAGCTTTCAACCAGAATTATGCCAACCTCCTGCGGGTGTTACAGGCGATCTTTACCGGGCAACCCGAACGGCTCGACGCTGCCATCGGCATGATGTTTGCCCTCAATTTGCAAGCCCAACAACTGATGCAAACGCCGATTGCGCCCGACAACCCAGTCACCGCCGGACCAAGTTTTCAATAACCTTCCCCAATAGCGGAGATAATAGGCGAAGGAAGGACGACCAGCAGCCGCGATCTTGATCAACTGATACCTTTCGGCTTCGGCCAACAGGAACTGGCGTCGGTCGTTGAGCCAGCTTTCCAGGTTATGCTCGTTGAGCATCGCACCTCCTCACGGGCGTCTATTTTCGCAAAACAACCGCGATCCTCATTCGGCTGCCGTTGGTTCTTCCGCTGGCGCGATTTCGTCAACCAACAGTTGTTTGAGGTGACCCAACCGCTCATCCCATTGTTGCTCAACACCGGCAATCCAGTGCGTTGCGATCTGCGAGGGGGACAAAGAGAGCGTATAGCGCCGTTCGTGTCCCTGTGGTGCGACGACCACCAGGGCCGGCTTCCGCCAACAGGTTCAAATGTTTGGTGACCGCCTGCCATGACATGGGCAAGCCAGTCGTAGCCTAGGGGGCTGGCCGGATCATCGTAATAGGCGATGCCGAACTCCGTCTGGGCTGCCCAAAAATCCCCACGCCCGTGCAGTTAGTCGTTGTTGGCCGCGCTGGTGCTGTAATGATCGGGCAAGCGATAGCCCGCTTGCACCACAAGTTTTCAGTACCCTGCCGCCCTGGCTTAGCTCATCGGCTCCGCACACCCTCTGATCCAGCCCCGATGCTTGGCTGGGTCGCTCCACGCCTTCAGCCAATGCATGGCGGTAGGCGGTGGTCCTTCGGACAGGCGGCGTTTGATCTGCAAGGCACATTCTTCGGGTGTCAAGCGTGCGGTATCCACCGCAAAATCATAGATGCCCTGCGTATGTTGATGGGCTTCATCAAACATCCAGTTGACCATTGGCAGATAGCTGGGCCAACTTCGATCGGTCCGTGCAGCAACGCGTTGGTGTATTGTTTCGAGCGGACAGAATACACCAACGAGCCACACTGGGAATGACTGCCACGCCGTGACGCTGTCCGCGACGTACCTGGCGTCAGTCAAGGCATGATCGACCACGACGTTGTGACCCATCCGAGCCAGCGTCGCGATGGTATGGTGGAGTCCGGAGATAACAAAGTTGCCAAAAGGCTGGGCTGTCTGCCTGATTTTCGGTGGTGATGCCCCTTCGATTGGTATTTCCTGGACGCCATTGGTTGCTGCGCCTGCCCATTCCCACGGGAAGACCTCCAACCAAAAGAGATCAATGCCCACATGCAGATAGGGAGCCGCAAAGGTCCGTTGAATCGCTTTGGCGATGCTAGTCTTGCCGACGCTTGGGCAGCCGTTCAGGACAATGATGGTGCCAGGTGTTGTATTCGCCATACGAATCTCCTTATTTTGCAAGCTGAGTCTACTCGTACTCATGGGCGGAGATGACCCTCCTAGCGGTCAGCTTTCCGCCCATGAGTACTAGCGCTCGACTGGTGTGATATTGAACCCCTTGCCGAGGAAGAGAGAATCATCGACCGGCCCGGCGAGCAAGGCGAGAATCCGAGGGAAGTTGCGCTGGGCGATTGCCCCGTGCATATGGGCTTGAAAGGCGGCTTCATCCACATAGGTCTCATGGAAGTAAAAGTGATTGACTGCTTTTTCGTCCTGAATGACATCAAAGCCGAGCGTGCCCGGCTCATCCCGCAGATACTCGCCGGCAAGTTCCCGGTGCAGGGTGATAAATTCGTCCACGTGCTGCGGCTGGATCGTGACGTGTGCTAGTACGCTATACATGGTAACCTCCTGATTTGAATATGAATGGTAAGAAATGGTGAACCTACCACCCTGGCTGGCGGGCGCGGCTATGTGGCTAAATCCCATAATTCTTGCGCGCCACCAGGCTCTACCAGCGTGTCCCATTTTTCAAGGAAGGTGCGCGCTGCTGGGGTGGCAAACCAATCATTCCAATACTGTTCATACTCGGCCAAATTCGCAAAGTCGTTTTCGGTTGCCAACGTATTAAAACGTCCCATCTTACTCGCGTAGAGGCGGATTGGGCGATGCCAGTTGACTCTTTTGATTTCCGCCAACACCATCTCACGCGCTTCATCCAGGTGTCCCGGCTTGATGTAGAATGTCATCCGATGCACGATCATGATCTTTCTCCTTTGTTATATATAGTTCCAAACGATTACGAACCGACGACAAAATGCTCGCCACGCTCACTCCAGCCCAACTTCCGCCGTGACCAAAGACAGCGGACTACGGGCTTTGCGAAAATAGACCCCAAAGAGCAACGCCGCGACCAGCGCCAACAGAGCGCCCAGAGCAAAGAGGGTTGGATAGCCATAGCCCACGATCACATAGCCGCCGCCCAGAGCGATGGTGGCGATGCTGATGCCCGCCGCCATCGAGGTGGCGCTGGCTATCGCCGTATGCCACTGCGGCTGAACTGCTTCCAAGGTGTAAATTTGGTAAACCGGGCCAGAAATGGCGACCAGCCCGATCATGCCAATGAAACTCACACCGACGGCGAGCCAATGCGCCATGAACAGCACGGGCAGAAAGGCCAGCGCCATCCCCAGCATCGTGCCAATGAGGATGCGTTCTTGGCTAAACCGCGCCATGACCGCGGGCGCCAAGAGCGACAGCAGCGCCAGCAGTTGACCGGCCGCCAAGAGTAGACCGATCAACGCTGTTGGCGTCGCCAGCACACTGTCCAGGTAGACATTAAAGAAGACCCGCATGGTGTATTCGCCACCGATACGCAAGATCGAGATAAGCGTCACCACCCCGATCACACGCCAGGGCAAGCCTAATCCGCGGCGCTGTTCCTGCCGCGTGGCAACCGGCGTGGCTGCGACTTCTTTCATCTGCCAGATGGCTAGCACCGCCAAGAAATTGATCGCTGACGCCAGCAACAGCGCCAGTCGATAGGGCGCGGCTTGGGTGGAGGTAACGTCCAGTAGGAAGGCGAACAGCCCCGGCAACAGCCCACCTACCAGGTTGCCCACAAAGCCAAAGAAGGGCCAGATCGCGGCCTGCACCGAAAAGGCTACCTTGCGCTCCTCATCCGCGGTCGCCGCCATCAGAAAGGGGGGAAGGTTCACCAAAATGAGCGCACCACAGGCCCAGGAAAGGCCAGCGCTACTGAGGATCCAAACCTTCTGCCACCCGCTGGGCAAGAACTCATTCAAGGGGAGCAAACTTGCGATCAGGATGTTGAACAAAAAACCAATGCGCAGCCCGCGCTGGATGCCATAACGCTGGCTAAAGGCGCCAGCCGGCAAACTGGCAATCGCCAGGGTGAGTGGCCCTGCCGCATTGACTTGACCGATGAAATCGGCGCCATAGCCCAGCCGCAGCAGATAGAGGTTCATCAGCAAAGCGTTGATCCCGAAGGCAACGAAGCCTAAGATGGCGTTGGCGACAAAGAAGAGACGGAGGTTGCGGTTGAAACAACGTAACGTCTGGATGTAGTTGCGCATGAATGGATTCCTTTTCAAAAAAGAATTGACTACAACAGCCCTGTTATACAGCACTGCGTTACTATCCCACTGTCTTACTGACCTACCGACTTATTGCCCTTATGGCTGTATCCACATCGGGATAATGGGTGAAACAGCCGCAGAAACTAGCGCGCTCCAGCGCGGCAACGGCGGCGGGCGAGGGGGTGATCAACTTCACCCGTTGCCTCAATGCCGGGGCGATCTCCTCGACGGCGGTGTGCAAGCCAGCCCACCCAGCTTCGGGATCGAGCAGCGTTTGCCCGCTGTAGAGCCGGGCGATACTGAGCAAGGCAAAGAGACCGGAGAGTTCGATCTGGGTGGTCTGGCGCAGATCGAGCAATAGATAGCGTTGACCTTGTTGGTAGTGCCGGCGGGCGACTTCAATCAAACTGGTGTAAGTGTGGCGCGTCAGCTCACCCGCCACCGCTAGACAGACAACATCGGTTCGGCCAGCCGGCAACGATGCCTGCAAGGCAAGCAACACCGGTTTGTCGGCGGCGGCGGTTTCGACCATTGTCGTTGGCGTCGCCGCAGGGCGTGCTATACCCCAGAGCGTTTTCAACGCTGTAGCGAAACGTTGCGGCCAGGGAATTGCAGTAGCCTGCGCCGGGGAAATATTGGATGCAATTGGATTGACCATTGACCCTCCTTTTTATTATGCGAATGTAGCCAGATGGTGGGCACACTATGCATTCTGCTGTTGGTTATCACTCTACCGGGCAAAAGTCCCGTAAGCGCCCAGCACAGCCGTAAAAAACGTCCAGGGATCGACCAGAAGCGGCCTTAGGCGTAAGGTAAGCCCTTTCCTAGTCATCAAGCACCCTTGCTTGCGAACGCAATGGTGAGGTACAATAACCGTGTGAACTAGCCGTGCTTTACCTGCATAGTCTATACACTTTTTGTTGGGCTGGTAAGGGACAGTCAGTAGGACAGTTGTCCAAGTCGTTGTCCTCGCCGCCTGCTTACCAAAGAACAGCCATTGTGATACCGTTGCGCTATGAACCTACCTGAGTTTGGCAAGCAGTTACAAGCTTTACGCAAAGCGCGCCAGTGGAACCAGGAAGCGCTGATCGAAGCGCTCGATCAACTGGCGCGCCGCGGCCCATCCGAGGAATACCGCGTCATCGACAGCACCCTGCTCTCGCGCTGGGAACGCGCCCACACACAAAAGGGCCGCACCTGGAAGCCGACGCGCACCTATATGCTGCACCTGATCGGCCTCTTTGCCGCGCAGCTTGACCTGGCCGGCGCCATCGCCTGGGCTGCGCAGGCGGGGTATGCGATCCACCCCGCCGAGGTGCAGGCATGGTTTGCTGGGCCGTCCGCGTCCCCCCAAGCCAGTGATGCGCCGACGACCGCCGGCCCGCCATTGCCGCCAGCCCTGGCCGACCGGGGCGAAGCGACGCTCTTTGGCATTGCGGCGGCGCAAACCGAACTGGCCCAGGTGTTGCAAGCGCCGACGGCGCCCTGGTTGGTGGCGCTGGCCGGCATTGGCGGCATCGGCAAAACCACCCTGGCCACCGCCGTGGTGCAGGCGCTACACCGCGCCACCCCACCGCCCTTTGCCAAAATTCTGTGGGTGAGCGCCAAACCGGAGGAATTTGCGCCAGCCATCGGCGGGCAGAACGGCCAGCCAACCGCAGCACAACCGGCGCTCGATTTTGCCACCTTGATCGACGAATTGTTGCGCCAGCTCGACCCCCAGGCCAACCTGTTGGCGCCGGCCCCGGCCAAGGTTGCCGCCGTGCAGGAACGCTTGCGGGCGCAGCCTCATCTGCTGGTGGTGGACAATTTGGAGACGGTGGCCGACTATGCCACCCTCTTGCCGGCGCTGCGTTCGTTGAGCCGGCCCAGCAAGATCCTGCTCACCACCCGTCATCTGCCGGAGGAGCATGAGGATCTCTTCTGCTATGCCCTGCCCGAATTGAGCGCCGCCGATGCCTTTGCCCTGTTGCGTCACGAAGGTACGGTGCGCGGGTTGACGCCCCTGCGCCAGGCGACCGACGCTCAGTTGCAGCCAATTTACGACGTGGTGGGGGGCAACCCGCTGGCGCTCAAGCTGGTGGTGGGACAGTTACGCCTCCTGCCGTTGGCGCAGGTCTTGCACAATTTACAGGCGGCGCAGGGCAAGCGGATCGAGGCGCTCTACACCTACATCTACTGGCAGGCGTGGCAGTTGCTCGACGAGCGCAGCCGCCAACTCTGGCTGGCCATGCCGATCCATCCCAATGTCACCTTTGACCATCTGCTGGCGGTGAGTGGTCTTGACGCCGAGGAGTTGGCGCAGGGGCTGGAACAGTTGGTGACGCTCTCGCTGGTGGAGCTGGCCGGCGATCTGACTGAGCGGCGCTATCGGCTCCATCGCCTGACCGAAACCTTTTTGCTCAATGAGGTGCTGAAGTGGTCGACCGCGTACATGACCCCCAGCTTCGATCCCAGGATCATCTTGGCTTCTTTGAACGCCAGGTGATGCGCGAGGTCGCCTATTGGGGTGAACACACCGCCGTCAAGACAATTGCCGTGAGTACGCTCGACCGCGAGCGGGAGAATATTCTCAAGGCGATTGGCTTTGGGCTGGCCGTCGCCCCCAGCCAGGCGGCCACCGTCTGGCCGGCGACGCGCCATCTGATCATCACCTTTGCCCCCTACATGGAACGGCGCGGGCTGTGGGATAGCTGGCACAGCCTGTTGGAACGGGCCATCGCCGCCGCCCAGCAGGTGGCCGACGTGGCCGGCGAGATTACGCTGACCGCCCTGCTGGCGCGCCTCTCGCAACGCCAGAGCCGGGGCGCCGACGTGGTGGCCTACTACCGCCGCGTCATCCGCCTGGCCCGCCGCACCGATAATCGCTTTGAACTGGCGCGGGCTTGCTCGAATTTGGGGTTTTATTATGGGGAACATGAACAATGGTGGCGGTCAGAAGTTCTGGGTTGTTATGCACTAACGCTCTTTGAGGCGCTTAACAGTCAGCACGGGCGTGCACACACACACAACCATTTAGGTACCCTCTACACACGTCAGAAGCGATGGGCAGAAGCAGAAACCCATCTACAGCAAGCCTGTAACTTTTGGCGTGCAATAGGTGATGAACACAGTTTGACTGCTTTTGGTTTGCTGAATTTGGGTATGCTTTATGTCGATCAGAAGAAGCCTGAGGAAGCCCTAACCTGGTTAGAAGACGCTTATCACAGAGCCGAAGCCCTCGGCGAAACGGCAATGGTCGGCTACATCCTTCAAAACATGGCGATTGCCTATCGACAGAAGGGCAAGCTTGTCAAAGCAGAAGACCTTGCGCGCCAGGCCGAGCAGATTTTCCATAAACATCACGATGTGTTGCTCCTTGCCTATACCTGGCACAACATTGGAATCATTTACACACAGGGTGGGCAAACAGCCAAAGCAGACGAATACATTGGGCGGGCATTGCAACTCTATCGTCAACTCGGCAATCATTACGGTGAAGAGCGCCTGCTTGAGGAACTGAAAGAATTGGAGTCTGTTGATGTTGCCCTGCAAGTGATTGGCCACTATATCGAGACAACATCAACAGGTCAGTAATTAATCAAGGATGGCTAGCAACCGCCGCCGCCTGCTGCACTACAGGCATATGCAGTCGGCGTCAGCGCCACCCCCGTCTTTTCCATAATCACACCGGAACCGAAGAGGACAGCCAGGGTCAAGACGAAGGCGAGCAAGCCTTTGAACAGAACGTTGTGTTTCATAACGTAGGTCTCCTTTTGAGATGAGCAAGGTTTGTCGATTGGGGGAAAAGCCAACAGAACCCGAGATCTCGGTGTGGGGCGCTACCCCACCGGCTTGCAAGCGCTTTGGGCTTTTGGTTTTCCTTGCTTATCAGCCTAGCCGGCGGGCGTCCACGGAACGCCCACGGCGCGCCTGGTTTCCGCCCAGGATTCGTTAATGAAACGTATAGTTATCGTCATGGAAACGTATAATAAAAAGTGATGATTATGGGCGTGACACCCAGATATTGAAACGTTGCTCAATGCCATTTGGTCAGTCTGCAAAGCTGGGCTAGAATGAGGCGAAGGTTTGATTGGCGAGTAGCGCTCTCCATCGCTGGTTGGATTAGTGGCGCTCTTCATGTCGTAAACAGCAAAACCACCTGATCATGCACGGGAAAACTGGACTGAAATGAATTGGGAAGCAATCATTACAGCGTTGAAGGCGCATTTTGAGGTCGTTGAGATTCTACTGCCAACAGGTCAGGCGGTTCAGTGTATTAGACAAGAATCTGTACTGATTCCGATTGCGAAGGTTACCGTTTACGGAATGGGTGGCAGCTCGGTAACTGACGAAGAACTCGCAGAACTGGAACAACTCAAACAGGAGAGGCGAACCAGTCAACGTGCCTTCCGCGAAAGTAGCAAGCTGGATCGACTTCATGAGTTACAAAGAAAACAGGACAATCAGCGAAAGTCTTTAGAAAATCTAGCAGCGTTGTTAGAAAGCGGTCTATTTGCTATCGTTGAAGACATCCGAAAAATCATGGTGCATTTGCTTGAATGCGGAGCGACCGTGACCGCAAGTACTGCTGGTGGTGACATGGTGCGCACCCAATTGCCTGCACCGCGCGGTTCGCTAACCGTTCAAACTGGGTGGAAGGTACTCGATGATGGGACAAGGTATATGACGACCATTCACTTTCTTTCTCCGAAAGGATGATGATCTTGGATGCCCGTAAGAGTGCCGTAGGAAGAGGATAGAGGGAAATAGTTATGGATGATCAAGTGAATGATCTGTTGATGCTAACCGATCAGGAGATTGATTTTAAGGGTTTATCTGTTGAAGTGCTTGAGCAGCTTGCCTTAGAGAGTGATCCCTATATCGCCAACGCTGCGCTGACAGAGCTTTGGGCGCGCAACAGGACAATGGCCGTGGAAACAGCACAGGAGTTGTTGGCGCGGACGACGATCGAGCCTTTTCTGCAAGCCACAGCCCTACGGGTGGTTTTTGCCGTTAATCGCGAAATGGCGCTGAACTATATGCGAACACATGGGGTAAATGCTCATCCGCAATTACTCAATACCCTGCTTGACTTGCTGCTGTACGAATCTGACTTCCGCTACGAATTGCAGTTAGCCCACATCATCCGCCAACAGATCGCAGGACGAGAAGAAGAGATGGGTGATTATTTGGAGCCAGATAGCGTTGCTGATTTTGTCCAGCTTATGCCATATGTTATCAGCGGCAACCGTGATTGAGAATAAGGAGCAAGAAATGGCTACGGCAATCTTGGAATCCTAATTCGCCTAACAGTACCATTCCTTCTCCTTGCAAAAGCGCCTGCGTAAAGCCTTAGTAACGAGCCACAGTTTCGGTGGTCAACGGCATGATCGGTGTTCCGTTGCCACGCATCAAGCGCGCACCCCAGGCGATCAGCCGCTGCCCAAGCCAAACCCGGACGGGGTGAAGCTGGCCGGCAGTGACCTGTTCGACGAGCCACCGTTGTTCGGCATCGGCCAGGTAAGCGGCCTGGCGGTCAACAGCTAAGGTTACCAGTTCGTGATAGTTCAACATAATGCCTCCTTTTGGGTTAACTCCATAAATAAACTGACAGATGGTCAGTAAGACAGTGGGCCAGTGAGACAGTGGGGCAGTGGGGCAGTCGCTGTCTTACTTCTGGCGCTCTGCGCTAACGACCATACACCACCCAGATCACCGCCGCCAGGACAACCAGGTGCAGCACCTGATCGACCCACAGTTCGACTATTTGGGTCTGGGGCAGCAGCGAGAGGGGATCCGCTGCTGCCTTGCCCGCCAGCCGTTTCCACCAGCGGACGGGGAGGCGGGTGTCGATCAAAACGTGGCTGAGACCGATCAGGAGCGCCAACCGCCAGGGCAGGAAGAGCAGCAGCGCCAGCGTATGGATAGCCCCATGCACCCAGGCGGCGGGGTGGCGGAGCTCCTGTTTATGACGCACCATCCATTCATTCTGCAACAGCCAATCCGCTACTAGATGGGCCAGCCCGCCCCAAACCAACAAAGCCGTGAGCAAATTGATCTTTTGCAAGGTGACGCTCCTTTCTGACCGCGCAGCCGGCCCGCCGGCGACCCTTATTCTGTCGGGATAGCCTCTTGTGGGTCGTCCCGGAGCAGTTCATCTTGCAGCCAGAGCAACAGATCATCAGCGACGCCGATCAGTTCAACTTGCCGTTGTACCCGCTGCGCCACCGGTTCGGCGCCACCGCCCTGCTTGTCGCAGCATTTGTTCCATCGTTCGACCAATTCATGGGCGGTGGGCAACAGGAAATAGGCGCTATCGGCGCACCCCCCACCCTGGCGGAGCAAGGGTTGCAACAGCGCTGGTCGCAGCCATTCGTCGCTAAAACCATGCTTCACCCAAGCGGGGTACGCTTGGGCAAAGCGTTGATAGGCGTGCTGGAAGGCTTGGTGCAACTGGCGCGCTTGCAGTTGCCTGGCGGGTTCTGTGGGCCGGCTTAGGGCGGGCGCCGGCGGCTCAATCTCCGCCGCCGCGGGCGGTTGCGACCACGTGCGTTGAAAACTTGGGCAGAAGGGAAGGACTAACCTGTTGATCATGGGATACTGCTCCTTTGGGCTGGACCGTTGCTTGGATAACGACGCATTGTGCTATGGACAAGCATAGCCCCATCGCGTCACGGGATCGTTCAGCGGAGCAGGCAAAAACGTCCCGAGATCGTCCAGAATCGCAGTGAGCCACTGACTCAGTTGGTCAGTCACAGATTCGTGTTGGCAGCCACAGTTAACCGGGGTATCATGGCTGGTCTCCTTTGGGTGGCGTTTGTGATCTGTGTTATACTCCTGTTGTTGCGAGAATTGTAGCAAGCGCGGCAGGCCATGAGGAAGGCAGATGCGAAAATTTTCATCGTATGGACCGATTAACACCAAACTGCACTATTATGTGCCGCGCCAGGCGTTGGTTGACCAGGCCATAACGCATCTCGTTGGCGAGGTTCCCAGTGAAGGCGGCCATTACATCACCGTTTGGGCGCCGCGGCAACGGGGCAAGAGCTGGATCTTACAGCAGGCCATGTGGCAACTGCGCCACGACGCGCGCTATGCCGGCTTTGATGTGCTGAAGATCAATCTGGAACATTTGAAGATGACGCCCGATGTTGTACGGATTGCGCAAGTCATTACGCGCGACATCTGCGAAGCATTGGCATTGCCGCCGGTTGAAATTCAACAACTCGATGACTTTTACTCCCTCTTCCGCCAGGACTTCCTCAAGCAGCCATTGATTTTGATTCTGGATGAGTTTGATGCACTGGCGCCCGCGGCGATCACTGGCCTTGTCAGTGTTTTTCGCAACATTTATAACACGCGCCGGGAACAGCCTGACAAAGCGACCGGTGAAAAGAGTTACCTGTTGCATGGTCTGGCGTTAATCGGGGTGCGCAGCGTCTTGGGCATCGACAACCAACGAGGGTCGCCTTTCAATGTCCAACGCAGTATGCACATTCCCAACCTTACCTTTGAGGAAGTTGCAGCGATGTATCATTGGTATGCGCGCGAAAGCGGCCAGGCGATTGAGCCGGCAGTGATTGAACGCATCTACACAGAATTACGCGGTCAGCCCGGCTTGACCTCCTGGTTTGGCGAGTTGTTAACCGAAACCTACAATGAACAGCGCCCAATGCTTACCCTCGATGATTTTGAAGTTGTCGAGGCGACCGCCAGTAGCCTGCTGCCCAATGCCAACATTATCAACATCATTAGCAAAGCTAATGAAGAGCCGCATCGCACCTTTCTGATTGAACTCTTCCAAAGTGAGGAAAAGATTACCTTCACTTATGATGACCCCAGCATCAATTATCTCTATATGAATGGCGTGATCGATGAGGAAGTCGTCGATCGGCGCAAATTTTATGTCAAATTCCCTTGCCCATTTATTCAAAAGCGCCTCTTCAATCACTTTGCCCGTGAACTCTACCGCGATACAGGCGCCCTCTACGCCCCCTTCACCACCCTCACCCACATCCTGACGCCGGCAGGGCTGCAGATCAAAAATCTGCTCCGCCTCTATGAGCAATATGTACAGAAAAACCACACCTGGCTCTTTCAAGAGGCGCCCCGCCGCACCGATTTACGTTTGTATGAGGCGGTCTATCATTTCAACCTCTTTATGTGGCTTTCCCGCTTTCTCGAACGCACCGGCGGACGCGTCCACCCCGAATTTCCCACCGGCAATGGACAGATTGATTTATTGATTCGCTATCAAACCTACCACTATGGGCTGGAACTAAAGGGCTTTCGCAGCGACTTTGAGTACAACCTCGCCTTGGGCCAGGCCGCCCGCTATGCCCAGCAACTGCAACTAACGACCATCACCGTGGTCTTCTTTGTGGAAGCCGTCGATGACGCCAACCGCACCCTCTATGAAACGCCTTATCACGATGCAACCACCGGCATTACTGTGGAGCCGGTGCTGGTGACGACGGTGGAGTAACCAGGTCAACGTGTGCCAATCTGTATAACGCGTAAAAGCGCTACCCATCAACCCATCAGTAATGAGCAGACCAGTGGCTAGGACACTTGTCCTAGTTCCCGGTCCCTTGTCAGCATCAGTAAATGGCGCTATGCTATAGTTGCAGGGCGGCCCGATTTTGGTACAACCAGGCACGTCAGCCATTGCGCTGGAAGCGCTGGTGCGATGATCGAGTCAGCACACTGTTTTTACTTTGCTCAATCAACGCCGGAGAAGCTTATGCGAGGGATCATGCGCGATTTACCCACCTACACAAGCCTTTATACAGCACGAGCGGAAACAAGCGGCAGTGACGGTTTGCCCACACAGCGCAGGTTCAGCCGTAGAGAATGGATCGCTTTTTTGATCAGCCTGACCCTCAGTGCATTGTTCTGGGGCTGGCCGCAACGGCTCCTGGCGGCTGACCCCTCCTTTACCTACCATCCGCTTGCGATCCCCCATCACGAAGAATCCCGGTCCGTCGTGGGTGATATGGATGGGGATGGTGATCTAGATATTGTGAACAACGTGGGTGTGATCTGCTTCAATGATGGCACAGCGGCTTGTGACGCTATCCAAACCTTTGGCGGCGCCGGTGATGTGACGGTGGGTGACTTGGATGGGGATGGCGATCTGGATATTGTCAGAACCGATGGCACGATTTATCTTAACCATGGCGCAACGACCTTCATTGCCCAAACCGCGTTTGGCGGCGCAGCCGTGGATCTCGCGTTGGGTGATATGGATGGCGACGGGGACTTTGACATTGTCACTGACAGCGGCGTCATTTACCTCAATGATGGCGCCGCGACCTTTCCCGTCACCAACACCTTTACTGCCACCAATGGCCACCTGGCGCTAGGCGATCTGGATGGTGATCAAGATCTGGATATTGTCGCTGAAAATGGCGTGATCCACTTCAATAATGGCGCGGCCGCCTTTCCTGTCACGACCACCTTTGCCAGTAGCGGAGGAGATGTCGCGGTAGGGGACATGGACAGCGATGGCGATTTGGATATTGTTGCCGGTCCGGATAACATCTATGTCTATCCAAATAGCGGTGGCGTCTTTACAGAGACGCTCTGGGTTGGCTATTTCTGGGAATGGGTGGAAAGCATCGCCATCGCTGATATGAACAGCGATGGCAATCTTGATATTGTAACCGGGAATTGGGGAGAAAACGGCACCTTCAACGGCATTCTCTTCAACTTGGGACGGGGCGAATATCTTGCTATGGATTATAGCATTAGTGGCTACCTTACCAATAGCGTAGCGATCGGCGACCTGGATAACGATGGAGATCTGGATATTGTCGAAGGCAATTGGTCAGTTGGTGACGCGATCTACCTGAACGATGGGGGTGGCGTCGTTTCCACGACACAGGCGCGCCCCTATGCCCTATCGGATTACCGCACGAACTGTCAAGCTGTCGACGATATTGACAATGATGGTGACTTGGACATTATCCTCGGTCATCATGATGTTATTGTCATCTATCACAATGACGGGCAAGGCAATTTTGCCATCGCCCGTAATATCGGTACTGGATTGAGTGCGGTCAATAGTATTGCGGTCGGTGACATCGACGGTGATGGCGATCGCGACTTAATTGCCGGTGCGGATCAAAACCTCATCTATATCAATGATGGAAAGGGCAATTTTGCCACGGCGCAACACTTGGGTACAGGTCATGAACGGGCGAATAGCGTTGTCATCGCGGATATGGATGGCGATGGCGACCTTGACATCGTTGTCGGCAACGGCCCTCCTGGCAACTTAGCTGATAATCCCGGTATGCAAAGTATGGTTTACCTGAATGATGGGAAAGGTAATTTTGGTTTGGTGCATCCCTTCGGCCGCAGCGACGCCAAAACGAATAGTGTGGCCGTGGGCGATCTGGATGGCGATCATGATTTGGACATTGTCACTGGTACGATGGGTCAAAATGTCGTCTATCTGAACGATGGTCAAGCCCATTTCACCGTTGCCCGCAATTTTGGCGCAAATGCGGCGAATACGAATAGTGTGGCCGTAGGTGATTTGGATGGGGATGGCGATCTTGATATCGTGACAGGGAAAGGGCCAACGGGTGAGAGTCTTGATCCCGGTCTGCAAAATGTCGTTTATTTGAATGATGGGCAGGGTAATTTTACCCAAACACGTAATTTTGGCACAGGTACAGATCGGACACGCAGTGTAACCGTTGCCGACATGGATAAAGATGGTGATCTTGATATTGTTGTCGGCAACTATAATGAACAAAATTTTGTTTATTTGAACAGTGGCGCCACCTTTGGCGTCACCCGCGCCTTTGGAACAGGGCATGGCGCACACTTCGGCGTATCCGTAGGGGACATGGATGGTGATAGTAACCTTGATATTATTGAGGGTAGCATCTACTTCAATGATGGGGTCGCCAATTTCAACCGTAGTCATGGCTTATTGATCCAAGTTCTCCTGACGGATTCAATGGCCGTGGGCGATATGGATCACGATGGCGACCTAGATGTTGTCCGGGGAGGGTTGATCCACCAAAATGATGGCCTGGGTTATTTTATCACGGATTATACCAATCACTTTGGCCCAGAGCGCTTCATCGCCGTTGGTGATCTGGATAGCGATAGCGATTTAGACATTGTCGGCGGCAGCGGCGCCGTCTATCTGAATGATGGGCAGAGTCACTTTCCCCTTATGCACCCCTTTGCTGTCGGCGTTCAGCCGCAACGCATTACGCTGGGTGATATGGATGGGGATGGCGATCTTGACATTGTCGGCAATGGCAGCGGTCTCATCTATGTCAATGACGGCGCCGCCAACTTTACGGAGAACTACCCCTTCGGTACGGGCAACGATCTCACCAATGGTGTCACGCTGGGTGATATGGACGATGATGGCGATTTGGATATTGTTGTCGGTTGTGGCGGTGACAGCGATGACGATGGGCAGCCTGATTTTCTCGTTGGCGATGGGCGAGGTGTTATTTATTTAAACGATGGCGCCGGTCATTTCACCAGTACCCGTACCTTCGGCGTGGCTATTCATCTGGCGTTAGGTGATATGGACGGTGATGGCGATCTGGATATTGTCACCGGCAACCCACCAGAACAAGATAAAGTTTATTTAAATGATGGCGCGGCCAACTTTACCCGTGTGCGGAATTTTGGCAACGGCCTAAATAAGACCAAGACGATTGCCGTGGGGGATCTGGATGGGGATGGCGATCTGGATATTCTGGCCGGGAGAAGAAACCAAGACGACATTGAACCCGATCAATCCTATCTGAATGATGGTCAGGGCAACTTTCCCAGCGCCATTAATTTCTCCGGTTTGGCATATGACTTGGAAACAGTAGCCGTGGGCGACCTGGATGGGAATGGTTACCTCGATATTGTAACGGGCGGGGACGGCGCCAATTTTCTTTATTTGAACGGACGGCGGACGACAACGCGACGCGCACAGGAAGGACCACACATTGTGGTAAGGCCGCCTGGCGCAACGCCAACCGCGAACTTTTTTGCGCGCGGGGAGATCCTATCGGATCGTTTTCTTGCCATACCCTACCGCCTGACTGACCCACAGGGCGAACCGGTTGGACGGGTGGCGGCTTTCTTTTCGCTGGATGGCGGCGGTTATTGGCAACCGGCAGTGCCGACTACCACAACCGTAACAACCAATCTAGCTACCAGTCCAACTGGCGTTGCCTATACCTTTGTTTGGGACACCTATGCTTCGGGCTTTTTTGGCCGATCTGATCACGTTGCCCTCAGGCTGGTCGCCTATCCCCGACCGCAACAGCCACTTAGCGTTGGCGCATTTCGTTATAGGAAGGTTGTGGCTGGCCCATATCTGTGGCCCTATGCTAGCGCCACTACCTTTCCCTTCCGCGTGCAAGGCACACAAGTACGCGTGGTGGACAGTGATCATCACCCAGTTGCCAACGCGCGCGTCTACCGTTTGCCCCAGGGCGCGACAACCGACGCAGACCCTATGCCCAATGCCAGTCAACCGTTCACCACCACCAAGAATGGCTATCTAACCGGTCGTGGCGCGCTGGCGATTGGCGATCAACTGCTGGCGCTGGCGCCGATTACCCATAGTCTCAACTATACCCTCTACGCCACCAGCGGTATCCCCAACGACAATGGCTTGACAATGACCACCGTCGCCCAAGCCGGCGTGCAGACGCTCACGGTAAGCACTGCTCATCCGCTCATGCTCTTCGACGTGGATGTCTCATTGGAGTGGGATGCCGGCAGTGATGGGGTCTTCTACGACCAACTCAAGAGCGCCTTTGAACGCGCCTCGGCGATTCTTTATGACGTAAGCGACGGGCAGGTTGCGCTGGGGGAAGTACGGATTCACCCCAAGCGGGCAGCCTGGCTTTCGGCTGATATGGTGATCTACGCCAACAACAACCTGCGACCGCGGGCCACCATGGGTGGGTTGGTCAACGCGGCTCAGGATGAAACCGCCGGCTTGCGCGGACGTTTAGCCAACGCCTATGTCCCCGGTCAAGTGCGCATGGGGCCAATCTGGGATCCCTTTGGACAGAACGCCGCCGAGTTGACCCAGGACTGGCAGCGAGCGCTGGCACACGAACTGGCCCACTATCTGCTCTACCTGCCCGATAACTACCTGGGAGTGGAGAATGGCATCCTACGCATCACTAACTGTCAGGGCAGCTTTATGACCGACGCCTACAATCCCGGCTATAGTGAATTGCTCACCCCTACACAATGGCATACCCCCAATGATCCAACGCGCAACCCTTGTCTGCGCACCGTCGCCGCCAGTCTGCTGACGGGCCGCAGTGACTGGGAGACCGTGACTCATTTCTACCCGGAACTACATATTCCCACTCCGCTGTTGGATGGGCCGGCGCTGCTGCCGCTTGATGTCACCCGTGTACGCATGGTTACTGCCACAAGCACCGTGGCTCAACCGGTTGCGGCGCGCAATTATGACCTGCGCGATGAAAGTGGCAGTGTCACCGTCCTGCGCCAGGCGCAAGCCTATGTGCTGCAAGGCCAGGGAACAGCCACCCCGACAGATGACGCTTTGCTCTATCTCGGCACGACTGGTGTGGGCAGTGATCGCATCATGGTGCGCGGCGCGGTGGCCGGTGACAAAGTGTGTGTCATCGACAATGCCGGCGAGCTGGTACGGGCTGGCTGTGAGACTGTGACCGCCCAGAGTACATCAATCCAGGTACGCGCAATGGCTGGCTGGCGACCGGAGATTCAACTCTCACCAGTAACATCCGCAACCTTCCAGATCACCGTGACACAGGCGGGCGTTGTGGGTCAGCTCTTTGCTCAACTCCTGCCCGCCTACGGTCCGCCCGATGATTCCACAGCCATCCGTTCGGTTGCCCAGCCGCTTACCCTGCTTTCAGGCGCAACCAATGACACCTACAATGCAACCATCAGCCTGCCCTATCCCACCTTTGAAGGCTTTGTGTGGATTTACAGCGACCAAAACCCCGACCAACGCCAAGCCATCACGCAGTTCTTCTTAGGGGGCGGTTGGGGACCGCCCACTGGATGGGTTGGCAATGGAGCAAATCGCGCCTGGGGCGCAAATACGCGCTCGCTCGAAGCGCCTGTGGCCTCGGGCGATGGCAAAGTGACCATTCTCAACCTGGATGATCTGTTGGCCGATACAGGCGACACGACGCTGCAGACAATCAACGACTTGCCCAACCTTCCTCCCTGGTTAACCCCTGTTGGCGCCGGTTATCGCATCCAGAGTAACCGCGACATCACCCGCACGCTGATGTTTCAATACAACCAGCGTGATGTCCCACCAGGCTACGAACAGACCTTGAACATCTACTATCTGGCGCCCGCCGCCGGCGCGTGGCAACGGCTACAAACGGGGCCTTTGGCAAACGGCGTTGATGTTAATGAGAATCTGGCAACCGTTGTTATGCCCCACACCAACCGGGGGCAGGGCATCTACGCCGTGATGGCGACGGCGCAACTGCAACCGCTGCTTCCTGGCTGGAACGCGTTGACCTACCCTATCGCTGCCGCCAAGTCGGTGACAAACGCCCTGGCCTCGTTGGATGGCGCCTACACCCTGGTCTATGAAGTCCGCCCCAACCAGCCCGGCCCCTGGCCTCTCTATGCGCGTACCGTCGATCCCGTCTTTGCACCGCTGGTCAACACGCTAGCAACCATGAACTTTGGCAGCAACTATCTGATCTATGCCACCCAAGTGGTGACCCCCTATCTGCCTGTCGTGGGCGCTGAACAAGCTGTCAGTGCCGCCACCAATCGGCCAGATGGCTTGCTGGAGCCGCCGGCCACCCTTTACGGCTTTATGCCAAGTCAAAACGCTGTTTTATGGCAGCCAGGCATGAGCCTCGTGGCGACGATTGGTAGCGTGACTTGTGGCGAGAGTACGTTGCAATCATGGCAAGGTCAACTCGCCTATGTCGTCCAGGTGCGAGCCGACAACGGCGATGGCTGTGGACAACGGGGGCAGACAGTCAACTTTGCGATCAACGGGCAACCCGCACCATTCATGGCGAGTTGGGACAACCGTCAGGTGACGCAGCTTCTTGCGGGCGCCAAGCTCTATCTGCCCATCATCGCCAGATAAAGGTTGGTAAGCTGGCGATTGAAAGGCACAACCTGCAAAAAACGCTGGCGTAGTTGCTGATCCTGAAGCTTTGCGGCGCGTTCCTGCAAAAGCTGATAGCCGGCTGCCAGAACAGGCGATGCCTGCGTGGCATCGCCCGTTGCTTGCAAAATCTCGAAACAGGTCAGGTAGAGCTGGATCGGGAATTCAATGCCTTCGATCCCGTGATTGTCGATCCAACGCAAAATCTGTGTTACCAGCGCCACAGACTCGGCAATGGCGCCCTGGGCCAATTTTAGCCGCGCCAAGCCACTCAGGATTTCCAAAGTCAATTTTTCTTCGCCAAGTTGGCGGCGAATGGTCAACGCCTGTTCGTAGGCAAGCAAAGCGGGGGCAAAATCACCCAAGGCGGCGAGCGCATCGCCCTGATAGGTAAGGCTATAGGCTTCAAAACGCCGATCATGGATGGCTTGCTGAATCGCCAATGCCTCTGTCGCCAACTGATACGCTTCTTGGTAATTCCCCAGTTGCAGTTGAATCACAGCCAGCGAATCGAGGTAACTACTCTCGCCTTGCGGCTGGTGGCGTCGGCGGCAATCAACAAGCGCCTGGTGCAGCATTTTTTGCGCTTCGTCGTACAGACCCACATAGCTGTAATTTAAGCCGAGGTTACCCCAAATAAAGCCCAGACCATACGAATAGCCAATCGCCTGGAAAATTTCCTGCGCCTGCACAAAGTATGAAAGCGCCGCTTCGTACTCTGCACTTTGCGACGCCAGCGATCCCAACATGGCAAGTGCGCCACCCTCGCCTTGGCGTTTGGCAAGAGCGCGATAGATGGGCAGGGCGTCGGCAAGCTGTTTTCTCGCATCTCCGTAGTTCCCCTGATAAAAGAAAAGCGTGCCTAGGTCTGTCAACGTCAGGGCTTCACCAAAAGGATATTGGCTGGATCTTGCCAAGCGCAATGCTCGCTCAAGATGCTCTGTTGCCGCGCCATAGTCGCCCTGTAGCCAACAGACACGGCCCCACCAATAGTGAATCTCAGTCAGCAGCCGCGGATCAGCACGCTCGCTGGCTTGTAGCGCCGCTCGCTGAATGATACTATTCGCTGCTTTGTAATCGCACTTCAGGCAGAGGTAATCGGTCAGTTTTAATGCCGCTTGGGCAGCATAGGAAACATCGGGCAGTTGCTCGGCGATTTTCTGCAAAGTTGTAATATCGTTGCGCCGCGCCTCGTTCTCGCCCAAGCGCTCATAGACTGCTTGCCGCCCCGACAGCAGGTCAAAATGCACTTCTGGTTGGGTGTCAGGGGTCAGTTCCAACGCTCGGCTAAAATAGCGCACGGCGTCATGGTTTGCATAGCCATTGGCGGCTTGCTCGCCGGCCTTGCCATACCACGTTGCCGCCGTTGCCAACACTTCCGCCCGGTCGTAGTGATAGGCCAGCTCGGCATAATATGGATCAAGCCGTTCGCCAAAGAGGCTTCGCATTGCCTCTGCTGCCCGCCGATGGAGATTTCGTAACTGTGCCCGCAATTGCATCTCGTAAGCCGCCTCACGCAGCAGCGCATGACGAAAGAGATAGCGCGCCTGGTTGATTGCCGACCAAATCCCCGCCTGGTCGGCGGCGGCCAACTTCGTGGTCAAGGTGGCATCCGCGGCCAACATCTGGGCCAGCACTTGCGTGTCAAACTCGCGGCCCAGGACGGCGGCGGTCTGCACGACCTCTTTGACCGGTTGTGGCAGCCGATCCAGCCGGGCGACCAAGAGCGCCCGCGCCCCGTTGGGCAACAGGGCTGGGGTCGCTTTGGCGTTGCGCAACTGCCAGCCTTCCGACCCCTGCGTTAGCCACCCCTCCTCTTGCAAATAGCGCAAAAGCTGCTCGGCAAAAAAAGGATTCCCCTCAGCCCGCGCTAACAACAACGCAACCAATCCCGGCGCTGGCGCCCCTTGCAACTGCACCGTTGCCAACGCCCTGATCTCCTCAGCCGCCAGTGCGGTCAACCGTATGGTCAACTGCGGCCCCTCAACCATCTCGTGTCTCGTATCTCGTGTCTCGTGTCTCCCTGTCTCCTCCCCCGGTCGCCGTGTAACAATCACCGCCAACGGGTATTCCGCCACTTGTTGAAGCAACCGTATAAGAAAGCTCTGTGAATCGGCATCCAACCAATGCGCATCTTCCAGATACAGGATCACTGGCTGACGCAGACTCTCGGCCAGGATCAAATTTTTGAGCGCAACCAGTGTGTTTTCCAAGCGCAGTTGCGGCTCCACCTGGCTATAGAGTGAGTCCGGCCAGTGGAGATCGACCAGTGCGCCGAGGAAGGAACGGGTGCGGTCGAGTTCAGACACGAGACTGGAGACACGAGACACGAGCGCCCCGGCACCCAATCTAGCGATCAGATCGTCCAGTTTTGTTGTGAAAGCAATTTTGTTGGTTGCTTCCTCTGCGCTAGTCGATTGGTTGAAATAGCTGCGCAGCCAGTACCGAAAGGGGTTGAGGGGCTGGCGCAGAATTTCGTCACTCTGGCAGCGGAACCATTGGGGCAAGGTGACAGGGTGAGGGGGTGACAGGGTGACAGGCTCGCTTGCTCCATGACTCACCTTGTCACCTTGCCACCTTGTCACCTTGTCATCTTCAAGCTGCCGCTGCAACTCATAGACCAACCGACTCTTGCCAATGCCCGCTTCGCCGATGATGGTGATGAGACCGGCAGATCGACCTTCAGCCAGCGGGGCAAAAGCGTTTTGGAGTTGGGCCAGTTCGGCGGCGCGACCGACCAGTGCGCCGGTGTAGAAGCGTTCAACGTTGACGCTCTGGTGACGCAACAGACGGTAGACAGTGCGTTCTTCAGCAAAGCCTTTGAAGCGCAGCATTGCCGGTAGTGACACTGTAAACGAGGAGCCAGCCAGATGAGTGGTCGCTTCATCGAGCCAGATCTCACCCCAGTCGGCCATAACCATCTGGCGGGCGGCCAGGTTGACGTGGGCGCCATAACAGGTGTACTCCTCGCGCAAGGGGGAACCGACAAAACCGGCATAGGCCAGCGCCGTGGTGATGCCGATGCGCATGGGGGTAGGGGTAATGGCCGGCAACGCCAGGGCAAAATGGAGGGCGCGCATCACGTCGTTCTCATGGCTGGTCGGCGCGCCCCAGAAGAGCAGCAAGGTGCCGCCGGGGTCGCGGTCGCCGATCTGGCCGATGCGACAGAGATAGCCGCCATATTGGGTCAATAGCCGAAAGAGGGCGCCGGCAAATTCCGTCGCCGTTGCGCCGCTGGGCAGCGCTTGCAGGTTGACAAAGAGTGTCACCACCTGGCGAAATTCACCCTGCGTTTGGCGGTCGAGCAATTCGGTGGGGAAGAAGTGGTTGGCAAGTGGCGGGTGTTCGGCGAGCTCTGCCGGACCGTAGTGAGTGGCGGATGGCGCGACTACTGGCGTAGTTATCGACCAGGCGCACAGCCGGAAATGATCGGCAACGGCTTCAAGAGTAGCGGCGGGGGGCAACTGGGCGGCGACCGCTGCCGTCATGACAATTTCGCCGGCTTGAACCAGCGGGTCGGCAGCCAGCGCTTGCGCCAGGGCTGCGCCGCCAAAGAGAAGGGCAGCCTGTTGCTGGAAACCGGCGCTGTTCTCTGTCTCTGCTGCGCGCCAGATGCACCATTCGACCGGGCCGCTGGCCATTGTGATCTTGACGGCAAAGCGAAAAGCGCCAAAGCGGGTAGCTTGCACAGCATGAGCTACCATCTGTTGGCGGATCTGCCAGGCGGCGGTGGCCGCGCGCTGATGACTGTCGGCGCCGAGACCAGGGAAGATGGCCTTGAAGGCGTCACCGGCAAAACCGGCCACATAGCCGCCTTGTGCGTAGACAATGGTCAGCAGCGGGGTGAAGATGTCGGCCAATACCTGGGCCAACACCTCTGCGCCTTCTGTGCCATGCGCCATGAGGGCGCTGGTCAATGGGGTGAAGCCGGCGGTGTCTACAAAGAGACAGACCGCCCCGCTCTGCTCTTGCAACTGATTGGCCGCATAAGCGTCAAGGACAAAAGGTGGCGTCAAGATGTGATTCATAGCTCCCTCCGGTCAAATGGGAAACAGTTGATCAGACAAAGGGCGCGTCACCGCAACTTACGCTCTGGTTGCAGAACAAGGTGTCGTCCCAAACGATTCACACCTACATTCAAAAAATTCAAAGGCTAGAAGCGCGTGTGGCAGAGTTAGTTGCTGCTTCCTGATGCAAAAATGAGAGCGACGGATTGTCAATGGGCAACACCGTCTCCACATAATCAGCTACATCCCACCCATCCTTAGTGTTCATATCAGCGCCAATCGTGTTGAGCAATTGCGCGGCTTGCTTTATCTGTTCTTGGCTACTGGCCGGGTGTTGGTAGACATAGCGCAGGGGCGATATGGCTTCCGCTGGTTTTCCAACAGCCAGATCAAGCGCAGCCAACCCCAGCAATGACGCCAATAGGCCGGGTGTCGATGACAACGACCAGGCCAGCCCCAACGCTTCGACCAATACTTGGCGCGCCTGGCTCTGTTCCCCACCGGCGCGATAGGTTTCGCCCAGCCGGGCCAATGTCAGGCTGCTTTCAGCCCGATTGCCGATGGTGCGGTAGAGGGCGAGGCTCTCCTGGTAGCGTTGACCAGCGGTGGCTAGATCGCCGGCGGCAAAGGCAGTGTCTCCCAAGTTTTGCAGGGCAAAGGCGGCGCCCCGCTGATCGCCGATCGCCTCGCAGATGGTCAGGCTTTCGGCGAAGAGCTTTTGCGCCGTGCCATAATCGCCGCTGGCCTGGATCACCCGGCCCAGGTAGGTGAGCGAATAGGTCATGCCCCAGCGGTCGCCGATGGTGCGTTTGATCTGCAAGGCTTCCTGACACAGGCGGCGCGCTTCGACGGCATCACCCTGCAATGACGCAATTTGCCCCAGAATGTTGAGGGCGATACTGGTACTCATCGGGTCGTTGTGCCGCCGGGCCAGTCGGAGCGCTTCCTGGAGATAGGTCGTGGCTTGGGCAAACTCGCCCAGGTGACGGAGCAACGCCCCCAGGTAATTCAGGTTGAAGATGGTTTCGACCTCGGCGTCCAACTCTTGCAAGCGCTGCAAGCTCTCGACCAACAGCCGGCGACTTTCGGCATAGCGACCAAGATGAAAGGCAAACCACCCCTGACGCGCTTGGGCTTTGGCCTGAAGCGACCAGGCCATATACACGGTCTCCGCCTCATCGGGTGTCGTTGTTGCCGCTCCCGTGGTGGCAAAGGTTGCCAATTGACGGGCCAGTTGCCCAAAGACTGCTTCGCCCTCTTGAAACCAACTGCGCATATCATAAAAGTGGAAGAGGCTGTCGATGCCCTGGCTGATCTGGGTTTCGTTGTCTGCCAGCGCCACGTCACCTTGCACCAGGTGGTCGATCAACCACTGCCAGGCGGCGCGCACATTTTCGATCTCGCTGTGGATCAACTGTAGCGCGGCTTGTTGTCCAGTCCCTTGGAGCGCGCTGCGCTGTTCGGCCAACATGCCGACGATATAGCTGGCGTGGCGTTCCTGCGTGGTGCTGGCCTCCTGCGCCAACGCCAGTTGCTCGGCGGCATATTGGTGGATCACCGGGTGCAGCCGATAATTCAGCCAGGCACCGGTAGCCCTTTTGGTTGGTTTATCCGCCGGCAGCCCGGTGCGTTCGAGCAACGATTTATCGCTGAGGGCAGCCAACATGGGGAGCGTTGCACCGGTGATGTGCGTGGCAGCCGCACGCGTAAAACCGCCGCGGAACACCGACAGCCGGCGCAACACCTGTTGTTCGGCCGTTGAGAGCAGGCGGTAGGAGTTCATAAAGACAGCACGCAAACTACGCTGGGGATCCGGTTGGGCATCCAGCGTAGTATCGAGAAAATCCAGGTTTTGCTGGATCTCCTGGGCGATTTCTTCCAGTGACAGAAAGCGCACCCAACTTGCCGCCAGTTCAATGCCCAGCGGCAAGCCATGCAAAAGCTGGCAGATCTTCGTGACAAGCGGCGTCGTCTGGCGATCCAGCGCAAAGTCGGCATGAATGGCCTGCACGCTCTGCACAAAGAGGCGGGTGGCATCACTCTCCCCATCACCGGGGCTGGCAACTGCCGGAGCATCGTCAGGCGTCGTCAGCCCGGATAGTTGCAGGAGATGTTCACCGTGTACATTGAGCCGACTGCGCGAAGTGACCAAACATTGGAGATAGCGGGTCTCCTGCAAGAGGGGACTGAGCAATGGCGCCATCGGCAAATGTTCACAGTTGTCGAGGATCAGCAAGAGATCCTTGTCGTAGAGCGCCTGGATCAGTTGGGTGGCCGGCGCCGTTGCCCCGCTGAGGGGGAGTTGCAATTGGACGGCAATGGCCGTCGGCAGTTGGTGTTCGCTTTGGGCATTCGGGGTCAGGGCGGCGAGGGGGACAAAGTAAATGCCATCGGTATAGATCGGCGGTGATGCGTTAAGCGAACGATTGGCCAGGGCGTGACCAGCGCGCAAGGCCAGCCGCGTCTTGCCCACGCCCCCCATGCCGGTGATGGTAAGCAGCCGACAGCCCGGTTCCGCCAGTCGCTGCTGCACCTGGGCGACTTCCGCCACGCGCCCGACAAAGCCGGTGATCACCGCCGGCAGGACAATGCGGGGCGACGTTTTCACAGGAACCACCGGGGGCGCCGCCGGGATCGCCATGGGGATGGTTGTCAGCGCGGTCGTACTTTCCTTGCGAAATTCGCCGGCCTGGATGCGCCGGTAGAGATCTTGGGTTTCAGGATCGGGGTCTACGCCCAGTTCACTTTGTAGCAATTTCTGGCAGGTGCGATATTGGGCCAGGGCCGCGCTCACCTGCCCGTCAAGCGCCAGCAGTTGCATCAGGTGGCGATGGGTCTCTTCGCGCAGCGGGTCGAGTTTGAGCAATTGGGTGGCGTAGTTGATCCCTTCCAGCACTTTACCCTGCGGCCCGCTGCCTGCGACTAATTCATGGAGCGCCTGGATTGCCAGCAAACCGAAGCGTTCCCGTTCGCTGCGCAGCCATTCGTCAAACGCTTCGGCGTCGGCAATATGAAAGCCATCCAAGAAGGGGCCTTGGTAGAGCGCAACAGCAGCGGCCAGGTGGTCACGGCGTTGGTCGGCAAGCGTAGTCTGTTCCGCTTGCTTGAAGAGCGCCAGAAAGCGGTTGCTATCCACGGTTTCATAGAGTGATGCCGGCAAGCTCACGGTTTCGCGCGTGATTTCGAGGACATCCCCCAGTAGATCGCGCAGATTAGAAAGCACATTGCGCAGATTCTTTTTGGCGTAAGTATCGATCGAGTTGGTCCAGAGGAGCGTGGCCAGGAGATCGCGGCCTTGGGTTTGCGCGCCGGCAACGATAAAATAGATGGCAGCCGCCGCTTTGTTGGAGATAAAGCCGGTCACCGGCTGCCCGTCACGGGTGATGGCAGGTGTACCAAAGAGTTTGATCTGCGGATAAGCGGTCATGAAATTCTTTTGTACTTGCATATATACAGGTCACTGGTTGCCGGTTATGCTCAGACTAGCGCTTTAATTATACGAAAAGTGGCGCAAATGTAAAGCACTCTTTCCCCTGTAAACGCTGTTTGTTATCTCGACTCCAGGGAACGCTATGATTGTATCAGCCCTGGAATGCCACAGCACACAGAAACGACCATGATTGTGGTCTACGCAAGCCGGCGATGCAACTCGAAACAAGGGGAGAAATCTTTATCGGGTCAACCGCGCATAACCAGGATGCAAACATAGTGGAAAGAAAAGTGATTATCGAAAGGAATTTTGTTGGATTACGGAAATCGACTTTTTTCTGATAAGATAGCCCGTCAATTGTCGGTGAATGGTACGCAAAACGCATTTGACAAGGGCGCGCTTCGGTATTATACTAAGGACATCAGCAGATTACTTCATCGTCAATGATTCGTTGGTAATGCTTCATTATTTGGTACTAAAGATATAGTACTAAAGATATAGTACTAAAGTGAGTCCAGCGAGTGATTGTTTAGAGAGTCTACTGGTGTTGATGATTTACTGGTCATGAATCGAGTGAACCGCGAACGATGTGCCTGTTTCGATTGTCGGTTTATGGTAATTCTGGTGCGGTTTAGACCGTTACCGGGAGAAAAACGCAGGATAAGTGCTACTGTGTCTTTTGCACCTTGGGTAAACAACTGTTATACCCTGCTTCTGTTAACGTCATTTCGCCCCGGTTGCGCTGCCAGTGACGTTGGGGCTTGGGTGGGGTGCGGTTGTGACACCAAGCTGACCATGACACAATCATGTGCAAAGAAGACCGCAAAGAAGACCGCAAAGAAGACAATGATGAGCGCTGTCTATAACATTGCGAAAAACACCTGGGCGTACTTGTGCCTGGGTGTTTTTTATTGGGCGTCTCTGCCGCCCCAGTTCCGATCAACCCATTCTTTTTGGTGACAAGTGCAACTACTGTACGAGTGCAACCTGTTACAAATGCAACTATGAGGAAAGGTGAGACAATGGATTCAACAGCAAGCAGACTACTAAAGGCTCGGCAATATGCAGAAGAGCGTGATCGGCGGCTGAAAGTTCACAATTTTGAGCTTGAGTTGCACGGCGATAATGCCAATCACACGGTTAGCTATAACAAAGGCAACTGGAACTGTGATTGTGAAGAGTTTATCCTGCGCAACGTCTGCGCCCATGTCATGGCCATTGAAGAGATTTTAGGTGAGTCGGTCGAGCCAGCGGTGATGTACCACCCGTCGTTATAAGCGATACAAAATTCTGTTCATCCTGCCACCCAACGGCGACGATCAATGTGAGGATGTAGCCAACCAAAGCGCGTGATCGTCGCCGTTTTCTTTGCCCTGATGCTTTTGTGCTTGCGCCGGAAGCTATGATATGCTGTGCCTCAAACTTTACGGAAGGATGGCATTGCATTTGAAACGGCATTGGCAGTTGCTGATCGGCTTTCTGATCAGCGCGTTTTTTATTTATTTGGCTCTACCTGGCCTCCATTTAACGGAGGTCATGACTTCGTTACGAACCGCAAATTATTGGTGGATCTTGCCGGGGGTGGCCGTCTACTTTGTCGGCTTGTGGGCGCGCAGTTGGCGCTGGCACTATACATTGCGTCATCTGAAACCGGTGCCGCTGACGCGGCTCTTTCCCTTGGTCTGTATTGGCTACTTCGGCAACAACATCTACCCCTTCCGCGCCGGCGAAGTGATTCGTTCCTATGTACTGAAACGACAAGAAGATATTGCCATCAGCTCCAGCCTCGCCACCGTCTTGATCGAGCGGGTCTTTGATGGGCTGGTGATGTTGCTTTTTGTCTTTCTGGCGTTGCCCTTCGCCCCTGCCTTGCCGCCCTTCTACCGCTCGTTGGTGATCTTTTTGACCGTCGCCCTCTTTATCGCCACCGCGCTCTTTGTCTGGATGGCAACCCAGCCCCGTTTTCTGGATCGAGTCTACACCTGGTTTGCCGACCGCTTGTTGCCCAAACGCATCCGCGCACCGCTGGATAATTTTTATAGCCGTTTTATGGTTGGTCTGCGCAGCCTTAGCAGCGGCAGCGATGTCCTCATGATCTTCGGCACCAGCATCGTGATCTGGCTAATGGAGACGGTGAAATATTGGTTTGTCATGCATGCTTTTAATTTCACGGTTAGCTTTTTGGTGTTGATGCTCATGAATGGGCTGGTTAACCTCGCCACGACGCTGCCGTCAGCGCCGGGCTATATCGGCACCTTTGACACGCCCGGCATCGAAACGTTGGCCGCTTTTGGCGTGGAACGCAATCTGGCGGCCAGTTATACCTTTACCTTACACGCCGCGCTCTGGCTGCCGGTGACGTTGTTGGGCGCCTACTATTTCTGGCGCGCCCAGTTGCGCTGGTCGGATTTTCAAAAAGCCGAGGCGCAGGCGCAGCAGTAGTCAGTGATCTGTCATATGGTCGCGTCGTCGCGTCGTCGCGTCGTCGCGTCGTCCAGACCACGCGACGATTTCACAACAGAAGCTTGCTGACAGCGTTGGCGGCTTGTTGGTGTATAATCAGGCGATAGAGTGGGCAACGCTGCAATCATTTCGCCTGAGAGAGGAATTGAGATTGGCTATGGAAGGTTTGACCAAAACGACTCTTAGCAATGGGCTGCAACTGGTGCTACGCGAGAGCCATGTCGCGCCGGTCGCCAGCTTTTGGATCTTTTACCGGGTGGGCAGCCGCAATGAACGGGCTGGCGTCACCGGCATCAGCCACTGGGTAGAACACATGCTCTTTAAGGGCACCGAGCAATTCCCGCGCGGCGAATTTGACAAAGCCATTGCCCGCGCCGGCGGCATTTTCAACGGCATGACCTCCGAGGATTGGACAACCTACTTCGAGACGCTGCCGTCGGATCGCATTGACCTGGCCCTGCAAGTGGAGAGCGACCGCATGGCGAACTCAATCTTTGACGCCGAAGAGGTCGAATCGGAGCGCACAGTCATCATCAGCGAGCGCGAGGGCAGCGAAAACAGTTATTTTTACTTGCTCAATGAAGAAGTCCAGGCCGCGGCTTTCCGTGTCCATAGCTATCACCACCCGATCATCGGCTGGAAGAGCGATCTGTTGTCCATGAATCGCGATGACCTCTACCAGCACTATCGCACCTTTTACACGCCCAACAATGCGATTGCCGTCGTCACCGGCGACTTTGACACCCAGGCGATGATCCAAAAGCTGGAAACCCACTTTGGGCAATTGCCGGTTGGCCCGGCTGTGCCCCCCATGCGCCTGACCGAAGACCCACAGGGAGCCGAACGCCGCATTATTCTGCGCGGCAGCGACCCGACCGCCTACTTTATGATGGTCTTTGTCACCCCGGAGGCGACGCACCCCGACTTCTTCCCACTGATTGTCATGGATGCCGTCTTGGGCGGCGCCAAGGGGATGGGGCTGTTTGGCGGTGGCGGCAACAATCGCAGTAATCGCCTCTATCGCGCCCTGGTTGATACGCAGTTGACGGTTGATGTCAGTTGCAGCTACCGCCCGTCGATTGACCCGAATCTCTTCTCGTTTTATGCCACCCTGGCGCCTGGCACGACCCATCAACAAGTGGAAGAGACCATTTGGGCCGAGATCGCCAAGATCCAGCAAGAAGGCGTGACCGCTGCCGAGATGACCAAGGCGATCAAACAGACTAAAGCCCAATTCGCCTACAGCAGCGAAAGCGTCACCTATCAAGCCTACTGGCTGGGCTTTAGCGAAATTATCGGCGACACCAGTTGGCTCGACAACTGGTTGGAAAAACTGAGCGCCGTGACGGCGGCGGATGTCCAGCGGGTGGCGCAAACTTATTTTACACGCAATAAGCAAACAGTCGGCTGGTATGTACCTGAAGAAAGCTTAGATCTGCTAGAAGATGAATAGGTATTCCTTAACATCTCATGCACTCGAAATGATACAGGAACGGCGATTATCTATAGAATGGATCTGGCGTACCGTAGACTTCCCAGATTTGGTTGAAGTAGGTGATGACGATAATAGGCACTATATGAAAGCCATTCCAGAAAAGGGTGGCCGGATACTCCATGTAGTAACCAACGAGCATGTAGCGCCAAATCGCATTATCACGATCTTCTTTGATAGCCGGTTAAGGAGAAAGTGGCAAAGATGAGACTGAAAGTGGATAAAGAGAATGATGCCCTTTATTTTAGACTTGATGAAAGTGAAATCATTGAGTCAGAGGAAGTTCAGCCGGGTATCATTCTTGATTATAATGAGGAAGGGAACGTGGTAGGGATTGAGATTCTCTCCCTAAGTACGCGTGTCAAACCGGATAAGTTACATATTCTTCAATTTGAAACTGTTTGAAAAGGTTTTGACATGGTTACAAACGCCATCCCTAATTCTGACAACATTACCCGCGTCATCCTCACCAACGGCATGACCGTGCTCGTACGCGAAAACCATTCGGCGCCGGTCGTCGTAACGGAAGGGTACATTCCCGTCGGCGCGATCCATGAACCGGCGGCTAAAGCCGGCTTGAGCAGCTTTGTCGCCAGCATGTTGACCCGCGGCAGCGCGCACTATGACTTTGATCGCTTTAACGAGACGATCGAGTCGATTGGCGCCAGCCTGGGCGCCGGCAGCAGCGACCACTTTACCAGCTTCAACGCCACCAGCCTGGCCGAAGATTTTCCGACCATGATGGAGGTCTTGGCTGATGTGTTGCAACGTCCGCAATTTCCAACGGTGCATGTGGAGCGGGTGCGCCAACAAAAATTAGTCCGCCTGCAAGAGCGCGCCCAGGATACCAACCAGATGGCGGGACTGCGCTTTTATGAAGCCATTTACGGCGATCACCCCTATGGCCGCTCCACCAGCGGTTATGTGGAGACCATTGCCCAAATCCAGCCGGCGGATCTGACCGCCTTTCATGCCAACTATTACACCCCCCAAGGCGCGATTCTGGTGGTAGTCGGCGCCGTGGAAACCCGGGCCGTGTTGGATCTGATCCATACGCACTTTGGCGCCTGGCAAGGCATCACCCCGGACAGAAATGTGCCGCCCTTTGCTACACTCAAAGGCGGGCAGCGGATCAACCATCCCATTCCCGGCAAAGTGCAGGCCGACATTGCCCTGGGTGTACGGGCTATTCCCCGCCATCACCCGGATTTTTATGCCGTGCGGGTGGCGAACAACATTCTCGGCCAATTTGGTATGATGGGACGCCTGGGCGAACGGGTGCGCGAGGAGCAGGGGCTGGCTTATTATAGCTACAGCTCTGTTGATGCTGACCTGCATAATGGCGTCTGGCTGGCGCAGGCCGGCGTCAACCCCACCAACGTCGCGCAGGCGATTGATAGCATCCTGGTCGAGTTCGATCGCTTGGCCTCCGCCCCGGTCACTGCCGAAGAACTGGCCGACAGTCAGGCCTATATGACCGGCGTCTTGCCGTTGACCCTGGAGACCAACAATGGCGTCGCCTCCACTCTGCTTATGATGGAGTGGTTCGACCTGGGGTTGGATTACCTGGAACGCTATAAAGGCTTGATCTATGGCGTCACGGCGGCGGATGTGCAACGGGTGGCGGCGCAATATCTGCGACCGGAGCAATGTACGATTGTGGTGGCCGGGCCGTAACACCTTGTTGCTATGAACTGTTTTATCATGGAGGGAGAGATGGTGCAAGATACCATTCGTTTATCCATTCCACTTACTCTGTTAGCCGAAGTTTTTGCCAATTTGACCTTGCGCGAAAAATACCAACTATTAGAGATTCTTGAGACACAAATTGCTGAAGCTGAAGAAGAGGCATGGGAAAAAGATCCGACGGTCCGTCTCGAAATTCACGAAGCCCGCGTTGATTATCAAACCGGTCAATACATGACAATTGATGAATACGTCAAAAACCAGTCATAAGCAGCCGGTCGAGTACACCGTTATCGTACCCAAGCAAGTTCAAAAACAGCTAGACGATCTGCCACAACAAGTAAAGCCAAGAGTTGTAGAGCATATTCTTGAGCTGAAAACTCAGCCTCGTCCCCCTGGTTGTGTAAAGCTAAAGGGCTATGCGGCTGAATACCGGATTCGGGTCGGTGACTATCGTGTCCGTTACGAATTTGATGATCAGGGCAGAATTGTGCTTCTGCTGGTCATTAAGCATCGCAAAGATGTGTATCAAGAATAAGGGTTATGCTAAGAACGGGTGTAGACCTGATCGAAATCGAACGTATCAAGCGGGCGGTTGACCAACATGGCGCCCGCTTCCTAGAACGCGTCTATACCGCTGCCGAGCGCCAGGACTGCCAGCAGCGGATCGAGTCGCTGGCAGCCCGTTTTGCCGCCAAAGAAGCGGTGGCCAAAGCCTTAGGCACCGGCATCTGGCGACAGGGCATCGAGTGGACCGATATTGAAATTGTGCGCGATTCGGAAAGCGGTGCGCCGTCGCTCCTCCTTCATCGCGCGGCGGCTGACCATGCGCGACGGTTGGGGTTGCACGAGTGGTCGGTCAGCCTGAGCCATGATCGCGACCGCGCCATTGCGTTTGTGGTGGCGATGACCAAATGAAACTCCACATTCTCAGCGATTTACACCTCGAATTTGCCGACTTTCAACCGCAACCAACAGAGGCGGATATTGTTATTCTGGCCGGCGATACCTACCCAGGTACAAAGGGCGTGGCGTGGGCGGCGACTAATTTTCCCCATACACCTGTTCTCTATATATCACGCACCATGCCCCTAGCAGAAAATCTGTACCGGAGCGCTTTGCGCGGGATATTGTGAGCGCCGGGTATGCCTCAAACCTGGATGAACTGGTGGTGACTTCAGGCGCAGCCGTATGGATCCATGGTCATATTCACCAATGCCAGGACTATTATTTGGCGTCGACGCGGGTCATTTGTAATCCAAGAGGTTACCCCGGTGAAATTACTGGTAATTTTCAACCAGCGCTTGTGGTGGAGCTTTGAAAGGGTCTCTACGGTAAGCGCCCACCTTCCATTGGGAGTATAGGATGAGTAACGGGTTAAAGCCCAGCGCCCAGCGCGTTCAGGATGCGTTGGCGGCGCAGGGGTTTACCAACGAAGTCATCGAATTAGCCGATTCGACGCGTAGTTCGGCGGAAGCGGCGGCGGCGGTCGGCTGTGAAGTGGCGCAGATTGCCAAGTCGTTGGTCTTTAAGGGCGCAACCAGCCACCGGGCAATTTTGATTATCGCCAGCGGCGCCAATCGCGTGCATGAAAAACGGGTGGGCGCACAACTAGGCGAAAAATTGGAGAAACCGGACGCCGACTTTGTACGCGAACAGACCGGCTACGCTATCGGCGGCATTCCGCCCCTCGGTCATGCCCAGCCGTTGACTACCCTGATCGACGAAGACCTGTTGCAATATGCCGAAATCTGGGCCGCCGCCGGTCATCCTAACGCCGTCTTCCGGTTGACGCCGGCTGAGCTAGTGCGCATGACTGGTGGGACGGTTACAGCCATCAAGTAGGGCTACGGTACAATAAGACCACAAAAATCCCCGCGCTTAGTCGGTCCGTGACCGGCTAAGCGCGGGGGAGGGGTTAGGCAAGCGAAACTTTGCACCCAGGCTCACGTACTGGTAAACAATGAGCAATCGCACGACTGGCCCATTGTTGCGGTGAGAGCCGGTTCAAGGCGCCAGTGACTTCATAGAAAGGAAGTTGGCCTTATGACACAAGGTCGCAATGAATTACGTCGCCAGGACGGCATCATCGCCGGCGTCTGTGGGGGCTTGGGCGCCTTCTTTGGCATCAGCCCGCTCTGGTTCCGCCTGCTCTTTCTCCTGCTCCTCTTGCCTGGCGGTCTGCCCGGGTTCCTGCCCTATATCGTGCTGTGGATTATCATCCCACGCCGCTGAGAAGACAGGTAGACAGGTAGACAGGTAAATAGGGAAGATACCAACTGTACCTGTGTACCTGTCTTCTACCGCGCCAACCACCCCCCATCCACTACAATGGTGCTGCCACTGACGTAGTTCGACGCGGCGGAGGCGAGGAAGAGGGTGACGCCGGCCAGGTCTTCGGGTTGGCCCCAGCGACCGGCAGGGATGCGTTCGAGGATCGCTTTGCTGCGGTCGGGGTCGTTGCGCAGCGCTTCGGTGTTGTCGGTGACAATGTAGCCGGGGGCGATGGCGTTGACGTTGATGCCGTGGCGCGCCCATTCGTTACCCAGTGCTTGGGTCAGGCCGACCAGGGCATGTTTGGCGGCGGTATAGGCGGGGACACGGATGCCGCCTTGAAAAGCCAACACCGACGCCACTTGAATGATCTTGCCACGAAAACCATTTTCAATCGGGTGCTGCAACATGACGCGCGCCGCGGCTTGGGCGAGGAAAAAGGCGCTGTTGAGGTTGACTTGCAGCGTCGCGTCCCAGTCGGCGGTGGGGTAGTCGATGGCCTCGGTGCGGCGGATGATGCCGGCGTTGTTGACCAGGATGTCCAGTCGGCCTAAACTGCTTGCTACGGTTTGTACTACCTCGCTCAACTGTTCCGGGGTTGCTGTTACTAAATCCAGTTGAATAGGCAGGAAGCGGCGACCACGCGCTTCGGCCATCTGTTGCACATCGCTATAACGGGTATTGTAGAGACAGGCAATGTCAGCGCCGGCATCGGCCAGCGCAGTCGCCATGCCCAGACCAATGCCCCGCCCCGCGCCAGTGACAAAGGCGACGCGCCCCGTTAAATCAAAATAGTGTCCAAGGTTCATCTTGTTCCTCCGAGTTGTGTGGCGGCGCGCTGGGGAGCGTCGCAAAAGCCGCCGGCGTGGTGAAGATGACCTATTTTACCACAGAGCAGTGATTGTTCCGAAGAAAGTTCGTCCCATAGGGGCGCCTGAGTTTAGGTCCAAAATCGGGAGCAACCGGCTCCTAAACTCAGGCATCCCTATGGGACGAAACACTATGCCAGGAGGAATTTATTTGCGCGTCAGGGGTAGGTAAAGGCGGTTATTAACACCGGCAACGGGGGTTGGCGTCGGCAAAGGGTTGGTTCCTTGGGCCAACTCGATGAGTGTAATCGAATGGGCCGGGAACGTTGCTACCAAGCCATTGTTATTGGTGGCAAGCGCCGGCTGTGCTTCAATCGCGGTCAAGTTGGCGGCGCTGTAGCGGTAGAGTTTGGCCTGATTGGTCAACGAAAAATTGGCAATGGCCAGGTTGGCGGTGAGGGGCGTATCACCCTTGTTGATCACCACTGCCGTGAGACTCTGATCGCCGGCACGTTGGGCGGCGTAGGTGGCAAGTTGCCCTTGATCGCTGCTCGTGGCCCGCACACTGGTCTCGCCAAAGCGTTTGCCTTGCCCATCATAATTGCGGTAGAGGCGGAAGGCAAACGCGCCCGGCCCATCTGGCGTGAATTTGCCGCCCGGCGCGTAGGGGCTGTCAAAGAGTACGGCTAAGTCCAACCCTTCCCGACCAAAGATCCCCAAAACATCCGCCTGCGCCAATGCCCCATTGATATGGTCGAGCGCACCCCAGTTATACTCGGTGATCGCCAGTTTAGTACCGGGGTAGTAACGGTCACGCCATTCTCGCATCCGGGCAATCAGCCGCACACTTTTGTAATCAGGGACGACCTGATTGCCATCCGTAACCGGCGCGCTGGCAATCCAGCTTTCATCCTCATAGGTGGCATCCCAGAGGGAACGGGTGGAGCGCAGGCGACGGGCTTGGGTGGCGGCGTCACCGGCGGCTTGTTGGGAAACGCCGTCAGCAGCGACATAGTAGTGGAGATCCAGATAGTCGAGCAGCCGGACGCCGTGGGCTTGTTCATAGGCAGCCATCTGTTGCAGATACCAGGCCACCAACGGCAGATCGTTGTATTGCTGGCGGTCGGGGCGGGTTGCCCAGAGGCCGGCCTGACCATCGCTGGGCGAGTGCCAGTAATAGGTCCAGCCATGCACAACGGGGCCTAAGGTGAGGGCGTTGGGATCGGCGGCTTTGATGGCGGCGGCGTATTGATAGCTGCGGTCGCGTAACTGCTGCAAGGTTATTGCTTGAGGCGCGATATCGCGATGGGTTTCAAACCAGATGTCCGGCTCATTGTCTAGGCTGTAGAAGCGGACGCCGCCGTTGGCGGCTGGGCCAAATTGTTGGTGGAGGTGGGCGATCCACGCGCTGGCCCAGGCAGTGGTGATGGGAATGCTGGTGTCGAGCGGGTTGTTGCCGGTGAAATAGATTGGTTTATCCTGCTCATTATTCGTGTAGCCAACGATGCCGCTGCCACAGTGCGCGCGTTTGGGGTCATCGGGATCGGTGGCCGGACGTTGGTTGAAGGGGTAAGGTTGGGGGGTGTAGTTGTAGACACGCGTGTCGAAGCTGCAAGGATAGGTTGCGCTGTTGCCTGCTTCCCCCGGATCTTTGGCGACATAGCCGATCAGGGGGATGGTGATGATCGAAGCGGCGCCGGTACGGCGATTTTTGGCAATGAAATCGTCGGCGGTAGTGGTGCGCAGTTCGTTTTCAAAGTACCAGTCGGGGTTGCCATACATGTTGTTGCGCCAGTTGTAACGGGTGGTGTCATTGCCGCCCCAGCGCCGCAATGGTAGGGCAATGGCTTTGGCGAAGGCTTCGTCCTCAACATAGTGGATGCCATAGATGTCGTCGTTGATCGGTTTACGGTCGGCGGCGACATCGATATTCAAAGTGATGTCAATGTTGGGGAGGGGGGGTGGTGTCGGCGTCGGCGGGCCGGCCAGTGGATCGCCGATTAAAACAATATCGTCCAGGTAGTAGGTGGGTTGAAGGCCGCCCCAGCGATCTTGCAGGGTGATGCGGGCAATGGTCGTTGGATTGCCCAAGGCGCTTAGCGGAATTTGCACTTGCGTCCAGGTGTTGACAGCAGCGTTGACTTCCACCCGCGGGCCTTCAGGGCCGGCGTCGCTTTGTTGGATATAGAGATGGAGACCGGTGGTGCTACTGCCGCCGTTGATCCAGAAGCTGATGGCCGTATAACCGGCGGCGCTCATAGGCGTTGGGGCGCGCAGCGAGAAGCCCGCCCACGGCTGATTGGGGGTGATGACATAGGCTTTGGCGCCCTGATGGACGATGGTTGTCCCGTTGCGGTCGGTGGTGCTATCCCATGACCAATCCTGCCAGCCGGTGGCGAGAGCATCGGCATAAATTATGAGATCGGCGGTTGACTGATGGGCCGGCATAACCGTTTGCGCAAGTGACGGTGGCGGCAAACAGAGTATGACCAGTGTGATACTGAGCAGGCTCAAAAGAAGTTGGCTAAAACGTTTTTGTGACATAGCGTTACTCGTAAAATTCTCGTGTGCGGCAGCATGGGCAGTACTCTTGTGCAGACAGATGAAGTGATGGCGACCCGCCACACAAACGAATACGACAAAAAGTTGAGCAATAGTGACAAATGTAGGATGCGATGTAGCCGTCATCCTATCATGGTTTGTATACAACAAAGCTGTCCACTTCCCTACAAAAAAGGCGCGCACAAAGATAACCGTATAGACAAGGCGCCCCTTCCTGGAAGAGGCGGGAACCAGCGCGCATAACAGAACAGCAGTTGCCTCTTCCAGAAAGGGGCGCCGGTCCCCGTACCCGGTGAGTTATGGCCCATCAATTTGACAAAGTAGGGTTAGCTCTGCTGTAATGGGCAAAGAACCGTAACCGGAAAAGCCACCAAACTCAACCATGCGACAAGGAGCCAAACGCCATGATTCGCACCACCGTTGTCGGCAGTTGGCCCCCCGCCGCTGAATTTATCCCTGCGCTCGAAGCCTATCACCAGGGGCGACTCTCGCCTGAGGAAACCGAACCTTTGCTACAACGGGTCGCTGCCCAAGCGATTGCCGAGCAGTGCGCCTGTGGTCTCCAGGAATACACCGGCGGCGAGACAGCCGCCGACACCTTCATTCTGCACTTCCCCGCTGGTTTGACCGGAATCGAACCTACGGAAGATCGGGAGGCATGGGGCAACCGTGGCACGTACTGTGTGGTGGGGCCGCTTGCTGCGCCCAATGGTCTGGGCATTGCGGCGGCCTTGCAACGAGAACGGGCGCTTGATGCCAAGATCACCAAAGTGACCCTGCCCGGCCCTTCTGAAATCACCATGCGCATTGAGCCGGTGGAAGCGCGGCGGGCGACCTGGCCGGCAGTGATTGATCTGATTCGCACCGAAATACAGGCTTGTATTGACCTGGGCGCGACGGACATCCAACTCGATCTGCCCCATGTGGCGATGGGGTTGGTCGATAACAAAGATGGCTGGACGACGGCAAGCGCGGCTGCCTTGATTCACGCGCTCTTTGCCGGCTTCACCGGCATCCGGCGTAGCGTCCACTTCTGTTATGGCGATTTTATGGCGCAAAGCTGGACAACCAACCGCACCTTCCACCCGTTGCTGCCGACGATTCAGGCGCTGGCGGGGGTGATCGACCGGGTGGTGTTGGAGTTTTCGTTGCCGGAACAGTGGGCGGAACGGGCGTTGCTGGCGCAGATTCCACAAAGCATGGAAGTAGCCGTCGGTATCATTGATGTAAAGTCACCCATCGTTGAGACGCCAGCAGCAGTCGTAGCGAAAATTCAGGAACTGCTCTCCTATGTGCCGGCGGCGCGCTTGCTCATCTGCCCTTCGTGCGGCTTGGGGCGCCGCGACACGGCGTTGGCAGTAGGCAAAGCGCAGGTGATGATGCAAGCCGTCCAAACCGTCAATCAAACAATACAGGTACGCTGATGCAAGACAAAAAACAACTTGGTAGCCATTTCCTTTCCAGGTCTACCCTGACGCTCGGCTTGATCACCCTCGTCGGTTTTGGCTTGCGTTTCTATGCCATTGGTGCGCAGACGGTTTGGCTGGATGAGGCATTTAGCATCTGGTTGGCACAACAGCCGCTGGTGGATCTGTGGGCGTGGCTGATCAAGATCGACCAGCATCCGCCGCTCTACTATTCGCTGCTCCATTTCTGGGTGCTGCTCTTTGGCGATGCCCAGGGGACGGCGCGGGCGTTGTCGGCGCTTTGTAGTGGGTTGGCGATTCCGGTTTTCTATGCCGCTGGTCGGTATCTCCTCAACCAACGGACGGCGCTGTTGGCGGCGCTGCTGCTGGCGCTTTCGCCCTTTCAGGTGCAGTATGCTCAGGAAGTGCGCATGTACGCGCTGCTGACCCTGACTGTTGCGGTGGCGTTTTATCTGCTGATGGTTGTCCTCTTTAGTGAACGGGCGCGGCAACGGCAATGGCCGTGGGTTGGATTGGCGGTGGCGCAGGCGACGGTGATGCTGACCCACAACACAGCGACGGTCTTTTTCCCGTTGGCGCTCAATGCGGCGATTGGCGGTGCGTGGCTTTGGAAACAGTGGCAGGGGCATGTTTCGTCGCTACCGGTGTTGAATGCGATTGATTTTGAGCGGCGCTGGTTGCGCACCCAACTGTTGGCGGTAGCGCTTTGGCTGCCGTGGAGTATTCCTTTTGTCATTCAGTCGGTGATGGTGGATCGCGAATTTTGGATCGGCCCGCCAACGGTGGGGATGGTTTATGAGGCACTGCACAATTTTAACCTGGCCTTTTTGTGGCCTTCGTGGTCGCCCCCGTTTGTGGCGGTGAATGTGCTTTGGTGGGGGCTGGCCCTGTTGGGGGTGCGCACGCTACGGCAGACGCCGGCCCGCGCTGGGTTGCTCCTGACGCTTTTTTTGCTGCCGATTGTGGGGGAATTGTTGGTTAGTCTGCGCCGACCCATCTTTTCGGACCGCACGTTGATCTGGGTGACGTTGCCCTATTTGCTGCTGGTGGCAAGCGGGATGATGGGGGCGGGGGAGGCGGTGGGGGCGCGGGTGGCGCAGTGGCGGGTGGCCCGCCGAATCAATTCGGCGTCTGATCGCCAAAACCTGCTAAAGCAGGTTGCGTTGTCGCACATCGGGGTGGGGATTGGGGGGCTGGCGGTGTTATTGGCGCTGAATGGGTTAGCGTTGCATACCTATTTTACCTATTTTGAGAAGGAAGATTGGGCGGAGGCGGCAGCCTATGTGGCGGACGAGATCCAACCGGGGGAGATGATTCTTTTTAATGCAACCTGGGTGCAATTGCCCTTTCAATATTATTTTCGTCATTACGAACAAGACGTGCCGTTGCGTGGGTTGCCGGTCGATCTCTTTGATCGGGGGGTGTTGGAACCGAAGATGACCGAGGCGGATCTGCCTTATATGCGCAATTTGTTGGCCGATCAGCAGAGCGTCTGGCTGGTCTATTCCCATGATTGGTACACCGACCCGGACGGGATTATTCCGCGTGAACTGCAAGCGCAGATGACATTGGTTGAACGGCGGGAGTTTGTCGGTTTGCAGGTGATGCGCTTTGAGCGTGCCCCGTGAACACTACAGCGGATTCAACAACGGATTCAGGACAGGAGCGGATTTGTTTCGTGCGGATGTGCGCGCAACTGTTTTCAAGCTGTGCTTCTTCCTATCTGTGTGAATAAAAAAGTTGGTTTCTGATTTGGAACTTCTATTGGCTAGATCTTTATGAACAATAAATGTCGGATTGCGATTGTCGGCGCGGGGGTGATTGGGCAGAAACATGCGGGGTTGGTTCGGGCGTCGGCGGTGGCGGAATTGGTGGGGATTTGTGATAGTGACGGTAGCCGGGTGCAGGTGGCGCATGAGTTTCAGGTTCCTTTTTATCAGAAGTTGGAGGAATTGCTCATTACACAAAGACCGGCGGGGGTGATTGTGGCGACGCCGAACCATTTACATGCGCCGGTGGCGGAGGTTTGTGTGGCGCATGGGGTGCATCTGCTGGTGGAAAAACCAATTGCGGACAGTTTGGCCGATGCAGAACGGATCAACCGGGCGGCGCAACAGGCGGGGGTGCAGGTGTTGGTGGGGCATCATCGGCGGCATAATCCGTTGATTGCCCAAACGCGCACGTTGATTCAGCAGGGGGCGTTGGGGAAGCTGATTGGCGTTTCGGTCTTGTGGACGATTCGCAAGCCGGATGACTATTTTGACGTCACCTGGCGGACGCAGCGACCGAATGGCGGGCCGGCGCTGATCAATTTGATCCACGAGATCGATTCGCTGCGCTTTATCTGTGGCGAGATTACCCAGGTCTATGCCCAGAGTAGTGCGGCGGTGCGGGGTTTTGCGGTGGAAGATTCGTTAACGGCGACCTTGACCTTTGCCAATGGCGCGTTTGGCTCGATCTTGTTATCGGATGCAGCGGCAGCGCCCTGGTCCTACGAGGCGACCACCGGGGAAAACCCGCTCTACTTTCGGGCAGACGAAGATTGTTATCACTTTGTCGGGACGACGGGCGCGCTGGCTTTTCCCACGATGCAGTTGTGGCACTATGCCGACCCTAGTCGGGTTGGTTGGCAGCATCCCATGACGAGTAGCCGCGTTACGGTCGAAAATGCCGATCCGCTGGTGCGGCAATTGGAGCATTTTTGCCGTGTGATTCAAGGTGAAGAAGCGCCTTTTGTCAGCGCGGCGGAGGGGACGCGTTCGCTGGCGGTGATTCTGGCCCTGCTCGAAGCGGCGGAGAGCAATCGGGCGGTGGTGTTGTAGAGCGTTCTGCGGTATACTGGTGGCACAAGTACACATAGCAACTGTCATGGTTTGTAGAAGAAGCCTTGATGGATCGGTGCGTCTGAGGCATATCACCGCGAATCATAGGATTAGCGAATCACGCCAGGAGACAAAGATTCGCTAATCCCATGATTCGCGGTGATATGGGGCAAGCGACACAATCAGTCATGGCTTATTTTACGAAACAGGAGAGAGGAACCAAGATGAAGATTGTTGACATCCGCGCCGTGCGGGTAAAAGTGCCGCCACGACTGGCGAAGACGACGCCCCGCCGCGAATCGTGGGGGACGCAGGCGGAAGTTGCCAACCCCATGTCCCGTTTTCCCAAAGTCAAACGCCATCGCAGTTTGTGGACGCCGAGTCGCTGGGAAGAAGTTTGGTGCAAGGTCACGCTGGAAGATGGCACCTGGGGGCTGGGTAGCACCAGCTATGGTCGCGCCGTCGCCGCCGTGATCGATGACCACCTGGCCCCCAACCTGATCGGCGAGGATGGTTTTGCCATTGAAAAGCTGGCCGATATGATGTTCCGCATGACCAAGCCTTACGGTTCAACCGGTCTGGCGGCATACGCAGTGAGCGCGGTCGATCTGGCGCTGTGGGATGCCAAAGGCAAGGCGTTGGGCCAACCGGTCTATCGTTTGCTCGGTGGGCCGCACAAGGAGAAGCTCTTCTGCTACGCCACCGGTAACGATGTTGATTGGTATCAGGAGTTGGGCTTTAATGCGTTCAAATTGGCTTGTCCCTACGGCCCGGCGGACGGGCTGGATGGCATCCGCAAGAATGAGGAGTTAGTCGCCAAAACGCGTGAACAGATCGGTGACGAGTGTGAGTTGATGCTTGATTGTTGGATGGCCTTTGATGTCGAGTACACCGTGCGGCTGGCCGAAACCCTGCGCCCCTACCGCCTCAAGTGGATGGAAGAGTGTCTGATTCCCGAAGACCTGGATGCTCATGTGGCGCTGCGCCAACGACTGCCCTGGCAGACGCTGACGACAGGGGAGCATTGGTATACCCATGTGCCGTTCCAATGGGCCATCAATCACAAGGTGGTCGATGTGCTGCAACCGGACATTAACTGGTGCGGCGGCGTCAGCACCTGTTTGAAGATTGCAACAGCAGCGGATGCCGCCGGGATTAGCGTGATGCTGCACGGTGGTGGTCGCAACGCCTTTGGGCAACACTTTAGCCTTGCCATGCCGGCTGTACCCTGGCTGGAATATTTTGTTGGTTCAGCCCCCGGCGTCCCGCTGGAAGAGATCGCCCAGATCCCCGGCGAACCGGTTGCCAAAGAGGGCTGGTTGACGCCAAGCGACGCCCCCGGTTTTGGCTTGGACGTGCCGGCAGGGTGGATTGAGCCGTTTTTCTAAACTAACGCATGACTAAGTCCGCTCTTAGCCGGTCACGGACCGGCTAAGAGCGATTAGGAGCAAGGAACGATTTATGTCGCGTCAGCGCACGATTTTAACCACGGTTGGTATTATGCTCGGCCTCTTTATGGCCTCGATGGAAGCAACCGTGATTTCTACCGCCATGCCCACCATCGTCAGCCAGTTGGGTGGTTTGGCGATCTATAGTTGGGTCTTTTCGGTCTATATGCTCACCTCGACCACGACGGTGCCGATCTATGGCAAGCTTTCCGACATCTTCGGGCGGCGACCGGTTTTTATTGTGGCGCTGGGAATCTTCCTGGTCGGCTCGGTGCTCTGTGGTATGGCGCAGAGTATGGGGCAGTTGATTGCTTTCCGCGCTATCCAGGGCTTGGGCGCGGGCGGGGTAATGCCGCTGGTCTTTATCATTGTCGGCGACATCTTTAGCTTTGAACAACGGGCGCGGATGCAGGGACTTTTCTCCGGCGTTTGGGGCGTCTCGTCGGTGGTGGGGCCGTTGCTGGGCGGCTTTCTGGTCGATCAAATCTCTTGGCACTGGGTCTTTTATGTCAATGTCGTGCCGGGGATCATCGCCGCGCTGCTGGTTTGGTTCGCCCTACAAGATCGCCATGTTGATAGGAATGTCAAGCCGGTGATCGACTACGCTGGTGCGCTGCTACTCACGGCATCGGTGGTGACGCTCTTGTTGGGGTTGTTTGAACTGAGTACAACGTGGGGGAAGGGTTTGATTGCGGCGTCGGTTGTGTTGTTCATCGCCCTGCTGTGGGTCGAACGGCGGGCGGCTGACCCGGTGCTGCCGATTCCCCTCTTTCGTGAACGGCTCTTTGCCAGCGCCACCGGACATGGCGTTCTTTCCGGCTGGGCGATGTTCGGCAGTCTCTCCTTTGTGCCGTTGTTTGTGCAGGCGGTGTTAGGCACCAGCGCCACCAGCGCCGGCTCGACCTTGATGCCGATGTTGTTGGGCTGGGTCGGGTCGAGCATTATCGGTAGCCGCGCGCTGCTCTACATGAGTTACCGCAAGGTTGTTATCCTGGGGACAGCCTTGCTGACCTTGGGCGCTTTCCTCATGACGCTGATCACGGACGATGTGACCCGCTGGCAAGTGATGCTCTACCTGGGCTTGATGGGCGTCGGCATGGGCTTTGCCATCTCCCCCTTCTTGATCGCCGTACAGAGCAAGGTTGGGCGACGCAACATGGGCGCGGCGACCTCCACGCTGCAATTCAGTCGCAATATCGGTGGTACGCTGGGCGTCAGCGTCATGGGTGCGGTTCTCAGCACACGGTTGGCCTCTAGCTTAACTGCGGCGGGGATCGATCCGGCGACGGTTTCGCTCAATAGCCTGCTCGACCCGCTGGCGCGCAGCGATGCCGCGGCTGGCCTGAACGATGCCCTTCGTCACGCACTGGGCGTCTCGATTCAAAGCGTCTTTGTCATCGCGTTTGTTGCCGCGGCCTTGGCGCTGGGCGTCTCGCTGCTGGCCCCCGGTGGCCGGATTGAAGAGGCGAAACCGGCGACGCCAGTTGACCCGAAAGCGCCGCAGGAGCTGTCACAGGCAGGGATGCATTAGGGGCACGGGAACACAACAACGGATTCAGGACAGGAACGGATTTTCCCCTTGCCGAAGCAAATCCGTTCCTGTCCTGAATCCGTTGTTGTGTTTGTTTTACGCCGTCTTTACCGCCGCCGCGGCCTCTAATCCCAACTCTTTGATGCTTTGGTCGCGCATGATAAACTTCTGGATCTTCCCCGTCACCGTCATTGGAAAAGCGTCGACAAACTTGACGTAGCGTGGGATTTTGTAGTGGGCGATGCGACCGCGACAGAAGTCACGCACCTCTTCGCTGGTGGTGGTCGCGCCCGGTTTGAGCTTGACCCAGGCCATGATCTCTTCGCCATATTTCTCATCCGGCAGGCCCACCACCTGAACATCCTGGATCTGTGGGTGGGTGTAGAGGAATTCCTCGATCTCGCGCGGGTAGACATTCTCGCCGCCGCGGATAATCATATCTTTGATGCGCCCCACAATGTTGACATAGCCCTCGTCATCCATCACGGCCAGGTCGCCGGTGTGCATCCAGCGTGCCACGTCGATGGCTTTGGCGGTGGCGTCGGCGTTGTTCCAGTAGCCGAGCATGACGCTATAGCCGCGCGTGCAGAGTTCCCCCGGTGTGCCGTTGGGGACAATCGCGCCGGTGACCGGGTCGATGATCTTGATCTCCACATGGGGATGCACCTGACCGACGGTACTGACCTGTTTGTCGAGCGGCGTGCCGATGCGGGTTTGGGTGCTGACGGGGCTGGTCTCGGTCATGCCATAGCAGATTTCCACATCGCGCATGTTCATCAATGATTGTACCTTCTTCATCACCTCAACTGGACAGGGCGAACCAGCCATGACGCCGGTGCGCAAGGTGCTGAAATCATAGTTGGCAAAATCGGGATGGTTGAGTTCGGCGATAAACATGGTCGGCACGCCATAGAGTGCGGTGGCCCGTTCTTCCTGGACGGCATCCAGAACGGTCTTGGCGTCAAAGCCGTCGTTGGGGTAGATCATGGTCGCGCCGTGGGTGACGCAGCCCAGGTTGCCCATGACCATGCCGAAACAGTGGTAGAGCGGCACGGGAATGACCAGGCGATCCTGGTCGGTGAAGCCCATGATCTCCGCGACAAAGTAGCCGTTGTTGAGGATGTTGTGGTGGCTGAGGGTCGCGCCTTTGGGATAGCCGGTGGTGCCGCTGGTGTATTGGATGTTGATCGGGTCGTCGAATTGTTGCTGCGCTTGCCGTTCGGCCAGTTGATCGACGCTGATGTTGTCGCCCAGGGCCAGCAGGTCGCCCCAGGTCAACATGCCGGGGGATGGCTCGGCTCCCAGGCGCACAACGACGCGTAGATCGGGCAGTTGTGCGGCGACAAGGCCAGCCCCGGCCGGCAGAGGTTGACTATTCTGGAGTTCGGGCGCTAACTCGTAGATCATCGCCGTGTAGTTGGAGGTGCGAAACTGGGGCGCAATGATCAAGTACGCGCAGCCCGACTGCTTGAGCGCATATTGCAGTTCATGGACCCGATAGCTGGGGTTGATGTTGACCAGAATCGCGCCGATCTTGCTGGTGGCAAACTGAGTGATGGCCCACTCCGCACAGTTGGGCGCCCAGATGCCGACCCGTTCCCCCTTGGCAACGCCCAACGCCAACAACGCCCGCGCACCTTGATCGACCACCATTTGCAGGGCGCGATAGCTGTAGCGCAGCCCCTGGTGGCGAGAGACGAGCGCTTCATTGTCGGGGTAGCGCGCCACGATCTGGTCAAACAAATCGCCAATGGTCACGCCCAGCAGCGGCTTGTCACTGGCGCCACTGCGATAACTGCGGTTGCTTGCGGTCATCGAAACACCTCCGTCGGTATGGGTTTACTCGCCTGGAAACGGGACACTTTCTGGAACGCAGGCGGTTGGGGAGCCTGTTGGGGTAATTGTACGGGGTGATGGGTGGATAGTCAAGGACGTAATTGAAAAAACAATTACACGAAGTTGCGCGTTTCTGCAAAATCAAGTATGATCAATTTGGGCTTACATCTTTATTCCAACTCCAAAACAATCATCGTTTACAACCTCTGTATTCAGTAAGCTAAATTATTATAATTTCAATTAGTAGAGACCTTCCCCTATGTTAGTAGATCTTGGGATTACCATTACTAGTGCCGAACCTACGGCCGGTGATAATGTTATCGTGTACGATTACAACACGACAACGTTGGGCGCCTTTCGCCTGTCGGCGGTGGCAGATGCCGTTGCCCAGTTGAACGTTGCGCTTGATCAAGGCCAACCGGATGACGCCCTCTGGAAAAGTGTCGGCGGCGCCCTCTTTGATGAACTGCTGGGGGGCGGGCTCCTTCGTCGGTATGCTGCGGCAATGGCATCCGGTCAGCGCGTGCGCCTGCGCTTGATGAGCAATACGCCGGAACTGCTGGCTGTACCGTGGGAATATTTGTATGACCGCACCAGCGAGCAGCCCCTGGCGTTGCATCCCAACCTATCGCTGGTGCGCAGCTTGCCGACACCAGGGCGTAAACTGGTGGCGGTCGAGGGCCAGTTGCGCCTGCTAGTCATGATCAGCAATCCTACTGACCTGCCAGGGTTGGACGCAATGGCGGAATGGGCCAATTTGGTCAATGCCACCACCACTGCTGCGCTGGAAGTCATCCGCATCGACCCCACCTATGAAGCGTTCCAGAGCGCGCTCCGGGAACACAAGCCTCATATTTTTCACTTTGTCGGTCATGGTCGCTTTGACTCGACGACCCAGGCCGGTTTGCTCTATTTGCAAAAGGCGGACGGCAGCGCTATCCCCTGCGCAGCAGAACAGATGGCAACCTTACTAAGCGGTTGTGAGACGTTACGGCTGGCGCTGCTCAACGCCTGTCAAGGGGCGACGCCGGGGTATCGTTCCGCCTTTGCCGGCGTGGCGCAAAAGTTGATCCAACAGGGCTTGCCGGCGGTCATTGCCATGCAAGCGCCCATTCGTGATACGGACGCCCTGCTCTTTTCCCAAGAGTTCTATCGCGCGCTGGCCGATGGCTACCACCTGGAAGCGGCGTTGGGCGAAGGGCGCAAACGGATGGCTGAACACTCAACCGCCTGGGGGGTGCCGGCGCTCTATTTACAAGACAGTGAACCGTTTGTGCTGCCGGTGTTGACAGATGGGCAAAAAGCCGAACACCTCTGGCTGCGGCTGCCGACAACCAATGAACCGGCCCAACAGCGTGCCTTGTTGACCCGCATCCTAGCGCTCGACCCTGCTCATGCCGGTGCGCAAAACGCAGTCGCACAGATTGAGAAGAGCCGCAAGGCCGCCCGCTTCTACGATGCGGCCCAAGCCTCTAAGGAAACCGCAGCCTGGCGGGAAGCCTATCAGTGCTTGCTGGAAGTGGAACGACTGGCGCCCAATTTCTGCCAAACCCGCCGCCTGCTCGCCGAGGTGAAAGGGCATCTTGATGGCGCTCCCATTGATACGATCCGGCTGCATGGGCAATTTGACGAATATAAGGCCATTTTGGATGCGCTTCAATATGGGCGTCTCGTCCCCTTTTTGGGATGGGATGTTAGCCGCTTTGGCCGACCCGCACAGGATGGATGGGTCGCCGGGCTTTATCCGCCCAGCGCCGACGAAGCAGCGCGGGAATTAGCGCAGCGGCTGCCGGAACCGCTGGCGGGCAAACCATCGTTGCCGGAAATTTCACAACATACGACGCTCCTGGAGCAGCCAGGGGCGCTCTATGATAGGTTGACCGACCTTTATCAAGCCAGCTATACGCCCACTCTTTTTCATCGCTTATTGGCCGAACTCGCTGGTCGTTTACGTGCCAAAGGCTACCCAGTTGACCCAAAGCGCCGCTTGATCATCTTCTCCACCGCCTTGGATCAATTGCTCGAAGAAGCCTTTCAGTCCATCGCACAGCCCTATCATCTCTTTGCCTATCAGCACCCTGGTGATGATGGCTCCACAGTTCAGCCGGCCTGCTTTGTTCATCTGCCGCCGTCCGGGGAAGCCATTCCCTTGGTGGCGCCGGAACAAGATCCAAACCGGTACCAGGGCCATCTAACCGACCAACACCCAATTATCATCAAACTCTGTGGTCAGGGCGTGGCGTCCGCGCCAGAACGCTTGATTGTCACCGAAGATCATTATCTCAACCGCCTGCCCCAAGAGATCGGCGCGCTCTTACCAATGACCTTACTCGAACAGTTTCGGCGCAGCAGCCTGCTCTGTTTTGGCTATTCCCTGCGCCCTTGGTATTTCCGCCTGCTCTGGCAACGGCTCCGTATCCAACAACGCCGGTTGCTCGATGGTGGCTGGGCGATTGTCCCCAACCTCAACCGCTTGGAAGAAGCCTACTGGCGTGACCAGGGCATTGCGCCGATTGAGGCGGCGCCGGAGGCCGTGGTCGCCTATATCAACGAATGGCTCGATCAGTTGGAGGCGCGCATATGACGGACGTGGCTCACGAGACGCGCCGCCGCTCCCCCTACCAAGGGCTTGAACCCTACACTGAGGCGGATTATGCCTACTTCTTTGGCCGCGACCAGGAGATCACCACCCTCACCGCCAATCTGGGGGTTGCGCGGCTGACGCTCTTATATGGTCCCAGCGGCGTGGGTAAAAGCTCGGTGTTGCGCGCCGGGGTAATTCATCGATTGCAGCAACAGGCGCGGGCCAATCAGGTAGCTTACGGTCGCCCAGAGATCATTCCCGTCTATTTCAACAGCTGGCAAGGGGAAGCGTTGTTCGGGTTGACCAAACAGATTCATCGAACAACCTCTGCACTCTACGCGGGTGTCCCCAATGCACCCGATTTGCAGATGTACCCCCATCAACCCTTCCCGACCTTGCTGGCACAGATTGGCGAGCAGACCCAGAGCGATCTGCTGATCGTTCTCGATCAATTTGAGGAGTATTTTCTTTATCACCCCAACGAAACTGGCCTTGGCAGCTTTGCCCATCACTTTATCCAGGCCGTCAACAGCAGCCATCTGCGCGCCAATTTTCTGCTCAGTCTGCGCGAGGACGCCCTTGCTCGGCTTGACTACTTTAAGGGGCGTATCCCCTTCCTGCTCGACAACCGGTTGAGCATTGGCCACCTGGATCGCACCGCCGGTCACGAAGCAGTGGTGAAACCGCTGGACCGCTTTAATCAGGATCAGCAGACCGCTTACGACATTGAACCGCTGTTGGTGGCAGCGGTCCTCGACCAGGTTGGCAGCGGGCAAGTGACCCTGAGCAAACAGGGCGTCGGCGGTCGCAGCGAAACCAACGCTGATCGCATTGAAGCGCCCTATCTACAACTGGTGCTGACCGAGCTTTGGAAGCAGGAGGGGTACATCGGCTCAACCTGTCTGCGCAAAAGTACGCTTGATGCTTTGCATGGCGCGGCGACGATTGTACGGGATTACCTGAATGGCACGTTGGCAAAACTCAGTCTAGATGAGCAATATCTGGCTGCCCGTTTCTTCGATCGGCTCGTAACCCCCTCCGGCGCCAAGATCGCGCTGTCGCTGGTTGAACTGGCCTATTACACCGGCAGTGACGTGGCGTCACTGGCTGCGGTGATCGAACAATTACAGAGCAAACGCCTGCTACGCGCCGTAACTTCACCGGCGGGCGACACCCAGTATGAGATCTTCCATGATGTCCTCGGCCCCGCACTTCTCGACTGGCAGGTACACTATCAAAAGACGAAACGGTTGAATGAGGAGCAGTCCGCACGCACCGCTGCCGAACAACGTGAGCGTGAAGCCCAAGCCCAAGCCGCCACCGAACAACACCACAGCCGCCGATTGCGCTTGTTGTTGGGCGTAATTGTCGTGCTGTTCCTGGGTGCAGTGAGTCTGGCTGGCTTTGTATGGACTGCACGCCAGGATGCTATTACCAAAGAGCAAGCGGCAGCCACCGCACAAGCGGAAGCCGAACGCGCCCTGCGCCGCGCCTTGGCGGAGAATCTAGCTGGTCAAACTCAATTATTAATTCGGCGCGATCAAAGTTTTGGTAACCAGTCTTTGATCTTAGCCCGTGATGCCATGCTGACAACGCTGGCGGTGGATGGCTATACCACGGCAAATGCGTATACTGCTCTACGTACGGTCGTCGAGGGACCTGCTTGGCGATATACAATTCCCCCTGCAAATCAACGTCATGAAGGACCTGTCTATAGTGTAGCTTTTAGCCCTGATCATCAACGCGTTGTTTCTGGTAGTACTGATGGTACAATCCGTCTTTGGCGTCTTCCGCACTTGACACCGCTTACGATTCTCTTTGGTCATACCGGATCTGTTTGGTCTGTAGCGTTCAGTCCAGATGGACAGCAGATCGTTTCCGGCAGTGATGACCGGAGCATACGCCTATGGGATGCACAGACTGGGCAACAACTGACACAATTCGTTGGTCATACGGATTCTGTCTTGGCAGTGGCCTTTAGCCCAGATGGACGCTACATCGTTTCCGGCAGCGCCGATAAAAGCATTCGGCTATGGGATGTAAATAACCGGCAG
>QWII01000125.1 GCA_021405325.1 Caldilinea sp. CFX5 | reverse complement strand
CCTAAATTTAATGTCTGGCTGGAAGCGGATGGCAATGTCGTCCTTAGCCCGTGGCGAGTGCAACTGTTGGAAGCCATCGCCGCCACCGGCTCAATCAGCGCGGCGGCCAAGCAACTGGGTGTTCCCTATCGCCGCGCCTGGGAGAAGGTGCAGGAGATCGAGCGCGGCCTGGGCGCACCGGTCTTAGTGACGGCTGTAGGTGGCGCCGGTGGTGGCGGTGCCCAACTGACGCCAGCCGCCCAACAAGCGATTGCCCAATTCCGCACTTTTGCCGCCGGTTTGGAGCAGGAGATCCAACAGCGTTACGCCGCTACCTTTCCAACAATGGATCACCCTTCCTGAAGTTTGCTTGAATGTGGCGAAAGCGTTATGCTTTTAAAACATAACGTTATTAACCCATCATGTGAAGGAGACTTAAGATGTTTCGTTTTACCCGTTTTCTTTTGAGCTTGCTGCTGCTGGCAACGGTCGCCGCTTGTCAGCCGATTGTCGCCCCGCCGGACACGGCGACAACCACCACCGAGCCGACCGTCTTGCGCCTTGCCACCACCACCAGCACCGCTGACTCCGGTCTGTTGGACGCCATTTTACCGGACTTTGAACAGAAATATAATGCGCGGGTCGATGTCGTCGCCGTGGGTACAGGGCAGGCGCTCGAAATCGGGACAAAGGGGGACGCCGATGTTGTGCTGGTTCATGCACGGGCGCGTGAAGACAAGTTTGTGGCCGACGGCGACGGGATCAACCGCTTGGATGTCATGTACAACGATTATGTGATCGTCGGCCCAACCGCTGATCCGGCTGGGATTGGCGGTCTAGCATTGGCGAAAGAAGCATTGCCCAAAATTGCCGAAACGCAATCACCTTTTGCCTCGCGCGGTGATGACTCCGGCACCCACACCAAAGAAAAGAGCCTCTGGGCCGCCGCCGGCATCACGCCCACGGTCGATAGCGGTTGGTATCTTTCCGTTGGCCAGGGCATGGGCGAAACGCTGCTCTTTGCCAACGAAAAGCTGGCCTACACCCTGGCCGATCGCGGCACCTGGCTTTCCATGCAGGAAAATCTGCCGAGCTTAACCGTTTTAGTCGGCGGCGCCACCATCGACCAGAACGGTGACAAAGCGCTGCTTAATCCCTACGGCGTCATCCCTGTGAACCCTGAAAAGCACCCTGGCGTCAACTTTGACCTGGCCACCCAATTTGCCGAATGGCTCACCGCCCCCGAAACCCAACAGATGATCGGCGACTACGGCAAAGAGCAGTTTGGCCAGCCGCTTTTCTACCCGAACAGCCAGTAGGTTAGATAGACAGGTACACAGGTATTTTCACCGTACCCACCTATCTACCTATCTACCTATCTACCTGTCTACCTGTCTACCTGTCTACCTATTTACCTACACACCATGTGGTCAACCCTAGCGCCTATTGTCGGTCTTTCCCTTTATGTCTCCGGTGTGGCGCTGTGCCTGGCGGTGCTGCTGGGCGTGCCATTGGGGGCGTGGGTGGGGTTATATGCCAAGCGGAGCAAGCGCTGGTGGGAACTGGTCATCTACACAGGGATGGGCTTCCCCACGGTGGTGGTGGGGCTGCTGGTCTATTTGCTGCTTTCTCGGAGTGGGCCGCTGGGGCTGTGGGGCTGGCTCTTTACGCCGCGGGCGATTATTGTGGCCCAGGTGATCATCGCGCTGCCGATGGTAGCCGCGCTGACCCAAACCGCGTTTGAGGCGCTGAACCCCGACTTGCGGCTTCTCTTGCGTTCCTGGGCGGCTTCGCCCTGGCAGGAAATGTGGACATTGTTGGGAGAAGCACGTGGTGGGGTCTTAGTGGGGATCATCGCCGCCTTTGGCCGCATTTTTTCCGAAGTCGGCGCGGTCATGCTGGTCGGCGGGAATATTGACGGCCAGACCCGTGTGTTGACCACCGCGATTGTTCTGGAAACACGCCAGGGGAACTTTGACCTGGCCTTGGCGTTAGGCGGGCTGCTATTGGTCATTTCGGCGTTGATTAATGCTTTTGTATTACGCTTAGGTAAGGCGCAGGTGCGGTAAACTTTTCTAGGTTCTGTTGACATTTGCGACGCACACACCTGACAGGTTGCCAAAACCTGTCAGGTGTTTCAGGGGCTACCACGAAATGTCAACAGAATCTAACAGAACCACCTCTTCCCTTGCAACTAGTAACAATCGACCTACTTGCAGTATACTTACGATCATGACGAATCCTGATTGACTGATGAACCAAGAGAGCCATGATCACAACTGCATCACCAACGCAAACGGAACCAACCAATGTCGAGAAGCTACGCGGCTTGCCCTGGAGCATTGCCGCGGACACCAGCATTACGATCTTTTCCCAGTTGATCTTCTTTGGCTCCGTCTTTATCCTTTTTTTGGATAAGCTGGGCCTCAACAAGACCGAGATCGGCTCGCTGCTCTCGCTCATCCCCTTTGCTGGGACGCTGGCGCTCTTTATTGCACCGGCCGCGGCCCGCTTTGGCTATAAACGCACCTTTGTCACCTTCTTTGGCCTGCGCAAGGTGATCACCGCCTTTCTGTTGCTGACCCCTTGGGTGGCGGCGACCTTTGGCACGGGCGCCGCTTCGCTCTTTGTTGCCGGGATCACCGCCGGTTTTGCCCTCTGCAAAGCCGTGGCGGACACCGCGGCTTATCCCTGGGTACAGGAGTACATTCCTGACAGTGTGCGGGGCAAATATTACGCCACCAGCAATCTCTTTTGCACCATTGCCAGCTTTGCGGTGGTGGTAGTCGCCGGGTTTGTCATTGAACGCACGACAGGCCTCACCGGCTTTATGTTGTTGATCAGCGCCGGCGTGGTGGCCGGTTTTGTGTCAGTCTGGGCCTATGCACAGGTGCCGGGGGGCGCGCCCCGCCCAGTGGCGGCCAAGATTGATCTACGGCGGGTGCTGGCCGTCGGGCGCGATGCCAACTTTCGCCGCTATATGCTCGGCGTCGGGCTGATCATTGTCGGCTTTACGCCGCTGCTCTCCTTTTTGCCCCTCTTTATGCGCCAGACCGTCGGCCTGAGTGAAGGTAATGTGGTGCGCTTGACCATCGGGGCATTGGCCGGTGGGCTGGTGGCCGGCTATCTCTGGGGCTGGGCGTCGGATCGCTACGGCAGCAAACCGGTGATGATGAGTGGTCTGATTATTCGGCTGCTCTTGCCGGTCTTGTGGTTTGTCATGCCTCATCATTCAGAGTGGAGCTTGCTCTTTGCGCTCGGTATTGCCGTTCTCCAAGGCATTGGCGATGTGGGCTGGGCGATTGGCTCAGCGCGGCTGCTCTTTGTCAACGTCGTACCGGCAGCCCAAAGCACCGAATACATGGCGCTCTATTACGCTCTGGCCGGCCTCATCACCGGGACAAGCCAGATGTTGGGCGGACGGGCGCTGGATGCAATGGCGGGCTTTTCGTTTCAGATCGGCGCCTGGCGGCTTGACCAATATACGGTTCTGATGGCGTTGGCCTTGTTCTTGACGGCGGCCAGTCTCTGGATCTTTCGCCAGGTGCGCGGCGACAGCGGCGTCAGCACAGGGCAATTTGCCGGCCTTTTTTTGCAAGGCAACCCATTGCGCGCCTTTGAGTCGATGATCCGCTACCATCGCGCCCATGATGAACGGGCCGCCGTCTTTATGACCGAACGGCTGGGCCAGGCGCAGAGTCATCTGACGGTCGATGAGCTGCTCGACGCCCTGCGCGACCCCCGTTTTAATGTGCGCTATGAAGCGATCATCTCCATTGCTCGGATGCGGCCCGACCCCCGATTGACGGATGAGTTGATCGCCATCATGCAGGGCAAATCGCCGGCGCTCAGTGTCATTGCCGCCTGGGCCTTGGGGCGGATGGAGGATGCCCGCGCCTTACCGCCACTGCGCGAGGGGCTAAATTCCACCTATCGTTCGATCCAATCCCATTGCGCCCGCTCCCTGGCGACGCTGGGCGACCGTGATAGCATCCCCGAATTGTTGACGCGCCTGCACGTTGAACCGGACTATGGTCTGCGCATCGCCTATGCTTCGGCGCTGGGCAAGCTCAAGGCCAAAGAAGCGACGCCCATCCTGCTGACTTTGTTGCAAGAAGCCGATGATGAAAGCACCCGCATGGAGTTGGCATTGGCCGTAGCGCGCACTGTAGGCGACGAGCATTATTTCATCCAGTTACTCCGCCAGGCACGGGCCGAAACAGGAACGGCGCTGGCGCAAGCCGCCGCCAGCCTGCGCCGCAAGATCGGCAAACTGGCTGCGGAAGATGGACAAGCGCTTGCTGCCCTGGATACCGCAAGTGGTCTACTCGCGCGCAACGATCTGGCCGGGGGCGCCACGCAGTTGTCAACGTTGATCGACCATCTGCCGGCCGAACGCTTGCCTGAGGGCGCCCAACTTGTCTTAATGGCGTGCGCCACGCAGTTGACCCACCTTGGCGCGGCGCGCCTTGAGTACGTGTTACTCCTCCTCCATACCTTGCATGAACTGGCAGAGATGCCGGTTGTCACCAGCAAATCATAGCGGCGCGGGTTCAGGTAGCGCGGCTGCGCTGGATTATAAGAGTTTAGATCCTCATCCACCTCGTCCATCCCGTCATAGTCGGCCTCATCACTTGGTGCGTCAGACCCAAGCTGTTCTGTCACGCTGCGTAAGTCTAGGTTAGGCGTTGATTGAGCAAACGCGACCGAAACGATCAAAAACGTGGTCACCACTAGACTGAAAGTGAACAAAAAGTGAGTAGAAGCTGAGCTGGTGAGTGACCAGCGCCCCGTGCGACACTACAACCAACCAGTTGTGCGAACGCAAGGACAAAGCAAGTAAGTAAAAACAGTGGTAACGACTAACCCCTCCCTACCCCTCCCCTGCTAAGGGAGGGAACCGTGGTACGCTCGACCGTTCCCTCCCTTAGCAGGGGAGCGCGCCTGGTAGGCAACCGCTTCTAGGCGCGGGAGGGGTGGCTTGGTAGTTACAAACAGTGGAGACAATCAAAATGAGGACGCAAACAATTCAACCAACCCATGCCATCGTGATCGGCGGCAGCATGGCCGGTCTGCTGACGGCGCGTGTGCTAAGCAACCATTTCACCCAAGTGACACTGCTGGAACGGGACAAGATCAATGACCAACCCGAAGCGCGCAAGGGCCAACCCCAAACCCGCCATCTGCATGGTCTATTAGCCAAAGGGCTGGAAACGATGCTGACCTATTTCCCCACCCTGGTCAATGACCTAATCGCCGGCGGCGCCTTTGTCACTGATATGGGATTGGGGATGCGCTGGCACGCCTTTGGCGGCTACCGCAAGCAATTCAAGAGCGGCATGATCGGCGCTTTGATGAGCCGCCCCTTTTTGGAATGGCAGATTCGCCGCCAGGTGGTGGCATTGCCCAATGTGCAAGTGATCGACGAATGCGATGTGGAAGGGTTGGCCTTCAGCGCCGATCAGAGCCGCATCACCGGGGTGACAATCAGTCGCCGCAATAGCAATCAGGAAAAAGCCACGTTGACCGCCCATCTGGTTGTTGATGCCAGCGGACGTGGCTCGGCGTCGCCTAAATGGTTGGCGGCAGCGGGGTACGCCAAACCGACAGAGAGCTTTGTCAAAGCTAATGTCGGCTACGCTACTCGCCTCTACTGCCGTAGACTCGGCGACCTGGAAGGCGCCGACCTACTCATGATCGCTTCTGATCCGCCCCACGGCAAACGGACGGGCCTGATCTTCCCCATCGAAGGCGACCGCTGGATCTGCACCCTCGGCGGTTGGGCCGGCGATCATCCCCCGCTGGAAGAGGAAGCGTTTATGGCTTTTGCTCAAAGTCTGCCCGCCCCGGATCTACACAACATGCTCCAGCGGCTGGAGCCAATTTCTGACATCATTCCCCATAAGTTCCCCGGCAGTTTGCGCCGGCACTATGAAGGGCTAAAGCGCTTCCCCGAAGGCTACCTGGTGTTGGGTGATGCCATTTGCAGCTTCAACCCGGTCTATGGCCAGGGCATGACCTCGGCGGCCATGCAGGCGGCGGCGCTGGATCAGTTGTTGACTGGTCGCCCAGCCCTCACCGGTCTCTGGCGCGACTTCTTTAAGGCGGCGGCCAAGGTCGTTGAGATTCCCTGGCAGTTGGCTGTGGGGGAAGATTTCCGCTACCCGGAGACCGAAGGCAAGAAGCCCGCCGGCGTTGATCTGATCAACGCCTATGTCGCCAAAGTTCATCAGGCCACCCATCATGATCCCATGGTCTATACCGCTTTTCTCAAGGTGATGAATTTGATGGCCGCGCCGACTAGTCTTTTTCATCCGCAGATTCTCTGGCGGGTGTTGTGGGGCAATCGGCGCAACCAGGCGACTGCCACCATGCCGCAACCGGAGATGGCTTATAGCGGGGATTGAGGTAATTCTGTAACTACCAAGCCACCCCTCCCGCGCCTAGAAGCGGTTGCCTACCAGGCGCGCTCCCCTGCTAAGGGAGGGAACTGTTGACCGCACCACGGTTCCCTCCCTTAGCAGGGGAGGGGTAGGGAGGGGTTAGTCGCTACGTAATTCTTACGGTTGTCGTAGCCACTACCCTGCCGCTCCCAGCCAGTCACGGACTGGCTGGGAGCGGCAGGGTAGTTACGTGGTTTTATCATATACAAAGGAACTTTCATGAAACGCGTACAGATGCTCGGCCGGATTCATAGCTTATTGACCATCCAAACGGTCATTATCCTCTTGCTTTCTATCAACCGCTTGAGTTCCTTGACGCTAGGCTACGTCGCTGCCAATGAGTTTTTGCGCTGGGTCGATTTTCACAACATGCTCACCCTGCCGCTGCTCAGCCTGGTGACTTTTTACTACTTGAAAGAGACTTTGGCGGATGAACAGAGCCTACGCAACGGCATTGCTTATCAGGCGATTGGCTTACTCTTTGCCATTGGTCTCTATCTCTTTGGCGCCGGCTATGGCAGCCATGAAGTGACCAACTACCTACACATCCGCTTTTGCGATCAGGAGACAACCAGCGCGCTCTGTCGCATTATCATCTTTAACGACGACGAATTTTCCCACTGGGTCTGGTTTGCCGGCTTTGTCCTGATCAACCTCGTCTTGCTCCTCACCCAAGCGCTCTTCCCCTATCGCGGCGGCTGGCAACGGCGTGACACCTGGTTGCTGATCGGCAATGGTCTCTTTGTCGCGCTTGGCATCTTTGCAAATCTAGCCTTTGAGGAAATCGGCCTGGATCTCTATATTGTCGCCCTACTGGCGCTGGTGGCCGTCGGCGCCTGGCGCCGTTATGGTCGTCAACCGCTCTTTTTGTACTATGCTACCGGCTATTGGGTTGGTCTCGTTGGCGCCGGGGTGTATAAGCTTATAGCTGCATAAATTACCGCCTCTCCTAGACCCTAAACCCTTCTCCTCTACACAATGCTTGGTGGCCACCAACCTACTTCGCTCGTCGCCAGATCGTGACTGGTTACGAGCGGAGTAGACTCGTATGAAAAAGCTTCGTGCGCTTTGCCTCTTCGTGGTTATTCTCCGCTCAAAATCTTGTTTGACAGCATTGCACGATCATACGATAATGGAGAAAGTATAATCACTCATTTCTACACTAGAAAAGTAAGGTTGACGCGCTTATGACTCAGTCACGTCCGCAACTGCTCATTGCTTGTAATGAAAATGTCCGCAACCGTTATCTCCCGCCCGAAGCGCTCCAACGTTTAGAGACTTTTGCTGATTGGCAATGGTTTCCTTGTGATGGCGGCGGCATTTATGATACCAATGCTAACCCGGAAGCCGCTGCCCAACTGGCGGCCCGGCTCCAGGCGATTGATGGTCTGGTCGTCTGTCACGGCGCGCCGACGATTACGGCGGCCGTCCTAGAAAATGCCGCCAAGCTGCGCATTATTGGTGAATTGGAAGGCGACCGTTTTGCCAGCCGTCTGGATCTGGAGGCAATCTGGGCGCGTGGGATTCGTACCGTTGACACCACGAACGGCTCTTCTTATCCGGTGGCCGAGTGGGCGCTGGGGTTGATTCTGGTGGCAACGCGCAACGCCGGCGCCCAATTCCGCCGACTCATTGCCGGCGAAGATGGCTGGCATCGGGGTGATTTGGAAATTGCGCCGGGTATGTTGACCGGCAAACGCGTTGGTCTGATCGGCGGCGGCCACATGGGGCGGCGGCTGATCAAATTTCTACGCCCCTTTGAGGTGGAGATCTGGGTGCATGACCCCTACCTGCCGCGCGAACTGGCCGAGGCGGTCGGCTTTGTGCAGACCTCGCTCGACAATGTATTGAGCCAGTGCGATGTAATTGTCTGTTTGGCCCCCCTGACGCCACGCACACGCGGCATGATCGGCGCCCGTGAACTGGGGCTAATCCGGCCGCGCGCGGTGCTGGTGAGCGTCTCGCGCGGGCCGATCATCGATTCGGACGCCTTGGTGGCGCGCGCCAAACAAGGGGACATCTTTGTCGGACTGGATGTCTTTGACCCGGAACCGATCCCCGCCGGTCATGAAATCACCCAATTACCCAATGTCTTTCTCAGCCCGCATATTGGCTGGTACTCCGGTGATCCATACCCACACTTTTTTGCGTTGATGGTAGATGAATTGGATCGCTTCTTTCATGGTCATGAGACCTGGTTTGACTTAACGCCCCGTTCAGCAGCCAATCGCAGTGGCAGTAGCCCGGCGTAACCGGCAAACCTGCGCCCCACCGATCCGCAACGGGTGAGGAGCAGGCTGGCTCGTTACCCATTTTCTAACTTTTCAGATAACGATTCAGGCAGATTAAAGATTACACAGATTCCGCAGATTGATTTTCTTATCTGTAATCTATGGAATCTGCGCAATCTTTGATGGCTGAATCGTTACCTTTTCAGTACGAGTTGGTTGGATGACACCGCAGATCGAAGTCCTAGAAAGCACATTACAAAGCGCAACCGAGCCTGCTCAACGGCTTGACATCCTGCACCAATTGATCTGGATGCTTGGGTATGTGAACTTACCGCGCGCCCTTCTGCTCTTCGACGAGGCTGGGCAGTTGCTTGTCAATGTCATGCATGGCCATGATCAACGCCTATGGGCGAACCATCAGGCAACTCTAGCATTTTTGCAGTATCACCAAGGGCGTTACGAGGAAGCATTGCACCTTGCGCAAAGCGTGATGACGCTGGATGGGGTAGGGGAGGAGAGCCTGATCCGTTGTAAAGCGTTGGAAGTGGCGGCGATCTGTTTGGTGCGCCTGGGCAACCCATCGAAAGCACTGGCCCTCCTCGTCGAAGCTCTACCCATTGCGCAACAAATGGGTGATTCGTCGCATGAGGCGACCCTCTACAATCTCTTTGCCATTCTCTATGTGAATCTGGGGGACCATGCCAAAGGCGCACACTATTTCGAGAAAAGCTTAGCGCTTGCCCGCAAAATCGGGGATGTTTATGGCGAAACGCGCGCGTTAGGCAATCTTTGCATGAGCTACAAAGATTTGGGCCGCTACCCCGAAGCGTTGACGGCGGGCCTTACCAGTGTGGCGCTTGCCCGCCAATATGGTTTACGTCCCGCTGAAATGTGGGGACTGAATAATTTGGCGAATACGTATACGGCGCTTGGTGAGCTGGAGCGCGCCTTTGACCACTTTAAACAAGCCGCGCAACTGGCAACCGCGATTGGCAATAACTTTGATCAAGCCGCAACCCTCCTGAGTATGGCGCGCGCCTTCTATCAGGAGCAAAAACAGGATCTGGCGCAATCGTATGCCCAGTTGGTCTTGGAGATTGCCCAAAGCAGCAAACAGCAAGGGTTTCAATTTGAAGCGCATGAGCTACTGGCCGCCAGCTATAAAGCCGAGGGAAACTACGAGCAAGCATTGGCTCATTATGAAGAATTTCATCGCTTGAAAGAAGCGATTTTTAATCGCGAAGCCGAGGAGATGCGCAACCAGTTGGAAGTGGCCTATCAGACGGAGGCGGCCCAACGGGAAGCGGAGATCTACCAACTGCGCTATGTCGAGTTGCAGCATGAGATTGCCGAACGGGAACGCACCCAAAAAGCGCTCGTGCAGGCGCAGAAGTTGGAGAGCCTGGGCATTCTGGCCGGCGGCGTCGCCCATGACTTTAACAACTTGCTGGTAGCCGTATTGGGACAGACAGAATTAGCCCTGCAAAAGCTCCCACCCGATCATCCGGCGCGAAAAAACCTGCGCAAAGTGAATGAGGCCGCCGAACGCGCGGCTAATCTCTCTTTGAAAATGTTGGCTTATTCCGGCAAAGGCCGCTTTGAAGTTGTTCGTTGCCGACTTAGTGAACTACTAACTGCCAATCGCCAACTCTGGCTCAGCGCCATCGGCAGCCACTGCCGCCTTTGCTTTGACGTAACCGCCTGTGATTCATTCATGGAGATCGACAAAGGTCAGATCGAGCAACTGCTGACCAATCTCATCATGAATGCCGCGGAAGCTGAAGCGCAAGTGATTACGGTGCGCACAACGTGTTACACGATTGGGGACAAGCCCGAAGCCGATGATGCCCACTTTTGGCAATATACTGCCCAACCCCTGGCCCCTGGTTCCTATCTTCTCATCACCGTCACCGATAACGGCAGCGGCATTGCCCCGGAGGTGCTGGAACGGATCTTCGATCCCTTTTTTACCACCAAATTTACCGGCCGCGGTCTCGGCCTGGCTGCGGGTTTGGGCATTGTGCGCGGTCATCAAGGGGGCATCTGTGTCCAAAGTCAGGTAGGGGTCGGGACAACGTTTCAGGTGCTTTTGCCGCGACTGGCGGAAGCTGTCGAAGCGGCGCCCTTGCTGCTTGACGATGACGCTGACATGAGCGCACCTATGGGAGGGAAGCCGCGCACGGTTTTGGTGATCGATGATCAACCGGAGATTCGCGAAACCGTGGCGGAAACCCTGGCTACCTATGAAATTAAGGTCATTCCTTTTGCTGATGGGCTGGCCGGCGTCAATTATTATGCGGCTCATGCCGGTGAGATTGATCTGGTCTTGCTCGATCTGACCATGTTGGGCATGAATGGCCTCCAGACCTGGCAACAACTGCGCGCAATCGACCCGCAAGTAAAAGTGGTGCTCTCCTCCGGCTTCAACACAACCGACCTGTTGGAACGGGTGGCGGAACCAATTTCTGTTCTCCAAAAACCCTATCACCCCGAGGCGTTACTTAAAATACTTCGCCAACAATTGAACTAGAAAATATGCAAGAGGATCCAAGCTATGACAAAAATTACCGCAATTGAAACCATTCGCACCCGCGTCAACGGCACCTGGCTCTTTGTCAAAGTGCTGACCGACCAACCCGGCCTCTACGGCATCGGCTCGGCCAGCGACCACTATCGCGCCAGGACGGTGCAGACCGCCATTGAGACCATCGCCCCCATGCTCATCGGTCGCGACGCCAGCCAGATTGAAGACATCTGGCAATCGATCTACACCAGCGGCTACTGGCGCAACGACTCGATTATCAACACGGTGCAAGCCGGTATCGACATGGCGCTCTGGGACATCAAAGGCAAAGAGGCGAAAATGCCGGTCTACCAACTGCTGGGTGGCGCCACCCGCAGCGCCGTCATGTGCTATGCCCACGCCGCCGGTGACACGCTGCCGGAGCTAGTCGATGATGTGCGCCGCTATGTCGAAGAAGGCTATCAGGTCATTCGCTGCCAGATGGGGCCATACGGCGGCGGCGGTTTTTTGGACGGCAAGGATGCCCGCCTTGCCAAAAACAATCTCTGGGGTCAGACGCGCGCCTTCGATGACGAATCCTATCTGGAAAACATTCCCAAAATGTTCGAGCATCTGCGCAACGAATTGGGCTTTGGCCCCAAGCTCACGCATGATGTGCATGAACATCTGCACCCAACCAACGCCGTCATCCTGGCGAAATTACTCGAACCCTATCGCCTCTTCTTCCTGGAAGATCTACTTTCGCCGGAACAGGTACATTGGTATCGTCTGGTGCGTCAGCAATGCACCACGCCGCAAGCGATGGGTGAACTCTTTATCAACCCGCACGAATGGGTGCCGCTGATCACCGAGCGGCTGATCGACTATGTGCGCGTGCGCGTCTCCAAAGGCGGCGGCATCACCAACTGTCGCAAGATTGCCCATCTCTGTGAATGGTTTGGCGTGCGCACCGCCTGGCAAGAAGGGGGCGACAACGACCCGGTCAACCAGATGGCGGCGGTGCATGTCGATCTGAGTATCTCCAGCTTTGGCGTGCAGGAAGAAAATCACTTCCGCGCGGAAGAGTATGATCTCTTCCCCGGTCACGCCATCCTGGAAGGCGGCTATCTCTATGCCAATGACAACCCCGGTTTGGGTATGGACATTGATGAAGCCAAAGCCAAAGCGCTGCTCGATCCGGCACGTGCCGCCAAATCGTTCTACATGGCCGAAGATCGCCGCACCGATGGGTCGATTGTGCGGCCGTAAGCTCTTTTGCCAACTTGCGTGATACGTGCTGCGTGATTCGTGCCCTGAGCCTGTCGAAGGGCACGAATCACGCAGCACGTATCACGTCTGGAGCAACCGATGCAAACCGATCAACTTTTTCAAGAGTATTTTCAAGTCGCGCCCGGCGCTTTCTTTGAATTGCTCCAGATCGAGCCACCCTGTGACTATCGCTTCACCAGTCCGGTTTTCAAAACGAGTGAACGGCGCATGGACGGCTTTCTCGCGCCGGTGGAGTCGGGCAAACCCTACTATTTCATCGAGTTTCAGGGCTATCGCGACCGGCATATCTACTGGCGAGCGCTCTACCCCATTGTCCGCCATCATGAAAAGGCCGCTGATCTGAAGCAACAGGAGTGGAAATGTGTCATCCTCTTTCTGGACGATGCGCATGACCCTGGCACAGAGACGTTGGGGCCGCTGGCACATGATGCCAAACGCTGGCTAATCACCGGTGTTATTCCGAAGTTACTGGCCCAGGCGCCGAACGCTTCGCCGTTGTTGAATGTGCTCCGCCCCTTGATTACTACAGATATAGAAGAAGTCGAACGTGAAGGGCCACAATGGGTCGCGTCCATTCAACAGTTGCCGCAACTTGCCCCTGGTCAACATGGCGTTTTGGTCGATTTATTGGTAAAATTCATTATGCAGCGATTTGTAGAGCTTCCGTATAAGGAGTTAGAACGCATGTTAAAACTAACACCACTGGAACAGACGCGCGCCGGTCAGGAATTAATGGAACTGGGTAAGATAAAAGGGCGCGAAGAAGGACGGGTCGAGGGTCGCGTCGAAGGTCGCGTCGAGGGTCGCGTCGAAGGACGGGTCGAGGGTCATATTGATGGCTTGATCGATGCGATTCGTATTGTTCTTCTGACACGTTTTCCTAATACGACCCAGGAAGCAATGACACGCCTGCTCGCTCTTTTCGGGTACCTTCATGATGTGGAAACGGTTGGCATGTTGTTACAACTAGCGACACAAACGGATTCTTTTACCGCGTTTGAGCAGAAGGTGCTTGATCGCATAGTTAAATCAGCTTTACAAAAACCTATGAACGGCAAGTCGCCAGTAAAAGAAGATGCACAATGAAGCAAGACGTTGCTGTTAATCACGACTTTCGTAATTGGTTGCACACCGTGCTGCTCTTGGGCGGTATGTTGGCGCTCCTGGCCCTCTTGGGTTGGCTGGTGGCTGGCCAAACAGGGATCATCTGGGCAGTGATCCTGGGCGGGATTCTGGTGCTCTTTGGGCAGCAGGTCTCGCCACAGTTGGTGCTGCGCATGTATCGCGCCCGGCCCTTGACTGCCGCCGAAGCGCCGCAACTATACCAGATTATGGAGGAACTGGCGCGCCGGGCGCAATTGCCCTTTGTGCCGGTTCTTTATTATGTGCCAAGCCGCATGTTAAACGCCTTTGCCGTCGGCAACCGGCGCAACGCGGCCATTGGGCTGACCGACGGCCTTTTGCGCGGGCTGAACCTGCGCGAGTTAACCGGCGTCCTGGCCCACGAGATGAGCCATATCCGCAACAATGACATGCGCTCGATGAATGTGGCCGACGTGATCAGCCGGGTGACGAATCTCTTCTCGACCTTTGGCAAGTTCCTGCTGCTCGTCAACTTGCCCCTCATCTTTATGGGCAGCGCGCCCATCTCCTGGTGGGCGATTCTGCTGCTGATTGTGGCCCCCTTTATCAGTGGCCTGCTGCAACTGGCGCTTTCGCGCACACGCGAATTTGACGCCGACCTGGACGCCATTCAGTTGACGCGCGACCCCGTCGGCTTGATGAATGCGTTGCAAAAGTTGGAATACTACTCGACCAACATCTGGCAACAGGTACTCTTTCCGGGGCGCGGCGTCCCTGATCCGTCGATCTTCCGCACCCACCCCCACACCAAAGACCGCATTGCCCGCTTGCAAGAGTTGAACCCGCAGCAATATCAACCCATCGCCATGCCTCAACAGGCGCCCTTTGCCTTACCGGGCAACTACACCCAAATCACCCGTCAGCCGGGGTGGCGCATGATGAATTTGTGGTATTAACCTTGCGCAAAACATGCTTTACACGGATAGGAGGGAGCACGGACAAACGGTGCTCCCTCCTATCCGTGTGAAGATTAGCGCTTCATCTGATGAAAAACGGGCGCTTCCCCTGGAATGGCAGAATTGCTTAAGCCCCGCTTCAAGACCGCTTCTTCGCCACCAAATGCCTCCAATTTTGCTTGCTGATCCGCCTTCGCCTGTATATCAACCGCCACCGGATCGACAATAGTACGCAACCGGCTTTCGTAATCAGCAACAGTGGTTCCATAAGCCGGATTGCCGACCAGATTATGCTCCTCCGCCGGATCGTTGACCAGATCAAAGAGTTGCGCCGGTTCATGCAGGTAGTGGATATACTTATAGCGGCCATCACAAACCATGTAAATCCCGTTGCGTGTACCGGCGGCGTGATATTCGCTAAAGATGGTGCGTTCACGGTTAGACGCTTGGGCGATGGCCCAAAGCGATTCGCCCGGCAACGCAGCATCAGCCGGCGACGGTTGCGCACCGACAGCTTCTAAGATGGTGGGAAAGCAATCGACCAGCGAAATCGGTGTGTTGACGACCTTCCCTTGCGGCACATCCGGCCCCGCCAACAGGAACGGAATGGCTGCCGCTTCCTCATACAGGGTAAATTTCCCCCACAGCCCCTTGGCTCCCATCATCGCGCCATGATCGCTGGTGTAGATGATGCGGGTTCGTTCGGCTAAACCCTGCTCTTCCAGCGCCGTCAACACCTGGCCGATCTTCTGATCGACATAAGTACACATGGCATAGTAGGTGGCAATGGCGTTACGGACTTCGTCAGCCGTAAAGCCGCCCTCCCAACCAAAGTAGCGGCGGAGAAAGGCGAGCGCCGGTTGGTCGGGCCACTCCTCCTGCCGCCATTGTGATGGCAACGGCATTTCGTCGACCGGATAAAGGTCATAGAGTTCCGGCGGTGCGGTAAAGGGCGGGTGAGGGTTGACAAATGAGGTGAAGAGCGCCCACGGTTTTTCGTCGTTGGCATGGGCGGCCAGCCAGTCACAGGCATGGTCAGCAATGCGAGCATCATAACGTAGATAGGACGATTCGCCCGGTCCAGCGTTGAGGATGCCGCTGCGCCCTTTGCGTAAGGGTGGGTTCTCGCGGATGCAACTGATCAACTCGCCGATGCCCTCGGCCACATACATGGCATCATGTTTTTGGGTGAAACCATCATTGTCTTCGGCGCGGCGGTAATGCAGTTTGCCGATAGAGTCAGCACGTAGACCTTGTTCTTGCAAGCGATGACCCCACGCCGGCACGGCGCCAATGTAGGGAAAGGCGTTGTCCCAGTGACCGATCTGGTGGACATAACGCCCCGTCGCCAACGAAGCGCGACAGGGGACACAGATGGGGCAATTGGTATAAGCATGGGTAAAGCGTGTGCCACGGGCTGCCAAGCGATCCAGATTGGGCGTTTGCACAATGGGGTGGCCATAACAGCCGGTGACGTTGCGCTGATGTTCGTCGGACATGATAAAAAGCAGGTTCATAGGTTGCATGATCGATCCTTATAATTGGCAGAATGGTAAAAGATGATAGCGCTATTATCGGTTGGGGCGTTGCACTGTGTCAAAGTGGAAAATTGTGGTATAATCAGCCTACTGTTATGTGTATGGTGAGCCGGTAATGCTTGATGAGGTTTCTTATGTCAACAGCAAATCCTTCAACTGATCCCATGCGATTGGAACAACCATTGGTCATTGATGAACGGATCAAGCAGATGATTGCCGGCGCCGTTGCTGAAATTGATCTTGCGCAGACTGCGCTTTCCCGCACGATGACACCAGCGCAACGCGTTTGGCAAGCTTTATCGATGATGCGAACGGCGGAACGAGTTAGCGCTGTTCGTTTACGCCAAAAGCAGCCGGAGTTGAGCGAAGATGAAGCTGTGCTTGCCGTGCGCCAAAGGGGGCTGGTCTTTCGGGCCAAGGTGGAGGAACGATGGCGAACGAACCGATTAGGCTAAAGGATTATGTGCGTCTGGTTTTAGATGCGCTGGAACCAACAGAATTCGACTATGGCCGACAACCCTTTCCGAGGTTTTCTTATGTCAACATTTAATTCTTTCACTGAACGGATGCGTTTGAAGCAACCGTTACTGATTGACGAGCGAATTAAGCGGATGATCGCTGGTGCTGTGGCGGAAATTGATCCAGAGCAAATTAGGCTATCGCGTAGTCTTACAGCAGCCCAGCGTTTTGCCCAAATGGTGTCAATGATTAAGTTCGTGGAAAGCATCGCCGTTCACCGACTGCGCCTACGTGAACCGGAACTTAGTGACACAGAAGCGTTACGGATTGTGCGCAGCGGTGAGATGATCAAAAGAGCGTTGGAGAAAAGAAATGGCAAAACCCGAAGTAACCTTTGAGGAATTCGCCCGCTCTGTAATCGATGCTCTGGAGGCGATTGATCTCGAGTATTTAATCGGCGGAGCGGTCGCCGTTGCGGCGTGGGGCGAGGCCCGTACCACGCGTGACTTTGATGTCGTTATCAACCTGCCTGGCGACCAAATTGATCGTCTTTCACAAGAACTCGCCAAACATGGGATGTTAGTGCCGCCAGACATCATCCTTCGCCTTCTTTTTCAGCCAGAAGGTGATCTGCCCATCAACGCCATGCATCTTGATAGTCATTACAAGGCGGAATTTTTTTTGTTGCGCTACGGCGACGAATATCGACGCGTTTCGCTCACGCGTCGGCGGTTGGTTGATTTAGGACCCACACTGGGTACAGTATACGTTCACTCGCCTGAAGATTTAATTTTGAACAAGGTGCGGTATTTTGGCCTAAGCCAACAAACCAAACATGTTCGCGATATTGCTACGATTATCGTTTTCATGGGCGATGAGCTTGATTGGGCCTACATTGACGAGTGGGCGCAAAAGCTTGGCTTGACGGAAGCCTGGTACGAATTACTTGGCGAGGTTGACAAACTGCTGGGAACCGACCAATAAAAATACGGACACGGTTGCGTGTCCGTATTTTTATCCTACCGTCAATCGACCAACATTCCTTAAGACGGTTCTTTATCCAGAATTTCTTGTAACAATCCGATGGTCTGTTCGACGCCCTCGTCAAAGCCGACCTGATCCGTCCAGATCCCTTGCAGGTTGGCAACCATCGCATCGTTGAATTCGGCGGTGCGGGCATTGGCCGGGAAGAGCCACGGCTTCGGCCCTTCGGGGAAGGCTTTGCGGATAGTGCCGTAGATGTGGTTGAATTCGTTCAGCTTCGGATCATCCCACACATCATCGCGGGTGCCAGGGCTGCCAGCGCCACCGAAGACATGTTCGATGCCATCTTCCTTGGTGGTGTAGAAGTCTAACACCTTGAAGGTTTCATTCGGGTGTTTCTCGGCTGCGCCAGGGGTCATACAGAAACCGGCGCCGGAGACCTGGGAACCGCGAATGCCATCCGGGCCGAGCGGCGCCGCGGTGACATCCCACTTGAAAGCCCAATCGGTGACTTTACTGAATTCGGCAACCAGACCGGGCGTTGTGTTAAAGGCGCCGACCTTGCCGGCCACAAAGTTCTCACGGATCTGATCACCACAGATGCAGGGATCAACCTGATGGGTGCTCTTGAGTTCATAGAGCCAGCGCAAGGCCGCCACGGCTTTTTCTTCGCCCAGCAAGCACTTGGTGCCATCTTCGCTCAATACCTCGCCGCCAAACATGCGCACATAGGACGGGGTGTGTTCGGACCCTTGATTGGAGCGGAAACCCCAAGTATCGGGCGCACTCGTTACCTTCATCGCGCCAGCAACCAGATCGTCAGATGTCCAGTCCGGGTTTGGCAGATCGGCGCCGGCGGCTTCGTAGAGATCCTGGTTGAAGTAGTAGACGACGGTGCCAAAGTGGCCGTGGTTGGGGATGCCATAGATTTTACCGTCCACGGTCAACGCCTTCATAATCGCCGGCCAGAAGACCGAGGTATCAAAGCCGTTGGCGGCAATCACATCGTCATGGGGCGCTACAACGCCCTTCTTGACATGTTCCGTCATCGTATTCAGATAGGTCCAGCAGATGTCACCCAGGTTGCCGCCGGCGGCCATGGCATACAACTTGGCAATCATTTCGCCCGCATCCAGCTCATCGATCTGCAGCTTGATGCCAGGGTTCTGCTCCTCAAAGAGCGCCACGCGCGACTTGTGCCAGTCGGCATGGGAGCCTAAGCGCGAGTGAAAGACGATGGTTGTGCCTTCGGCGCTGGGGGCAGCTTCGCCGCCGCCGCTCTGCCCGGTCTGGGCAACTGGGGCGCAGGCCGCCACAAAGGCTGCGGTGGCGACTGCCGACGTGCCAATCAAAAAGCGACGGCGACTTAACGTTTGGTTCAACATGAAGCGATCCTCCTTAGATGAAACAAGAAATGTAGATTGGGTGGCAGATGGCGGGTGGCAGGTGGTGGGTGGCAGGTCAAAATGACTCGCTACCCACCACCCACCACTCGCCACTCACTCACCCCTTGATTCCCGACATAACGATGCCGCGTACAAAATAGCGTTGCGCGGTGAAAAACAGGATAATGATGGGGGTGGTCATCATCATGCTAGCGGCCATGAGCAAGTTTTCGCGTGGCTCCATGGAGTCGATGTTGGCGGCAATGGTTTGGAAGTATTTGATGCCAATGCCAATCGTAAACTTGAGTTTGTCATTCAAAATAATATAGGGAAAGAGAAAAGCATTCCAATCCCCGATAAAGGTGATGACAGCGGCCGTCGCCAGCACAGGGCCGGAGAGCGGCAGCAGAATCTGCCAGAAGATGCGCAGGTAGCCGGCGCCGTCAATGCGCGCCGCCTCATCGAGATCCATCGGGATCGTCATAAAGAATTGGCGCATCATAAAGATCAAGAACGCCCCGCCGCCAAAGAATGAGGGGACAATCAGCGGCAGGTAGGTGTCCAGCCACTTGATCTTGTTAAAGAGCAGATAGAGCGGGATCAACGTTACTTCGGTAGGTAGCATCAAGGTGCTGAGCGTCAACATAAAGAGCAGATCACGGCCAGGGTAACGGAAGCGGGCAAACGAGTAGCCGGTAACAGCCGCCGATAGCACTGCGCCAAAGGTTGCTACCCCGGCGACATAGAACGAATTCCAGAGCCAGCGACCAAAGGGCGCAAGCTCAAAGACTTCAGCATAATTGCCAAAACGCGGTGTTTCCGGCAACCAGCGCGGTGGGAACATATAAAGTTCACTGGGGGTCTTGAGCGACGAAAAAATGGTCCAGGCAAAGGGCAACATAAAGAGAATCGACGCCCCAATTGCAATGATGTACAGAATGGTGCGACCAATCAATTGTTGCCGTTGGATCGTGCGAACGGTGGTAGACGCCTGCAGGACAGGCGCGTTGCGTTGGGCAAGTGCTTCTTGGGCCATTAGTCATTCCTCTCCCCAGCGTAATAAACCCAGCGCCGTGAAGCGCGGAACTGAATAAAGGTGAACACAAACATGATAAAGAAGAAGATCCAGGCTAGCGCCGAAGCGTACCCCATCTCGAAATACTTAAAGGCGCGTTCGTAGATGTAGAGCGCATAAAAGTGGGTAGCATAGGCCGGACCACCACCAGTGGCGACAAAGGCGGCGGTAAAGACGCGCAGCGCCCCAATGATGCCTAACACCAGATTAAAGAAAATCGTCGGCGTCAGTAAGGGGATGGTTACATTCCAAAATTTGGCCAAAGGTGAGGCGCCATCAATCGACGCCGCTTCATAAAGTTCTTGGGGGATGCCTTGTAAGCCGGCCAGAAAGATCAACATCGTATTGCCGCCGATGGCGCCCCACATCGCCATAATGATCAACCCGCTCATGGCCCACTGGGGCGAACGGAACCATTCGGGCGGGTTGGCAATCCCAATATCGCGCAGAAAGTAGTTGATCGGCCCGACATCCGGGTTGAACATCCAGGCCCAGAGCACAGCCGACGCAGCAATCGGCGTCAGATGGGGCATAAAGAAAAAGGTGCGGAAGAAAATCGTCCCCTTGAGCGCCTGATTGAGCAGCATCGCCGCCAGCAAAGAACCAATCAACGCCGAAGGCACGACGATGATCGCATAGCGGAAGGTACGAAACATAGCCGGCCAGAAGAGCCGGTCGCTGGTAAAAATATCTTCGTAGTTCCGCAACCCAACAAATTTGGGGGTATTGACCACATCCGAGTTGGTAAAACTGAAGTACGCCGAGGCGAGCATCGGCCCAATCACAAAACAGAGCAGGCCGATTAGCCAGGGCGTGAGAAATAGATAGCCCGCAACAGCCTCACGCACCCGCAAACTCATACCGGGCCTGGCCGTGATTGTTCTGGCGGTCATTGGCATGTACCTTTCTATACCGTCAAAGTTTGTACCGTCATACGCTAGTATCGTAGCCGGCGCCTATTCCATCATCAGGGGCAGTGATTGTGGGGGCCGTGGTTGTGATAGATTGTTAACTGGAACACTTCGGTTGTTGCTACTTGATGGACAACGATGATTTTTTTGATCATGTGCTTTCTCAGCACAGGGAGAGGTCAATCCTATCGTTGTAGAGAGTATACCATCATTAAACCAGGCCGTCAACTTGCTTTTGCAATAAAGTTAATCCTTACGCAAGTTCAGCCAGCGTGACACCGCCACCATCCCGCTGGGCCGAACGGTAGGCGGCATCCAGCAACTCGACCACCCGCCAGCCGACTGTCCCTGGTGATTCGTTCTTGGCTTGTCCTAGCACAATGCCGATTAAGTTATGGGCTGGTGCGTAGTGCCGATAGTCGCGTTCACCCACCACTGGCTCAATGGGTTCCGGCGGCTGGTCACGGCGGTAGATGGTCGCTTCGCCGCTGACAATATCAATGTCAATCGAGCCATTTTCACAGTAGATTTGCACCATCTGTTTGCGCCCATTGCCGCCACCCAGATTGCCCGTACCGCCAATCGTGCCGAGCGCGCCCCCTTCAAATTCTGCTGTGATCGCCCCCACCAGATCAACCGCCAGACCGTGTTGGTGCATCAACGCATGAACCCGTTTGACGCGCAGATCAGTGACAAAAAAGAGAACGCCCAGCGTATGAGTCAACTGTAAATGCCCCAACCCGCCGCCGGAAAGCGCTGGATCGCTATAGACTTTGCCGGGGCCATGCACCGGGCCGGTGACAGCATGTTCGCCGCGCAACAAGTCAAAGATGTGCGTGGCAAAGAGGCAGTTGACAAATTGCACCTTCCCCAACGCCCCCGACTGAATCACTTCCCGGCTGCGGATAGCATAGGGTGTATAATTGTAAGGATAGCCGACGAGCAATTCCCGCCCTTGCGCCTGCGCCAGCTCTACCAAGCTCTTCGCTTCCCAAGCGTAGAGCGTCATCGGCTTGTCGATCACCACATGCAGCCCCGCCTCTAGACAGCGCCGGGCGACGGCATAGTGGCTGGCATGGTTGGTGACAACGATGGCGCCATCCAGTTGCTCCTGGGCGAGCATTTGGTCAAGGTTGGTATAGGTTTGGGAAAGCTGATACGCTGTCGCTGCGTTCTGTAACTTCTGGTCGTCACGGTCGCACAGGGCAACCAATTCTGCTTGGGGATGATTGATCACGGCGGGAATATGGGCCGTCGTCGCCCACCAGCCGGCGCCGACGACGGCAATACGTGCTTTTGTACTCATCGCTTCTTGTTTCGCTCTAGGATACTGGTTTGGTTACGCTTCGTGGTATAGCGCAAAGATGGCAAATCGCGATGCTCAGTATACCGCGTGGCGAAAGCGTATGCAAACAGGTTTTTGGAGGCGCTACGGGCGGGATGAGCGCCATCAGCCTTCAATGGAAACATAGACACTGCTGCGCTTTTACTGAAAGTTGGCGCTCTATGCTCTAGTGTGTCAATGGGTGCTACTGCGCGATCCTTTGTAGCGCCTCTTGGGCCAAAGCATTAAGGCTCTTGCCCTCTGCCTCAGCCATAATGGCGACCCGCTCGTGTAACTGCGGAGGAATACGGATGTTAAACCTACCGGAATAACTGCGGTAGGGTTCAATGCCTTTTTCACGGCAGACTTCCAGAAAGACTGCGAGAGACTTACGGAACTCTGCCCGCAACTCATCCGGGGTGTGGCCATAGAAATCAGCGCCACCATTCAAGCCAAGGATCTCACCGCGGAACATGTCAAGTTCTGCATCATATTCGATTTTAGCATGATGATTATCAACAGTCATCAAATTCATGGCGTTACTCCGTGCTGTTCCAACCATCGACGGACACTTGCCACCGCCCCCTTGTCTGTGTTCGGGCTTGGATGCGGGCGATGAAAAACTTTCACTTCACCGAAAAGAATGACAGCAACCCGGCTACCTTCACGCTCACTAATGTCAGCCCCAAGCTCCAACAACAATGCTTCAATATCCCGCCATTGAATATTAGCGCTGATAGGATGAGCGAAAATCGCACGCAGGGTGTTCAGATGCTTTCTTTTCATAGAGAAATGGTACTATATTTTGGTGTCATAAGCAAGAACAGAAGTAGCCGAGCCGCAAATCACTTAGACAAATGCCTAGCGGTTAAGCCAGGGTTGACAATATCTCCACTCCTGTTTATGATCCCTTTCTAGACAACATCTGTCACGTTCCCACCAACCAACACCAGCGCAGCAAAGGAGAAACTTATGTCCGTGCGCTCTTACGCTCCCGTTCATGTCTCGCAGGAGATTTTGGACCGCTTCAAAAAACTCCCCGTCGCTACCATCTGGAACCATGTGATGAAGGATGCCGGCGTGCCGTTGCCCTTTATGGAAGGGGTGCGCCCTTATACGCCCGGCAAACGGCTGGCCGCCCGCGCCCGCACCCTCCGCTTTCTGCCACCCCGCCCTGATTTGATGGCCGAAGTGCGACAAGGGGAAAATTCACCTGAATATCGCGCCATGGCCCGTTGCGGCCCTGGGGATGTGTTGGTGGCGGACATTATGGGCCATCCGCGCGCCTGTATCTTTGGCGATGTCAAGGCGGTGCAACTGGTCATGAATCAGGCCGACGGCATTGTCACCGACGGCGCAATCCGCGACCTGGAGGTGATGGAGGCCGAAAATTACGGCCTGATCATCTACGCCAAAGAGCGCACCCCCTATGGCTCTTCCCCCTGGGCTGAACCGGCGGAGGAAAATGGCGATATTCAGTGCGGCGGCGCGCTGGTTCGCCCCGGTGACGTGCTGGTGGGCGATGGCGACGGCGTGGTCGTCGTGCCTTCCTGGTTTGCCGAAGAGTGCGTTGCCATTGTCGAGGAACACGAGGCGGTGGAAGCCTACATCAAACAGAAGATCCGCGCCGAAGGGGTGCGACCGGGCAAATATTACCCGCCGACGCCGGAGATGTACGCGGAGTTGCGCGCCAAACATCAACAAAGCCAACGATGAGCGCACCGGCTGAAGTCAGCAACTGGCGGGCGTGGGCGCGCCGGGTGAAGCGCGATGTTTTTGCGCTCTACCTGGCCTGTCGCGACCCACGCACGCCCTGGGTTGCGCGCCTTGTCGCCGCCGGTGTTGTGGCCTATGCCTTTAGCCCGATCGATCTCATTCCCGACTTCATCCCCATTCTTGGCTATCTGGATGATCTGATCCTGGTGCCGTTGGGCATCCTCCTGGCGATTCGCCTGATTCCACCGGTGGTGATGGCTGACTGTCGTGCTGCCGCCCAAGCGCGGATGCAGGGGAACAAGCCGGTGAATTGGGGGGCGGCCGGGGTGATCATCGGTATCTGGGTGTTCCTGGCCGGATGGGCCTTATGGCTGGCAGCGCGTTGGTTCGGCTGGGCATAGGCTGCAGAAAATACGTAGAACCTGCGATTGTCACCGGCTTGTTCCTGCCCTACACTCTATATAGGATTTAATAGTATATAGAGTGATAGGAGCAGCGACACCATGAAGTAGATTGCTCTTTCTGCCAAAAACCAGTATGATCGAGACACTTCTTTCGTCTCTATCAACCCATCGCATGGGAAGGAGCAATTCACGATGAACTTTCAAGCCATGATCGACGCCCTCTGCACCGTCGTCGCCATTCCGGTCACGCCTTTTGTCCGCCGCGGCGCGACTATCACCGCCGACTTCCAAGCCTATGCCGATCTGCTCGACAAAATGGTCAGCGCCGGTATCACCGCCGTTACGCCCAATGGCAACACGGGTGAGTTTTACTCGTTGACCCAAGAAGAGATGCGGCACTCATTGGAGGCCACGGTTGCCGGCGCTCGTGGTCGCGCTTTTATCCTCGCTGGTGTCGGCTTTGACACGGCAACCGCCATCGATATGGCCCAATTTGCTGCCAACCAAGGCGCTCATGCTGTCATGGTGCATCAGCCCGTCCACCCTTACCGCTCCGATGAAGGGTGGGTGGCCTATCACAAAGCGATTGCCGATGCGGTTCCCGGCCTGGGCATTGTCCCCTATGTGCGCGACGCTTCGATTGGCGCCAGTGCGTTGCGCCGGCTGGCCGAAGAATGTCCTAGCCTGGTTGGCGTGAAATATGCCGTCGGCAACCCGCCGCTCTTCGCCGAAATTGTGCAGGCCGTCGGGCGCGATCGGCTGGCCTGGATCTGCGGCATCGCCGAATCATGGGCGCCCTTCTTCCGAGTCGGCGGCGCCAGGGGCTTTACTTCCGGGTTGGTCAATGTGGCGCCCGGTATCTCGCTGGCCATGCAGCAGGCGCTGGAACAAGATGATTACGGTACGGCCATGCAACTCTGGCATCAGATCAAGCCCTTTGAAGACCTGCGCGCCCGCCGCAACAATGCCAACAATGTTTCCGCCGTCAAAGAAGCGATGGCGCAACTGGGCCTCTGTAAAGCAACCGTGCGCCCGCCCATCTCCGAACTGGCGGACAATGAGCGCGCCGAAGTTCGCCAAATTCTGGCGCGGCTTGGCATTGCCGCATGATAGTGCTAGACTAATTCTCGTTACGAACTCATCAATGAACCGCGAAGACGCGAAGAACGCAAAGATTTTACACTAACCTGCTTTGCGAACTTTGCGCCTCTGCGGTTGATTCTTTGCTTTCGCAACAGAAACTAGACTACGATCACGTTATCAACCAACCTTTCCCAACCAGCCACAGAAACGAGAGCAGGCGTGGAGTACAGAAGCTTAGGTCGTACCGGTGTAAAAATTGCCCCGTTAGCCCTCGGTACGGATAATTTCGCCAACCCCCTGCCCGCCGACGAGGCAACGCCCATTCTCCTGCGCGCCTTAGACGCCGGCATCAACCTGATCGATACCAGCAACAGCTATGCCGCCGGTGAGAGCGAACGCATCATCGGTCGCACCCTAGCGGAACAAGGTCGCCGCCACGACGTGATCCTCGCCACCAAGGCCCACTACCCGACCGGCCCCGGCCCCAACGACCGGGGCAATTCGCGTTTGCATCTCATACGCGCCTGTGAAGAATCATTGCGCCGTCTTCAGACCGACTACATTGATCTCTACCAACTGCACCGCCCCGTCTTTGACATCCCCATTGACGAGACGCTGGGCGCCCTCACCGATCTGGTGCGACAGGGCAAGGTGCGCTATATCGGCAGTTCTACCGCCCCGGCCTGGAAGGTGATGGAGGGGGTGCTGACTAGCGAATTCAAGGGGTACGCCCGCTTTGTCACTGAACAGCCGCCCTACAACCTGCTCGACCGTCGCATTGAAAATGAACTGGTTCCCCTTTGTCAGAGCTACGGCTTGGGGCTGCTCACCTGGGCGCCGCTGGCCATGGGCCTGTTGGCCGGTCGCTACACCGAGGCCGCCCACTACCCATCCGATTCACGGGCGCAGTTGCGCGGCGGCATCTACGCCGAACGGGTGACCACCAACGCCATCGCCGCCGGTCAGCGCTTTGTCCAATTGGCGCGCGACCACGGTTACGATCCGGCGCAACTCGCCTTACTCTGGACCAAAGATCAACCGGGCATCACCGCCCCGCTCATCGGGGTGCGGTCGCTGGCCCAATTGGAACACTTGCTGCCCGTCCTTGCGATGAAACTCCCCGACAATCTGCGCACCGCCTGTGACGCCATCGTGCCGCCCGGCAGTGCCGTCGCCAACTTCCATAACACTTCCGGCTGGATGAAAATGAAAGTCGTGTAGTCGTGTAGTCGCGTAGTCAATTTGTCGGCCTGATGTGACAGAATGAGGCCAACGACCACGCGACTACACGACTACACGACTACGCGACCAAACGACCAAGAAAACCGAGGAACCCATGAAAATTCAACGTGTCCAACTCTTTCCCATTGCCACGCCCCGGCAGACCGGCATTGCCAATCAACATGTCATCGTCAAAGTCGAGGCCGGTGACAGCGCCGTCGGCTGGGGTGAGATGAGCGATCTCTCCCATGTCCCCATGTATCAATTTGATATGGGCGAATTAGAGCGAATGCTCAACCAGTTGTTGCAAGGCAAAGATGCGCGCAATGTGGTCAAGATTGAAGATGACCTGATTCGCTTCTTCCCTGATGAAGGCCACATGTACAGCCGGTCGGGGCTGGTGCGACAGGGCATCGACCTGGCGCTGCATGACCTGATCGCCCGCTATGAAGGCGTCCCCGTCTATGACTTGTTGGGCGGCAAGTTGCGCGACCGGATGCGGGTCTGCTACCCGATCTTTCGGATGCGCTCGGTGGAAGAGGTGGAGCCGAACCTGGAACGGGTGGCCGAGAAGTTGACGCAAGGTTTTGACTTGATTCGGGTCTATGTCGGCTCCAATCTGGAAGCGGATTTGCAATTCCTCGGCAAGTTTGCCGACCGCTTTGGCAACAAGGTGGAGATCAAGTCGCTCGACTTCTCCAACCTGCTCGACTGGCGGCGGGCGATCATGGCGCTTGAACGCTACCAGGAGGTGGTCGATTTCATGTTGGTGGAAAGTCCTGCCCCGCGCAATGACATTGATGGGTTAGCCGAATTCCGTCGCCGCTGCCGCCGCCCGGTCTCTGAACATGTGCTGCATATCCACCACGGCTGGCAACTGCTCAGTAACGGCTGCGTTGATATTCTCAACGTCTCGCCCTATCTGCTGGGTGGTTTGCAGGCCAGTCTGCGCCTGGTGGCCCTGGCTGAGGCAGCCCGCGCCAGCGTTCTCATCGGCACGACGCAGGAATTGAACCTGGGTACTGCCGCTGTCGCCCATCTCGCCGCCGCCGCGCGCGTCCTCGACTATCCCGGTGACAGCACTGGCCCCCATCTCTACACCGACGATGCGGTCAAAGAACCGCTGCGCTATGAAAAGAGCCACCTGCTTGTCCCCGAAAGCCCCGGCATGGGCGTCGAGATCGACGAAGCCAAACTCCAACAGATGACCGCTACCGCCGAATGGACCTTTGGCGTCGATCTGGCCGGTGTCCTGGATCGCACGGCGGCGAATCGACCGTCGGCGAAGGGAGGATGACAGATGCGGCTT
>QWII01000124.1 GCA_021405325.1 Caldilinea sp. CFX5 | reverse complement strand
TCGTTCTTCCCTCGGCTTTCCGTGGCTTCTCTGACTTTGCGATTCATTTTAACACACTTCCCCCAAAAATTCCGGTTTTCATTCTGATTTGAGTATAGTTAGTTGGTTCGTCTTTCATCGACCAACTAACCAACCAACTATTCATAAGCGCTGTCGGTGAGCATTACGCTTGCCGACAGCGCTTATTTTGTTTCCGCCCCATCTTGCGCTACGATTAAGCCAGTGAACAGTAACAACAAGTTGGCAACAGCCTCAGAATCGCTTCCCGGTTTACTGTAGACAACAGCGTATTGATTCCGGCTGGGCGTCCCTTCCTGGAAGCGGCGGGAACGCTTCTGTATAAGCAGACACTCGCTGCCGCTTCCAGGAAGGGACGCCCCATCACCCAAAGGATGGTATTATGGCGACAACAGGTACACCCGCAGGGCTTTACTTTGAACTTTCCAATGATCAACGCATGTTGCAAGAGTTAGCGCGCGATTTTACCCGCAAGGAGATTATCCCCAAAGCCGAACATTATGATCGCAGTGGCGAGTGGCCGTGGGATATTTTTAATAAAGCGCGCGAAGTTGGCCTAGTCAATCTCAACATTCCCGAAGAATATGGCGGCCTGGGCGCCAGTGTGTTGGAAGAGTGCATTGTCGGCGAGGAGATGGCCTATGGCTGCACCGGCATTGAGACGGCGCTGATGCTCAACCAACTGGCTGCGCTGCCGCTTCTGATCGCCGGCAACGAACGCCAAAAAGAACATTATTTCGGACGCATTGCGGAGGAAGGCAAGATCATCTCCTATGCCCTCACCGAACCGGATGCAGGGTCGGATGTGGCCGGCATCAAGACAACAGCGACCAAACAGGGAGATCGCTACATCCTTAACGGCGGCAAGACCTGGATCACCGATGCACCGGTCGCCAGCTTTTTTATTGTCTTTGCCAAGACCAATCCCGAAGCCGGCCATCGCGGCATGAGCGCCTTTATTGTCGAGCGGGACTATCCCGGTCTGAGCGTCAGCAAACCGCTGGAAAAGATGGGCCAACATGCGGCGCAAACGGCGCAAGTCTTCTTTGAAAATGTCGAGGTGCCGGAAGAAAACCGCCTGGGCGCCGAGGGTGATGGCTTTATGATCGCCATGAAGGTCTTTGACAAGAGCCGTCCCCCCGTTGCCGCCGCCGCCACCGGTCTGGCCCGCCGTGCGCTGGATGAGGCCGTAAAGTATGCCAGCGAACGCTTCACCTTTGGTCAGCCCATTTACCAACATCAGGGCGTCGGCTTTATCCTGGCCGATATGAAAATTCGCGCCGAAGCGGCCCGTGATCTGGCCTGGAAAGCCGCCTGGCTGGTGGATAACGGCAAACGCAATACCACCGAAGCCGCCATCGCCAAAGCCTTCTGCGCCGACGCCGCCATGCAAAACGCCACCGACGCCGTTCAGGTCTTTGGCGGCAACGGCTACAGCCGTGAATATCCGGTGGAAAAGCTCATGCGCGACGCCAAAATCTATCAGATTTACGAAGGAACGACTCAGATTCAGAAGTTGATTATTGTGCGTGAGCTATTCCGCGGCCACAAGTAAGGCGCGCACATTATCCTTCTTACGAACCAACAGGCCCGCGCACATCCTGGCTCGTCAGGGTGTGCGCGGGCCTGTTGATTGACGCAATACAAAAATTGCACATCTTACCGCATTTTCTGGGAGAAATGTCTTAGATTCCGTCGCAACGCCCACTCCTTTCCTCACGTTAGGTTACACGAAAGCCGCTTTCTTGTAAGTCTGATGCACTTTGTATCACTACACTGTGTCACTAACGCTGATTTGGATGACTAAGCAAGGAGAGATAGGTATGCTGCGACGATGGAACAAACGGAACTGGTTTTGGGAGAGTGTGATCGTAACCCTGTTGTTGGCGGTGCTGTCCGGTGCGGCCTGTGTACCGCTGATCGTACCCACAGCCACGCCACAGATGGCAGCCCAAACACGCCTAGAACAGCAGAGTGACGGCCCGCTTCATGTCGAGCTGTATGCGCATACGGGTGTCGCCCGTTGGGTTGCGGCAGAAGGCGGAATCTTGACCCATGAGTTCGCCCGTGGGCAGGTTGCGCCCGCAGCGGTTGCCCAAGCCTTTTTGCAACAGTATGGCGCCCTCTTTGGCATTGCCGACCCGACAACGCAGTTGCAACAAGTGCGTATCGAAGCGGATGCCTTGGGCAACCGGCAGGTGCGTTATCAACAAAGGGAAAAAAGCCTACCGGTCTTCGGCGCCGATCTATTGGTTCATGTCACGGCAGAAGGCGCAGTGACCGTCGCCAACGGATATACCCTGCCGAATGCCGGCGCTGTTGACACAACGCCCAGATTGACGGCAGAAGCGGCCGCCGCTATTGGTCGCAAGGCGCTAGAGGCGCCTGATGCCGTTGTAACCGAGAGTACCCTGCTGTTGTTCAATCCGGGGTTGATTACCGACGAAGCCGGCGCCACTTACCTGACCTACCAATTGCGGGTTGGTTCGGCCGCGCAGCCCCATCTGGCCGAGTGGATTTTTGTTGACGCTCACACAGGCGACGTGCGCTTTCGCTATCCGGCTGTGACCGATGGCCGCCGGCGGACAACCTACAATGCCAAGCGCACGACAAGCTACCCCAGTGCGGTGATTGGACGGGCCGAAGCCGACGGACCAGTGACCAATGTCAGCGATTGTACGGCGGACGACATCAACAATGCCCACGATTATGCTGGTGACACCTATGATTTCTTCTTTACCCACTTTCAGCGCGACTCCTATGACAACGCCGGCGCTGAATTAAGATCCTATGTTTGCTACGGCAAGAAGTACCAGAACGCCTTCTGGGACGGCGAGCGCATGACCTATGGGGAAGGCTTTGCCGTCGATGATGTGGTGGCGCATGAGTTGACCCACGCTGTCACCGAACACACCTCTAATCTGATCTATTCCCATCAATCCGGCGCGCTCAATGAGAGCTTTTCCGATATGTTTGGCGAGGCGGTGGATTTAACCAACAACAGCGGCAATGACGCCGACAGCGTGCGCTGGGAGATGGGCGAAAGCATTCCCGGCATTGGTTCGATTCGCCACATGATGGACCCGACCCGCTTCAAAGACCCGGATCGCACCGATAGCCCCAACTATTATTGCGGCGCCGGCGATCATGGCGGCGTGCACTCGAACTCCGGCGTCCCGAACAAAGCCTTTGCCTTGATGGTGGATGGCGGCGTCTTCAATGGCTATACGATTACCGGCATTGGGATTGATAAAGCGGCGCAAGTTGCCTATCGCACCAACGCCACCTATCTCACATCATCTTCCAAATTTTTAGATGCGTACAATGGTTTTATCCAGGCTTGCCAGGATCTCTATGGCGCTGCGTCAGCGGAATGTGTAACCGTGCGTGCAGCGGTGGACGCCACTATCATGCATGGCCCCATCTGCGGCACCGGCGGCGCCACCCCAACGCCCGGTGGCCCGACCCTGACGCCAACCAGCACCGGGACTGCAACCCGCACGCCATCGCCAACGCGCACGCCCACTCCCACGCGTACCCCTACGCCGGAAAGCCCAACGGCAACGCTCAGCGCAACACCCACGGCGACGCCGTGACCTGTACAGCGATTAAGCCCGCTCGTAGCCGCGCCTAAAAGGCAACCGGTGCCGGCTACGAGCGGGCAGAGGCTTGGGGGTTACCGCAGATGTTTGAATTGCGGCAGGTGGGGGGCATTCTTATCAAACATGGCGTTGACCATCTCCTGGATCTCCGCCAGCGTGAGAACAGACGCGGTGAGCGGGTCGTGGGCGATGGCTTGGAAGATCAGGCGAGGATTGCCGGTGAGGGCGCCTTCGACCGCCATCTCTTCAATGCAGGAACTCAGGTTGGTCAACAGGGCGCATTGGGGCGGCAGGGCGCCGACGCCGACGGCTTCCAACCCCTTGCGGCTGGCCCAGACCGGCACTTCGACACAAGCATCCGCCGGCAGATTCGTTACCAGATTCTTGTTCGCCACATTGCCGTTGAACTGGAAGGGTTCGCCCCCTTCCAGCGCATTCATAATGTAAGCCGCGTATTCATGACCCCGCTTTAGCTCGACCGACGGGCGGCTCAACCACTCTTTGGCATCATCACGCCACTTGTCATTGCGTTCCTCATAGCGTTTGATGATGTAGGCATATTCACCGGGATTCCACCCCGTGCCGTGAGTGCAATATTTCTCGATCAAGTCCGGGCGCTTGCGGAACCACCAGTTGTACTCCGAGTTGTGACCGCTCGACTCGGTGATGTAGTGGTCGAGGTGGAGGAACATCTCGTTGCGCACAATCTCCTCGTTGTAGACCTCCGGCCGTTCGGTGATGGCCTGGCGGATCAGCGGATAGGCATTTTCACCCTTCCACTTATACTCCAAATACCAGGCCATATGGTTGATGCCGGCGCAGGTGTAGGTAATTTCGGCCATCGGTGCGCCGATCCATTTTGCCAGCATTTCAGCCGTGCCCTGGACGCTGTGACAGAGACCGGTCAACTGAATCTTGGTCTCGCGTTGCATGGCGCGACAGAGCATCACCATGGGGTTGGTATAGTTGAGCATGGTGGCGTTGGGACAATAACGCTCCATATCTTTGGCAATGCCCACCATCACCGGGATGGTGCGCAAGGCGCGAAAAATGCCGGAAGGGCCGCGCGTATCGCCGATGTTGGTGTCGATGCCGAACTGTTTGGGGATCTCAATGTCATGGCGCCAGACATCCAGCCCGCCGGCCAGGATGGTGACAATGACGTAGTCGGCGCCTTGGAGCGCGGCGGCGCGATCCTGGGTTGCTTCGACTTTGGCCGGGTAGTTGCCCTGGGCCACAATTTTGCGCACCGCCTGGCTGGCAAATTCCAACCGTTCGGGGTCGATATCCATCAGGGTAATGGTGCTATTTTCCAAGAGGGGAAAGGTGAGCAGGTCGCGCACCAGGGTGCGGGTGAAGCCCCAACTGCCGGCCCCGATAAAGGTAATCTTTGGCATTTGTCTGTCCTATCTTTGGTGAGGAGGGTTGCTCGGTTGTTCGGTAACGATAGTTCCTATTGTACTACCGGGAAGCGTTGCCATCAAATTGTCGGTGGGAGATAGGGGTACAGACGCGGCTTCACGGGACGCGGATCACAGACGCGGATTTTGGTTGTTCAATGATAATCCGCGCCCCTGAAGCCGCGTCTATCACACCAATTGCCGCTGTTCGCTCTCGATCATGGTCAACAATTGGGGCCACCAGCCGTTCGGCGTGGCGCAGACAACTTGATCACAAAACTCCAAGAGGTAGTCTACCGGCGCCGGCGTAGGGCCATCCCAGACACAAATCAAGGGTTCGCAAGTCGCCAAGCGCAAGGCGGTTTCGATCAAACGGGGCGAGTACTCATACGACCAAAGCAAAACATAGAGATCAGCCGGCTCGGCGCAACGGCGAGCGGCGCCGGCGCTATCAACAATCGTAACGCGATGGCGCACCGGCGTGGAAGCCGCCAGGTGCATAGCCAATTGGGGCGGGGTGGCCCTGGTTGGCACCATTGATTGGGGCAGCACGGCGGGGGCAACAATGACGATCTGCATGACGTTTCTCCCAAAAAACCTAGCGGATTTGCCTAACAACACTATCCTTCATTATACGGCTATAAGTACCAGAGTAATCGGTCAATTGCAACGTCTTGAGTGCGCGCTTTGTTGTACTTAACATCTTGTCATGACTACAACAATCGACTAAGCTGCGATCAAACATGGGTTGCCCTAGTCACAAAGCCAGCCATGCTTGACTTTTCGCTTCATTTTGAGTAATGTGATAACCAGCCAAGCGCCATAACTGCGCTGAGAAAAGTTCAATAGAAATAGGCGGCCACGATGGTAAACCTGTTGATTGTGGAAGATAATCACAACTTGCGCGCTGCGCTTAGGAGCGGTTTGCAGGCAACCGGCAAAGTGCAGGTGACGCACCATTGTGATAGTGGTGAAGCGGCGCTTGCCTTTTGTTTAGAGGGGCCGCCCGATGTGATCTTGATGGATGTGCAACTGGCGGGCGAGATGAATGGCATTCAGGCCGCCGTGGCCATTCGCCGCGAATTTCCGCGCTTACCGGTGGTTTTCTACTCGATTCAGGATGATGACGCCTACTATCGCGACTTTCGCAACTCCGGCATCCTCAGCCACTATGCCTATGTGCGCAAATCGAACTATCTTTTGCCCCAAATGGTCTTTCCGCTGCTGACCGATGCCATTGAAGGGCGCAGCTTTATCGACCCGGAGATCGAAGCGCGCGTGCAGGAGGTGCGCCATCGCGATGAACACGCGCCGCTGGCCCTGCTCGAACCCAACGAACAAGTGGTGGCCCATTTATTGGCGCGCGGCCTGACCAACGAACAGATCGCCGAACGGCTGGGCTTTCGTGACAAACGCACCATCAGCCGCACCAATGGGCAAATCTACGCCGCCTGGGGTCTCGACGCCACCAACACCGATGAAAAGGTAGCGCGCACGCGCGCCGTCATTATTCTCCTGACCGATCGGCTAATCTACTGGGATCACAATGGGTTGGCCCATGTGCAAGATGAGCGCGGCGAATGGGTGGAGTGGAGCGGGGTGTGATAGGGGCAAACGGTTAGCGTGATTGTAGAGCCTCTGGTAAATCCAAGCGCTCTTCGGCGACTTCACGCAAAAATGCGCCCAGACTGATACCTTTGGCGTGCGCAGCATCCCGAATCTTTAATTTTAAGAGTCCTGTCAGGTGAATGGTAATCGCCTCAGAACGGATCGAAGCAAAGGCCGCTTCATCAATTGGTTCAAACAACTGAGCCGGATGTAGATAGGGTTCACCCTCATTATCGATGATTCGCAGCCAACCATCCTTTTGTTCAGCCGCGGTTAACCCCAGTGTTTCGTAAATCTCACCAACCGTCAATGAGATCGGATCATCGCCAATGGCAATGCAACGGACATATTTAGCGCCCATGATCCCACTCCTTCTCCAAATAGCGAACCAATTTGGGTAACTCCCGCCCGATGCCATGCGCTTCAAACCAATGCGCTTCAATGATCCATATCGTACCATCTTCTGGCCTTCGCCACAAAACAGCGCCTTTCACTTTGCGCCAGTTGCCACGCCCAAACTGTTTATTAAGTGCATGACGAACATGTACGCCATTCCCGCTCGCGATCACTTCTCTGGAGAGGATTTCAAGCACATCAGCAAAATTAATATGCCGTGCCATGCGCACCTTTTGATCAGAATAGCAAATTTTGTCATCCTGTAAGGATATGCCCTTTAATCTTCACAAAATCGTTACAGGATGACGGCAGCAATTTTTAATGTTTCATTGCGTTACGTAGGTACGTCGTTAATGTACTCGCATCGACCCGCTCTTGTGTAGCATCATCGCGCTTCCGTACTGTTACGGTCTGATCATCCAACGTTTGGTAATCCACCGTCACACAGAAGGGCGTGCCGATCTCATCCTGGGCCAGATAGCGCTTGCCGATATTGCCCCGGTCATCCCAGACCACGGCCATCTCATCCAGCAGATCGTTGTAGATGGCGCGCGCTCGTTCGACCAGATCGGGTTTATTCTTGACCAGTGGGAAGACCGCCGCCTGATAGGGCGCTAAGTTTGGCTTCAGTTTTAGCACCGTGCGGTTGCGTTCCGTGTCTTCCCAATAGGCGTCACAGAGCATCATGAGGAAAATACGCGTGATGCCAACCGCCGGCTCGATCACATGGGGCACAAATTTGCGCCCGCTGTTGGGATCGACATACTCCAACGACTGGCCCGAATGCTCGATATGCTGGCGCAGGTCATAGTCGGTGCGATAGGCGACGCCCCATAGCTCCTTCCAGCCAAAGGGGAATTGGTAGTCGAGATCGTAGGTGTCGGTGCTGTAGTGGCTGCGTTCGCGATCATTGTGGCGCCGCCAGCGCAGATTCTCCGTGCGGATGCCCAACCCGTCGGTGATAAAGCGCCACATGTTGTTCTGCCAATCCTCGAAAAGTGACCGCCAGGGGGTCTCTTCCGGGTCAAAGAAATATTCGATCTCGGCCTGTTCAAATTCCAGCGTGCGGAAGATAAATTGACCGGTGGTGATCTCATTGCGGAAGCTTTTGCCGATCTGGCCGACGCCAAAGGGCAGCTTGACGCGCGTCGAGTTGAGGATCTGCTTGAAGTTGGTAAAGATGCCCTGCGCCGTCTCGCCACGTAGATAGACCGTAGACTTCTCGCCGGCGACCACACCAATGCCCGTTTCAAAGAGAATATTAAAATCCTTTGGTTCGGTGATCGGGTTGCCCTGCGGGCTGAGGACTTTGTATTCGCGCAGGAAGGCGGCCATGTCCGGGGTCTTCATTGCCGTGACATCGACCGTGACGCCCTTGTTCTCCGGGCGCGCCAGCCACTGCTCGATCAAGTGATCGGCGCGATAGCGTTTGTGGGTGACTTTGTCTTCAACAAGCGGGTCGGTAAACGAGCCGACATGACCGGAGGCCACCCAGGTCTGGGGATGGAGGATGATGGCGCTGTCCAGGCCGATCATATCCTCGCGTTTGGTGATAAATTCGCGCCACCAGGCATTGCGGATATTTCTCAGCAGTTCAGCGCCGAGGGGGCCATAGTCATACGAGTTGGCGAGACCGCCATAGATTTCCGAGGTGGGGTAGACAAACCCCCGTCGCTTACAGAGGGCGACAATGGTGTCGAGGGTGAGTTGTGGAGACGCCATAAAAGCTCCTTTCTGTGTGCCACAACCATTCCAAAAACGCATGATTGTGGGGACCCCAGAAAGTCCGAGGCGGTTCCACCCCACTTGACAAATGATTTTTGATTTGGGATTTTAGCTTGTTCTGCCGGACAGTTGTCCTCAAGCAAAAATCGGCAATCAAAAATCTTTTGTCCACTTTTATGCAATTGGTGCGACTCCCGGTGCGCCACTACCGTTCAACGCCGCGTAGCAGATAAGTATACTGAGGTTATAAAATTTAGCAATTTGGGGAAGGTCAAAGGGTAAATTATCATATAAAATCCGTTTATTATTGATGCTATTGCTACTCACTGTCCATCGTTTGTGCTGCTCTCTATGACGCTGCTGTTCATTACAACGTTGCTGTTCATTTTGTAGGAGGCTCCAGTGGACAAAATGCATATCTTCTTATTAGGTCAACCCCGCATCGTCCTGCCTAATGCACCTGCCGCTGTGAAATTCACGCGCGCCGGGCTTTCCCTCTTTGCCTATCTCCTCCTGCAACCCCATCAATTGATCCCGCGTGAGCGCATTCTGGGTCTCTTTTGGGGGGAACATAGCGAGTCACGCGCCCGCAGTTGTCTCAATTCTGCGCTTTGGCGCCTGCGCACGACCTTAGCTACCGTGAGTTGTGACGCCGGGCGCTATGTTGTGAGCACCGAGGATGGTCAGGTCGGTTTTAATTGGGAGAGTGACTATTGGTTTGATGTTGAGCGTTTTGACCAGGTAAGTGCGCTCTTACGGATACCGCCGGCAGCCATGACCCCGGCACAAGTCGAACAGTTGGAAACAACTTGTCACTGTTACACCGGCGAATTGCTGGAAGGCTTCTATGAGGATTGGGCGCTGCGCGAGCGTGAACGCCTCCGTCGCCTTCATTTGAACGGTCTTGCCCAGCTTATGCATTACTATACAGACCATAAAGAGTACGCATACAGTCTCAGTTATGGTCAGCAAATTCTAGCGTTGGACCCCCTGCGTGAGGAAATCCACCGGGCCATGATCCGGCTCTATCTCCAAACCGGACAACGGACCAAGGCGATTCAACAATATGACCATTGCCGCGCAGTGATTGCCGACGAACTGGGGGTGGAGCCAATGGAAGAAACGCAATTCCTCTATGCCCAAATGACCGGGGTGACATTTTCCCGCGCCCTTGACGGTGCTGCCCAACCATCGCCCATTGATTTCCAGCAAGCCCTGCGCGAGCTAAAGCTGGCAAGAAAATGGCTTGACCAGGCAAGTACCCAGCTTGGCCGCACGATCAACCTCCTCGAACAGTACACCGACAACGCACCCTCCGCTGGTAAATCAGCCGGGAAACCCCGCTGAATAACGCCAGATACGCACAACCGCCTAAGCGACGAACCGTTTTAATCTCGCACAATAACTACGTCGGTGCGCGGCACTGGTCAAACATTGGTCGGATGAACAAGCTACGCCTGATCAGTGCCACGCACCGACGTAGTTACCGCGCAATCACCAGGCCATCACCAAAGTTAAAAAGAAGCACAAAAGTCATGCCGCGGTGAGCGTTTGGTGACGGCGCCGTGCCGCATCGGTGACGCCGACCTGCTATGCTACGCTCAACACAAGGTAATCGAATGGATCTATTGGTTGTGTCCGAAGCTGTTCAGGTGCAACAACGCCCTTCGACATTCCCAAGCGGCCAAAATTAGCGACCATCCAATAGGCGCAACGCGCCATCGAAGCGCCGATGATACGGTCAACCATGCCTAAATACGATGAGAAAACGGAAACCTTCATCATTCGCATTTGGGTCGAGCCGCGTGAGTTTGCCGAAGCGCCGATTGTCTGGACGGGTGAGTTGGAGCATGTTACTTCCCACAAGCGCTACTACTTTCGCGATTTGCATAAGCTGCTTGCATTGGTGCGGCCCCATCTGGCCGCGCTAGGCATTCAACCGGATCCAGCGACCGAGGATTGAGCTATGGCTTCTTATCAGGCGATACGGGCAGTTTCTCAGGCGGTGATTGATCTACTGGAGAGTCGCTTTCAACAGGCCGGCTTGGGCGACGAAGGCTTTACCTTTGCCGTTTACCAATCCGACAATTTTAACCGGCCCATGGTGGCGGGGATTTCGCTCTTTCTCTACCGCATCCTGCCCAATGGCAGCTATCGCACCCCCGCCGGCCGCCGTGGCCCCGATGGTCGGAGGCTGCGTTCGCGCCTGCCGCTCGATCTCTATTTTCTGATCACGGCCTGGGCGCAAGACGCTTCGTTACAACAGGAATTGATGGGCTTTGCCATGCGTGTGCTGGAAGATATGCCCAGTTTCCCGGCTGGTCTGCTCAACGCGGCGGCGCCCGATGTCTTTGCCGCTGATGAAACGGTGGAGATCAACATTGCCGAATTGACCAACGAGGATATTCTGCGCATCTGGGAGACGGTGACGGAGAACCGCTATCAAATCTCGGTGCCCTACTACGCGCGCAATATCCAGATCGACTCCAGCTTGCCGGTGGCCGAGGGCTTGCCGATCCAGGAACGCCGCTTTGCCTATAGCACCAAGGTGACCGCGTGATGACGACGACAATAACGGTGTCTACCGGGGCGTCCTTGATCGGCGGCGTGGCCACGGTCGAGCAGCTTTCAACCACGACCTTGCTGGGCATTCGCTTTCAAGACCCGGCGCAGGAGCGTCCCATTACCGACGGTCTGCTAGTGACAGCGACACCGGCGGCGGATTTGCGCCAGCGCCCACACATAGCCTTTCGTACCGGCGGCGGGGTCTATGCCTTTCAAGGTCTGCCCGGTTTGCGCCATCTGGAGCATGGCGCCTTGCCGGAGGGGAGTCCGCCGGAAACAACGCGCTTTGTGGTTGCGGTAAAGGACAACGCCCACCGTTTTTTGCCCGCCCTGGTGCAGATCGATCTGCCGCTGCCCTACCCGGGTCTCTATCGGCCAGGCGGGGTGAACAGCCCGCCGCTGGATGATGGCGGCGCCAACTTCTATCTCTTTTCGGCGCCGACCCGTACACCGCCACCGGGCACGGCGGTCCTGCGGGCGCAGCTCTATGACCAGCTTGGGGAGCGACCAGCGGCCTTTGCGCTCTTGGAAGTGCAGATGGCAACCCAGCGCTGGGTTGGGCTGACGGCAGAGAATGGGAGTGCGGTTGTGATCTTTCCCTACCCAACCTTTACCCGCGCCCTGGGCAATGGCTCACCGCCGCCGCTGAGCGGGCAACAACAGTGGCCGCTGACCATCCGCATCTTCTACGAGCCGGCGGTATTGGATTTCCCGCCGGGCTACACCGTTCCCGACTTGCGTAGCATTCGCCGCCAACGCCCAGCCCAGCTTTTTCTGCAAGCGGGCGGGCCGCCAGTGGACGAAGTGACGGATCAACTGGTCTTTGCCGAGGAGTTTCGCCTGGCCACCGATGGCTTATCCCACCTTCTGCTGGCGTCGGCGCCCTCATCACCATAAATTGTCAGTAGAGCGCAACGTCACCGCGATGGGAATAGACCGACTCTGGACTATGCGGCTAGTACACGACGGCGTAAATAAACCCATAGTTGCCAGTGAGACAGTGAGACAGTGAGACAGTGACTGACTTACTGTCCTACTGACCTACTGGCTTACTTAGGCCGCTCTGTACTAGACAACTGCGGACTACTGATCGTCTTATCGGCAGCGTCAAGCTTATTTACCCTTGGTCAGACGGAGAAATATTATGCCTGAATATCTTGCCCCTGGCGTCTATGTGGAAGAAGTCAGCTTCCGCGCCAAAAGCATTGAAGGTGTCAGTACTAGTACGGCGGCCTTTGTCGGGCCGACCCGCTTTGGGCCTACCGATGGGGAACCGGAACTGCTCACCAGTTTCGCCGACTTTGAGCGGATCTACGGCGGCCTGGAACCTCTGAACTTTGACGGCACGGTGCGCACCAATTATCTGGCCTACGGCGTGCGCGCCTTCTTTGAAGAAGGGGGGAGCCGTCTTTATGTTGCCCGCGTCTACGCTCCGCCGGACGCCGACTCCCCACTGGGGGATGGTCACGCAACGACGACCAATGCCGACACATTGGCGTCACCGCCCCCTACGCTGGTGACGCTGCGCGCCCGCTTTCCAGGGGCCGCCGGGGACATGCGCGTCACCTTTTTGCCCCGCTTTAGCCCGCCGGTTCCCCTGGCATCGCCAAGATTACAAGAACATGACACCGTTGCCGTTGCGGACACCACCAGTCCGATTGAGCTGGCGCTCTACGATATGGTGCGCACGGGCGATACGCTGGTTGCCACCAATCCCGATGACCCAACGGACACCTTGCCCGCGACGGCAATGGTGCGCATCCTGACGGTGGATCTGTTGATCGAAAGACCCATCATCCGCCCCCAACGCCCCAAGGATCGCTTTGGGGAGAGTGAGTTCTTGGAAGGCTTTGCCCTTCACCCCCAACACCGGCTGGGACTGGTTGAATATTTTACGGCCACGCCCGATTCACGGCTGCTCCATTTGACGGTGCCGCTCCAGATCGACGCGGATAGCGCACTTACCACCGGCAGCGCCCTAGCTCTGGCCCTCATTGGGTCGGTCGCCCTGACGGCTGCCTTTACGGGCGATCTAGAAGCGGCGCGCCAGCCCTATCAACTGACGGGTGGCGCTGATGGCCTCGTCCCCGGCCTGGATGCCTATAGCGGCGAAAGTGAACAGCAAGCGAAAAGCGGGCTGGCGGCCCTGGAGGATCTGGAAGACATCTCGATCCTCGCCGCTCCCGGTCACTCTTTTGATTATACCAACAACGCCAATTTGATTATCGGGATCCAGAATGCGTTACAGATCCATTGCGAAAAGATGCGCTACCGGATCGCCGTGCTCGATGCGCCGAACGACCAGATCGTTTCCCAGATTCGCGCGTTCAAAGGCCGGATCGACTCCACCCGCGCCGCGCTCTACTATCCCTGGATCAAAATTCTTGATCCGCTCTCAAGCCAGGAACTGCTCATCCCACCCAGCAGCACCGTTGCCGGCATCTATGCCCGCAACGATGTGGATCACGGGGTCCACAAGACGCCGGCCAACGAAGTGGTGCGCCAGGCAATCGGCTTTGAATTTCTGCTCAACAAGGCCCAACAGGATGTCCTCAATCCCGAAGGGATCAACTGCTTTCGCTTCTTCGAGGGGCGCGGCTACCGTCTCTGGGGTGGCCGCACAACCAGCTCTGACCCTGAATGGAAGTATGTCAATGTGCGCCGCTATTTTCTCTATCTGGAACGCTCGATTGAACTAGGCACCCAGTGGGTTGTCTTTGAAAACAACGGGCCGGCGCTCTGGGCCAATGTCCGCCGCACGGTTGAGGATTTCCTCTTTAATGAATGGAAGTCGGGCCGCTTGTTAGGGGAAAAACCGGAACTGGCCTACTTTGTACGCTGTGACCGTTCGACCATGACGCAGAATGACTTGGACAATGGCCGCTTGATCTGTTTGATCGGCGTGGCCCCGCTTCGCCCGGCCGAATTTGTCATCTTCCGCATCGGTCAATTTACCGCCGACCGCCCGGTGTAAGCCAACGTCGGACAGTTCACCACAAAGGCGCGAAGACACAAAGTAGCTACGAAGTCGTTACACAGAGACCACGGAGAATCCACAGAGAACGCAGAGAAAAACAAAGAGAAAAAACTCTGTATCCTCTGCGCCGCCTCTGTGATCTCTGTGTACCTTGGCAGTTACGACACGAAGACATGAAGAAGGAGACTGTAGATGGCTGAATTTCGCGAACGTCCCTATAGCCAGTTCAACTTTCTGGTTGATCTGGGGACGGGGGACACAGAAAGTTTTCAGGCCGGCTTCCAGGAGGTGAGCGGTCTGGGGTTGGAGCTGAATGTTGCTGAGTATCGCAACGGCAACGAAAAAGATAACGCGCCACGGAAGATCACCGGCGCCTACAAAGTGCCGGATGTGACGCTCAAGCGCGGCGTGATCGGTTCGCTCGACCTCTATCAATGGGTGAACGAGCTGCGCAACGGCACACAGAACCAACTGCGCACGGTGACAATCCAGTTGCAGAGCGAAGATCGTAGCGCCATTGCCATGACCTGGAAGTTGACCAATGCGCGGCCAATGAAATACACCGCCCCCACGCTTTCCGGCGCAGGGACCGAGGTCGCCATTGAAGAACTGGTGCTCTGCTGTGAACGGATTGATATGGAATAAGAAGCTTTCATGGTTGCTCAAGCTGGAACAAACACCCTGCGTCGACCGGGGATCTACTTTCAAGAAAAAACCGAAGCGACCCGGTTTAGCTTGCCGCCGCTCGATGTCGCCGCCTTTGTCGGCTTTGCCCAACGCGGCCCGGTCGATACACCGGTCGCGCTTGAGGACATCGACACCTACCACGCCATCTTTGGCGGTGATCTGGCGGTGGCCCGCAAAAGCGACGGCGCGATCCGCTATGCGAGCTTGCCGGCGGCAGTGGCCGGTTTCTTTGCCAACGGTGGCCGGCGCTGCTATGTCGTGCGCGTGGCCGGCCCCCAGGCGGCGGCGAGCCGTTTCTGCGCACCGGGTCTGGTCGCCTTTGCCCCCGCCGGGAATGACCTCCACCAAGTGGCACGGTGCACGGTTGATGCGGCGTGGCCGGGCCGCTGGTCGTCTACGCTGGGGCTGGCTACCCAGTTGCGTGTCTTGCCTTTGCCGGCCGCTGACCAGTTGGCTGAACCGGGTTATCTCACCTGGCCCAACGGCGGCGCGCCCCTGCCCATCGAACGGGGCGACCTGTTACGGCTAACCTTTGCCGCATCCCAGCCACATTATCTGGTGACAGTGGCGCCTGTGGTGGACGCATCAGTTGCCGCCATGTCCGGTGATGAAGCGGGGGCGGCCCAACGCTTTCAACTTCTGCAACAGCGCCGCTGCTTTCACACTGCCGCCGCCCTCTGGACAGCGCTGGGCGAAGAAAGCCCACCGGCGGCAACAGACGCAAACATTGGCGTCATTGCGCAGATCGTTCACATTACTTGTCAAGGGCAGCAAACCTTACCCGATGGCGGAACGATCTTCGCCGGCCCCAATGGTGAAGGCTTTGCCCTCTTTCTTGCCGGCCACCCCCTGCGTAACCCGCCGGTGCAGGTCGGCGATCTGCTGCAACTGACCATAACCGCACCGGCGTCACCGGCTGTTCGGTTGACGCTGTTGCTGCCGGTGGAAGCGATACGCACCCAGGTCAGCCTGACTTCGCCGCCGGCACAGGGCACTCTGTTCGCGGCCGGCGCCTTGCTTGAACAGGAACCGACCCTGACGCTACCGACCGCCTTGCCACCAAGCCAGGTGGAGCGCTTACGCTTTGATCTGCTTGTGCAGGAGGCGACGCAAACAGCGCGTGCGGCTGGTCAAGCAGCGCCGGCCGCCGGCCAACAGCGGATCATCGTGACCGATTTGGGCTTTGATCCGACCCATCCCCGCTTTTGGGGCAATATGATCCTGTTGGCATCAAGTCGGCTCTTGCAACTGCCGGTCAACCCAGAACGGGCGACCCAGGCGGCGACGCGTTACCGCGCCATGCAACAAGCCACCCGCAATCCACAGCTTGAAGAAGGCCCGCCGGATCCGGTGGCGTTGGCCGGCCAGTTGGCGCCCCTGTCACCCAACGGCCAGACCTACCTCCCGTTGGGCATGGGAACCTTCTTTGACGCTGCCCAAGCCGATCCCACGGCGCTGTCACAGCCCTTGGTAATCGGCGATGATGATCTGGCAAAGACTTACCGCGCCGCGCTCTTTGTCGATCGGGATCTGGTCCCCAATCCCGCGGCCCAGACGGGCACGGCGACCACGCTGGCCCAACAGGCGACCGACCGCTATGCGATCCAGCAGCAACGGCTGCGGGGAATGCACAGTCTCTTCCCGCTGGACGAAGTGGCGTTGATCGCCGTGCCCGATGCGATCCATGTGGCCTGGACCGCCCCGCCCGTGCTTGAACCAGACGAAGAGCCGGAACCGGAACCGCCGCCACCGCCCGACCGGTCACGCTTTCAACCCTGTGCCGTGGAAGTCACATCGCCGCCGGCAGCGTCCCCGGCGCCGGCGGAGAACGAGGCGCGCGCGCCGGCGCAGAACAGGGGCGACAGCGCGGAAAGCAACCTGCCCATCCTGGCGGCGGCTGAGGAGTCGGCGCGTATTCTCAACTTTACCGGCGTCTACGCCACGCTGCTCGAACTGCATCAGGCCTTGATCAACTTGGGGCAGGCGCGCCGCGATTGGGTGGCGATTTTGACCCTGCCCGAACACTTTGGGCTGCGCCACTGTCGCGAATGGTCAACGGCGCTGCGCAGCCGGTTGGGCTTGCCGACACGCGCCGGGGGCTATCAAGGGCCTGGCAATCTGGCCGATCTGAGCTATGCCGCGGTCTACCATCCCTGGCTCCTGACCGCCAACGCCGTGGGCGACACAGGGGGACAACTGCGTGCCATCCCGCCCGATGGCGCCGTCTGCGGCGTCATTGCGGCACGGGCGCTGGCACGGGGGGTCTGGGTGGCGCCGGCCAATGCGCCGTTGCAGAATGTGTTGGGGTTGCAACCACCATTGGCGGATGCCGAATGGGCCGAACTCTTTGCCCTTGGCTTTAACCTGGTGCGACCGGAACCGCGCGATTTCCGCATGATGAGCGCACACACGCTGAGCGATGAAGGCGAGTGGCTCCAGCTCTCCGTGCGGCGGCTGCTCATTTTGCTGCGCAAGGTCGCCTTTGCCCAGGGCATGGCCTATGTCTTTGAAAACAACGATGAGCGCTTGCGCAATGCCGTGGCGCTGCTCTTTGGCCGGCTGTTACAAGGACTCTTTGAGCGGGGCGCCCTGGCCGGCGCCACCCCCCAACAAGCTTACCGCATTGTGTTGGATAATCGGATCAATGGGCCGGCGGATCGCGACAATGGACGCTTTTTTGTCGATATTCAAGTGGCGCCGGCCCAGCCCTTGGAGTTTATCACTGTGCGGCTGCTGCGCAACACTGATGGCGACCTGCAACTGGTCGAGCTTTGAGTCTAGCATTTACCGGGAGAAGCAACAATGGCCGATGGCGCCCTGTTTACCGCCTTTCGCTTTGATGTGGAGCTGCGTCTGCAACAGCCCAACAACCTGAATCTATCCGACCCGCTCTGTGAAGCAGCCTTTGCCGAATGTGACGGGCTGGAGATGACCATGGAACCGAAGACCGTGCAGGAAGGGGGCTTTAATCTGCGCCAGACCCATCTGGTCGGCCCCGTCACCTATGGCACGCTTTCGCTCAAACGGGGCATGACCCACAACTTTGATCTCTGGAGCTGGTTTTCGGCGGCGGCTTCCAATGTCGCGCGCGGTCTCAAGGCGGATGGCTATGTCACCATGCGTGATGGCGCCGGCGCCGTACAGGTCAAGTTCAAACTCAATGGCTGTCTGCCGATCAAAATGAAGGCGCCGGCCCTCAATGCCAAAGATGGGCTGTTGGCGATTGAAGAGATGCAGATTGCCTATAGCAATTTTACCGTCGAGACGGGCTAGGAAGATCCAAGATGGCCGAACAAGCCAAAGCCGCGCTGATCGAGATCCCGTCGCTGACCGAAGCGCAGGATCAGTTGGAGCAGAATCAAGGCAGCGGCAAACGGGTGGTGGTGGATTTCAATCCGCAGACGCTCAAGGTGGCCTTTGCCAACCAGAACAGCGGCGGCAACCAGCCGGCCGGCTCGTCGTCCCAATTTGTGGGCAGCCCCTCCAGCAAATTGAGCGTGGAACTGCTCTTTGACACGACCGAAGTCGGCAGCGATGTGCGCCAGAAGACACGCGATGTTGCCTACTTCATGTCGCCCAAGCTTAGTGACAACGAAGAGCGCACGCCCCCCTTTGTCCGCTTCCAGTGGGGCAGCTTTATCTTCGAGGGCAAGGTCGATTCAATGGATGAAACGCTCGACTATTTTTCGGAAGAAGGGATGCCCTTGCGCGCGACCGTGGCGCTCAATTTGTCCAGCGACACCGGCGTCTTTCTCATCGGCCGGGTGAACAACGCCAACAATGCCGCCCCCCGCACTCCGGCCACCGGGGCCACCACCCCACTCAAGCCGGCGCAACCGGGGGATAGCTTGCCCCAAATGGCCGGTCGCAATGGCCGCAGCGCCGACTGGAAAGCGATTGCCGCCGCCAATAACATTGACGATCCGCTCCGCCTGCAGGCGGGTGCATTGATTAACTTGAAGATCAAACGAAGCTGATCGTTTACCAACTAGGGAGGAACCGATGGCTGTGATCATTAATGAATTTGAAATCGTGCCTGAACCGTCGCCGCCGACCCCGCCGCCACCACAGCGCGAGCCGACGCCGCTCCCGTCGCTGCGGCTCAGCCCGGAGAATGTGATCGTCATTCAGCAGCGCGAACGCAAGCGGCTGGAACGGGTCAGCGCGGACTAACTGACCATGACCAACCCTTCGTTGCCGGGCTACTATGCCGCCCGGCCCCGCATCACGGTTGCCGATCGTTTTGAACAGGCGTTGGGGGACGGCTTCCTCACCTCGTTGCTGGTTGAGGAGACGGTTCTCGGCCTGTTTCGCTGTGAGGCGCAATTTTCAAACTGGGGACCGGAGCAGGGCAAGACCTTTCTCTTCTTTGATCGGGCGCTGCTCGACTTTGGCAAGCGCTTTGCCGTCGAGTTAGGCCCGCCCGATCGCAGCAAGCGGGTCTTTCACGGTCGGATCATGGCGCTGGAAGCCCACTACCCCAGTGAAAGCCCGCCCGAAATTACCGTTCTGGCCGAGGACCGCTTTCAGGATCTGCGCATGGAACGGCGCACGCGCTCGTTTGAGGAGCGCACCGATGCCGAGATCATCCAACAGATTGCCGCCCAACATGGGTTGACGGCGCAAGTCGATCTCGACGGGCCAACCTATCCCGTCATCACCCAACTCAACCAGAGCGACCTGGCCTTTTTGCGGGAGCGGGTGGCGGCGGTCGATGGCGAACTCTGGATCGAGGAAGATACGCTCCATGCCCAGGCGCGCACCCGGCGCAACAGCGGCGCGCTCACGCTCCAATATGGCGCCAATCTGCTCGAGTTCTCGGTGCTGGCCGACCTGGCCCACCAACGCACATCGGTGCGGGTCAGCGGTTGGGATGTCGCCAACAAACAGAGCATTGATGTCACCGCCACCGCCAGCGTGCTCAGCGCCGAGATCAATGGCGACCAAAGCGGCAGCGCCATTTTGGCAACCGCCCTCAGCGAACGCCACGAGCGTATTGTCTCGGCTGTCCCCCTCTCGCGCGCAGAAGCGCAGAGTGTCGCCGAGGCCCGCTATCGTGAACGGGCGCGCCGCTTTATTCGGGGCGCCGGCGTTGTCGATGGCGAGCCGGCGCTGCGGGTCGGCGCCACCGTCAATCTGACCGATCTGGGGCCGCTCTTTAGCGGTAACTATTATGTCACGTTGGTGCGCCATACCTTTGACTTGCAGCATGGCTACCGCACCCGTTTTGAAGCCGAACGGGCCGGTCTAGGCAATCCCTAGCGCCCCCGGCCACGTTGACAACGACCATTGATTGATTACCAAACCATCATGTATATTCTGGACCAATTCACCCAAGCGACCGAGCGCCAGCGCTTTTACGGCGTGCATCCGGCGGAAGTCACCGATATTGCCGACCCCCACCAGCAAGGACGGGTGCGCGTCCGCCTGCCCTGGTCGCCGGACAACAACGGCGGCGGCTATGATGTGTGGGCCAGGTTGGCGCTCCTGATGGCCGGCAACAACCGGGGAACCTGGTTTATCCCGGATGTGGGCGACGAAGTGCTGGTGGCCTTTGAATGTGGCGACCCACGCCGCCCCTATGTCCTGGGCATGTTGTGGAATGGGCAGGATGCGCCGCCTAATACCATGGACGGCGCCCAGAACAACTATATAAAAAGCATTGTCTCGCGCAACGGGATTCGCATTGAGTTGGATGATAGCGACGCCCAAGAGACCTTGACTCTGCGGACGCCCCAACAGACCATTGTCATCAACGACGGCGAACGGGCGATTGAGATTACCGACGCCAATGGCAATACGGTCAAACTGGATGCGTCGGGAGTTACGATCACGGCGGCGGCCCAGGTGCAGGTCAATGCGGCTACCGTCAAGGTAAGCGCAGGGTTGGTGACAGTGGATGCCGGCATGTCCAAATTTAGCGGCGTGGTGCAGGCCGATACGGTGATTGCCACCACCATTGTCGGCGCAACCTATACCCCCGGCGCTGGGAATATCTGGTGAACTGCCATGCAAGAAGCCTTTGATTGGGTAAAACCTTCACTGCTCTGGGCCAGAAATGGGCAGGATCGCGACCAGGGCGCCTTCTACCGCCCGGCGCTCTTGCGCTATGCCTCCGACAATTTTGTCGAGGACTTTCTGGCCGATGCCGGCGCCGCTTCGCCCCAAGCGCTGCGCACGCGCCTCCTGGTCGGCAACCATGGGCAGCCGCTCAAGTTCTACCAGCCGGCCCACGGTCTGTTTTACCTGGTCTGCGCCACCTTGAGCTGTCGCCAACCCGGCCTGCCCGACCGGCAGATCCGGCTGGCGGCCGGTGAGCAGGTCTATTATGTCTTACGCCGCCGCCGTGGGGATAGCGAATATGGCTGGCTGCCCGAAGGAGAGACCCAGGGCTGGCAGTTGGTGACGGACAACCGGCGCACGGTCCTGCCCGGCGAAGAACGCCACCCCATGTTTCGCGCCATCACCGCCAGTGGGCGCGACCTGCTCTATGCCTATGTCCCCGTCGCCAGCCGCAGCAGCGCCCCCGGCAATTTGGCCGAAGTGCCGGACGACGTGATCGGCGAGCCGGCGCCGCCGGAAGATTTGCGCCGCTTTGAGTTGGATGGTCGTTTTCTTTCCCAGGTTGATCCGGCCACCGGCGCCTCTTTGCAGCAGGCGGCGGCTGTTGACCCGGCGCTGGCAAAACGGCTTTCGGTCTATCTGCTCATCGATCTGTGGGAATATTTCGACCGCTATTTGCCCAACACCGCCGCCCGCTTGGCAGGTACTGCCACGGCCCCGGTGACCGATGAGGAAGCCGCCTTGCTCACCTTTCTGGAAACGGCGGATGCGTTATCCGGCGCCACAGCGTTGCGGGTGCTTTTGGAAGAGATCGCACCCCAACGGGCGGCGCTGGATGCCCTGGGCGAGGCGGCTTTGCCCCCGCCTTTCGACGGTGATGACTATAACCTGGCCGGACGCACCTTCAACCGGGGTGAGTGGGAAACCAAGGTGCAGGCGGCGCTGGACAAGGTCGATGAAGAGGCCGAACGGGCAAAACCGCAGACCGTCCTGCCCCAGGTGCAGCCGGCGACAGGGGAGCATTATGTGATCCGCTGCGTCTATGAACGTGCCCAGTGCGACCCCATTCAACAATGGGTCAGCCAGCCCAGCGCCCCCTTTGCGCCCGCCGGTCTTTATGACCCGGAGGCGCCGGCCCGCCAGATCAACATTGCGCTGCCGGACGATATCAGCCTGGGAACCTTGCGCAAGTTTCAAAAGGGCGCCACCTTTATCATGTCACAGGCGCTACGTAACAAAATCAAACAGATTCCAGTGGTGAAAATGACCGACGACGATGCCGATGTCTCCGGGATTAGTTTGAGCTACATCTGCTCCTTCTCCATCCCCATTATCACCATCTGCGCCTTTATTTTGCTGCTCATTATTGTGATTGTACTCAATTTTGTCTTTTGGTGGTTGCCCTTTTTGAAGATCTGTTTCCCGATTCCGAAAGCGACGGAGTAACCGATGGCGAAAGCAAATATCTTTGGTCAGGGCCTATCCTTTCCGCCGCGCGTGGGCGCCGATGGCCGGCTGGCCTGGTCGGTGGGCGAAGCGAATGTCCGTGAGTCGTTGCGCCTGATTCTCCTGACCGAACCCAGCGAACGGCTGCTGCGCGAAGCCTTTGGCTGTGGCCTGCGCCGCTTTCTCTTTGAACCCAATACGCTGGCCACCCGCCAGTTGATTCGTGAACGCATTCTACGCGCCATTGAACGCTGGGAACCGCGCGTCCGGGTGGATGATGTCCGTGTCGAAGCCAACCCGGACGATGAACGGCTGATCGACATTAGTATTACCTATCGCTTAATCGCAACCCAAGTGATTGAACGACTCACCCTGGCCCTACAGTTGGAGGGATAACGCAATGCCACTGGCTGTCCCGGTCCTTGACGACCGCACCTTTGAAGAGCTTTTGGAAGAGGCCAAGCGCCGCATTCCTGTTCATACACCGGAGTGGACCAACTTTGATGTGGAGAGCGACCCCGGCATCACGCTGGTCCAGATCTTCGCGTTCCTGACCGACAGCCTGATCTATCGGGCCAATCGGGTGCCGGAGCTAAACCGGCTCAAATTTCTGGAATTGCTCGATGTGCCGTTGCAACCGGCGGCGGCCGCGCGTGGGATCATCACCATCCGCAATGATCGCGGTCCGCTGCAAGCGCTGCCCCTGCCGGCAGACGTCATCGTGGCGGCGGGCAATGTCAATTTTTTGACGGGTGACGGCGTCAATGTGCTGCCGGTGGAGGCGCAGGTCTATTACAAACGGTCCATTGGCGCCGACGATGAACGCTTACCGGAATTTGAGCGCCGCTTCAATGCCTTGCGCATCGCCGAAGAAGCCGCCCTGACGGAAGAACTGGGCGAGAGTGTCACCCCGCTGCCGGTGAGCGAACTAAAATTTTATGAAACCACGCCGCTGGCCGCGCCCACCCCCGGTCAACCCAACCCCATCGTGGATGTGGCGGTTGACACGCTGGATGGGCTTTATCTGGCGCTGCTGGCGCCGGCTAATGTCGATCCGGCGGCCGTGCGCGCCGTCATCGCCAACCAAATCCTGTCGATTGGGGTGGCGCCGGCGCTGGCCGATGAGATTCCCCCGCTCACGCCGCAACGGACCACGCGCCCGCGGGATGCCGTGCCCACCTTTGTCTGTGAGCTGCCCGATCCGACCACGCCGCCGACGGCGCCCCGCTATCAACGGCTCCGTCCGCTGGCGCACCCGGATGTCTTTAACGATCTGGGCATTATCCAGGTGCAATTGCCCGCCGCCGACCGGTTGCAAAGCTGGTCCTTTGGTGAACCGATTCAGGATGGCGTCGGCGCCTTGCCGCCCCGCCTTGAGGATGAGCAGGTCAATCGCCGTTTGCTCACCTGGCTGCGCTTGCGCCTGCCGACCGGTGATGAAACGACGGTCAGCGCCGCCGGCGCGCCCCAGGCGCGCATCACCTGGCTGGGCATTAACGCCACCCGTGTCACCCAGGCGATTCCGGTGGTCAACGAGTTGTTGGGCAGCGGCAACGGTGAACCGGATCAGGAATTCCAGGTGGCGACGACCCCGGTGCTGCCGGCTTCGGTGCGATTGGAGATTGAAGTGGCCGAGAACCGCTGGGAAAGCTGGCGCTTGACCGATGACCTGCTGGCCGCGGCGGAAGATGAGGAACTCTTTACCCTGGACCCGGAAGCCGGTCGGATCCGCTTTGGCGATGGCCTGCGCGGGGCGCGACCGCCGGTTGGGCGTCGGGTGCGCATTAGCTACCACTATGGCGGCGGCAGCGCCGGCAATGTCGGTATCGGCGCCATCAGTCGCAGCAACGATGTGCGGTTACAAGCAGGCTACAAGGTTGCCAACCCGCTTGCCACCTATGGCGGTGATGACGGCGAGACGACCGCCGAAGGCGAACGCAACATCCCCCTCTACCTACGTCATCGCGACCGTCTGGTGACAGAGGAGGACTTTCGTAACATAGTGGCGCGCACCCCTGGCGTCGCCGTGGGCCGGGTTGAGGTATTGTCGCTCTATAACCCGACCGCGACGCCGCCGGAGCCGGCGCCGGGCGCCGTCACCGTGATGGTCATTCCGGCCACCGACCGCCTGCGCCCCCTGTGGCCCACCCCCGACCGTCTCTTTCTGCGCACTGTCTGCGACCATATCGGGCCGCGGCGGCTGATCACGACGGAGATTCATGTACGTGGACCGCTCTATGTGGCCGTCTATGTAACGGTGGGCATCCAGGTGCGCGAGGGCTATTTCCGCGATGTGGTCCGTCAGGCCGTTGACCAGCGGCTACACGAATATCTATCCGCCTTGCCGCCGGGCGGGCCGGATGAAGAAGGCTGGCCGCGCAACCGCCAACTGCTGGCGAAAGATTTGGAAGCGGTGGTCAGCCGGGTGGCCGGGGTTGAATATGTGGTAGGTCTGCAGATGGGGGTCGGGTCAGCGCTGGAACCCATTACCGAACCCTACCCGCTCAGCGGGCTGCAACTGCCGTGGCTGGCCGGTCTCATTGTCTCGGAAGGCGCACCCGAACCCCTGACCAATCTGCTTCAGGGCGTGGCCGGTGATACGGTTGTCGCCGGCTTCAAGCCGGTTCCAGTCAGCCGGGCGAAATGTTAGGGCGGGCCTAAAACAGTTGGACTTCTTCATGAAGGTCACAAATTTATTTCGGCAATTGCCCTACGTAGAGTTGGTGTAACGCTTATGGATGTCAACGGTACGCGCTTTCATCTCTATAAAGGCCGTCAAGATTGGCGGCGCTGTCGGCTGGCCGGGCAACCGGCGGCAGTGACGGATTGGATTGCCTTCAGTCAGGTCGATCATGCGCCGGCGTGGCTGCATCTCGCCTGGAGCGAAGCGACGGGGCTGACGCTGGCGCCGCAGTTGGCGCGCTTCCCACGCAGTCAACGCGATAGCGCCCTGACGCCGACAAGCCGCCGGGGCGCGGCCGCTGACCAATATGGCAACTGGTATTGGCTCAGCCATGATGCCCAACGCCTCTTCTGGCTGCCATCAGGCACGGGGCGACCGGCGCTCTTTTGGGAGCAGCGCCCCGTCACGCCCCCCAAGCCCCCCGGCGCCTTTGCCCCAACGACGCCGGCGCCCTTTACGCCCGTGACGCTCGGCGGTCTCACCGTCACAAGTCACCACTATCTGGTGGTGGGCAATGTGACGGCGCGCGGGCTGTTGGTCTTCGACCTGCATCGGGGCGGCGACCCTGTGCAGGTGACCTTGCCCACTGTCGCCGCCTTTGAACCGTTCGACATGGCCGCGGCGCCCGATGGCGGCATCTGGGTGCTGGATCGGACGAATCATACCTACTGGGCCTTTGATCGCACCTTTCAGGTGCGAGGCTCTGCCCCCCAATCGCGGCCCGCGGCGGATGCGCATGGCTTTCAACCGGTGGCGGCGAAAGAGCAATCGCCCTCGGATGAAGCAGATCACCCCCTTGCCAGTCCACCGGCCGGGGAGGTTACGGGGTATGACCTGCGGGCGTTAACCGATCCCATTGCCATTGAAGGAGGGCCGGGGCAGAGCGTCTTTATTCTCGACAACCGACCGGGCGTCTCCAGAGTTTATCAATTTGAAGGCGCGACCGAATTGCTTTGGTTGGCGCTGGAAGATCAGATCGAGGTGGTGACGTTGGACGGCGCCAGCGAAGCGCACACCTTGCAGGTTGTGGCCCATGATCTGGCCTATGTCGCCGCTGAAGAACGTCTCTATGTGGTCGAGCGGGATGGCAATCAGGCGCTGGCCTTTCAGCTCTTTCTGGATGATTCGCCGGCGGGATTGCGCCTTGCCACCAGCTATCTGCCCATGCAAAATTTTGGCGGGCGGGCGCTGGTGCGGATGGGAGAAGCGCTCTACTATGATCTCACCGGCGGCAACGCTGTGAATGATCGGGTGGTGCGTTGGGTGCAACTCCATGCCTTTGACGAACAGCGCTACCAGCGCACGGGCGCGCTTCTCACCCCGGTGCTGGATGGCCGCACGCATGATTGTGTCTGGCATCGTATCTTTGTCGATGGCTGCCTGCCGCCCGAAACCACCGTCGAGGTCTGGCTGCGCGCCCATAATGACCCGGAATTGCTGCCGACGATCCCCTTTACCCGGCAACCCGATCTCTATTTGCGTAACGGGGGAACGGAGATTGCCAACTATACGGCCTTTACGCCAACACAGGTGAGCAAAGAAGGGGTGGGCGCCTGGGAAGTCCTCTGTCAACAGGTGCAGGGACGCTATGGTCAACTACGGCTGGTGCTCCAGGGCAATGGGCGCATCACTCCCCAAGTCCGGGCCGTGCGCGCCTACTATCCCCGCTTCTCCTATGCCAGAGCCTACCTACCGACGGTCTATCTGGAAGATGCGACCTCCGCCGATTTTGTGGAACGCTTTCTGGCCAATGGTGAGGGTTTCTATACCGAAATCGAAGGGAAGCTGCACGCCGTCTACAGCCTCTTTGACGGCCGGAGCGCACCGCCGGAGACCCTGGAGTGGTTGGCCGGCTGGCTGGGGCTGATCGTCGATCCGATTTGGGCCACCATCCAGGCGCGGCGCCAGGAAGCAACTGACAAGGGCATGGCAACCGACAAGGGCAATGGCCAGATCGCTGACCGTCGTCGCCTGTTTGTGCGCTTTGCCCGTCGCCTCTATGAACGCCGGGGAACGCCCGATGGCATCAAGTTTGCGCTCCAACTGTTGTTGGAGCCTTGTCTGGAAGAGTTGCTGGCGCGCCTGCAACGGGCCGCCGTCAAGCCTGACCAGGCGCTGGCCGCAGAGTTGACGCACTATGCCCTCCCCCTGCCCACGCCGACGACCAGCGCGCAGGGCTTTGAGGATCTGCTCTATGGCTACTTGCTGGCGCCGCTCCGCCCATCGACGGTGCGCCTGGTGGAACGGTATCAGACCCGCAATGGTCGCGCCGCCGCCGCCGGCGACCCGACCGGTAGCAGCGCCGGGACAGGGGCGCCGGTCACCCCCGCCTTGATTGCCGCCGACGCCCACCGCTTTGCCGTCTTGATCCCGGAGAATCTGGCGCCGGAGGAAGAGGCGATGGTGCGACGGATTGTGACGTTGGAAAAGCCGGCCCACACTCTCTTTGAGGTGCGTCGCTATTGGGATTACTACCGGGTCGGCGAAGCGCGGCTGGGGCTGGACACCATCCTTGGCGAAGCAAGCCGCTTCACGGCGATGATTCTAGGGCGTGACTACCTGGCCGCCGGCTTCCTGGCGGCGGATCATCCGTTTACGGCCAAGGAACGCTTTATCATCGGTCGTCCCTACTAAGCTCATAGCCGGTTCGTGACCGGCGACGAGGCCGTCGGTCACGAACCGGCTACGAGCGCCTTAGTAGGGACGGATAATCAGCGAAGACGAAGGGATCTACACATGAAAGATTGCTCAACCCTCTCAACGGCCAATGGTACGCTCCCGCCCAACAAACGGCTGAACTATACGCTGGGCATGGTTATGGGCGTCGATGACTTCCGGCAAGAACAGATCCACTTTGAATGGAAGAATAGCCTGAGCAATCTGCTGCTGCATGGCTATGGCGCCGTCTGCGGTCTGGCGGTGACTATCGATCCGGCCGATGGGGACGACGATCGACTCGTGCGCATTGCCCAGGGCTACGGCGTTAGCCCCAAAGGGCATTGGCTCTGGGTGGATCGCGAACAGTGCGCCAATCTGGGCGCCTGGATTGCAGCCAACCCGCCGCCGGCGGACAGTCCCCCGGCGCCGCCGCGGGTCTATGTCCAGCTCTGCTATGAGGAGTGCTTGACCGACCTGGTGCCGGTGGCGGGTCGCCCTTGCGCCACCGATGAGGATACGCGCGCCCCATCGCGCATTCATGAAGCCTTTCAGGCGCAGTTCACCTGGACGCCGCCGCCCCAGCCCGCCGAAGATCTGGCGCGCGCCTTTGGTGGGCTATTGGCGCAGGTCGTCATCCTGGATGCCGTGACCTCGCCGGTGGAGGATGACCGTGCGCTCCTGTTGGCCGCCGTGCGCGCCCTGGGCGAGGATCTGCTGGGTTCACCCCCGCTCACCTCGCCGCCGGCTGGGCCATTTGTGCTGCCGGCGGCAACGGCCTGTGCGACCTTGGAGGAAGCGCTGGCCATCTGGGTGACGGAAATTTGTCCCCGCTACCACGCCGCCGTCGGCGCCGATTGTATTTTGTTGGCCTGTATCGCCGTGGAACTGAACGAGAACAACCGCCTGCTGGTCGATAGCGCGGCGCTGGAACCGTGCGACCGACCCATCCTGGTGCCTAGCCGTTTGCAGCAGGAATTGCTTTGCCTGTTGAGCGCCCATCGCATCACCGATCACAGCACGCTGGCGAATCTGGATGCCGATGATCACCCCCAATACCTCCGTACCGACGGCACACGACCGCTGACCGGCGACCAGAGCGCCGGGGGCCATCGCATCACCGATCTGGCGGAAGCGGCGGCGGCGGGGCAAGCCATGCCCTACGGGCAGAAGGCCGGCGGCGATCTGCGGGGCGCCTACCCCGATCCTCTGCTCCAGTCGATGCAGGGGCGGGCCGTGGCGATGCCGGCGACAGGGACAAGAATCAATGACGGGAACGTACTCACCTGGACGGCGAATGCCTGGCGCCCGGCTGCTGTCCCCGCCAGCCCCCTGCCGAAGCTTGATGACTTGACCGATGTCACTGCGCCAACACCGACGAACGATCAAGTGTTGTCGTGGAATGAGGGACAGCGTCAGTGGGTGCCGCGCACCTTGCCCAGCGGCGGTTCTGGTCCGACAAATGTTGTGCTGCGTCCCGCCAAAGCCGGCGCGTATGCCATTGTGGCCGCCGGCATCTTTGATCGCGATGGGAACGCATTCAATCCGACCACCAGTTACGCAGGATTGAATGCCACACCCATCGGCGCAGTCGCCGGGCAATACTTGCTGACGTTTCCCGCCTATGTTTTTGACCTGGCAAAGGTGACCTATATCGTCAAAGGCACCATTTTGAATGACCGATTAGCGGACTTGGCCGGTGGTGACATCGACATCAAAAATCTTTTGGCCAAAGAAGACGAGCTTGTCGAGGCATCCTTAAATAATCCAAACTTCATCCGAGAAGCGCATCCTTTTCCGGCCAATTTTCAGGTCGTGGCGTTTACCGAGGAGGGGATCGTTGTTGCGATAACCACACCTGTCTTGCGCCCGTCGCTCATCCAACGCATGGCGCGGGGCGAATTCGACAATGCCGAGTTTGGTTTCCAGCATTTTCTCCCCATCGCCAAGCCCTTTATGGTCGAAATCAGCGCCTATGGCCCAGCGCTGGAAGAAGTGTTGCCGAAAGAAGATCGCGACGGCGGTGTGCAACCACCCAGGCGGCTCGACATCAATAGAGCGACGGCTGACGAGCTGGCGCAATTGCCGGGCATGAACCGCGCCCTGGCGGAACGGATTGTGGCGGAACGACCGGCCGGTGGTTTTGCCACCATTGATGATCTACTGAGGATCCGCGGCATGACCGCCGCCCGCCTGGAGGGAATTCGCGCCCTGATTACCGTTGGCTAAGGTAGGAGAACAGAGCGGGCAAAAGGCCCGTCGCAGGAGACGATCCGATGGCTGCATTAGAGATGCCGATTTTTAACAACATTCGTAACGCCAACTTCTTTAATGGCCGGCTGCTGACCGCCACCGACCTGAGCGATGAACAGCTTGCCAACCGCCGCCAGCGGGAACAGTTGGGGCAGGCCATTGGCGCCGGCGTCGCCAATGGCCTGTCAATCAAACTCTTGCGCAGCACCACCGGCGCACCCAAAGTGAGTGTGGCGGCTGGGTTGGCGCTCAACGCCAAGGGACAAACGCTCACTCTGGCGACAACAACCGAATTGACCTTGACACCCACACCCGATCCGGTGGCCGTCACCGCCGGTCTCTTTAGCGATTGCCCCACGGTCGTAACCAAGACGCCGACGTCAACACCAGGCATTGCGCTCCTGGTGCTGGCGCCGGCTTCCGGTTATGCCGAGCGCGCCCCCATGCGCGGGCTGGATGACGGCAGCGTCCGTGGCTGCGGGGATCGCTATGCCGTGGAGGGAGTGCAATTTCGTCTGGTTGACCTGGATGCCGGCAAGATGGCCGGGGTGGCAACCCTCCTTAGCAACACCAATCTTGGGAGCAATACGGCGCTGCTCTCCAAGCTGCGCAATTTGCTGGCCCATTTCTGCTTTGGCACGCCGACTCTCAGCCAGTACCAGCAAGACCCCTTCCGACAGGTTGCCGGCCAATCCGCCTATGTCACTTGGGGCGCCATTGACGAGTTGCGCAAAGCGGGTACGCTGACTGAGTGTGATGTCCCCCTGGCGCTGCTCTATCGGAGCGCCGGCGCCTTTCACTTTGCCGATAATTGGGCTGTGCGCCGGCGCCTTACAACACCCGTGGCGGATCTCTTCTGGCCCCTACACAGCGGCGAGCGCCACCGGCTTGCGGCGGAGGCGATCTTTTTGCAATTTCAGGAACATCTGGTCTGGTTGCGCAGCCGGGGCGCCGTCACCGGGATTGCAGCACAGGAACATTTTCGCTACCTGCCGCCGGTTGGTTATCTGCCCAGCGGACGGAGCGGCTTTATGGTTGACACCTTTTTCAAAGGATTGAACTACCAACTCCAGCGTGGAGACCCGGCTTTCCTGCGCCGCCATGTCGAGCAGGCGTTGCTGGTCGATCCAATCGATCTCGTCGAGGATGACAAAACGCCCATCGTGATCTATGGCGACGAGGGACAGGACTATGTGCTCTTTGTCCGCCAAGAACGGAGGAAGCGTTTCGATGATTGATGGAGTGGTGATTGGCCGGGTGCGCACAGCATTGTCGCCTGATCAAAGACGGCAGCATAGCACCTTGCCGCCAACCGTTGTGCGCTTGCGCGTGGCCCATTTATTGGCGCAGAGTGCATTGACGCCCGCCGCGCTGCCGCCCGCCGCGATCTTGCTGATCCGACAGATGCACGACCCGCGGCCGCGCACCCTTGCCATCGACGCCCAGCCCAAAGGCCAGCGCCAGTGGGAAAGGGCCGTGCGACAGGAGCTGGCTGTGCGACACGAGCGCGCGGTGCGTCCGGTGCAGGGGCAGATTCCCGGCAATCCTGATGCGCTCCTTTTTGCCGACGAAGCTGAACTGTTGGCTTGTCTGGCGCTGGACCTGGCGCAGGGGATAGCGTCGACACGCTGGTGGTGGCAGGTGATCTTGCGCCGCTTGGGGTTGTCCACCCAGCCGACGCCCTTCCGGCTGTTGACCCAGCAAGTAGAACAGATGCCTGCGCTGTTTCACCTGCTGAGTAGCTGGGATAAGGCAGTGAAGATTCTGTTAGCTTGCTCGCCCACAGAAACTGAGCGCTTGCTGAGCCAACTGCTGCAAACCCACCAGGTGACAGCATTTCAGACAAGCGGGCCATCGACGCCAGGAACAGCAGTGGACGAGGGCTCGCGGCAATCAGAAACCGCTCCCAACGGAGCTACGCATCAGTCAGGCGCCACCATAGAAGCCGCCAACGGGTGGCGTCCACCCTGGCAGCCGTGGCTGAAACCAGCGGCGCCGGCGGCGCTGTCACCGACCGCAGATGCGTTGCTCGGCGTGGCGCTGACGCTCTTCCATCGACCAGGCTTTGCGCAAAGTCCAGCCTTTACCAGCGCTGCGCACCGTTGGTGGTGGCACCGTACCGCACTGGTGTTACCGACCGCACCGCTGAACGCCACCACAACGGAAATAACGAAAACGACGGACGCGCAGCCTGACGCCATACCCATTGCAGCAGGGAGCGGATCACAGTCAATTCAACCGGCGGGCGTTGTCCCTGCCAGGGCGCAATCCAGTCAGACGGGAGAACAACCCACCCTTGACCCGCTTTGGGGGGCGCCGCCACTGGCGCCGCCGACAGCAACCGGGACGCCGCCAGTGGCGGTGGAAACGCCGCTCGACAGCCGGCAAGGCAGGCCAGATGTGACGCCCGCAGCGCGACCTGCAACAGCGGCGACATCGCCGGTCCAATCTGCGCTTCTGCTTGGTGCGAACACGCTACGCGATGGCGTCACCACCGAAGTCGGGGGGCTGCTCTATCTGATCAACATGCTGGAACGCCTGCGACTCCCGGCCTGGTTTGCGGCGGACTGGGGGATACAGTCACACGTCGGGCCGTGGGGGGTGTTGGAGAGTGTGGGGCGCGGGCTATTAGCAGCGACCGGCGTCGCCTTGCTGGCGGATCCAATCTGGGCGGCGCTGGCCCACCTTGCGGGCCGCACGCCGCCAGCCTTACCGGGTGAAGCGCTGCTTCAGGCCGGCCCGCCCCAATTGCCGGCAGCGTGGGCTGCGCCTTGGCCGGCAACGCCCTTGGCTGACGAGCCGCCACTCGTAGGGCCGCTGGTTGATCCGCTCAACCCGGTGTTACGCGATTGGCTGGCGCTGGTGTTGCCTTATCTACGCCACTGGCTGTGCCGGCGCTTGTCGTTGGGCGACGCCCCGGCCGATAGTAAGGACATTGGGCACTTACTCGCCCTCCGTGGCCGCCTCTTTGTCACCAGCAGCCATGTGGATCTGGTGCTGCGGTTGGCGCAGATTAACCTGGCGGCGCGCCGCAGTGGACTGGATCAGGACCCTGGCTGGTTGCCGCATTGGGGGCGTGTGATCAAATTTCATTTTGTTGAATAGGGTTTTAACTACCAAGCCGCTCTCGCTCGCAGCCGCGCCTAAAAGGCAACCGGTGACCGGCTGTGAGCGAGAGCGGGAGTTCCCTGAGAAGAATGCGAGCCAATGGTGACAAAAACAGCAACGGCGGCAACCGAGGCTGCCGTAACCGAACTGAATCGCCCTTTTGCCCATGCGCCCGGCGACCCCGCCGGCCACTTCACGCTGCATTTCTATACGGCGATCTTTTGGCTGCTCAATTATCTGCGGGCGCTGGCCGTCGAGCGTGGGCAGACGCTCGACGAGTCGTTGCAGGCGCATCCCTTTCTTGCCGGCTACTTTGCGGAGATGCGCAGCCAGATGCCCGAACAATTGACCTGGGAGGCGGGGGCGGCCTGGTGGCAGCGGCAGCTTCGCGCCTGGGAAGCAACCGTTCCTGTACATTTGCCCCTTACCACCCTTGGCAGCGCTGCCGACGCTGATTTTGACCGGCGTATCGGCTTTGTCTTGGCCGGTTTGGTGGAGGAGGATTCACGCTTTGGCGCCCTCTTTGCCCATCTGCAAGCGCCCTTGCCCTACCGGCGCCCCACGTTGGAACTGCTCACCCAGATCTGGCGCCTCAACACGGCAGCCATGGGCCTGGGTACTCCGCTCTACAAAGGGTTGCTGGCCGACGGCTTGTTGGTGGCTGACAATCAGGACGCGCCGCGCGCCGAGTGGTTGGTACGGGTTCCCCATCGCCTGTGGGATGCCGCCCAGGGCGCGGCGCCGCCCGGCGCTGAGCTGGGCAATCTGCTTGACTACTACCCGCCCACCTACTTTGCGCCGCTTGAAGCATTGATCCTGCCGCCGGCGCTGTGCGATCAGTTGCGTCATCTGCCGGCGCTCATCCGGCGGCAACAGGTCGCTGCCATTGTCTTGCGCAGTACACCGGGCAGCACCCGGCTGCCTGTGATGGGCGCCCTGGCCCGCCTGTTGGATCGGGGGATCGTGGTGATCAATGGGCAACGACTGCCGCCGGGGGCCGGGCAAGAGATTGGGCCGCTCTGCCTGCTCACCAACTCCTTGCCCGTCCTGAGCTATGATCTGGCGCCGGGGGAGACGGCGCCTTTGCCGTCGTTGACCGCCTATGCTGGCCCGCTTGGGCTTTTGCTTGGCCCGGAGGGCGGGGTGAGCGGCCCGCCAATGCAGCGCGCCGTCACCCTTACGCTGCCCAAACCGACGCTGGCCGAACGCCGCCGCCTGTGGCAGGGCGCGCTGGACAACCTGGGGGTAGAAACCCTGGAGGAGATCAGTCGCCAATTTCATTTGCCCGCTGGCTATATCCGTCAGGCAGCCGACGTGGCGGCAACCAATGCGGCGCTGGCTGGGCGCACGCAAGTCACCTTACCCGATGTGCGCGCCGCTTGTCGCACCCTCAACCGGCAGAAGTTGGAGACGCTGGCCACCTATCTGGAAGCCGGCGGCGCCTGGGCGCAGTTGGTGGTTGGGGAACAACCCGCCGCCAAGCTGCGCGAGCTGGAAAGCCGCTGCCGCCATCGCGAGCAGTTGTTGGCGCAGCTTGCTCCCGCCTTTGCCGACAGCGCCAATCGTGGTGTGCGCGCCCTCTTTAATGGCCCCAGTGGAACGGGCAAAACGCTGGCGGCCAAAATTCTCAGCGCCGAGTTGGGCATTGATCTCTACCGGGTTGATCTGGCGGCGGTGATCAACAAATACATTGGCGAGACGGAGAAAAATCTACACCAGATCCTGAGCCACGCCGAAGAGTTGGATGTGATCCTGCTGCTGGATGAGGGGGACGCGCTGCTGGGCAACCGCACCGAGGTCAAATCGGCCAATGATCGCTATGCCAACCTGGAGACCAACTTTTTGCTGCAACGGCTGGAGCATTACCAGGGCATTGTGTTCATCACCACCAACGTGGGGGAGAATATCGACAGCGCCTTTCAGCGGCGCATGGATGTGGTGGTTACTTTTACACCGCCGCGCGAACAGGAACGCTGGCAGATCTGGCAATTGCACCTGCCGGCCAATCACGCCGTCACCGACCACTACCTGGAGAGCGTGGCGCTCCGCTGCTCGCTGACCGGTGGGCAGATCCGCAATGCGGCGCTCCATGCCACCTTGTTGGCGTTGCATGAGCAGGGGGACGCGGCAGGGCGCAAGGCGCAAGTGACCAATCGCCACCTGGCAGAAGCGCTACGCAGCGAATATCGCAAAGCCGGCGCCAGCTTTCCGTTGATCGACAGCAGCGACCGTAATGGACGCCATCAGGGTATGGCGGCCTTTCTGGACACATTGACGAATTGAGCCGGTCGCACCCTACGGGGCAGACCTTGGCATGTAGGCATAACCATCATGACTACCACCGCCCGTGCGAAAGCAAAAGCCAAAACCGGCCATTCTGAGAGCGAGCCGCGCAGCGCCAGTTCCTCAGGAACAACCCCAGCGCGGCTCTTACGCGCGCCGACGCCGGGCAGTCTGCTGGGCGGTGCGTCACCACCCGTTGCGCTAGGACTGCCCATCCAGCCCAAAGTGGTGATCGGCCAGCCCAACGATCCCTATGAACGGGAAGCCGACGCCGTGGCGGCACGGATTACGGCAGGAACACCGGCGCCGCCCATCGCCACCCTGCCGCCAGGAGGGCTGACCCAGCGCCAGATGCCCGAAGAAGAAACGGCGCTTCAACCGGTACGCCTGCAGCGGCAACCCACAGCCGAGGAAGAGCCGGTGCAAGCGTCTGTTGTCCAACGCCGGCCACAGGAGGAGGCCGCCGCAGCGCTGGTTCAACCGTGGCCGATCCAACGTCAGAGGAACGAAGGCCCAGCGGACGAAATGGAGGAGCCGGTTCAATCCCTGCGGATACAGCGGCAAGAAGAGGAAGAAGAGACGGTACAGCGCCAGCCAGCGGCTGAGGAGCTGCTCCAGCCCTGGTCTCTTCAGCGCGCCGAGACGGGGGGTAGCGTCCCGCATGTCTCGGCGACCACGGCAGCCACCATCCGTAACCCCGGTCCGGGGGCGCCGATTCCGCTGACGGTGCGCCGGCGGATTGAGCCGCAGCTTGGGGTCAATTTGAGCCATGTGCGCGTCCACACGACGCCGTCCGCCCAGCAGGCCGCCGGTGCGCTGCAGGCGCGCGCCTTTACCCATCGCAACCATATCTTTCTCAACCGCAGTGAATCGAGCAGTAATCTGCCGCTGATGGCGCACGAAACTACGCATGTCGTCCAACAAGGCGCCACAATCGCCCAACGCCAGCCACTGTCGGCGGCGCCGGCGCCCGATCTGCAACGGCTCCCCTTTGGCATTGGGGAGCGGCTCAATGAGTATGCCCGCTATATACCGGGCTATCTGCTCTTTACGGTCATTATCGGCTTTAATCCGCTGACCGGGGAAACGGTGGCGCGTAACGCCATTAATCTGTTACAGGGGCTGATGGGGTTGGTGCCCTTTGGCACGGCTATTTTTGATAAGCTCCAGGAATATGGCATTTTACAAGCAGCCTTTGCCTGGGTGCAGGGTGAACTGGCGCGCCTGGATCTCTCTCTGGCGCGCGTTGAACGAACCATCGAAGCGGCGTGGGAAGAGGTCGATCTGCTGGCCGGCTTTGACTACAACTTGGGGGTGGTGCGCCGTCATTTTGAGCAGCTTTACAACGATGTGGTCGCCTTTGCCCTTTCCCTGGTCGATCAGATCATCACCTTCATCAAAGAAGCTGTCCTCGGTGTGGTCGAAGGGCTGCTGGCGGACAACCGGGCGTGGGCGTTGATCAAGAAGATTTTGCACTATGATCCGCTGCGCAACCAGCCGGTCGAGGCCACCACGGTCGAGATTTTGGCAGATTTCCTGCTGTTGATCGGCAAAGAGCAGGAGTTGGCGCAGATGCGCGAGCGGGGTACGCTAGAGACGACAGCCGCCTGGCTCGACACCCAGTTGGGCGCTTTCCTATCGTTGCTGGGCCAATTGGGCGCGCTCTTCACCGCAGCCTGGGAGGCGATCCAGCCCGAAAATTTGCCCAATTTGGGCGCCAATCTCCAGAGTCTGGCAACACAAGCGCTCGGCTTTCTGCAAGGGGTTTGGGACTTTGCGGTGACGGTGGCCACCACGGTCTTGCAACTGATCAAAGATGCGCTGCTCAGTTGGTTGAAATCCTTTGCCACCGCGATCCCCGGCTATCACCTCATTACTGTCATTCTTGGCCGTGATGTCTTTACCCAGGAGGAGGTGTTGCGCACCCCCACCAACCTGATCCGGGGCTTTATGAGCGTCCTGCCGGGGGGCGAGCAACAGTTCCAGCAGATGTCAGAAACGGGCGTCATTCCTGCGGCTGCCCAGCGCATTGAAAGCCTGCTCGGCGCCTTGGGCATCTCGTGGGCTTTTGTCCAGGAACTCTTCCTGGGCATCTGGAATAGCTTGACGATTACGGATCTCATCGATCCGCTGGGCGCGTTCCAACGCATTATGGACCGCTTTGGCGAACCAATTGGTCGGCTCCTCACCTTTGTCTGGGAAGTGATCAAGATTGTGCTGGAACTGGTCTTACAGATGATGGGCTTCCCCTTTGATCTGATCGGGAGCATTATCAGCAACGCCTTGCAGGCCATCGACGATATTAAGCGTGATCCGATTGGTTTCCTAATCAATCTGCTGGCGGCCATGAAACTGGGCTTTAGTAACTTCTTTGCCAACATTGTGCAACACCTGCTGGGCGGCCTGAGCGACTGGCTCTTCCGTGGCTTGCGCGCCGCCGGGATCGAGCCGCCGACCGACCTCTCGCTCAGCTCGATTCTGGGCTTTGTCCTCCAGGTGCTGGGCATTAGCATGGAACGTATCTGGCAGAAGTTGGGGGAACGCATTGGGCCGGAGAATGTAGCGCGCATTCGGGGCGCCATTGATCGCCTGGTCGGCATCTGGAATTTTATCAAAGATGTGCAAGAGCGGGGCGTTGTCGCCATCTGGGAGTACATCGAGTCCCAGATCAGCAATCTCTGGACGATGGTGTTGCAAAAAGCCCAGGAATGGATCATGGAGCGCATCATCAACCGCGCCATCCAATGGCTGCTCAGCCTGCTCGACCCCACGGGCATTATGCCGGTGATCAACAGTTGTATCGCCTTCTTCCGCGCCGTACAATCGGCCATCGAATATCTGCGCGACATCCTGACCATTATCAACGACTATGTCAGCACCGTCGCCAGCATTGCCCGCGGCGCCATTGAACCGGGCGCTCAAAAGCTGGAACAGGGGCTGGCCAACGCCATCCCGGTCGCCATCGGCTTCCTGGCGAATCAATTTGGCTTAGGCAACATTGGGGAGAAGATGACGGAAATTATCGGCGGCGTGCGCGAAATAGTGGATGCCGGGTTGGATTGGCTGCTTGACCAGGCGATGCGATTATGGGATGGCATGATGCGGATGTTGGGGTTGGGTGGGGAAAGCACCCCAGAGGAAGGAGAACTGGACCCCACTGACCATCGCGGCATTGTTGCCAGAGCCATTACTGAACTTGAAGCACCTGTCGCATCTCCTGGCGATTATGAAGCTTTACGGAGCACAAAACAAGCTCAGGCCAGACAGATTGAAGAACGCTACTCAGCAGTTTTGGAACCTGGAATTGGTCTTTTTGTTCGGTTTAGTGAGCCTGCAACGGATCGTAGCGATAACGATCTCGATTTTACAGTGACCGTCGCTCCTAATAATGAAACCGGTGAAGGCTCCATTTCACTTGGCGATACGGGGCAGGTTGGTATTTATTTACATTATCAGCATGCAGGTAGCGGGGGGGTGAGACCCCCTCACATCGTCATAAAAACTGTAGTAAATCGTGAAAGAACAATTGCAACTGAACTAGTTGTGGTAACGGCGCGTTTAGAACAACTTCCGCAAGGTGTTAGACGCAGTGTCACACACATTCATGAGGCATTTTATGATAGGAGAGTTGACGCGAATGTTTGGCAAAATGATTTCACACATTTTTGTACTAGCGTAAAGGGTGGTGTAAGGACAAGCATTGTGCAAGTCACTCGTGGTGTAGACTACCAGGAATATATTCCCTTACATCCAAATGAGGCTGAAAGGGCCTATCAATTCCAGGCGGGTGTTGTCGGTAGTTCTGTTGGTCAGTATACACATTCAAATAATTGTGTTACTCATGCGCGCGATGTTTTAGTACAAGCAGGAATCCCTGGTGCAGGTCGGCTGCCCAGTTACGAAGGTGAGTTTGCCACCCAAGTGCGACAATATGTTGAGGGCATTATTGTAGAAGACTTTCCTGATTGGGTGCGGGCTGCACTAGAGGCATGGCGGGCAGATCCGCGCGATTATGAGAATGTAAACCTTTATGAAGACTTTTTCAGAGAATTTTTGAGACGTAATCTTGAACTTTAAAAATTTTGGGGCATCGGGAAGTCAGCGGCTTGTCAAGCCCATCTTCCCAGAAGATACAGATGCACGATGGTGCGCCACGGCGGATGAAATCAACCACGCGCCCAGGGGGCGCCCGACAAAGACCACGAAGGGTTTTCTTCGTGAACTTCGTGACTTTGTGGTTATTTTCAGGGCAGGTCGGTTCCGCCAAGTGTGATGGTCGCTAGCACCTTGTCTCTGGAAGCAGTCACAAAGCGGGGAGAGCGAGAGAAAAAGGAAAAGAGGGGGAGGGGCGACGAAGAATCTTCTCAGAAGTAGCCATGCACCATTGTGTGCCATAGCCAATGAAAACAACAGGGGTTTCGCAGATTATACAGATTAATTTGCAATATAAATCTTTGAAATCTGCGAAACCCCTGTTGTTTCAGGGCAGATGGTGTCAAGCGCCTGAGATCTAGTTGCGCTAAAATTTTCTGACAAATAGGTCAATTGGTAAGAATAGAAAACAAGAAGTAACCCTATGACAAACAGAGAGCTTTCTCTCATCAGTTGCCTCTGCGTCACCGAAAACCGTGCCGCCTTCATGCCGTGGCTGCTCTGGAACTTTGACAAGCAGACGTGGCCCAACCGGGAACTGATCATCGTCGACAGTTCGCCGGCGCCCTATGTGGTCGCCGGACGTGACGACGTGCAGGTCATTTCCGCTGCCCCCGGCGCCAATGTACCGGTCAAGCGCAACCTGGCGCTGCAAGCGGCGCGGGGTGAGATCATTACCTGGTTTGACGATGACGACTGGCAACACCCGGAGAAGCTAACCTGGCTGGCGGAAGCGTTGCAAGCGGGCGGGGTCTATGCCGGGACGAGCCAGGGCTGGTTTGTCAATCTGGCCGATGGGCGGGTGACGCGCTATCAGACGCCAAACCATCAGCTTATCTTCAACAGCGCCGGTTTCCGTCGCACGGCAGTCCTCCCCTTGCGTTTTCCAGAGGCGATCCCCAAAGCAAGTGACAGCCGGTGGCTACAGCAGATCCAACAGCGCTTTCCGACCCAGGCGGTGTCGATCCCGCGTAAGGCGATCTTTTTCTGGCTCTGTCACACCAAAAACTTGAGCAATCCGGCCACCAAACGCGTAGGGCGGCAAGCGCTCACAACGCTGCAACAGGTGGTGGCGCAAGCATGGGGGGAGACCGATGAACAACTAGCGACCTTACGCGAACGTCTTGCCCAGGAAGAAAAACCCTTGGCGGCGCAGCGCGCCAGTGCTGCGCCGCGCCCCAGTCCGCCCGCTACGCCGCTGCCCAAGGTTTCCGCTTGTCTGCTCTCGTGGAAGCGCCCCTATAACATGCAGCCGATTGTTGATAGTTTGCGGCGGCATGATTTTATTGATGAGATCCTGGTGTGGAACAACAATCCGGAAGTCAAGTTGGCGTTGCGCGGCGCCAATGTGCGCGTCATCCAGTCGCCCCAAAATGAGATCTGTTATGGGCGCTATCTCTGTGCCAGGGAGGCGCAGCATAACATCATCTATGTGCAGGATGATGACGTGATTGTCGGGAATGTGCCAACGCTCCTCCACCACTTTCTATGCGACGATTCCCGGATTACCCATGCCTTGAGCAGCCAACATCTGCGCCAGCGCCAGCGCTACATCTATGCGCAGGGTCATCACGCACTGGTTGGCTGGGGAGCGTTCTTCCAGAAGGCATGGCTGGATCGGTTGGATGCGTATGTCGCGCGCGATGGCTGCGATGCGCTCTTGCGGCGGGGCGCCGATAAAATCTTTACGATCCTGCTGGGCCGAACCCACAACACCATCAGCGCCGTGCTACAGCCCTTGCGTGATAGCACAACCCAAGGCATTGCCATGTACCGCGAACCCGCCCACCAACGGCTCAATGCGCTGGCTGTGCGCCAGGCGTTGGCCGCGTTGCGCGAGCGCGCCGCCGAACCTGTCACCTGGAATGTGGTCATCACCAGTTACAATTATGGTCGCTTTCTGCGGGATGCCGTCGAATCGGTGTTGGATAATGACGCCGACTATGTCATCACGCTGGTCGATGACGGCTCGACCGACACCACCGAAGCGATTGGGCGCAACTATGCGGCAACGTTTAGCCATATCCGCTATCTTCGTCTACCAACCAACCGCGGCGTCAGTTATGCCCGCAATTGTGGGGTGGCGGCGGTGGATAGTCGTTTTGTGGTTATGCTTGATGGCGATGACCGCATTGGCTGTGATTACCTCTATGAAGCGGAAAAGCTCCTGCGCGCCGGCTGTGATGTCGCCAACCCGGATGCCATTCTCTTTGGCAACAAGCAGGCGCGCTGGGTCGTGCCGGAGCGGGTCACGGTGGATATGTTGCGGCAACGAAACCATGTTCATTGTGCCGCCGCCTTCCGCCGCACATATTGGACCCAAGTCGGCGGCGTGGCCGAAGAGATGACCCATTGGATGGATTACGACTTTTGGATTCGCCTGGCCAAAGCCGGCGCCCGGATTCAACGCGTGGCCGGCGATCATTTCTATTACCGAAAGCATGGCAACTCCAAATCGACCGAATCGGCAGCCAAACGCCCTGAACTGATGCAGTTGATTCGCCAAAGACATGGGGCGCCGTAATCGTAGCTTTGTAACCAAACCGATGGCGTAACGTTGCATCATCGGGTATAATACCCCCATGACAAGTGAACTTCTTCTCCGCCGTAAATGGACACTGCGGGCGCATGGGCAGCAGGTGGTCTTTGTTAAAAAGCCGATTGAGCATGGGCAGCATGTGCTGATGAAGGCGTTTCTCTGGGCGCTTTACCTGCCCCACTATCCCAACCTGAAAGTCGAAATCAGCGTGGGCGACCGCTACAAACCCGATGTGGTGGCCTTAGCGCCCGACCCACAGGGCGATCCCTTGTTTTGGGGCGAGGCTGGTCAGGTCAGCCCGGAGAAGATCGCTTCGCTGGGCCGGCGCTACCGGCAGACCCACTTTGCGCTGGCCAAATGGGGCGCCAATCTCTACACGGTGGAACAATTGGTGAAAGAAGCGTTAGCCGGCATCGACCGGCGCGCTCCGTTTGACATCCTCTGTTTTCCGACGGATAGCGCCGAACGTTTTATGGATGTGCGGGGTAATATTACGCTAACGCACGCCGATCTAACGTGGCGCCGGCTGTAAATGATGACGTACGCAAGACGCGTTGGTCACTAGCGATCGGCAGGCTCGCGCAGATCCTACAAGTCGTGACTTGTGCGTAAGTGCCGCGCGTAATACAATTCAAAAAAATCATACAAATTTCGTTTATCTATCATGCGAACAACGATGTCCTGCGTTGGTTAGCTTGTTTTGCCCATTCAGGCAAAAATGCCAAGGGATCAGCGCATGACCCCCAAAACGCGCTTCAAGGAGGAGGACAATGCTATTCCCGATTGCCGGCAATGTACGATTCGCCCGTGTACTTTGGATCATCCTACCGGTGCTGGTGCTTTTCTCCGGCCTGTTATACTTGCTGCGAACGCCAAGCGTCCATGCGCAACAGACCCCGCGTCAGGTCGATGCACCGGATATTATTGGCGGGAGTGAAGCGACGCCGGGCGCCTGGCCCTGGCAAGTGGCTTTGGTCAATTCCCGGTATGGCAATGATTTGTCTGGCCAGTATTGTGGCGGCGCCTTGATTGACCCTGAATGGGTGCTGACCGCTGCCCACTGTGCCAGCCCTAATATGAGTACGAATACGCAAGCGGTCTTGGGCAAACACAAACTTTCTGTACAAGATGGCGAACATATTAGCATAACCGACGTGATCATCCATCCTGAATACAATGGCCAAATCGGCAGCGCCGATCTGGCCTTGCTCCGTCTCAGCCAGCCGTCGACGCGCACGGTGCTGCCTCTCGATCTGGCAGTCGATGGCAAAGTGGAAGCACGCGCCGTGCAAGCCATGGTCATCGGTTGGGGGCAAACAGAACAGGGGCCGTCCAATGTGTTACGCCAGGTGACGCTGCCCTTCTTCTCCCATGAACGCTGCCGGGATATCTACACGAATTTCCCCGGCAGCGTCTCTCCTGTGACTGATGGCATGGTTTGCGCCGGCTACGAAAATGGCGGGAAAAGCGCCTGTTTTGGCGACAGTGGCGGGCCGCTCATGATCCCGATTGCGGCGGCGCCCGGCTGGAAACAGGTGGGTATTGTCAGTTGGGGGTCGTCGAGTTGCGCTTCACCGGAACGGCCGAACGTCTACACGCGCATTTCGACCTATCAACCTTGGATTGCCGATTGTCTACTTGACCACAATGGGCGGATCTGTGCCGGCTGGGACGCGAACGAGCCAGATAACTCACCGGCAGAAGCGCATCCGCTGCTCATGGACAGCCCGGCGCAAACGCTGACCCTGGCGACCATGAGTGATACGGACTGGTTCCAGTTTGCGGCGACGGCCGGACAAAACTATCGCTTTATGGTGGTGGTATCCGATACCATGCCGGCGGATGTCATCCTTTGGCTGTATGATAGCGACGGCAGAACGGCCTTAGCTTATGCCGATAGTTACCGCCCCGACTATACGATAAGGCAGGGAGACCGTGAATTCCTGCGCTGGCAAGCGCCGCACAATGGCGCCTTTTATCTACAAGTCGAAAGTCGCTGGCTAGGGCGGCGGCTTACCTATCAGATCAGCGGAGTGACCAATGCCACCGACCTCTTCCTGCCGATCATCGCCCAGTTTTATCTCTACCCAGGACCGACGCCTATCCCTGTGCCAACGGCTATTCCGGGGATACAAACATTACCTGTCGTAAAAACCCCTGAACCATAAAGCACGGGGGTGTTCAGCGCCGGAGTCAACACCAGTCAGGTTTGCGAACCTGGCTGGTGTTGCGGCTTGCCACCAACCTATGTCTCTCTAGGCATTTTCAAAAAATAAGTGTAACTACGCCGGTGCGCGGCACTGGTCAAACATTGGTCGGATGAACAAGCTACGCCTGACCAGTGCCACGCACCGGCGTAGCTACAAATAAGTATTCGTAGGGCGTACCCTTGCCTCTACAGCGCAATCGGCGCGGCTAGACATTGGTC
>QWII01000016.1 GCA_021405325.1 Caldilinea sp. CFX5 | reverse complement strand
TATTCATCATTCCCTCCTGATTATGATCTTTTTCGCACTCTGACCATATCAGAAGAGTGGGGATATTGTCCACTTCTTTCAAACCCTACGGTAACTAGACAGGTGTTCACACTTTCCGTAGATGAGCCAGATTATTATACTCACCACAGGCAGAAAGCACTAATTCTTAATTTTCCTGCCTTGATAGAATCCCCGCCTGCTGTTATGATTGGGTGGCACACAAACACCACATTTCCACCACCAAGGAGGCTACGAGATGGACGATCTGGAACTCTTGCAATACCTGTTTGATCTTCAAGGCTTTGTGATCCTGGAAAATGTTTTGTCGAAGGACGAAGTGGCGACCCTCAACGCCATTGTGGATGCCCAGAACCTGCCGGATCCAGGGCTGGCCAGCGATCAACGCTTTGGCCGCGCCGCCGGCTCCGGGCCGGAAGGATATGGTTTTCTGAACTGGGGCAAACCGTTCTGCGATCTGCTCGATCATCCGCGCATCCTGCCGCTCTTGCGTTTTATGCTGGGCGACTATATCCGGCTCGACCGTATCTACGGCATCTACATGCGCAAAGGCACCGACGGCTTGGTCCTCCACGGCGGCGGCGCCCCCTATTCACCGGGCGAGTTCTATCACTTTATTCAAGGTCGGATCGAGAATGGCTTTGTCGTCGTCGCCTGGAATCTGACCGACACCGGGCCGGGCAAAGGCGGCTTTTTCTGCATCCCCGGCAGCCACAAGAGCAACTTCAAGATCCCCCAAAAGCTCTTTGACGCCCACGACCGCTCCAGCGTCGCCTACATCCCCGAAGCGCCCGCCGGCTCGGCCATCCTCTTTACCGAAGCGCTCACCCACGGCACCGCCCCCTGGCAGGCCGACTTTCAGCGCCGCTCGGTCTTGTACAAATATTGTCAGTCGCAGTTGGCCTGGTCGGCCAACCGGGTTCATCCACCGGTTGAGGTTGAATTGACCCCCCGCCAGCAAATTCTCTTCCGCGAGCCAGCCGATCCCGGTCGCTACTTCCCATCCATCTTTGAAGACAGTCAAAGGTTCTTTTTATGATTGAGCAAACGATGCAAACGCAAATTGGCGCCGCAGTCGATCACCTCTTTGACCAGCAGGTGGCGTTTTTGCGCGATCTGGTCAGCATTCCCTCCTTGCGCGGGCAAGAGGCGCCCTGTCAGGATCTGATGGCGGCGACGATGCGCCGGATGGGTTATGAGGTGGATCAGTGGCAACTGGATGTGGCCGATCTGCAACACCACCCCGGTTTTTCGCCGGTGATGTACACCAGTTATGAGCGCGCCTATAACGTGGTGGGAACCCATCGCCCCCGGCAACAGCAGGGGCGGTCGCTCATCCTGCAAGGGCATGTCGATGTGGTGCCGACCGGGCCGGCGGAGCAGTGGAGTTCGCCTCCCTTTACGCCGACGATTCGTAACGGCTGGCTGTATGGTCGCGGCGCCGGCGATATGAAAAATGGCATTACCGCCAACCTCTTTGCCGTGGAAGCGCTCAAACTGGCCGGCTATCAACCGGCGGCGCCCCTCTATCAGCAATCGGTCATCGAGGAAGAATGCACCGGCAACGGCGCCCTCGCCACCATCGTGCGCGGCTACCAGGCCGACGCTGTGCTGATTCCTGAACCGCACCGGGAGCAACTGATGACGGCGCAGGTGGGCGTGATCTGGGTGCAGGTGGAACTCAATGTCGTGCCGATCCACGCCGGCCATGCCACCAACACTTTCAATGTGATCGAAGCCTGTTTTCCCATTATGCAGACGTTGCGTCAACTGGAAGCGCGCTGGAATACTAACAAAACGCCTTCGTTTGCCGATGTCAATTACCCCGTCAAATTTGTCGTGAGCAAGATCCAGGGCGGCGACTGGCCCTCCAGCACCCCCTCGCGCTGCACCTTTGATGTGCGCATCGGCATCTACCCCGAATGGGAGGTGGCTGCCTGCCAACAGGAGATTGCAGCCACCATTCGCGCTGCCGCTGCCCAAGACCCGGTGCTGGCCCTCAACCCGCCGACCATTCGCTGGCATGGCTTCCTGTCGCCGGGCTATGTCATGCCGGAGAACACAGCCGTTGAAGTTGCCCTGGCCTATGCCCATGAACAGGTCTGTCAAGGGCCGCTGCTGAAACATAAAGGCACAGCATTGACCGACACCCGGTTCTATGGCCTCTATCAAAATACGCCATCGCTGGTCTACGGAGCGATCACCAAGAACAGCCACAGTTTTGATGAAGGAGTCGATCTGGAAAGCCTGCGCCGGGTGACCAAGGTGATTGCGCTCTTTGTGGCCGAGTGGTGCGGTTTAGAAGAACGAAGCGCATAGACAATTTACCGGATTCTGTAAATTTTACCCACGCATAGGACATTTTTCACATGAGAGAGTTTTTGACGCGCAATCCGATTGTCCTACCAGTCTATGCGCCAACCTTGCTGCTTGCCATCGGCAGCGGGATGCTCACCCCGATTTTGCCGCTCTATGCCACTTCGTTTGGCGCTTCCTATGCCCTGGTCGGGATCGTGCTGGGCAGTCGCGGCCTGGGCACCATCTTGGGCGACCTGCCCGCCGGGATGTTGATCCGTCGGGTCGGCCAGCGCCGCTTGATGATGATCGGGCTAGTCTGCATTGCGCTTTGTGGGCTGGCGATGAGTACGGCCCAGGCGCTCTGGATGTTGATCCTCTACGGGTTGTTGGAAGGGATAGGCGGCGCGCTTTGGAATATTTCCCGTCATGCCTATCTGACCGACGCCGCGCCGCCAGGACAGCGGGGACGGGCGATTGCCACCTTTGGCGGCATTTTTCGCACCGGCAATCTGATCGGTCAGGCGTTGGGCGGGTTGTTAGCCGCCTGGTTGGGATTGCGCGCCCCCTTCGCAGTCTACGCCGTCATTGCCCTGGTTACGCTGCTCTTCCCGGCGCTCTTTGGCGTGGATGGGGCGCACCACCAGGCGCACAAGGCCGGTCACGGCCATAGCGTCAACCTGTGGCATGTCATACGCGATAATTACAAGGTTTTGCTCTCGGCCGGCGTCGGTCAACTCTTTGCCCAGATGATCCGCTCCGGGCGCAACATTGTCGTGCCGCTCTATGGCGCCGATGTGTTGGGGCTGAGTGTGCAAAGCGTGGGGCTGGTGATGAGCATCAGCTCGACCATTGACGCCCTGATGTTCTTCCCCGCCGGCTTGATCATGGACCGCTTTGGGCGCAAATATGCCTATGTCTCCTGTTTTCTGATTCAAGGCATCGGCATGGCGCTCATCCCCTTCACCACTAACTTTACGCTGCTGACCTTCGCCACGAGCCTGATTGGCTTTGGCAACGGGCTGGGGTCGGGTACAATGATGACGCTGGGCGCCGACCTGGCGCCCAAAGAGGCGATGGGCGAGTTTCTGGGCGTCTGGCGCTTGATCGGCGACGGCGGCGCGCTCGGTGGGCCGCTCCTGGTCGGTTCGCTGGCCGATCTCCTGAGTCTGACGCCGGCCATCTTTGCTATTGCGCTGATCGGCATGATGGCCGCCAGTATTCTGGGCTTCTTTGTCCCGGAGACATTACAACGACCGGCGCCCGCGCCATCGTAGGGGGACCCGGCCAACAGTGGCCGACAACGTTGACACGCTCGAACAGGTAATCGTAGGTGCGGTTACAAACCGCACTTGCTCCCTGGGAACCGTGCGGTTACAAACCGCACCTACGATTACCGAAACAAATTCCTAACTCCCATTACAGGAGCCGCGCTGTTATCACCTCCGCTTGCCAAAACAAGCCAATTGATTCCACTTTTGCGCTTTCGCTTGCAACTGTAAAGCCAACCACAGATGACAGCGACTTCTCAGATAAAAATAGAATGTCATCGATCTGGGGCATCTGTAGTGATACCTACATAAACACCTATCGCTGTACTGTGGCAGAGGCGACTGTTGTCTGATTTCCCCACTTGTGATGAGACAACTTGTGCGCTTTGGAACAAGGAGGTTCACCATGAGCGACGATAAGCGGTTGCGGATCCTGTTTCCCGACCACTTGAGCTTGGCGCGCGGCAAGTATATCCCCGCCGCCCTGGCCGCCGGTGGGGCGCGCTTTTGCATTACCCTTTTTGCCCTCACCTACGACCGCACGATGACGCCGGCGCCCGGCGCCCGCTTGCTCCAGGGCTTACCCGATTGTGACCTAAGCTTTGATATCAACACCATCCGCCCCAGTTGGCAACCCGGTACGGGGCTTGTGATCGGCGACCTCAGTTTTCATGGCGATCCACTGGCGATTGCCCCACGCACGGTCCTCCAAAATGCCATTGCCGACTGGAAGAAAATGGGCTATGACGCCAAGGTGGGGATTGAGTTGGAAGCCTTTGTCCTGCAACCGGACGGCAACGGCGGCTGGACCGAATGGGACACGCCCGGCGCCTATGTCTACGGCACCGGCCCCGATGTGGACCCGATTGGCTTGATCGATGAAATTTGGGCAACCGCCGAAGCGTGCGGTCTGCCGATAGAGGCGATCAACTCGGAATATGATACGCCCCAGTTTGAGCTGACACTGTACTACGACGACTGTCTTAAAGCCGTGGACAACATCTTTCTCTTCAAATTAATGGCGCGCGAAATCGCCCAAAAGCATGGGTTGCGCCTCACCTTTACCGGCAAACCCTTTGGCGACCGCGGCGGCAGCGGGTTGCATGTCAACTTCTCCTTGAGTGATGTACACGGCAACAACGCCATGAGCGACCCGACGGCGCCCGATGGCCTCTCCGCCCTGGCCAAACAATGTATTGCCGGACAGATTGCCAAGTTGGAAAGCATGGCGCTCTTCTGCGCCTCCACGGTCAACGCCTACAAGCGGCTCAAACCGGCGCAACTGGCCGGCTATTGGGCCAACTGGGGCTATGACCACCGCGGCGTCACCATCCGCATTCCCCACGAACGGGGCCGCGCCACCCGCATTGAAAACCGCATGTGTGATGGCGCCGCCAGCCCCTATCTCGCCACCGCCGCTGTGTTGCAAGCCGCCCGTCTGGGGGTCATCAATAACCTACCCCTCCCCGCCGCCGAAGAGCAAGATTGCCTGGAGAGCCAAAGCACCGACCGCCATGTGCCCGATCACCTGATCGCCGCCTGTGACGCGCTGGCAGCCGACGCCGAGTTGGTCAGCGCGCTTGGTCGCGAGAGCGCCGCGCAACTGCTGGCCGTCAAACGCTTTGAGTGGGAAAAATATGTCGCCGCCAACCCTGATTGGGAGAGCAAGCGTGAAATTGTCACCGACTGGGAGTTGAAGTTTTATACGCCGTTTATTTAGCGTGCTACGTGCTACGTGATTCGTGACCTGAGCTTGTCGAAGGTCACGAATCACGTAGCACGCTTCACGTATCACGCAGCACGAATCACAACCCCTTTGGAGTTTTGAGGTGTCTATGGCAAACGCACGCGATGCGAATATTGTTGATCCCGATGTTTATGTGCAGGGCGTACCCCATGCCACGTTCAAGCGGTTGCGCGATGAAGATCCGGTGAGTTGGTGGCCGGAGGCGCAAGGTAGCGGCTTCTGGGCGGTGACGCGCTATGCCGATCTCATCGAAGTGAGCCACCAGCCCAAGCTTTTTTCCAACGCGCAGGGCATTCGGCTGGAAGAGATGGACGCCGAAGAGTTGATCGCCCGCCAGACCATGATGGAACTCGACCCGCCCGAACACACGGCGCAACGGCGACTGGTCAACCCGCCCTTTCTGCCGCGCGCCGTAGCGACCTATAGTGATGAGTTGTGGCAACTGGCGCGCGCCGTGATCGACAATGTGCGGGGCAAAGCGGAATTTGATTTTGTCACCGAGGTAGCGCGCACCCTGCCCATGCGCATGTTGGGTAAATTGCTGGGGGTTTCCGATGAAGAAGGTCGCTGGTTGGTGCGTGCCGGTGATGCACTGATCGGCAACACCGACCCCGAATTTACGGATTTCCCGGTCGATCAGGTTGATACACAAGCCTTTCGCCTCATGCCTTTTCGCAGCCCGGTGAGCCAGAAGCTCTTCGACTATGCCGGCGAACAGCGCGCCATTCGTCAACGCTGCCCGGCCCATGATTTAATCACCCGGCTGACCGAACCGATGAAAGATGGCGCAGTGCTGTCCGACCTGGAATTTAAGAACTTTTTCACACTGATGGTGGCGGCGGGCAACGACACCACGCGCTACACTATGGCGGCGGGCATGGAGGCATTGATCCAGCGGCCCCATCTGCTCCGTGAATTGCAGAGCAATCCCCAGTTGCTGGCAAGCGCCACCGAAGAGATCCTGCGCTGGGGTTCCGTGACCATGCACTTCCGGCGCACGGCCACCCAAGATTATGAACTCAACGGTCGCTTAATCCACCAGGGTGACAAAGTGGTCATCTGGTATATCTCTGCCAACTTTGACGAGCGCCAGTTCCCTGATCCCTTCACCTTTGACATTACGCGCACCCCCAACGACCATGTCGCCTTTGGCTTAAAAGGGCCACACAAATGTCTGGGCGAACACCTGGCGCGGCTAGAGATTCAACTGCTCTTTGCAGAATTGCTGCCGCAAATCAAAACGATTCGCTTGCATGGCCCGGTGGAACGGCTGCGTTCCAACTTTATTGCGGGCATCAAACATTTACCAGTGCTGGTGGAGTGGGCTTGATCAGGAGGTGGACGAATGAGTGAGCAGACGGTTTCTCATTTGCGCGATCTCGATCGGAATAAGGCGCTGGCGTATGCCAGCCAGCTTATCAGTGAAGCTTGGTACAGTTTTGACAAAGCGCGGCCCACGCAACCGGCCATTGATGATGCCACCCGTGCGCTGCTGGCCCTGCCCTTGCCCACCTGCGGAACAGATCCGGTGCAAGCGCTGGATGAAGTGACGCAGATGCTGGATCAGAGCCTGTCGCAATCGCGCCCGCGCTATTTTGCCTTTGTCGGCTCCAGCGGCCTGGAGATGGGGGTGCTGGCCGATGCCTTAATGGCTTGTCATGATGTGAATCTGGCGGTTTACGCGGCGGCGGCCAACTTGATCGAGCAGCAGGCGTTGCGCTGGGTGAGCGAATTGATCGGCTATCCGGGCTGCTACGGCGCCTTTACCAGCGGCGGCATGTTATCCAATTTGACCGCGTTGAGCGCCGCCCGCGAACATCTGCTCCCCGGCAGCCGCTTAGATGGCGTGCGCGCACGAGTGGCGCTCTATGCCAGCCGTGATGCCCACACGTCGGTAGCGCGGGCAGTGGAGTTGTTGGGGTTTGGCCGCAATGCCCTGCGCGATATTGCCGTCGATACCCAGCGGCGCATGGAGGTGGCGGCGCTGCAACAAGCGATCCGGCAAGATTTACAGGCGGGCATCAAACCGCTCGCCATTATCGCCAACGCCGGCACAACGCTGGCGGGGGCGGTCGATCCGCTGGCCCAGATCGCCGAGGTAGCCGCGGCCCATCAGCTCTGGCTGCATGTCGATGGCGCCTACGGTGCGCCCGCCGCTGCAGTTAAGCCCGCCTTGTTTGCCGGCTGGGAAGCGGCTGACTCGCTGGCGATTGACGCCCATAAATGGCTCTACCTGCCTAAAGCCTGCGGGATTGTGCTAGTACGCAATCGGGCGCACCTCCAGGCGGCCTTTGGCCACGAAGCCGCCTATATTCCTCACGAGCGCGATGTGGAGCATCCGGTCGAGTGGACGTTGGAATATTCGCGTCCCCTACGTGCGCTGAAACTGTGGCTGGCGTTGCGCACCTATGGCGCCGATGCGTTTCGCTGCGCCATTGCCGAAAACCTGGCGCAAGCCCGTCTCTTCGCCCAACTGGTGCGCCAGTCGCCCGCCCTGGAACTGCTCTACGAACCACAACTCTCGGTGGTACTCTTCCGCCATCACCCCCAGCCGAGTGACATGGACGAGGCGGCCCTCAATCAGCATAATCAACGGCTGGCCCACCAGATCCAACAAGATGGCCGGGTCTACCTGGCCAGCGCCACGGTCGATGGGCAAGCTTGTCTGCGCGCTTGTTTTGTCAATTACCGCACGCAGACGGCGGATCTCCACGCACTGGTGGAGGTGGTGCAAAAGTTGGGCGAGCGATTAGCCGGCGGTCAGTCAACCCCTCCCTAACCCTCCCCTGAGAAGGGAGGGAATCAATGCCAGCGCCACAATTCCTCCCCTTAGCAGGGGGAGGTTAGGTGGGGGGAGGTTAGGTGGGGGGAGGTTAGGTGGGGGGAGCTTGGGAGTTATTAACGGAAAACCAATCATGAAACAGATTCACGTCGCCAACCAGTCAATTTCAACCGGCCATTTTATCAATGGCGAACGCCAATCTAGCAGCCGCACCTTTACCGACATCAGCCCGATTGACGGTTCGGTGCTGGGTGAAATTTCAGCGGGCGGACAGGCGGAAGTCGATGCCGCCGTGGCCGCCGCCAAGGCTGCCTTTCCCGCTTGGGCGGCACTGGGGCCGCATGGGCGCCTGCCCTATCTCGAACGGCTGGCTCATGTCATCGAGCATCACGCCGAGACATTGGCGCGGGTCGAGACCACCGATAACGGTTCGTTGCTCGAAGCCAGTCTCCTGCGGGTGATGAAGCGCGGGGCGCACAATATCCACTACTTTGCCGAATATGCCGCCGAAAAACTCAAGGGGCCGGAGTGGGATACGGTGCATCGCAACGCGCATAACAAGATTCTCTACCAACCGGCGGGGGTCACGGCGCTGATCACGCCCTGGAATGCGCCTTTTATGCTCTCGACCTGGAAGGTGGGGCCGGCGCTGGCGGCGGGCAACACCGTGGTGCTGAAACCGCCGGAATGGGCGCCCCTCACCTGTTCGCTGCTGGCCGATTTTGCTCAAGAAGCCGGTTTACCGTCGGGGGTTCTCAACGTGGTGCAGGGCATTGGTGAAGAAGCGGGGACGGCGCTGGTGGCCCACCCCGATGTGGCGCGTATCTCCTTCACCGGTTCGCCCGAAACGGCGCGCTTGGTGGGTGCAGCCGCGGCAAAGAATCTCACTCCGGTCAGCTTTGAACTGGGCGGCAAGTCGCCGTTGATTGTTTTTGAAGATGCCGACAAGGATCTGGCGTTGGCGAATATGCTGGAACAGTATGATAACGCCGGGCAAGTCTGTCTGGCGGGTACGCGCTTGTTGGTGCAGGAGTCAATTGCCGACGAGATGCTGGCGCGCATGACCGAAGCTGCGGCCAAACTTAAACAGGGCGACCCACGCGATTTCAGCACCAAAGTCGGCCCGCTGATCCACCCCGACCATTTGCAACGGGTCGATGGTTTTGTACAACGGGCGATCCGTGATGGGGCGCGGCTGGTCTATGGCGGCAAGGTCAACCCGGACTTAGGCGGTCTCTACTATCTGCCCACGCTCTTTACGGATGTGCCGGCTGGCACGGAAATTCTCAAACGGGAAGTCTTCGGGCCGGTGCTCACCTTCCAAACCTTCAAGGATGAGGCTGAAGCCATCGCGATTGCCAACAACACCAATTACGGTCTGGCCGCAACCATCTTCACTCGTGATGCCGAGCGGGCGCAACACATTTCGGCAGCGGTAGTGAGTGGGCTGGTCTGGGTCAACTGCTTCTTTGTGCGTGACCTGGGGCAAGCCTTCGGCGGCGCCCGCAACTCCGGCATCGGGCGCGAGGGTGGACAATGGAGCTTTGATTTTTACTGTGAGTTGAAAACCGTGACGCACAAGGTGGGGACGTTTGCATAGCGGCATCGATATGCTTTGATAGGGTTCGGGCAAGGAGATGGTACGACGGATAGCGTTCCAGCAAGTCTATACCTTGGCTCACGACTGTATGGCAAGATCCCAGGAATGGCGATCAACACGGCCATTAGAAGTCGTGACAATCCGTAATTGTTCCGCTTGCTGTTGGGCCAGATCGCTCCATTCCTTACCGGCAACGACAGGGAGCGCCTTGAGACCGATTTTGCGCAATACAGCGCTGCGTGTGGCAGCACGTTCAATATCATGTTCTTCAACAAACCAGGATGCTTCCATTACGAGAACTATTGATTCTTTCGTCTTACGGTTTTCTCCACCCCAAAGCAGATCGGCGGCTAAAACCTGGGTGAGATCGTTTTCGGAAATTGTGCCAGTTTCAACCGCCGCATAAAGTAAGTTGGCAATTTCGTTTGTCGCATCATAACCATTTTTTATGAATAGACCAAAGAGTCCGGCAGCGCTATCGCGGTATTTTCTTTCAACCGAATCGCCCTTGAGCCAACGCGAGTCTTTCTTCAAAATGTCTACATCTCTTTTGAGAACGCTCACGTCGCTCTTAAGAACGCTCACGTCGCTCTTAAGAACGCTCACGTCGCTCTTGAGAACGCTCACGTCATGCTCAACATTCGTCAGTCGCATGTCTATGCGTTCAACCATTGCGCGCAAGGCTTGCGCCGTTTCGGCGAGGTCTTGCAACGCCTTAGCAATGTCAATATCTGGGAAAAGCGCCTTTTGCAAACGATGACGCCATTCAGGCTGTTTTTCGATGATAGTGAGCAAATCTTCAAACTCTCTAACGGTAAAGTTCATAACACCTCAATGATCATAAACGATGCACATGAAATAGATGTTTTATCAAGACTATTGTAAGTGCTTACTGTTAAAATGTCAAGCATAATTTTTGTTACGCTTATTCGTATTTTATTCTTACCAAGTATTGGAGGATTGTATGGCCCCAAAAGGCTACACCTTTCCCTTGACCCCGGACGGCCGGGCGGGCATTGTGCCACCACCACCGTGGCACTATTCAGCGGATTTTACCCTCTTTGAATATCGCACCAACCCTGAGGCGGTGATTGCTCTGCTCCCCCCCGAACTCGACCCGGCGGATGATCCGGGGGCGGTCGCAGTTTTGTTTGCTGAATGGCAAAGCTGCACCGACGATCTCCATGAATTGCATGACCCGGCGCAGTCGCAATACAAAGAGATGTTGATTGTGGTTGGCTGTAAGTATCAAGGGCAACCAGCCAGCCGTTGCGTCTATATCTGGGTCGATAAAGATTTTGCCATGTACCGCGGCTACATCCAAGGCTTTCCCAAAAAGCTGGGCGAGATTCACATGACGCGCTCGTTTGCCGTGGGCAAGTGCGCTGTGCCGTTGGCGCCCGGCTCGAAATTTGGCGCCACCTGTACGGCCAATGGGCGTTCCATTGCGCGCGGGGTGGTCACCTTGCGTCAAGTCTCGCCGACGGGACCAACGGTCAACAGTCCGCCCATGTATAACACCCGCCATTTCCCGGCTTACAACGGTACGACGCCGGATGTCTTTGAACTGGTGCGCGCCCAGAGCTACGACCGCAGCGCCACGGAAATTTGGGAGGGCGATGCGGAATTGAAGTTTTACGATGACACACTGGAAGATTTACAGGCCATTGCACCGCGAGAGATGATCAAGGGCTATCGCTTCTCGTTCGGCTATTCGGTGAATGGCGGGCCGGTGATTGCACAACATGATCCTACTTGGGCAAAGCCGTAGACCATGCTTCTCAGCCGGTAACAACAAAAAGCGGGTGGACAATCACGCCCGTTGTGGGATCAGTGTAAGTCACTTGGTAGCGTTGACGGTTTTCGTCATTGACCGCTTCGACAAAAAGAACAAGCCAGAGTTCCGGCAGTTGCAGTTGATGGGCATAGCGCGCCGCCTGCCCCAACGCATAACGGTATTGAATGGCATTGCTGAAACTTTTGACTTCTAAACCATAGGTCTGGTTGGCATACTTAATAATCAAGTCAATCTGGCCGTTACCGGTGGGAAATTCGGGGTAGACTTGCCCACCAAAGGTTGCCATAAATTGGCTCAGGTACATATAAAGGTTGAAGTGATAAATCGCCTCATAGACCCGATCATCAACATGGCGGCGTGGAGCATCCTGCAAAAGCCGGGTGCGGTTTTGCTGGAGCCAGGTCTCGTAGCGACGCAGCAAGTTGGGCATCGCAATCGCCGTCTCGGTGATCGTGTTTTCCAAGTGATCAAAGGGGTCGTAGAGCCGACCCAACCGACCATATAGTTCAAAGGCAAAATGATTAAAAAGGCGCTTTTGGACAAAGGGGGAAGCAAAGCGTAGATACTGTTCAAAGGTTTCGGTCACTTCGCGGTCAACAACGCCGTTGAGATAGAGAAAGTTGATGCTCGGATCATCATAGCGGAAGGGAATTTTGAGATTGGTGTCAAAGAGTTCCAAAACCAGCGGCTTGTGTTCCGGCACTTTGGCTTTCGAGATAATGTTTCGGAATGTGGATGCTGCACTGCACACTAAACGGTGATTCTACCTGGTTATCAAGGACAAGTAGTGTTTGCGCACCACCTAGCGCGAGGCCATACAAGAGAACATCTTTCTCATATATTGATTTGTCCTTACATTGGGAGCGCCGCATGTGAATGTTGCGAAACACTTCGATAAGGTTTTGGGCTATAGGCGGCTGTAGCGCATCAAATTCGTCAATTATCAGAATTAAGGGCTTTGACAACACAGGCTTGAAAAAAACTTCAGCAAATGATGACAATGAATCAACTGTTGGCAATGACCGACCTAAGTTATCAGCTAATCGTTTTATGATTGAGCGCAGCGTTTCTACCATAGATGAGCGGTTCAAATCTTGGATCGTTAGTTTTACAACATCAAAAGTTGGTTGCGCCTTCTGCAAGCGATATAGCACTTGATTTGTCACCCAGCTTTCGCCCGCCTGTAGCGGCGACCAAATTGTGATATAGTGTCCGCCCTGTGATGGGTCTTCCCCCAATAATCGTGCGCAGATGCAGTCAATTAAGATTGTTCGGGATGCATGATAATGGATTGTGGGATCGATTGGCCCATAGGAAGAAAATTTGCGCATGAATGATCCTTTTATCTTGCCTGAGCAGTCCGTTGCTGCAGTGACCAGCCCTTTCGTACTTACGTTCATTTTATCATAGGACAACGAATATGAAACATGCAAGAATTCGCTACAATGGTCAACCCCAGGCCGGGGTGGTGGTTGGCGATCAGATCCGGTTGGCGGATGGCGCAACTGTCCCGGTGGCAAGCGCCGACTACCTCTGCCCCATCGAACCGCGTCAGGTGTTGGCGACACACCTCACCTATCGCAGCCGCTGTGTCGAGTACAAGATGACCAAGATCCCCGAATACCCCGCCTATTTTGTCAAACCGCTCAACTCGGTTTCGCACCACAATGCGCCGGTGGCCCGCCCGCGTGGCTGCAAGTTTCTCAACTACGAGGGTGAAGTGGCAGTGGTGATTAGCAAGCGCTGCAAAAATGTCTCCATTGATCAGGCGCTCGACTATGTGCGCGGCTACACCATTTGCAATGACTTTGGTCTACACGAATTTCGTCACGCCGACCGGGGCGCCATGGTGCGGGTGAAGGGACAGGATGGCTTTGGGCCGATGGGGCCGTTTCTGGTCGATCGTGATGATGTCGATCCCGATAGTCTCATCCTGCGCACCTATGTCAACGGCCAGGTGGTGCAAGAGGCGCAGGTCGGCAGCGATTTGATGTTCTCCTTTGCCTATCAGGTGGCCGATCTCTCCCGTGTCATCACCCTGGAACCCAACGATGTGATCCTCACCGGCACGCCGGCCAACTCGCGCCCGGTCACGGTGGGGGATGTGGTGGAAGTGGAAGTGAGCGGTATCGGTCGCCTGCGCAACACCATCGTCGAACTCGATTATGATCTACAACCGGTCGGCATCCCGCCCGAAGTAACGCCCAACACGCTCCATGTCGCCCTGGCGATGCCGGAAGATGAGGCGGCGCGGCGGGTTGGGGAATTTCGGTAAACCCGAGGCGTGCGCACGCCTCATTCTGGGAAAAATGGAAATGCTATGAATCAAAAACTATGTATGAACCTACACCATACCTGTGTGTTAGTCGCGGATGTGGCCGAGGCGTTTCATCGCTATGAAATGCTGTTGGGCTTGCATGGCGAACGGTTTGGTGACTATGCGATCATGCGCTGTATGCACGAAGATTATTGTTTGGTGCTGCGGGACGCTAATGGGGCAAAACCGTTTCTGGATTACGTAGCCTATGAACTGGAAAACGGACTTTCACTGGCTGCGGCGGAGGCCGAGTTAGTGCGGCGGGGCGCTACACCGGCACGGGTCGCCGTGCCGGTGCGCGGCGAAGGGTTGCGGCTGACCGACCCTGACGGCAATGGCGTAGTGTTGATTGAGCGCCAAAAGCCGACGGATGTGCGTCCACCAATCATGATTCCGACCAATACTTTGCGCGGCTACCACCCGCGCCGCTTGGGCCACATGAACTATCTTACGGCAGATGTCAAGCGCATCCACCACTGGTATAGCGAAGTGTTGGGTTTTCGCACCACTGACTGGATCGGCGACGTGGCGGTCTGGATGCACATCGATTCGCGCCATCACGTCATCGCCTTTTTGGAAAAGGGTTATCCTCACGTCCATCACACGGCCTATGATCTGGTCGATTGGGGCGAGATCCGCAACGCGCTCGATCACATTGCTAAACATGGGCGGTTTATCACCTGGGGGCCACTGCGCCACGGCATGGCGCAGAACCTGGCGGTCTACTGGCGCATGTGGGAAGAGGAACACTTTATCGAACTCTGCACCGATATGCAGGTGCTGGAGGCGGATCACCAGCCGGTGGTCCACCCCGACAACCCCTATTCCTCCAACACCTGGGGCATCCTGCCGCCCCGCTCCTATTTCAAGTTCGATCCTGAATCAGTCGCCCAGGAGCGGGAAAGCGCTTACTCGTATGTCGAGGTATAAATTTAACAAAATGACAGGGTGACACGAGACACGAGATCGACTCACCTTATGTCTCCTTGTCCCCTGGGATGCCTCAATCTATTAGCAAGACCGCCTTACCGGGATACTCCCGATTCAGCAACTGCTGGGCCACTTCGCTGATGTCGGTCCAACTGGTCTCGACGGTGATGTAGGGGCGGAGCCGCTTGGCGGCAATGAGCGCCAGCAGGCGGGCCAAGCCAACACTGGCGGGTGTCCGGCGCACTTCGTGGAAGAGGATAAAGCCGTATAAGCTTAAACCGCCCTTGCCAAAAAACTGGCCGAGATCAAAGGTGATCGTCGGGCCGACCGTCCGGCCATAGGCTACGGCCAGGCCATCGGGCGCCAACAACGGCAGCGCACTCGCCAGCACCTCGCCGCCGACGCCATCAAAGACCAGATGATAGGGGCCATAGGGGGCCGCGACGGTGGCATCATTCCCGGCGACCACGGTGTGCGCGCCGATTTCACGCACCCGCTCGGCCCGCTCCATCGTGCGCACCAATGCCACGACATTGGCCCCTACTTCCCGCGCCAGTTGTACAGCAAAATCACCGACGCCGCCGGTCGCGCCGGTGATCAGCACGGTGCGGCCCAACAGGCTGCCCGCCTTCTCCAGCCCCAGCAAGGCGGTCAGGCCGGCGACGGGCAAGGTACCCGCCTGGCTGAAGCTGACTTCCTCCGGCAACACGGCCAACGCTTGCGCGGGTACGGCGACAAGTTCCGCCCAGGCCCCGGCAGGGACAAAGCCAACCACACGACTGCCCACCGGCGGCCCAGCGCCATCCGCCGCCGCTCGTTCGACAACACCGGCCAGATCCCAACCAGGGCGCGCCCCGGCGGGATCACTCTGGGTTCGGCGCACTTCCCCGCGATTGAGCGAAACCGCCCGCACTCGCACCAGTGCTGCTGACGAGTCTGGCGTGGGCGCGTCGACTGTGTTGATCGCCAGACGCGAGGGCGCTTCCGGCGTCACGATCACTGCCCGCATTTTACTCATGCTGCCTCCTTTTCGCACACCTAGCCGGCCAACCCACGCTCCACCAGGGCGCGCAACTCACGCACCACTTCCTGATCTGACTCAACCCGATGCGCCGCGCGGAAATCGGCGTTGGCCTGCATCAGCCGGTTGCGCGCTTCTTCGGGCATCTGGCTGGGCGACATGTCCATCGTCATGCCGGCCAGCGCCGGATCAGTGGCGAAGAGGTTGCGGCGCATCGCCATCAACATTTCGTGGATGCGCGCCGGGCGTTCGATCCAGTGGCCCAGTTCACGGAAGTTTTCGTCAAAAAAGACAAAGACCGGGATCGAACGGAACTGCCCCTGGTTAAGATACTGATCCATAATATCAAGGTTCTGGTCGCGCAGGAAGATGCTCACCTTCAACTTACCGCTGGCCGCCGCCAACCGCCCCAATACCGGCAGGTTGTTGATCACATCGCCACACCAATCCTCCGCCAGCGCCACCACATTGAGTGATTGAGGCAAGTTCTGAAAATACGCAAGATCGGCCGACGCCAGTTCAACCGCTTGCTCATTGGCTTCCAACCGTTCGCGATTGCGTGTCATCTGCGCTTTGTAGGCGTCGTAGCTCATCCCCTGGGCAAAACGTTCTTTGGTGATCGACATGGATGGGTTCCTTTCCTAAAAAATGGATGGCGGATCGTGGATGGTAGATGAGCTTTACTATCCACCATCCACGATTAACATCAAACAACTCAAGTTGTCAATGGCTGTCTGCTATAGCGGAAGGTGCAGCAGGGCGCGCCTTGCATAATCGTCTGTTTACGTTCCAACTTGATCTCCGGATTGAAGCCTTCTACCAGTGAATAATCGCGGTTACAGGAGAGGACAGCGCCCAATTCCGCCATGCCCAGCGACCGATACATCTCGGCATAACGACAGCGGGTGACATTAAAGTCGTAGCGCTCCGCGTTTTGTTCCAGAACTTCAATTTCCAGCGCATTACCCTTGCGCCAGTCACCAGCAGAATTAGAAAAGGCGATGAGCGAATCATCACCCATCGCTGAGGCGCGTTCGGCGCCCTGCTTGCGCGCCACGTTGATAATCGTTTCGGCCACAATGGCGAGGACGCGCTCGCGGTCAAATTCTTTGGCAAGCGCCTCAACAATCGGGCCGATAATGCGCGCTTCGATCTCGCGGCGCTTCAGCACCCCGATTTCATTGAGGGTATCCGGGGGCATCGTAGGGATCACTTCGTTTGTCATGTTAGTTCCTCTCAATCGCTCTAACGGCTCGTCACGCCACGCGGCGGCATGATGCTGGCTGGGCCGGGGATCCACTGGGTGGCGCCCCCATTGTCGACTGCACAACTTAATCTTTTTGACAGTTGAAAGTCAGAACGAGTGGTCGGCATCGCAACCTCACTTTGTAGGCGTTTTCCAGTATAGGGTTTTATTATACCTTGTCGGCAGGAATTTAGGAATCGGCGGAAGAATTGAATGCTTAGATTAGGCGTTTCACCCTCATCTTCAACCCATAGCGCGGCCGCATGGTGATCGACGGCTGCGGCACAATCTTCTGTCCTCGGACTAGCGTCAGATCAAAGCGCTGCACGATCGTTGCCAACATGAGCGCCGCTTCCATCTGGGCGAATTGTTGACCGATACAGAGGCGCGGTCCGCCGCCAAAGGGGAAGTAGGCGTACTTAGGCAACTGTTTGAGCAGGTCATTTTCCCAACGATCGGGGTCAAAGCGTTCGGGGTCGGGATACCAGCGCGGGTCGCGCTGAACGCCATATTGACTGATGAGAACATCGCTTCCCTTGGGAATCATATAGCCGCCAATGACCACGTCACTGGTCGCTTCACGCTGAATGGTCCAGGCCGGCGGGTAGAGACGCATGGATTCCAGGATCACCCGTTCCGTATAGGGCAACTTCGGCAGATCGGCCAGCGTCGGCGTGCGACCGGCCAGCACCTGCGCCAATTCGGTTTGTAACTTCGCCTTCACCGCCGGATGACGATCGAGCAGCCATAGCGTCCAGGAAAGGGTCAACGCTGTCGTTTCGTGGCCGGCCAGGAACATGGTCTTGCACTCATCGAGCAACTGCTGGTCGCTCATGCCGTTGCCATCTTCGTCACGGGCCGCCAGGAACATACCCAGCAGATCGCCTTTGTCCTCATTTTGGGCACGGCGTTGGGCGCTCACACCGCTGACAATCGCATCCAGACGGCGCACGGCTTGTTTATAACGTCGTTGGGTCGGGGTGGGGAGCGGGCGCTGCACCACATTTTCAATCATGCTGAGATAGCTGTTATTGTCAAAGCGCGCCATGATCGCGTCCAGCGCCAGCCCGATGTCGGCGACCTCGGCGTTGTCTTCTTGATCGAAGAGCGTTTTGGCGACGACTTCGAGGGTCAGCTTCATCATCGCTTCATGGATGTCATGCACCTCGCCGTCACGCCAGTGGGCCAGGGTGCGCTCGGTAAAGTTGGTCATCACCTCCCCATAGGCGGCAATGCGCTGGCGGTGGAAGGCCGGCTGGGCCAGGCGCCGTTGACGGAGCCAAAAATCACCGTCACTGGTCAGCAGGCCCCGGCCAAAGACCGGCTTGGCAAACTCCCGTAGTCCTTTATCCTTGATAAAGTGGTGGTTTTTCGTCACCAACACTTCTTCAATTACAGCCGGATGGGTGGCGATATAAAACGATGCCCCCATTAACTTCACTTCAACCAGATCTTCGTGTTCGCGAACGGCCTGCTGTACAAAGCCCAGAATGTCATGGCTGAGGGGAATTAAATTGCCGATGATGGGTAGTCCACGCAACAGCGGCGGCTGCTTCTGGGCAGGGCGTTCTAATGTCATTGTGGTCATAAAATACCTACCTTTTATCTCTTAATCTCTTTTTTATAGGACTTATGCAAGACGCCGGGCAGGCCGGCAGGATGCCGGCCTGCCGCCAGAGATGGCGCGGGAACCCGCTGGGTGCCCGGCGTCTTGCGTAAGTCCTGTTTTATACTGACGCTGCATCAGGAATCAACGCATGTTGGGCAAAGCGTATGAGCGTCTCTTCCAGCAATGCCATGCCGGCATCGCCTTCCAACAAAGTGGTCAGCACAGCCCGCTCCACCAAGCCCGTGATCAACAGCGCGGCCATGGTCGGGTCATAGGGTCGCGCTTCACCCCGCGCCATCCGTTCCGCCAGCGCGTCGGTGAGCGCCGCCAGCAACTGCTCGTCGGCTGGACTTGGTTCGGTAAAGGCAGCCAGGCCCATCTGTAGATAGACCATGGCTAACAGGTCTTGATGCTCACGCATAATGGCGGTGGTGCGGCGTAAAGAAGCGGCAATGGCGTCGGCAAAATTCCCATGCCGCAACATTGGAATCGACTCTTCCAACAGCCGCCGGTGAAATTCATCCGCCAGCGCCATCACCAGCGCCTCTTTGGTGCGAAAGTAGAGATAAATGGTGCCGACAGCAATATTGGCGAGGCCGGCAATATCGGCCATGCGCGCATCGGCGTACCCTTTTTGTTGAAAGATGGTACGCGCGGCTTGCAAGATAGTGGAACGCAGGGTTGGATCAGCAGTGCGGGCCATGAAATAAAGTCCCTTTACAATAAATGAATGAATCTCATTCATTATACCAAAAAGAACAACCGCTGTCAAGAGGGTAAATGAATAAAATTCAGTTATTATGGGCCCCGAAATTTACGATGAACTTACGAAACACAAGTCCCGTTACCCTTTTCAGGTGTTCGACGGATAAATAGATATAAGATATAATAGAAAACATGAATAAATATACCCTTTTTCCTATCGGGGCGACTGTGACCTTAGCTGAGCTTGAGGGCGATCCCCACCCACTCCTCCACCGGTTACGGGCGACAGAGCCTGTCTCATGGCTGCCGGCAATCAACGGTTGGCTGGTCACGCCGCGCGCGGCCGCCATTGCGGTCATGCGCGACAGCAAAAGTTATACCGTGGATCACCCCGGTTTTTCGACCGCCCAAGTGATCGGGCCAAGCATGTTGTCCCTAGATGGTGTAGAGCATCAACGCCACCGCACCCCGTTTGAACGGCCCTTTCGCCTAGAAGCGGTTCAGCGCTGCTTCCGGCAACCCGTGGCCGACCATATCCACCATCTCCTCGACAGCCTTGTCGCCCGCGGTTGCGCCGAACTACGCCGTGACTTTGCCGGCCCGGTAGCCGTCAAGACGATGATCACCGCCCTGGGCCTACAAGAAACAGCGGTGACAACCGTGCTGGGTTGGTATGATGCTATTGTGGATGCTGTCACCCGTGTAACTGCCGGTGAGCCGGTCAGCGCCGAAGGGCAGGCCGCTTTTGCCGCTTTGCACGCCCATTTATTACCGATCCTGGCGCAACAGCCGGCGGCGAATCTCCTGGCGGCAGCAAGCGGTGCGGGGACTGGTCTGTCGGTTGATCAGATTGTGGCGAATGCGGCAGTACTGCTCTTTGGCGGGATCGAAACGACTGAAGCCATGATTACAAATGCTTTCTACCACTTATTAACCAATGGGGTGGTTTTAGAAGCTGTGCGCCAAGAGCCAACCCTGTTGCCGGCGGTGGTTGAAGAATCACTGCGCCTGGAACCGGCGGCAGCCGTGGTCGATCGCTATGCCACCGCGGATGTACAACTGGGCAATGTCCTTATCCGGAAAGATGATCTGGTGCGGGTCTCGCTGACCGCCGCCAATCGCGATCCGGCAACCTTTGCCGACCCGGATCGCTTTGACCCCTGGCGGCCCAATTTGCGTTCTCACGTCACCTTTGCACAGGGGCCCCATGTTTGTCTCGGTCTCCATTTAGCACGGCTAGAAGCGCAATTGGCGCTGGAACAAGCGCTCAAAAGGCTGGCTCACTTACGATTAATACAGACGGACACCGCCCGCCAAGCAGCGCAACCGCGTGGTCTCGTCTTTAGAAAACCGCAAGCCCTACAGGTGGAGTGGCGTCGCCCATAGCTGCATTTTTTACCCAAGGTAACCTGTTCGCCCACAAAGTAAGCGAAACTCCCCACAGGGAAGTACGTACTGATTAGTAGCAATTATGCGTAGGTAACTGGTGGCGAGTTGCAACAGGATGTTTGGTCATTCCCGCTACGCTCATCTATTAACCTGCTACTTGCCACTTGCTACCTGCGACGGTTCGGCAGGTGCGCACAACACAGCCTGCCTCGCAAAATCTGACAATATTCTGTTAAGTTTCTGAAGCGCAAGGGGTGATACCATGCAAGAAAACAAAGAAACACGCAATGCGGCACTGTGGGGCATTCTGTTGATTGCGGCGGGCATCTTTTTCCTGTTGCAAAATCTGGGTTGGTTTGGCGGATTGACCGATCTGATCTGGACAGGGCTGTTCAGCGTCGGCGGGTTGGTCTTTCTCTACATCTTCTTAACCCACCGGGAAGAGCAATGGTGGGCGGCGATTCCGGGCTTCACCCTGTTGGGACTGGCTGCCGTCACCTTTTTAGACAACTTTGGGCCGCGTTTTATCGAACCGCTGACCGGCTCGGTCTTTCTCGGCTCAATCGGGGTCGGCTTTATCATGGTCTATCTCGCCAATCCACGCATGTGGTGGGCCATTATCCCCGGCGGCGTCATGGCCACCCTGGCCGTTGTGGCGGGCATCGACGACGTGGGCGGGCGCGGCTTCGATTCGGGCGGCGTCTTCTTCCTGGGGTTGGGGTTGACTTTCCTGGTCTTAGCGTTGCTTGGGTCGCGCACAGGGGAACGACTTACTTGGGCCTTTATCCCGGCGGCTGTCTTGATGGTGATGGGCATTTTGGTCGGCGCCAATTCAGCCAATCTGATTAACGTGCTGTGGCCCTTTGTGCTGATTGCCGTCGGCGGCTACTGGATCTGGCGCAGCAGGACGCCCGACAAAGCTGATACGCCGTTAGCAACAGATCCACTGCCCAGGGTTCCTGAAGAGCGGAGGGAGGAATAAGCAATGGTAACGACAACCGAAAAAAGTCGCGGCAGTCTCTTTGGCCCAATTGTTCTGGTGGGGCTGGGGGTGCTGCTCTTGCTGAGCAACTTTGGCATTCTCAATTTCAATTTGTGGGAATTGCTCTTTCGCTTCTGGCCGCTCTTTCTGGTGGCGGCGGGGCTGGATCTACTGCTGGGCCGGCGCACCAACGGCGGCGCCCTGGCCGCCCTGGTGATCATTGTCAGCCTGGTCATTGGCGGGATGTGGCTGGGCTATGTCCAGAGCAACGCCTTTGAGTCAGTCGGCGGTCAGACCATTCGGCAAAATTTGGAAGGGGCGCAACGCGCCAGGGTCAACATTGATTCCAGTGTGAGCCAAATGCAGATCACGGCCGGTGTGCCGGCCGGCCAGTTGGTTGAAGGGGCGATTGCCCTGCACAACAACGAAGAGTTGAAAACTAATTTTAGCGTTGATAGCGGCGTTGCCACCTATTCGTTAAAGAGCGACACCCATAGCTTTATCCTGCCTAGCTTTGGCCGGCGTGAAGATGGGCTGTGGAACCTGCGGCTCAATGGCGAAACGCCAATCGATCTGTCGGTCTCCACCGGGGTTGGTTCGGCTGAGCTCAATTTAGAACAATTGACCCTGACCGGGCTGGAAGTCAGCACCGGGGTCGGCGAAGTGAAGATCACCTTGCCGGCGCGTGGCAATTTTGAAGCGGCGATTGAAGGCGGCGTGGGCAAGATCCTGGTGTTGGTGCCTGACACGCTGGCCGCGCACATTACGGCTGACGCCGGTATCGGCAGCGTTGTTGTTGATGGCAATTATATCCATCGTGATGGTGAATACATCTCCCCTGATTTTGAAAGCGCCAGCCAGCGGGTCAACCTCGTGATCGGCGGTGGCGTCGGGCCGGTTACGGTGCAACAGGTGAGCAAGCAATAATTGGCGCGGCTACCCTTACCGCACATGTCATAGCGTCCTAGGCGCCTAGAAAGCAACCTGGCCTTCTAGGCGCCTACAGCCTTTTCTCCCCTCCGGCGTGAGCGTTGTTTGTGGTATGCTATAGCAAGAGTCATTCACCATTGACCCAAACAAGGAGCTTCGCATGACAACAGCACGCAACATCAAATTTTCAACCGATCTCGTCACCTTCTATGATCCCCACTTTTGGGGTATGGCCGGCGGGATGGGCGCCCTGCGCGATCTGTTCACCAGCGGCAGGTGGGCGCCGTTGCGTTTTTGGGAGCAGATTCTCACGGCGTCCAAAACGGCAGGGCTGGATGGGATTGAGATCACCTTTGCGCCAGGCAATTGGTATAGCGCCCGTGACGCCTATGGGTCGGCGCAGGGCTTCGCCACAGCGCTACGCGATCATGGCCTGGAATTGAGCAGCGGCTATTTTTCGACCCGTATTCCCGGCACGGATCGCTATGCCGAGTTTGACAATGCCGCCGACCACCCTGTGCTGTTAGAGATGGCTACCGGCTATGCTGAGTTTTTGCAAGCGTGCGGCTCTGATTCGCTCATTGTGTCACTGCCTTTGCGCGCCGGCCGCGACGCCGATCCGCCTATTTTTGTCGATCTCAAGCGAGCGGAGTTGATGGCCGATCTGCTCAACCACATGGGCTATCTTTCGCTGAAGTATGGGGTCAAGCTGGCCGTCCACCCGGAAGCGTTCTCCATGTTTCGCAATAGTCGCGATGTCGATCTCTTTATGTTACTGACCGACCCGACCTATGTCTTCCTCTGTCCCGACACGGCGCAATTTACCGTCGCCGGTTCGGATCCGTTAGCAATTGTCAAGCGCCACCGCGATCGCTTGTCGATCACCCACTGGAAAGATGCCACCGGTCCCGCCCCGGCCGATGTGCCGATTGATGAGACGATCTATGATCGCCAGATCCAGTGGTTTACTGCCGTCGGTAGCGGCGTGGTGGACTGGCCGGCGTGGATGCGTCTGCTACGCGACTTGAACTATCAAGGGTGGGCTGTGCTGGAACTGGACACAGCGCCCGATCCGGTTGGCGATCTGCAACGGATACGCCAGTATGTGGAACGGTCGCTGTCGGCGATCTATCGATGAGAAAGTTTGTAATTGACAGAATGCCAAAATAAAGAGCCGCCCCGGTGACTGCGCATGTCGAAGTCACCGGGGCGGCTCTTTATTTTGGCACATATCCGCTCGTTCGTAGCTCGCCATTGCCGAAGTAGACAGCCGCCTCTATTAATCCACGGAAGCTATTGCAGCAAATGACGCAAGCGAAAACTGGTACTTCATAGCTATATACAAATTGCTTTCCCGTTGCTAGAATAATGTTGGTATGACGGGTGAGAAAACGGTTTCAACCGCCATTGTGTCATGCTGGAACAAACTGCACACCGGAAACGCTAGGCGCACACAACACCCGACGTTTTCCTAACGACCATGGCCTGCGCCAACAGGCTCTGTCGCAATTCTGTCGCTTTGGGATGCAGCACCCACCTCTGCGCAAGAGGAGAGTTGTTGCCGGCGGCAGGGTTGCCCTACATGAGGTAGTAGAGATGGCTGGACGGCACATTTACCCCAAACCACCCTGTGCGGTTTGGGCAGACACAAAGCGCCCAAGTGCTGCTTCTTCAGGACTTACACAAGACGCTGGGAACCCAGTGGGTTCCCGCGCCATCCCTGGCGGCCTTGCTTGCCGCCAGGGATGGCGGCGCTCCCAGCAGCGATTCGTCTTGCGTAAGTCCTGTTCTTCTTGCTATCAGCAAATTCCATCTCTGCTACAGGAATTGATCGTCCACACGATGCGGTCAAGTCGCCCTATTCTTTTTCCGCTGGCACCGATTGTATTCTGTGCGGGCTATTCATATAGCGCCGCCATTTACCCAACCGAACGAAAATTTACGCACTACCAAGCACGAATCACACATCACACAACCCGTCTTCTTCTGTTCAGGAGCTAATGCCATGAACCAAGCATCCGGCCGGCGATCTCGTCGGCTACTATCAACTTTGCTTACCTATTTGGTCATCTTGACCCAAATCACTCTACCACTGATTGCAGTCATGGCGGTCATTCAACCCACCCCGCAGATGGTGCAAGCGGCCACACAACAGGCCGGACTCAGCACCTGGATCGCCACAGCCGCCGCACAGGTATTACAAGTTGGACAACAGATCTTCGGCACCCCAAAGCGCGCCCTTGCTGCCACCGACCCTTTCGTTTGTGACGGCACAGTCTATATTACCCGCGTCAATGCCACCAGCACAGCGGTGGTTACCGGCAAGATTGTGGTGAATAGCGACGACACGGTCAGCTTTGTCAACCTATCGCCCGGTGGTATTAACGGAGTCGGTCACAATGGCGCCGGCTTCCGTCTACAAGATGGGTATATGTACGCGCCTGATGGCACATTTTTACGCCGCATCTATGCTGATGGTACATCCGCTTCTACGGGTGTCGCTGCCACCGGTAATGCGGGTACGGTTCTGCCCGACGGCACTTACCTCTATAGTGACAGCGGCACGGTTTGGAAGAAGATCAGCTTCAATGCTTCCGGCGTCCCCCAAGCCGCGACGAATGTCACCTATAGCGGCGTTACTCTTCCCGGTTTGTACGATCTGGCTGCCTTTCCGACGACCGGGGAGATGTATGGGGTAGGAAACGGCACCCTCTATAAGTTTATCTATAATGCCGGCGCCAGCACCATTACCGGTTCAACCGTCGGCGCGGTAACAGGTTTAGTGGCTGAAAGCGGCGGCGTCTTTTTCTTTGCCGCCGCTTTTGACACCAACCAACAACTATATGGGTATACTGGTGGCGGTCGTCTCTATCGAGTGAACGTGGGGACACGCGTCGCTACCTTACTGGGTTCCGGCTCGACCGTCTCGGCAGCAGATGGCGCTTCGTGTCCCTGGGGACCGACCTTTGAGAAAGTCCTTGATACCGACCCCAATACGAGCGGTGTGCAGAGTGCGGCTTCGGTGCCACGCGGCGCAACTGTGCGCTACCTTTTTACGGTTACGAACAATGAACTGGCCGGCGGTCAGACGTACACCGCCACCTTTAGTGATATTCTCAACGATGTCGGCGTCAGTGGTACAGCCAATAACGGCAATTTTGGCAAGTGGATCGGCTCCGGCGTAGAAACCGCAAGCGGCGGCGCCAGCGCGGGCAGCTTTAGCACTGCGACCGATACCGTCACCGACGACACCTTGAATGCCACCTTGACCTTACCGCCCCAATCATCGATTACCTTCTATGGCGATGTGCTGCTTTCCCTGACTGAGCCGCCAGGCACTGTCTATAACAAGGCGCAGCTTGCCAATTTGCCTGCTACAATGGCTAGTAACGGGATACTCTACAGCAATGACGCTGCTACCAACACCACCAATGACCCGACTGGTCTTACCTTTAACAATTCCGTTGTGGCACCGGAGATCGCTGTTACCCCGGCTACGGTGAGCTTTGGCAACCAGACCAGCGGTACAACTTCGGCGGCACAGACCGTGACGATCAACAACACAGGCTTGGCGGCCTTGACGATCAGCAACATCAACCTGGGCGGGACAAATCCCAGTGCGTTTGCCGTCAGTGGCGGGACATGTGGCAGCACTTTCCCCACCAATATCGCTGCCGGAAACAGTTGTACAGTTGACCTTGTCTTTAGCCCGACCACCGCTGGCGCGATGAGTGCCGTCCTGATGATTACCAACAGTGACAGCGACGAAGGGAGCGTCAATATTCCACTCAATGGCACGGGTAACGCCGCCGCAATGCCAAATCTGCTGGCAAGCATGAGCGCCCCCGCTACGGCCACACAAGGGACAGATTTCAATTACACCATTGTTATCTCCAACACCGGTAGCGCAGCCACCAGCGGTGTTATCACCGTCACCGATACGCTGCCGGCGGGCTTGAGCTTTGTCAGCGGCAGTGGCAGCGGCTTCACCTGTTCTGCCGGTGGACAAACTGTCACCTGCACCAGCAGCACCGTCATCGCCGTCAACGGCACGGCAACCATCAACCTGACGGTCAACCCGACGACAACAGGCGTCAAGAGCAACATGGCTAGCGTCATCGGTGGTGGCGACACCTCGTCAGCTACCTCGAATACGGTCAACACGACCGTCACTGCTGCGGCAACGGCGCCAACCATTACCAGTGGCGGTGGCGGGGCGAACGCCAGTGTCAGCATCCCCGAAAACACAACCGTCGTGACCACCGTGACGGCCAGCGGAACTGCGCCCATCACCTATAGCATTGTGGGCGGAGCGGATGCCGCCAAGTTCACCATCAATGCCAGTACCGGCGTCCTGAGCTTTGTCAGCGCACCGGACTATGAAGCGCCCACCGACGGCGGCGGCAACAATGTCTACGATGTCACCGTGCGCGCTAGTAACAGCGCCGGCACGGATGACCAGGCCATCGCCGTCACTGTCACCAACGTGGCCGAGGTAGCGGGCATCGAATATAAGCTTGTCTATAATGGTGCGCTTAACCGCTACGAAGTCTGGATGCGTTCCATCGGCACCCCCAACGCGCCCAAGACCACCGGCACCGCCCAGGTGACGATCAAAGCGCCGCATTTGCTTGGTTCCGGCATCTTCTCGCCCACCAACGTCACCGCGCCGGTGGCCGACACAGCGTGGGCCGTCAATTCACGCACCAACGGACCGGCGGCGGACACCAGCGCCGACTACATCTCCTTTGCCCTCGACTTCCCCACGAGCAACCACAGCGCCATCAACTGGCAAGGCGGCCAGGAGATTCTCATGTTCACCTTCCAGAATGGCGGCGTCTGCGCCGGGGCGGTGAGCCTGATGGAGAATAGCGATCCCTTCAACGCAGCGCCCAACAATCCCGGCCAGCAGATCGATGTCTTTGGCCTGGGCAGCGATCCCGGCGACGATTTCCTGGGCAACTATAACCTGGGCCAGGGCGACTGTGATCGCGACGGCGACGGCGTGGTGAACGGCAGCGATCTCGATGACGACGGTGACGGCCTGCTCGACAGCGTGGAAGGCGCGCTCACCGTCGACACCGACAGCGACGGCATTCCCGACGCCCTCGACCTGGACAGCGACGGTGACGGCCTCCCCGACAATGTCGAAGCGCAGACCACCGCCGGTTACGTCGCCCCCAGTGGCAGCGATAGCGACGGCGACGGTCTCGACAACGCTTATGAGGGTGCGGGTGATGCGGGTCTCACGCCGGTCAACAGCGACGGCGCTGACAACCCCGACTACAAGGATACCGACAGCGACAACGCTCAGGGCAACGACACAACCGAAGCAACCCTGACCAAGAGCAACGCTGACGCCGACAAGGACGGCCTGGATGACGGCATTGACAGCAACGACAGCGCCTACGGCCCGGTCAACGCCGGCGTCACCAATCCGGCGACAGCCTATCCCAACAGTGATAGCGCCGGTGATGTTGACTACCGCGATACAGCCACCACCGTGGCAGCAGTCCCATTGCCCATCAAAGTCATCCTGGGCGGCGCCTACCAAACCGGCAGCGGCCTCATGCGCGACCAACTGCGCCGTCTGCCCGACTTCCCGCTGGTCAGCCCCTATGGCGACGGCGCGACGATTAGCAACAGCAGCGTTCTCACCGCCAATGCGATTGTGGACTGGGTCTTGGTCGAGTTGCGCAACGCCGCTACCCCGGCCACCGTCGTCGCCAGCCGGGGCGCGCTCCTGCAAGCTGATGGCGATGTCGTGGGAGTCGATGGCGTCTCCGTGTTGAGTTTCAGCGGGTTAGCCAGCAACACAGTCTATGTCGCAGTCAAACATCGCAACCATCTTGGCGTGATGACGGCGGCGGCGGTGACCTTATCACCGACAACCGCCACCGTAGATTTCACCGCTGCCGGCACGGCGGTCTATGGCAGTAATGCCCAACGCACCCTCGGCGGCAAACAGACGCTCTGGCCCGGCAACGCCAATGGCAACACCAATGTGATCGGTGCTGGTCCCAGCAACGATATTAGCACCATTTTGGGCGATGTCCTTTCGGCGCCCGGTAACTACACGACGAATGTCAACTACATTCTCGCCGGCTACCGCCGCACCGATCTCAACCTGGACGGCAAAACCCTAGCCGCCGGCCCCAATAATGATGTCAACATCGTGCTGACCAGCGTTTTCGTTCATCCCGGCAACAGCGCCACCGCTGCCAATTATATTGTGCAGCAGCAATTGCCGTAGGTGCGGTTTGCAACCGCACGAGTTCGCAACAATCGTAGGTGCGGTTTGCAACCGCACAAGTTCGCAACAATCGTAGGTGCGGTTTTGGGAACCAAACAGCGGGACTTATCGCCACTTGGTTTATTTGTGCCCGTGCGGTTGCAAACCGCACCTACGATTACCAAAATCCGTGCGGTTGCAAACCGCACCTACGATTACCAAAGCAACAAGGTCAAGACAAACCGGTTATGAACATCCGTCGTTATTATGTACCCAACGCTATCGTGTTCATCACACAAGTGGTTGATCGGCGCATCCCTGTTTTTCAACAGCAACTGCCGTTGGATCTGTTGCTGGCAACTCTGCGCGAAGTGAAACGATTACATCCATTTACCATGCTTGGGTACGTGTTTTTGCTAGAACATTTTCATCTGCTCTTGCGACCAACCGGCGCCAGTAACTTTAGTGACATTATGCACTCATTGAAGCCCAATTTCACCAAAGAGTACAAGAAACTGATTGGCGTTACCGGCTCAATGAAATTCTGGCAAAAGGGCTTTTGGGATCATGTCATTCGTGATGAGGACGATCTCCAACGCCACCTGGATTATATCCACTACAACCCTGTTCATCATGGCCTTGTCGACAAACCGGAAGCATGGGTGCATAGTAGTTACCGCCATTGGCAACAACGCAATGCCTATCCACAACAATGGGGATAGTCATTGCCAGCCTCTATCACTAACTACAACTGGGGCGAAGCCGAAGATGACCATGATTCGTAGGTGCGGTTACAAACCGCACTGGCTGTGGGGAACGTGTACGGTTACTTGCAAATTAACAAATTAGGCTCATCTACGGAAAGTGTGAACACCTGTCAGGTTTTGGAAACCTGACAGGTGTGGCGGGTCGAAACCTCACACTTTCTGTAGATGAGCGACAAATTATTGCCGGTATCGTAGGTGCGGTTTGCAACCGCACGGTTCCCGATGAACAAGTGCGGTTGCAAACCGCACCTACGAGTGGTGGAGAGCGTACCTATCAGCGGATAACGTGCGGTTACAAACCGCACCTACGATATAGAGCGAAAGAAAGGAGCAAGATTGCAAAAAAACGCGCAAAAAAAGAGACAGCCTGCGTCAACAGGCTGCCTCGGTCGGAAATGTACTCTGGCGAGCGTAATTCCCGTGGATAGCATAGCAAAGGTTGGTTTGATTGCCAAGCGGGGTTGCGATTTTCTAGACCGTTTTCTCTTGGGCGCACAAAGCACACAAAGCGTCTGGTCATACGCGATTGACGAGTTGCGTATGAATTGACCAACAAATCGTTGTTCCGGTTGGCATTCGATTTCTGCGGGTTTGTTCAACGACTGCCATTGCCCGACCCGCTACCAACAGGGTAGCACAAAAAGCAGGACAGTGGCATTACAAAAGGTTAACAATTCCAACGGAATTACGCGAATCACGCAGCACGCAATTCGCTGCGTTGACGAAAGCGCAACCGACTCGTCAAGGCAAGCAAACATTAACCTGGATCAATCAGAGGCAAGCATGAAAAAACACTTTCACAAAGTAGCTGTCCTGTTTGGCATCTTGCTGCTGCTGCTCACCTCCGGCATCGCCGCAGCCCAGAGTCCAAGCATTCAGTTCAAGGTGACCTATAATGCCGGCTTGTACGAAGTCTGGATGAAACCCACAGCGGTCTCCTCCGATTACACGCTGACATCGCAAGTCACCATCAAAGTCCCGCATAACGCGGCCAACCCTTTTACCATCAACAACCTGACCAGCCGGGTGACAGGCACAACCTGGACGGTGGCCGGTCGTGATAATGGGGTGGTTGAAGGCGCCAATACGTATGACTACATCTCCTTCTATGTGTCATTCCCCGGCGGCAATAACGCCTTTCGGTGGAAGACGAACAATGCGGAGTTGCGCGTCTTCACCTTCCAGAACTCCGGCGCTTGTTCCGGCCCGATTGAGTTGATGGACAATGCCAACGATCCCTTCTGGGGTCAAGGCTCCCTCAACCACGGCAACCAGATCGACGTGCTGGTCGATGGCGACATCTACAGCGGGCGCTATGGCACCGGCACGGCGGACTGCTCTACGGCTGACACCGATGGCGACGGCGTGCTGGACACCGATGAAGATCGCAACGGCGACGGCGATTTCACCAACGACGACACCGATGGCGACCTGGTGCCCAACTATCTCGACACCGACGATGACAACGACGGCGTTCTCACCAAAGATGAACAACCGCAGAGCAACGACGGCAACCCCAAGAATGATGACACCGATGGCGACGGCACGCCTAACTACCTCGACACCGACGATGATAACGACGGGGTGTTGAGCAAGAACGAGCAGCCGCTGACCAACGATGGCAATCCGGCCAACGACGACAGTGATCGCGACGGCACGCCCAACTATCTGGACAATGACGATGACAACGACGGCAAGTTGAGCAACACCGAAGGCAACGACCCCAACGGCAACAAGGATGACGAAGACGCCCGCGACACCGACGGCGATAAGATCCCGGATTACCTGGATATCGATGACAGCAGCGCGCCCGGCGGCAACGGCGGTGACAGCGACGGCGACGGCGTGCCGGACAAGACCGAATGCCCCACCACGCCCGGCTTCCCCAACTGCCCGGACAGCGACAACGACGGCATTCCGAACTGGCAAGACACCGACGATGACGGCGACGGCATCCCCAGCAAGGACGAGCAACCGGTCAGCAACGACGGCAACCCGACCAACGATGACACCGACGGCGACGGCAAGCCCAACTATCTCGACCCGGACGATGACGGTGATGGCACACCCACAGCGACGGAAGATGCCAACAGCGACGGCGACAACAATCCGGCCACCAATCCCGGCCCTGATGCCGATGGCGACGGCATTCCCGCTTATCTCGATCCCAATGACAGCGCCGGCGGCGCCGATGGCGGCGATGGCGACGGCGACGGCATTCCCGACGCCGCTGAATGCCCCAGCCAGCCCTGCCGTGACACCGACGGCGACGGCACCCCAGACTACATGGACCCGGACGACGACGGTGACGGCGTGCTGACCAAGAATGAAGATGTCAACGGCGGCGGCCCGGCCAACGATGACACCGATGGCGACGGCAAGCCCAACTACCTCGACAACGATGATGACAACGACGGCGTCCCATCCAAGAATGAAGGCAATGACCCAAACGGCAACAAGGACGACGAAGACGCCATTGACAGCGACGGCGACAAGATCCCGGATTACCTTGACCCCGCCGATGGCAATCCTGGCCCCGTGTCGCCCAACGGTGGTGACAGCGATGGTGACGAAGTGCCCGATGCCACCGAATGTCCGACCCTGCCCTGTCGCGACACCGACAATGATGGCATTCCCGATTACATGGATGGCGACGATGACGGCGACGGCATCCCGACCAAGGACGAGGAACCGGCGAGCAACGACGGCAACCCGACCAATGATGACACCGACGGCGACGGCAAGCCCAACTATCTCGACAGCGATGATGACGGCGACGGCGCCCCAACCAAAAACGAAGATGCCAACAGCGACGGCGACAACAACCCGGCCACCGATCCCGGTCCCGATGCCGACGGCGACGGTATTCCGGCCTACCTTGATCCCAATGACAGCGCCGGCGGTACGGACGGTGGCGACAGCGACGGTGACACGATTCCCGATAAGGATGAATGTCCGACCCTGCCCTGCCGCGACACCGATGGCGACGGCACGCCCGATTACATGGACCCAGATGATGACGGCGACGGCGTTCTGACCAAGAACGAAGATATCAACGGCGGCGGCCCGGCGAATGATGACACCGATGGTGATGGTAAGCCCAACTATCTCGACAATGACGACGATGGCGACAGCATCCCCTCCAGCGGTGAACAGAATGACCCGAACGGCAACAAGGATGATGAGGACGCCCGCGACGGTGACGGCGACGGCATCCCCAGTTACCTGGATAAGGATGAAAGCACCACCGATGGCGACGGCAACGACTCCGATAATGACGGCATCACCGACAATATCGAATGTCCGAACTTCGCCGCCGGCTGCCCGGATCAGGATGGCGACGGCACGCCCGACTACATGGAGGGCAACCCGGCCAAACTGGTGGCGATTAAGGTTCTCTTGCAGGGCGCCTACAGCAGCAGCGCCGGCCTCATGCGCGACGACCTGCGCGCCGGCACTCTGATTCCGCTGGCCGAACCCTATCGGGCGCTGGGCTATGTGACCAAGGGCAACGGCGGTGGTGAAACGACCACCACTGCTGTCCTGGCTGTCACCGGCAACGATGCAATTGTTGACTGGGTCTTTGTCGAACTGCGCGACCCGGCCAATCCGGCCACCGTCCTCGCCACGCGCGCCGCCCTGGTGCAGCGCGATGGCGACGTGGTTGATACTACCGGCGCCGGCACGCTCAACTTCAATGAGTTGACCGGCAGCCAGTTCCTGGTCGTTGTGCGCCATCGCAACCACCTGGCGGTTGTGACGGCCAACGCTGTCACCTTGGGGGCGGCGGCGGGTGTGGCCGACTTCACCGGTGGCGCCAATGTCCACGGCACCAACCCGCAGGTGGTCATCGGCGGCAAACATGCCATGTGGGCCGGCAACACCAACGGGGACAACAAGGTGATCCAGGCTGGGCCGAACAACGATGTCAACCCGGCGTTGATCCGTGTTTTGGGCAACCCGCAGAACACCAGCCTCAATGCCAACTTCATTGTGCCTGGCTATGCGGTTTCCGATGTCAATATGGATGGTCGCACCATTGCTGCCGGCCCGAACAACGACATCAACACCATTGTGGCCAATGTCTTTATCCATCCGGGGAACACGACCCTGGCTGGGAACTACATCATCAATGAGCAGATGAAGTAGGTATTTCTGATTTTGGATTTTAGATTTTGGATTTGCGCTTGTCACCGCAGTGGCATAACAATCCAAACTCCAAAATCCAAAATCTAAAATCACAAAAGGAGTTTCGCATGAATCGTCTCAAGATGTCTTCCATGCTCTTAACGGGCTTGCTGGCGTTGACCCTGAATGCACAGGCGGTCTTTGCCGCGCCGGCGGTCAAGCCCAAACTGGAACCAGTGTCGCCGGATAAAGCGGGGATCGAGTTCAAGGTGGCCTACGAGAATGGCGCCTACGCCGTCTACATGCGCCCGAATGTCACACCGGAAGGTCTCAACCTGACGTTGACCTCCCAGGTGACAATCAAGGCGCCCCATGCCGATGGCGACGCCCGCTTTGAAGTGAGCAATCTGCAAAGCGCCGTCGACGGGGCGGACTGGGCGCAAAGTTCACGCGTCGATGCCCCTAGCGAAGATGGCAGCGCCGATTACATCTCGTTCACGGTCAACTTCACTGACGGCAACCACCGTGCCTATCAATGGGTGGCCGGTCAGGAGATCAAGCTCTTCACCTTTACCAATGGTGGGGCTTGTCTCGGCGCCGTCAGCCTGCTGGACAATGGCGACACCTTTGCCCGCAGCGGCAACTCGGCCAATACCAACCCCGGCAACCAGATCGATGTGCTGGGTATTGACCGCAACAACGCCTATGTCGGCAACTATGGCGAAGCCGCCAGTTGCAGCAGCGACGGCAATACGCCACGCCAAGAGGAAGAAGCAGCCAAGAAGCTCTACATGCCGCTGGCTGTTCGACCGTAACGTCGCGTAGCGCACTTTGATGAGCGTGATGCCAATACACAGGTAAAATCGTAGGTGCGGTTTGATGAAGGTTAGCTACTTGTTTCGGTAATCCTTGGAACTTGTCACGCCGGCGGCGATGACCTACAGTTACCACTTTATTTTCGTAATGTTCATCAAACCGCACCTACGATTACCAAAACAAATTCTTCAGGACTTACGCAAGACGCCGGGCGCCCAGAGGGTGCCCGCGGCATCCTGCCGGCCTGCCGCCAGAGATGGCGCGGGCACCCTCTGGGCGCCCAGATTCTCGTCTTGCGTAAGTCCTATTCTTAATTTTTAACCAAAGGGCTTGCTATAGCACCAAAATAGAAAACCGGCAGAGCCGACCAACCCGATTACGCTTTTATAAGCGGCGCTATCCAAAATTCTGGTTTGCATTTACTTTGCTTTGACACAAGCGCACCTACGTGCGTCAGCGATCTATCTTCTGTTGGAGGTACTTATGAACGGTTTCTCTCGTAAGCTAGGGCTGCTCCTCAGCATCCTGGCCTTGTGGTTGAGCGTCGCCCGCTCAATCACGCCGCAGCTTCAAGCCGCGCCGTCCACAGCCGTGGCGGCCACCCAGGGCATTGCCTATAAACTGATCCTCACCGGCAATACCTACGAACTCTATATGCGCCCGGACATCACGCCCAGTGCGCCCAATCTCACCCTAACGGCGCAGGTCACGATCAAGGCGCCCCATGGCACTGGTCTGGATCGTTTTGTTGTTGCCAATTTACAGAGCGCGGTGCCCGGCACGATCTGGGCCGCCAGTTCACGCGTCGATGCCCCGACCGAAGCGTCCGGTTTTGATTACCTCTCCTTTGTCGTCGATTTCCCCGGCGGCGACCGCTCGATCTTCAAATGGAGCGCCAACCAGGAGATCAAGCTCTTTAGTTTTAAGAACAGCGGCGCTTGTCTGGGTGCGCTGGAGCTAATCGACAACGACACCGATCCTTTTAACAAATTGCCCAACTCGGTCGGCACCAACCCCGGCAATCAGATTACGGTGCTGGGCATTGCCAAAGATAATGCTTATATCGGCAACTATGAGACGGGGAAGGCCAACTGTACACCGGCGGCCAACAACGACAGCGACGGCGACGGCGTCCCCAACCAGATCGAGGATGCCAACAGCGACGGCGACAACAACCCGGCCACCAACCCCGGCCCCGACACCGATGGCGACGGCAAGCCCAATTATCTGGATCCAGATGACGATGGTGATGGAGTTTTGACTCGCTTTGAGGATTACAACAACGACGGCAACTGGCTCAATGATGACATTGACGGCGACGGCACGCCCAACTATCGCGACAATGATGACGACAACGACGCGGTGCCGACCATCGATGAAGATGTGAATGGCGACGGCGATCCAACCAATGACGACACCGACAATGACTCGATCTGGAATATGATCGATCTGGACGATGATGGTGACGGCGCCCTAACGATTGATGAAGACCCCAATGGCAACAACGACCCACGTGATGATGACAGCGACGGTGACAAAATCCCCGATTATCTCGACCCGGATGATTTCCCGCCCGGTGATGGTGACAGCGACAAGGACAATGTGCCGGACGGCGCCGAATGCCCCACGGGTATGCCCTGTCGCGACTCCGATGACGATGGCCGACCCGATTACCTCGACCCGGATGATGATGGTGATGGCATTAAGACCATTGACGAAGATGCCAACAAAGACGGCAACCCGCGCAATGATGACAGCGATCGCGACGGCACGCCGGACTATCTTGACAACGACAACGCGCTTGGCATTGAGTTTGGGATCTTTTACCGCCGTGGTATCTACGAAGTCTATATGCGCCCCAACGCCAACCCCAAAGCGCCCAATTTGACCTTGACCGCGCAGGTGACGATCAAAGTGCCGCACGCCAAAGGATTGAATCGCTTTACGGTCAGCAATCTGGCCAGTACGGTCCCTGGTACGCAGTGGAACCCGAACTCCCGCATTGACAGCCCGGTTGAAGATCCGACAGCGGACTATATCTCGTTCGTCGTCTCCTTTAGCGGCGGCGACCACGGCGTCTACGAATGGAGCGCCGGCCAGGAGGTGAAGGTCTTTACCTTCCGCAATACGGGCGACTGCCGTGGCGTGGTTCGGTTGATTGAAAACGACACGGATCCCTTCAATAAACTGCCCAACTCGGTCGGCACCAATCCGGGCAACCAGATTGACGTGCTGGGCATTGACCGTAACAACGCCTATATTCGCAACTATGGCGCAGCATCGGCCGATTGTACGATTCAAGATAGCGATCAGGACGGGGTGGTTGACCCTTTAGAAGACGCCAACCTGGACGGTGACAACAACCCGGAGACCAATCCGGGGCCGGACACTGACAGGGATGGCGTGCCGAACTATCTTGATCCGGACGACGATGGCGATGGCCTGCCCACCACCCAAGAAGATATGAGCCGCGACGGCAACCCGACCAACGATGACAATGACCGCGATGGTATTCCTGACTATCTCGACCCCAATGATAAGATTGGCGGCGTGATCTGGAATGACAGCAATGGCGACGGTTTGCAACAGGTCAATGAAAGTCGGCTGCCCAATCTGCCGGTCTACCTCTATCGGTTGGAGGGAGCCAATAGCCGGCAGTTGCTGACCATGACCACAGACAGCAGCGGCGGTTTCCTAACCCCGGCGCTCATTCACGGTCGTTACTATGTCGAGTTCCCGGCCCCCGGCGACATGGTGCCGACCAAAGCGGATCAGGACAATGATGACACAGTGGATAGCGACGGTGTGCGCACCGGGTTGGAACGCGCCAGCCGCACCAACGTTATTAGAGCAAGCTTTGATAGTGCGCTCTTTGAACGGGATGCCGGTTTTGTCCTCCCGGCGGTGATCATGGCTACGGTCTTTAATGACCGTAACCGCAACGGGACGCGCGATTCGGGTGAATTGCCGGTTCCCGGCGCCACGATCATTCTCTATGATTCCCGTGGCAAAGAGGTGGCCCGCGTGGTGGCCGATGCGGATGGTCTCTTTAGCTTTGATGGCCTGACGCCCGAGCAATATACCATTAAAATCATCCCGCCCACCGGCTTCGAGACGCTCACCGGCGATTCAATCACTTTGCCGCCGCTTGATCCGGGTGGCAGCCTGACCCAGGATCTGAGTATTGCGCAACGGGGCTCCACCGTGCCGACTGATCCGAAGGCGATTGATCTGGTTAGCTTTACGGCAACGCCCAAAGAAGGCGTCATTTTGATTCGCTGGGTGACGGCGGCGGAGGAAAATACGCGCGGCTTCCATGTTCACACCGGCGCCACAGCGGCCTTTGCCAATGCCACCCGGTTGACGACCCATCTGGTCTTAAGTCAGGGCAGCCGTGGCGGCGTCTATGAGGTGGCGATGCCGTATGATCCGCTCTATGACCCGCCGCTGGATCAACTGCACTTCTGGCTGGTGGAAATGGAAGTGGATAACAAGGAGAATCTCTATGGCCCGATCCGGATCGCGACGCCGGCCCTTTACTTACCTTTGGTGTTGCGCTAATGGGGTAAGTATTGAGTTACGGGATGTCAAAAGGAATCTCTATGCGTATCTTATGGCTCTTTTTGTTCTGTTGCAGCTTGTTTTTGCCGGCAGCACAAACAGCCCAGGCGTCAGTATTAACTAAAGACACCGGCCCGGAACAAGCGATGCCCCCGTCGTCGAGTCACTATGAAACGACAGCAACCGCAACCGGTGTCACTTTGCAGTGGCGCCTTGATCAGGCCCCGAACGCGGGCGCCACCGCGGCAGCTACCGACCACTTATGGGCGACTTTGCAGGCATGGCCGCAAGCGCCCATGGCTGGCTTCCAGTTGCCCATGCGCCTGGAAGCGGTTTTGCTGCCGGATCATGGGCAAGTGACGCCGGTGGTGGAAGGGCTGGCAGTGGCCACTTGGTCGGGCGAGTTGCCGGCAGCAGAAGCACTGGTTCCACCGGCGGCTGATTGGGAAAGTCCGGCGCCCCCCACGTTTCGCGAACGGCACACGCTGCCCACCAGTCCCGTTTTTCTGTTGCGTGAAGGACGGATGCGCGGCTTGCGTTTAGGCGTGGTCGCCCTCAGCCCGCTCTATGTCGAAGGAGGCGTGACCAAAATCGCCCTGGCCGGGCGCGCCACCATCTCCGGCGCCCGTGCGCTGACCACGACGGGGGCGGCAACCAGCGCTGCCGGCGCGACTAAGCAAGCGGACGCATCGCTGTCGTTGTTGGATCTCAGCAGCTTTACCAACCAACCCGTGACCTTGTCGCCGCCGGCCGTTGCTCCCACCAATCCGGCCCTGACCAAGAACGCCTTCAAAATTGGCGTCAGCGCCGCCGGCACTCAACGACTGACCGGGCCAGCCTTGCTGGCTGCCGGGTTGAGCGCCGGCGCGCCCTTGGGTCAATTGCTCTTAACCTGGCAAGGCGCACCCCGTCCGTTGGAAATTCGTGATGATGACGGGTTACTGGATGCCAACACCGAAGTGCGTTTCTATGCGGAACCGGCGCCGGCCAGTCTGCAAGTCGGCGACCGCTGGAACATCACCGATACCTACTGGCTGACCAACGAACCGGCGACGGCGCCGCAAGGGCACCCACGCATGACGCTGCGCAATGCCTTTCCCAAATTGGCGACGCTGCGCCAAAGCGCGTATGAAGAAGGGATCTGGGAAAAGAATCAGATCTATGAATCGACCATGAGCGGCATCGACGGCGATCATTGGTTTGGCGCCAGCCTGGAGATCGAGATTGTCCAACCCGATAACCCGGCCAGCTATCCGCTCAAAAGCATTACCTTGACCCAGGCGTTGCCCCTGGAGATGGGCAGCGCCCTGCCGTCGGTATTTACCTTGACCGGTAGTGCGCGCTCGGTCGCCACCCATACGCTCCATGTCAACTTGGGCAATCAGATACAGCCGCTCACCTGGGCCAACCATCACTTCTATGAAAATTGGCAACAGAGCTTTACGCGCACCGTGCAGACGGATCGGCTCGATCTGGTGTTGATTGCCGTTCAAGACCCCAGTATGATTCGGGTCGATAAGCTCTTCTGGCGCCAACCGGTCAACCTGGATTTTGGCGGGAAAGGGGCGACCTTCACCGGCGTGGCTGGACAATGGCGCTACCAATTGCAAAATATGCCGACCGACCGCACGCTCTACGACATTACCGACCCGGCGGCGCCGGTGATCGTGCAAATCCCCGGCGGCCCCAAGGCGCAATTTGAAGACGGGCCAACCCCACGGCGTTATCTGCTCACCGGCCCCGGCACGCTGCACCAGCCGACGATTCTGCGCTATACACCGGTGGATGTCATCGCGGCGGGTGGGGCAGATGCCGTTTACATTGCGCCAACCTGGCTTCAAGCTGAATTGGCGCCGCTGGTTGCACATCGGCGGCAACAAGGCTATCAGGTGCAGGTGATCGATCCCCAGGCCATTTATGATGGCTGGAGTTATGGGCAAATCTCGCCGCAAGCCATTCGCAACTTTTTGCGCTATGTTGTAAGCCACTGGCAACCGGCGCCGATTGCTGCCATTCTGGTGGGTGACTCGACCTTGGACCCACGCAACTATACGAAGGTGCGTAACGGTGACGCCAATGTCAATGTACTACCCGCCTATCTGGCGCCCATTGACCCCTGGATCAAAGAGACGGCTTGCGAAAACTGTTTTGCCCAGTTGGATGGCGCCGACCCGCTCGACACGACGGCGGACCCTAGCTTTTTGGATGACATTGCGGTCGGGCGGCTCTCTGTACAGAATGCAGAGCAGTTACGCATTGTGGTTGACAAAATTTTGTACTATGAAACGCATCCCCCAACCCAGCAGACCGCGCTCTATGTGGCTGATAATTATATTCAGAGCAACGGCGCCAAAGACCCGGCCGGTGATTTTGCCTACCTCTCGGATCTGATCAGTGAGGGGGATCCGGCAATGGGCATTGGCGCTGTGCAGCCCCCCCAAGTCCAGACCCGCCGCGTCTATTATGACCCGACCGCCGACGGGGTGACGCGCCCCTGGCGCGAGCCGGATGGCCGAACAGCGCGCCTGCGCACGATTGCGGAGATCAACCGCGGCCCCGGTTTGATCACCTACAATGGTCATGGCAATCATCTGCTCTGGGCCACCACCAACCCGGCCCTGGAGCCACCCTATCTCTTTAATGCCAACGATGTCTTTGAACTAAAGAATCGGGAGCAACCGTCAATTCTATTGGAGATGACCTGTTTTACCGCCCAATTCGTCTTTATCTCCCCCAGCGGTCATACCATTGATGAACGCTTCTTGCGCCATAACAACGGCGGCGCTGTGGCCGTCTGGGGATCGGCCGGCCTCACCGTTGCCGTCGGCCATGATTGGATGCAACAAGGCTTTCACCGCAAGTTATGGCAATCGCCCCCCTTGCAGGCGCGTTTGGGTGATCTCATCACCGCGGCCTACATGACTCTTTTTGCCTCGACCCCCTGTTGTCAAGAGACGCGCGCCGTCTATCTCCTCCTCGGCGACCCGTTGACGCCTGTGATGATGTGGACACCCAAGCCGTTCTATCTCCCGCTGGTGCACAAGTAAAATAGATCAGCCGCCATGAAGGTAGCACACCCATAATCATGAAAAGCAGATTGGCTCATCTACGGAATCAGTAAGTTGCGCCGGCCAGAAACCGCACCCAAAAGGCTCCTGTTGCCAAAAACCCCGTTTCTTATCACATTTTCCGCAGTTGAGCGAAGCAGATTTTGATCACCGATTACGCCGATTAGACAGATTTTTATTCTGTCTAATCGGCGTAATCGGTGAAATCCCTGTTATTTTCCCATCAAGCCACATACCTTAGCGGCGCCGCAAACGATGAAAATGCAACAGGGATTTCACCGATTGCACCGATTTTTCTATTCGTGAATCGGCATAATCGGTGAAATCCCTGTTATTTTCAGAACAGGTATGGCGCCTGATCTGCTGCTGCACTGACTTACTGGCCTACTGTCTTACCTCTCTACGACTTTTGTTCCCCGCCGAAACAGAGATCGGCATTATCTCCGAACTATCATCTTTACTCTATTTTCCTCAGAAACAAACGATAACTTCCTTAACGTTTTGTCGTCTAGATTAACGACGGCAACGACCATTTATTGATTGCGTCTTGTACAAGCGATTAGGAGGTTACTAGCTCATGAGCGACAACATTGATCGCCGACAAAAACGATGGAGGCAAGCTTGCTTGCTCTACATCCTGATCTGGAGTTTGTTATTGGCGTCAGCGCCCCACCCTAAAGCGGCGCACGCAATGGCTGATCATGCCTTCTCCCATCAGCCGTTATCGACACAAACAGCGACGACAGCAAGCGAAGGCGTTATTACAGGCCGCGTCTGGAAAGACGTGAATCAGGACGGCCTCTATCAACTGGACGAGCCTTTCCTGCCTTTCACTCTGGTTGAACTCTATCTGCTGAGTGCGACATCAGAGTCTACGCCGCAGATCAACACCACCCCCTTGTTGACGGCCACCACCACCATCACCGGTAGCTATGCCTTTCGTGGGTTGATGCCGGCCACCTATCTGTTGGAATTTACGACGCGCGGCAGTATGTATCCGACAAGCCCCGACCAAGGTACGGATGAGACCAGGGACAGTGACATCTTCACCACAGGCATGGTCACCTATGGCCGCTCTTCGCCAGTCATCCTGGCTAGCGGCGATCAACATCGGGTGCTCGATGCCGGCTTTGTGCAAGCCGCGCAGGCGACGGTTTATGTCTATGATGATACCAATCGTGACAACAATCGCCAGCTTAGCGAACCGGTGGTCTTGGGCGCAGTGGTGATCCTCAGCAACAGCGCCGGCCGTGAAGTCAGTCGTCTGGTGGTTGACCAACGGGGTGCGGCCCTCTTTCCCGATCTGCCGCCGGGGGACTATGCGGTGACAGTCTGGCCGCCGGAGGGGTATAGCGAAGATCCACGTGCCGCCGTTGTGTTATCATTGGCGCCCGGCGCCAGTGTGCGCTTGTCGGCGCCCGTGGCCGCTACGCCCAAGGTGATTGAGTTGGCCGCCTTTACAATTGCCGTCGAGAACAATGAATTGGTCATCCGTTGGGTGACAGTTTTTGAGCAGCAAACCTATGGCTATCGACTCTTACGTAGCCGCGATGTCTCTGCGGCAGCGACCGAAGAACTTACTGCGGCGATCATTGCCAGCAAAGGGGCGCAAGGAGGTGTCTATGAAGTGCGTTTGCCCTATCGGCCAGCCTACGATGGCCCGGCAACAGCCATGGAATTTTGGTTGGTCGAGTATGAAGTAACGGGCAAGGAAAATCGGTATGGGCCATTTTATGTGACGTCACCGCTCGCGCGTAAAACCTTTTTACCACTGGTTGTTACTGTGCCCTAAGTTTTGCAAGTCTAAGCATTTTTGATGATTGATCGTAAGAAAATCTTAAGTTATGCTATACAGGCTACTCTTACGACAAATGTTGAAGATAGCATTCCCTGGTGGTCAATGATTATGTTTACACAACGCAAGCGCTTGCTGCAAATTACCATAGTCGGTTGTCTTTGTTGGCTGCTCTTCCCATCGCTAAAACCGCTTCATGTCGTCGCTGCCTATGGAGGAGAGCCGCACACCGTCGGTCAATTCCCATCAGACCAGGATGGGGATCTGGTGCCTGACAGGCAGGAAGATCGCAACAGTGACGGGGATCTTACCAATGATGATACCGATCAGGATGGCATCCCTGATTATCTGGATCCTGATGATGATGCCGATGCGACGCCAACGGCGCAAGAAGATGTGAATCAGAATGGCGATCCAACGGATGATGACCGCGATGGTGACGGCATTCCGGCTTATCTGGACCCGGTTGACAGCGCTGGTCCGGCTGGCGATAGTGATAATGACACTCTACCTGATGCCCAGGAATGCCCACAAGGCGTTTGTCACGATTCTGATCACGATGGCCGTGCTGATTATATGGATGGAGATGATGATGAAGATGGGCTACCGACGTTGGCGGAAGTGAGCAATAACGCCGCCCGTGATGACGACGGCGATGGCATCTCCAATTACCTGGACGCCGCCGAGACGGTTCACGCACAGGGTGCAACGTTAGGTGATTTTGTCTGGTTTGATCTCGATCAAGATGGCATTCAGGATAGCAGCGAGATCCATAGTCAGGCGCAAGGCAGAGCAACGGGTGTACCGGGTCTCTTTATCACCCTGTATAATGCCGACAGCGGGGCGCCCATTGCTACAACGCGGAGTGACGGCGACGGTCACTATTCCTTTGCGAATGTGTTGGCGGGAAGGTACTTTATGGAATTTACGACCCCTCCCGGTTACACCTTTACCGCTGCCGACCAAGGTGATGACAGCTTCGATAGCGATGCAGTGCGGGTGACAGCCAGCGTCGCCCGTTCAGCACCGATCACAGTGACGCCGGGCGTTGATCACGCTGCCATGGATGTCGGTCTCTGGCTGCCCCAGCAACAGAGCGGCGGCTTGGGTGGACAAGTGTGGTATGACCGGAATCAGAATGGGCGACAAGAGCAAAGCGAAGAGGGAATGGGCGGGATTGTTATCACCTTGCTGAATCAGAGTGGGAGCGTTGTGGCAACGACTAATAGCGATCACAGTGGCGGCTATCACTTTCTGCATCTCCCGGCCGGCGTCTACCAGTTAAGCTTTACGGCGCCGACTACCTATGCCATGACGGTTGTCGGTCAAGGGAGTGGGAGTGCAAGCGAGAACCAGCCAATGGCGTCGGCCAACGCACGCACCGGCCCGATCACCCTGGCGCCGGGCGCTTACGACGGGAGTTGGCGCATTGGTCTCTACCAAGCCAACGCCACCGGCCTGTTCCGTGGCCGCACCTGGTTAGATCAAAATCGCAACGGGCAACAAGAGGGCGCCGAAGGGGGCGTCCCTGGTGTCCGAGTCGATCTGCTCACCAGCACGCGCCAGTGGATCGCCAGCACCATGACCGATGATGCCGGCAATTATCGCTTTGCCAATCTGCCCGCCGATAACTATCTGCTGGCGATCCACTGGCCGGCTGGCTATGCCATCAGTCCGCAGGGACGGGGCGACGGCGCGCGCGCCAATGACTTTTACCCAGCGAGCGGTCGTACAGCGCCCCTCCTCTTGTTGCCGGGTGCGGTGACTGTGCGCGACAGTGGTCTCTATCTCCCGGCAGCCGATAACAGCCTGGCAGCGCCGACGACCGTATCGGGGCGCGTTTGGGAGGATCAGAATCGCAACGGTCTGCAAGATAGCCAGGAACAGCCTATTGCGGCGGTTGCGGTCAAGCTCTATGATGAGCAAGGGCAGGTGCGCCATAGCACCGTCACCGATGCCCAAGGGCGCTACCAGATCGCCAATCTGGCGCCCGGTCGTTATCGTCTGGCCTTTCTTTCCTACAAAGGTCATGTGCCGACGCTTGCAGATCAAGGGATCAATGACGAACGGGACAGTGATGTCGATCCGCCGACTGGGCGCACGCCATTACTGTCGTTGAACAGTGGCGAGCATGGACAGCACTGGGATGCCGGCATGTATTTTCAACCCAAGGCGATTGCCTTGAGCAGCTTCCAGGCCACCTTTCAATCCGGCCAATTGGTCATCCAGTGGGAGACGACCAGTGAACATGAGACCATCGGCTACTATCTGGCCGGCGGGACAGCGGCGGAGGGGACGGACGCCAAAATGCTAACCCGTGAGATCATTGCCGGCCAGGGCAGCACCGGCGGCTTCTATCGTGTCACGATCCCCTACAACCCGGTCTATGCCACGCCGTTGGAGCAACTTCAGCTTTGGTTGATCGAAGCCACGGCGGATGGCGCCGAGACGCCGCGCGGGCCGTTTGGCATAACGCGGACGGCGCAATTTTTGCCCTTAACCCTGAGGTAACGTATGCATTGGCTCTATGCGACCTTCATGCCTTCTCTGGAAACCTATGGCGTTGCGTTGTTGATCACCGCGCTCACAACGTTGCTGTTGTTGCGCCATCATGCCCTACATGCGCCGGGTGGCCGCGGTCGCCCAGTCTTACGTAGCACCTTACCGCAGGAGCAACAAACACCTTCGCGTATGGAAGGCGCCGCCCTGCCTCAGTTGTACCAACCAGCCAAGGCGCTCTTGCTGCTGGCGCGCGGAAACGAAGCCTGGTTGCCTTATCTGATTCCGCTCTATACGGCAACCACCCGGTTGGGCAATGATGTAGGCGGCGGGGCCGGCAAAGGCGACATGGCGTTTGAACTATTGAGCAGCTTGTCGATTGATGAAGAACATTGTGTGATTCAGCAGCAAAATGGCCAATTCATGATTTTTGATCGCGCCCGTTTTAACAACACATTGGTGGATCGGGCGCCGGTGCCGCCCGAAGGATGTCGTCTAACGACCGGGACGCGGATTACGTTGGGCGCCGTGGAATACATTTTTGTCGCCAATCGGGGCAGGTAGCAGGTAGGGAATGAATCCTCACTATTTCGTGCGCACGGCGCCCAGTCAGCCGGAGTCGCGCTTGGCCTTTAGCGCCTTTTCCATTCGCCCAGCACAGGCCGAATTATTTGATGTCGCCCACGTACTGCTATTGGCAGAAGCCGTTGATGACACCGGAGCGACAATTCCGGCTGACGGCGAACCACCGGTGGCGCCAAGCAGCCATCAAGCATTGCGCTTGATCCGCCGGATCATGCAGCAAGAGACGGCGTTGCCGGTGGTGCGACGGCTGGTGGAAGCGCTCCGGCAGGCCAATGTGGTCCTGTATAACGAACAACAGGGCGCCCGGATCATTGCCGGCGTCTTGGTGAAAAACACGCTCTACCTCACCTGCGTCGGCGCGATGGGCGCCTATATCATCCGTAATGAAAAGGTGGCGGTGCTGCTCCAGGCCGAGCGCACGCGTGCGGCCTATTTGGGGCAAACGCTGCAACTGCAACTCGACTACCAACTGCCGACCGCCGCCGCCCTCTTTGCCGAAGCGCAAACGCCCCACGCCTATCTTATCACGGATCGCTTTCTGCTGGCGCCGGGCGATAGTGTGATCTTCTGCTCCACGGAATTGCCCCTGGCCACGATCAAACCGGCGCTGATCTACACTCGACGACCAGAGCGGCTGGCGACCCATCTGGCCGACACAACCTTGCATCGAACAGGCCAAACCCCCGGTGTGATTGCCTTGCATTGGCACGTTGATCGGGCGATGCAAACCGTCAAACAGGTAGCGCTGGTCTTCTTCATCTTCTTTTGTGTAACAGCGGCCATGCAGGGTGTGATTTTTGTCAACCAGCAACTCGAACAATGGCTCACCCTCCAACGGGGCGCCACACCTGTACACGACTTGCCGCCCATTCTCTATGATACGGCTGCCGCCCTGGAGAACAACAATGCTGTCGCCACCCCTGGCGCCCGCACTTCGGTGCAGGTGAATGTGGATGTCAATGTTGCTGGGCAACTGCCACAAGTCAATCCGGCGGTCGATAGTGCGCCCCCTGCGGTCGTTGTGCCGGTGATCGAGAGTACGCCCGCTGCCGCAGCTTTGGTGCCGGTTGTGGCCGCTGATATCCTGTTGCAGCAACCCACGCCAACAGCCATCCAACTGGCCAGCGCCTCGCTCGAACAAGTCCCCCAAGAAGCGTCGCCGGCCCTGGTACGCAGCGCCGACGACGCCCCGGTCGCCCAGGGGGAGCAACCCCAGGTGGCGCGCCCCCAAGTAGAGCGGCAAGCGCGGACAAAACTACTCCAACCAACGCCTGCCCCCGGTGTGCCCGTTGTCGCGCTCAATGCAACTGTGGCGCCAGCAACGCCAACGATGTCGCCGTTGGCGCTCTTGCCCATTGCGGCCACACCCACCAATACAGCTATGCCCACGGCGACGCCAACGCAAGCGCCGCCGCCGTCGCCAACACCAACCACCCGCCAAGCGACCAACACGCCCGCGTTGCCCACTGCTACGACCATCATCGGCGCAACCGCAACCCCAACGGTTCCACCGACCGCCACGCCAACGCTACCCACTTCAGCAACAGCGGCTACAGCAATATCGACGGAAGTGGGGAATACGCCGGCGCAATCGGCGCAATCGGCGCTTGCGGGGCCTGCCGTCGTTGACAGTGTCACCCTACTGGCGCCGCCGGAGCAGACCAGCAGCAGCGACCTGCTCACCTTTGCCTGGCAAGGTCAAACGCCGTTGCCGGCCGGTCAAGCCTATGAGGTGATTGTTTGGCGCCCAGGCCAGACGCCGTTAGCCGACGGCTTAGGGATTGCGCCGCCGGATCAGAGCGCAACGCTGACGGTGCAATTGCGCGGTCTCCACGAGGCCGGCATCATTCAACCGGGGGCTTACCAATGGGGCGTCCTGTTGGTGACAGTTGAGCCTTATTCCCGTCTAACCTTACTCAGCCCGGAGCGCACCTTCTATTTTGCTGGGCCGGATCAGGCGCCCAGGTGCAACCCGGATCGTGAGACTTGTTAAGATGATACCCTTATTGGCTTTATGCTCTCTTTACAACCGGACCAACACACGCTTTGGGGTAGCGCTCGGTAGCATAGCGCTGGCCTTGCTCTCATTTACGCAGCTTTTTTCCCAAACTGCACCGCTGCAACCGGTGGCCGATACCTATGTCGCGGCCGGACGACCGACACAGAGCCAACCGGCAGACCTGCGCGTCTTTTGGGTCGGTTACAACCAAGTGGATAGCTATGGCAAAGAGCGGGCGCTTTTGCAGTTTGACTTGACTGCCCTGCCGGCGAATAGCACAATTACCACGGCCCACCTGTCGCTCTATCTAGCGCGCGCGATGCCGGCCAATGACACGCCGATGGCGCTCCAAATCAGCCGGCTGACCGGCCAGTGGAACGAGACGATCACCTGGCAGCAACATGAACAGTTGACGCGGCTAAGCGAAGGGGCAGTGACGACGACTGTGGGCGCCCAAGCCGGCTGGTATCACTGGGATCTGCGCGATCTGGTGCAGCACTGGCTGGCCGACCCGGCGCGTGGTCAAACGATAAGTTTGCTTCTGACCGGAGACGAAAGCGGCGCCCAACGCGAGCGCGCTTTTTGGAGCAAGGATTGTAAGCCGGCGGAGTGCGAGGCACAGCCGGGGAAACGTCCCCAGTTGGTGATCGAGTGGCAGGCGCCCACGCCGATCCCGTCTGCCACCGCTACGGCAACGCCCTTGCCGCTGCCGACCGCAACGCCAACACCCCTCCCCTCACCCACCCCGACCGCCATGCCGACACCGGGCATACAGTGGGTGCGCCTGACCAATGACCCGCAAACGCCCATCACCGACGGCGGCGAGATCACCTACACCATCAGCTACCAAAATGGCCCTTACTCCTTGACCGATGTCCAGGTCGTCAATTTACTGCCGACACAATTGACCTGGCTGCCCGATAGTTTGCGAACGACCAGCGATGCTTTGGTGACAATGGAGCAGACCAGCGCGGGGACAGAAGTGCAGTGGCGCTTTCCCTTAACCATCGAACCCTTTCAACGGGGGGAGTTGGTCTATCGGCTCCGGCGGGGGGCGGTAATACCATCCGGCAGCGGCTTGATCATGCGCAAACAAGGGCCGCCGCAGGCCATTGTCAATGAGCTGATCCGCTATGACCTAGCTGTTACCAATCACACGACCACCACGCTGACCAACTTGCTGATCACTGACACCATCCCGCTCCATGCGCACTACATTGCCGGCGGCACACAGAGCGGTGACCTGGTCTATTGGCATGTGGCGACCCTGGCGCCGGGGGCCACCGTGACCAACACCTTTGTGGTCACCACAACGCAGACGATCACCAACAGCGACTATGGCGTACGCGCCGGCGGCGGCCTAGCTGCCAAAGGGACGACCGCCGTTGTCACCCGCATCCGTCGCCCCGACGAACCACCGCTTACCGAGACGATTGTTCACACCGGCGGTACTATCAGTTGGCGCTACCAAGGGCAAGCGGGGCAGATGCGGATCAATCCGGTCTATAACCCGTCGTATAGCCTCTTTCTGCCACTCACACACAAAAGGTGATGACGCAGAGTTGAGGCGTAGGCGCGCCCCGTGAGGGGCGACCGCGCAAACGCCCCGGCACGGGGCGCGCCTACGCCACGTGAGGGGGAAGATCAGGGCAAGGGCACAGGTTGCCCATCTTCGGTTGCAATCGCCCAATCGGCGAGGCGCAGGCGCAGGTCGGCGACAATAGCCTGGTGCTGTGGCGCGTTGACCACGTTGGACAACTCCCACGGGTCATTGACCATGTCGTAAAGCTCGTCCTGGTCACCCATTGGATCGTGGACATATTTCCAGTCGCGCGTGCGCACCATCTTGCGGCGACCTTCGGCTTCGCGCCAGCGCAGCGATTGGAGCAAGGTATGCCGCCCCCACGGTTTTGCCATCTGCGCCAGATCAGTCAGGCGAAAAGGTGGACCGCCGGCGCCATATTCGGCAAAGGTGGCGTCGCGTGGCGCTGTGGGCGTTACGGTGGGCAAGGGTTGACCTTGCATGGTGCGGGGGATCGTCACCCCTTGTAGGGCCAGGAGCGTCGGCACGACATCGATCAAGTTCGCCATGCTCTCATCACGCACGCCGGCAGGCAGTTGTCCCGGCCAGGAAACGATGAGCGGCACACGGGTCAGACAATCATAGAAGACGCCACCCTTGCATTGCATGGCATGTTCGCCCATAAAGTCGCCATGATCGGAACAGAAGACGACAATGGTCTTCTCGCGCAGGCCCAGCCGTTCCAAGGCGTCCAGAATCTGGCCCAGCCCATCATCGATAAAACGCACCATGCCGTAGTAGACCGCCAGCAGGCCATACACATCTTCAACTTTATCTTCACGCACCCCCAACATTTGATAGAGAACGCGATTGCGTTCCGGGGCATCGTCGCCGTCAAACTCCCCGGCGCGCCAGGGCGGCAACTGGATTTTGTCCGGTGGAAAGAGGGCCGCGTACTGCGCCGGACAGACCCACGGCTCATGGGGATCGGGGAAGGAGACCCACAGGGCGAACGGCTGGTCGCGCTGCTGTTCTAAAAAGCGCACCGTCTGACCGGCCACCAACCCGGTCGAATAATCTTCCAGCGGAAAATCGGAGGTGGCATAGGCAAAGCGGGGATTTTGCGGCGTCATGGTGCGCCGCAGCTCATGGGCTGCGTTGATCCCGGCCGGCGGACGAAACCACTCCATGCCCTTCGTAGTCGAGTTGAGCGGCAGGCCGCCGTGGGCGATTTCACAGTAGACATCGAAGAGCGCCAGATCATCCGGCGTGACAAAGCAGTGATTTTTGCCGATAAGACCGGTGGTATAGCCCATCTCCTTCCAGAGCCGCCAGATGTGAGCGGCGCCGGCGGGCATGAGCGTTTCGTTGCGCCGCCCGCCATGTTGATGGGGATATTTCCCCGTCCAGAAAGAGATGCGCGCCGGCACACACAAAGGGTGGGGCGTAAAGGCATGGTGATAGAGGACGCCTTCATCGGCCAGGCGCTGCATGTTAGGCGTTTCACAGAAGGGGTTGCCATAGAGATGGCTGGCTGTTGCCTTCTGTTGATCGGTCATAATGACGAGAAGGTTGGGCTGATCGGGCATTGTATTCACCTCATCAAACATTGCAATTTGTTATAACCCGGCGAGATGATCCGTACGGTTGTGCCCATGCAACCGCCACACCTCGCGTCCGGCATGGGCGACCAGTTCATAGTGGGTGATCCCGGTGTTATGCGTCCAGATTTCACAGCGTCGCCAGGGGCCGACATTGAAAATATGGTCAAAGACTGCATCGATAACACCGCCATGACAGACCGCCATCACCACTTGATTGAGGTGACGATCGGTGATCTCCTCGACAAAGAGGCCCACTCGTGTGCGGAAGTGCATATAGGTTTCGCTAAACTCATTGGGCAGAGCTGCCGGCGCAAAGGGGCGCGCCGTCGCCCAATATTCGGCATACTTGGCCGGCAGTTCCCCTTCGCTCCAGGGGGTGTGATCCAGTCGGTTGCTCCCCACTTCACGTAGCCGGTCATCAAAGCGAATCTGACAATGATAGGCCAGCGCCACCTGTTCCGCCGTCTCGCGCGCCCGGCGCATGGTGCTGGCATAGAGTACAGCCGGCGCCGGCACATGATCCGGCAACCACGCCCCCAATGCCGCCGCCTGACGCTGCCCCAGTTCGGTCAACGCCTCGTCACTGTTTTTGCCCAACCACTCCGGCAGGTTGACATAGCTCTGCCCGTGGCGGATGAGATATAGATGCATATTGGTTTCACTTTCTACTCTAGGTAAGAAGACAGGAAGACAAGAAGCGCGGGGATAGTATTCGTTCTCGGCGCCGTCAATCTCTGATTGCTGACTTCTTGTCTCCCCTCTTCTTGTCTTGTTGTCTTCTTGTCTTCCTTAAAACGTAATTCGCTTCAACCCTTCGGCATACGCGAAGCCCGCTTCCTCGCCGGTCTTTTTGGCCCGTTCGCGGATGCGTTCGTCGAGTTTCTGGCGGTCGGCGCCCACTTGGCTGACGTGACAGGCGAGGGCGGCAATGCGTTGGTCGATGGTGGCGGTGATGTCTTCGTAGTAATCGGCATAGTCGGTCCAGAAGAGGTAGAGTTCTTTGATACGCCACGGCTCCTCGTCAGCGTCGAGTTGTTCGGGGAAGAGGTGCCATTCACGCGCCGCCCAGAAGCCGTCCAAGGCAGCAAAACCGGCGGCGCGATGATCCGGGTGGAGTTGATAGCGCCGCCAAGGGTCAATGGCAACGAGAATGTGGGGTTTCAATTTGCGGATGAGACCGGCCAGTTGGCGGCGCAGATCGAGGTTGTTTTCCAGCAGACCGTCAGGATGACGCAAAAAGATGACCTGCTGCACCCCTAGCACTTTGGCTGCGGCGCGCTGCTCCGTTTCGCGCTGTGTCGCCAGTTGACCAGGATGAATGTTGGGATCTTTGCTGCCTTTGTCGCCGCTTGTGAGCAGCACATAGGTGATCGCCTTGCCGGCTTGCGCCCATTTGGCAATGGCGCCGCCGCAGCCAAATTCAGGATCGTCAGGATGCGCCGCAATTACCATAACGCGTTCTAAGGTTTCCGTTGTTTCTGCCATAAATGGTATACTCCTTTTGACTTAATTCCACCTCTGCCGCAACGCTGCTAAAGCATAACCAGGCATTAACCATCGTTAAGGAAAATGTTAGCAGTTGTTCGGCAATCTGTATGATTTGAATGACTGTCTATTGCATTGTAGCACGGATAGGAGATAGTGTGCTTCCGACGCCCGGCAAAGACGACACATTGAACCGAAGCGCAATCCCCGACTGTGATAACAAGTGAATATCAACTCTAAATTCATAATCAACCCGGAGAGGAATTCTATGCAACCGATCTCACGTCGTACCTTTCTCAAGCAGATGGCAGCCGCCGGCGTTGCCGTAACCCTCTACGCCAATCGCAGCTTTCATCTGGCCTTTGCCGATGCCGGGCCAACGGCCTTCAAAGTGCGCATTCTCCACACCAATGACCATCACGCGCGGATTGAGCCAGTCCTCGACAGCGCAACGCCACCCCAACCGCTTCACGGCGGTGTTGCGCGCCGCTACACCTTGATCGAGAGCCAACGCCAGAGCGCCGGCGCCGATCTCGATGTCTTGTTGTTGGACGCCGGCGATGTTTTCCAGGGCACGCTTTACTTCAACCAGTACAACGGGCTGGCCGATCTGGAATTTTACAAGGCGATGCAATACCAGGCCATTACCATCGGCAACCATGAATTTGATAAAGGCCCCCAAGCCTTGGTCGATTTTATGGCGAAAGCCGCCGACCCCGCCTTTGTACCGCCGGTCAATCCCGGCGGTTCTGTCGCCGCTGCGGTCGCTATCCCGGTGATCAGCGCCAATATTGACACCACCGCCGCATCGCCGCTGAATGGCAAAATTGTCAAAAACACCATCATCACCCTGAGCAAAGGCGCCGCCGCCGGCAAGAAGATCGGCATCTTTGGGCTAACGGCGCCGGATACGGCGATTCTCAGCAATGTCGGCGAAGGGATCACCTTTGTCGGCAACCCGGACCCGGAGGACGCCAACACCGAACTGGCCAATCTGATGAATGCCCAGGTGACCGAGTTAAAAAGCCAGGGTGCCCATGCCGTCATCGCGCTCACCCACATCGGCTATCCGCTTGACAAAGCGTTGGCCGCCAAGACCGCCGGCATCAGCCTCTTCTTGGGTGGTCACAGCCACACGCCGCTGGGGCCGCAACCGAACAAGCAAGGCGAATATCCGACGCCTGTCACGAACAGCGCCGGCGATAATGTCCCGGTGTTGACCGATTGGGAGTGGGGGCGCTGGTTGGGCGTCTTTGATGTCGGTTTTGATGAGCAAGGGCGCGTCTCCGAGCTAACCGGCACGCCCATTGAGGTCATCGCCAATTCGACCAAAGCCGGTTATATTGAGCCGAATGCCGCGATTGAAACGCGCATTAACACCGACTATAAACCGCCGCTCGACGTTCTACGCCAGCAGAAGGTCGGTGAGACGCAAGTGCAACTGGACGGGGTGCGCAACAATGTACGCACGCGGGAAACCAATCTAGGCAGCCTGATCGCCGATGTCTTGCTCCAGAAGACGCGCAATGACGGCGCCCAAGTGGCCATCACCAACGGCGGCGGCATTCGCGCCCCGATCAATGTTGGTGATGTCACGGTGGGCAATGTCTTGGAAGTGTTACCCTTTGGCAACACCATTGCCCTGGTGACGCTGACCGGCGCGCAACTCTTGGCGGCGTTAGAGAATGGCGTCAGTCAGATTGAACTGGTGGCCGGGCGCTTCCCACAGGTGGCCGGGCTGCGTTTCACCTATACGACTGGCTATCCGGCTAATCAGCGCGTTCTCAAAGTCGAAATTCAACAAAATGACGGCAGCTTTGTCGCCCTTGCCCCCGCGGCCAACTATCGTGTCGCCACCAACAACTTTATGTTGACCGGCGGTGATGGCTACGCCTCCTTCACCCAAGGGCAGGACAAAGTGGATACCGGCTTTATCATGGCCGACGTGGTGGCTGACTACATCGGCGCCAATTCGCCGCTCACGGCAGACAAAATCAAACTAGGCCGCATTACCGCCGTCTACTACCGCTGGTTCCCCTACACCGAGAAACCCAAATAATGGCAGCTAATCATCTGTTTTTGTCTCGTAGGGACGGCTGAGTTTAGGGGCGAAAAAGCTTACTCACCCCCAAGCGTAACCGTCCGCTCGGAGCCGGTCCGTGACCGGCGTTTGAGCGCCGGTCACAGACCGGCTCCGAGCGGACTTAATAGCTACCCCCAGGCTAAACGCAAGTGTCCTTATGGGAGGAGTTCACCGGTTCAGCAAGCATTACGCACATCCCCCTACTACAGAGAAGACCTATGACAAACAAAACGCATCAGTTGATCGAAATCGAATGGCCCAATTTTGGCATGGCCGCGCCGCCACCGCGACCAGAACTAGCTGAGTTTGCCGGACGTATCGCGGCGGCGCGGGCAAGGATGGCGCGGCTGGGATTGACCCATCTGGTGGTTTATGGCGACCGGGAGCATTTCGCCAACTTGGCCTATCTCACCGGCTTTGACCCCCGTTTTGAAGAGGCGCTGCTGATTATCGGTACAGCGCCAACGCCGCTCCTAGTGGTGGGTAATGAATGTTATGGCTATTTGGGTGTCAGCCCGCTCTATGCCGCCGGGCAGTTGCGCGGGGAGTTGTTCCAATCTTTCTCCCTGCTCAACCAACCGCGCGGACGTAGCCGGTTGATCAAGGCGATTCTGGCCGGCGAAGGGATAGGCAACAGTTCCGTCGTGGGCTGTGTGGGCTGGAAATATTTTGCCGACGCCGAACAGCCCGATGGCGTCCACGCCATTGACCTGCCGGCCTACCTGGTCGATACGCTGCGCAGCCTGGCCGGTTGGCAACAGGTGGTCAACGTCACTGGTCTGCTCATGAATCCGCGTGACGGCTTGCGCGCCCTCTGTTCACCAGCAGAGATCGCCTACTTTGAGTACACCAACGTGCTGGCCGCCGAGGGTATGAAACAGATGCTGCTGGGGATGCGTGAGGGCATGACCGACTACGCGGTGGTGCAACTGGCCCAGATCAATGGCGAGCCGTTAAACTGTCATATCACCTTTGCCACCGGCGGCCGGCGCGACCTGGGTCTCGGCAGCCCCAGCGGCGAGCTGATTCGCCGGGGTGAGCCGCTCTCTACCAATCTGGCCTATTGGGGCAGCAACAGTTGTCGTGCCGGCTGGGTGGCAACCGACGCCGGTGATCTCCCCCTGGCCGCGCAGGATTATGTGGACAACTATGCCGGCCCCTACTTTGCCGCCATCAGCGCATGGTATGGCCGGTTGCGCATCGGCACGCCCGGTGGTGAACTGGCCCGTTTGATCGACGAACGGCTGCCCTTCGACCGCTACGGCATCTTCCTCAACCCCGGCCATCTGATTCACCTGGATGAGTGGCTCAGTTCGCCGATCTATGCCGGTTCAACGGATTTGATTCAATCGGGCATGGTGTTCCAAGTGGATATTATTCCGTCATCGCCGGTCTATTATTCGACACGCGCCGAGGATGGCGTGGTGGTCGCGGATGAAGCGTTGCGACAGGCGTTGGCGACGCAGTACCCTGACTGTTATGCCCGCTGTCAACAGCGCCGCGCCTTTATGCAAGATGTACTGGGGATTGAACTGCCGCCGGAGTTACTGCCGCTCTCCAATATCCCAGCGATTGTACCGCCCTTTTTCCTAAACCCGCAGCAGATATTTGCAATGCGGTGAACAGTCTCATCATCACGGCGCCAACCAAGCTTCGATCCGCCCTGTGAAAAACGCTAGAAGCCTAAAACAGGTAACACCGATAGGAAGAAACACGGATAAAAACCATGCTCTTTCCTATCGGTGTTAACGCAAATACTGACTGCCCAAATGGGTCAATCTTCACGGTTCATGCGCCCGTGAATACCAGAGCTTATGTTTGACACAGTAGGCCGGTAACCCGTGTAAGGTCTGTTCAATGATGCTGGGCGGGATATTATTAAGGGGGATGTGGCAGGCGTTGAGCGCCTGTTCCAACGCCGTGGTCTCCTGGCCCTGGCGCTGGGCCGCGATTAGGATGCCCGGTCCCACCAGGTCGCCGTGGGGCAAGCCGTGCCCCAGCACATTTTCGACGGCGTAGGCAAAGAAATGTTCGCTGCCCTCTTCCGGACGGCTGTGACCGATCTGGTTGCAGAGTTGCACTTCCAGGGCTAGACAATCGTAGAGCGTTTTCAAGCCATCGGGATCGCCGCGACCGGCAGCTTCGGCGCAGTCATAGGCGCCTTGCAAAATCGACTGGGCATTGGCCGCCACCCACGGCACATACGCCATACCCGGCGGATTTTTGCCCCGCTCGTGAGCAAAGTGCCAGTCCCAACAACCAGTGGCAATCGAAAGCAGATCGCAGATCCCCGCGGCCCGAATCGATGCCGGCGCCGCCGCAATGACGGCCAGATCGAGAATCAACGTTTCCGGCACTTTGCTGGGAATGTAGACGACACAGCCGTCGCGCCGAATGCCGGAGGCGGACGTGATAAACGCATCAACCGACAGCGCCGTGGGCAAACAGACCAGCGGCAAGCCCAGTTGCGCCGCCGCATATTTGGCTGCATCGGCCACCAGCCCACCACCGACGGCGTAGACGACTTCGCACAGTGGTTGGGCTGCGCTGCGGATGGGTTGCAACAGGTCATCCCAATGGCTGGTTGTCGCCTCGTGTACAATGCACTGGGCAGCAATCGGCAAGTGCAACTGCGCCTGCACCGCCCGCCACGCCGGCAGCGACGTGACCAATAACACCGGACGTTTTTCCTCAATCTCGGCAAAGGCGGCCAGGTGAACCACCGGCAAGTTCTGAATCTGCTTAAACATATTGGCTGTACTTCGGTTTGTCAATCGTGGTGAAATTGCAACCGGAGTATACATCAAGAGGGATATCCGGCCCAAACGCAAGGGGGAGTGCGTTGACAAAGCCGTTGGCGTAACATAGAATAATTGCCACCAAAGGGGGAATTTATGATCATCCGCAACAGCCACTACTGGATCTTTTCACATAACTCAAACACCCACTACTGGGAACAGGATTGCTACCCGGACTGGACGCCCTTTGCTATCATCCGCCACTTCCCGGAGCAGCGCATTGGGGCGGGGGTCGAACCGCATTACCATGACTGTGACGAAATCTGGCTCTTTTCCGCCGGCACGGGCGAAGTCTGGCTGGATGATGAGCGTTTTGCCATTACGCCCAACACGCTGGTCTATACGCCAATGGGGGTCGTCCACCACTTTCAGATGTACAGCAACGGCGAGAACAACGCCATCGTCACTCGCCTGGAGCGGCAGAAACGCCCCATCCACATCCTGGTCGAGGAGGACGGGCCACCGGTGAAAACGGTGCCGGGCTTCGTCGTCCCCGGTGCGCTGAACACCGGGCCAGTCGCCAACCCCGACTCTCGTTGCCCTTTCCGTGAGCTGCGCATGGTGACACTGGCCGCCGGTGAAAGTATCGCCCAAAGCCAACTACCCAGCAACGAACATTGGCTCGTTTGCGATGGCGTTCTGCATGTGACCCTCGGCGATCAAACCTTTGAACTCTACAAAGGCGATGTTGCGCTCCTGCGCACCGACCTTGTACGCCACGTTTGGACAAGCTCCGGCGCTCGCGCAATCCTGGTGCGGGAGCGGGTTCAGTCATAAACATGCGACGGCACAAGTCAGCTTTTCAAAGTTAACACAGATAGGGAGGAACACGGATTTGGTTAATCCATCTGTGTTCCTCCCTATCTGTGTTAACTTTGCTTCTTTACTCACCCAGAAACGAGGATCTATGCTACTGGCAAACAAAGTTGCCTTGATTACCGGCGCCGGTTCCGGCATTGGCCGTGCAACGGCGCGCCTCTTTGCACAGCAAGGCGCACGGGTAGTGGTCGTCGATGTCAATGCCGAAGGTGGCCAGACAACTGTGGACGCCATTCGCGCCGCCGGCGGCGACAGCATCTTTCTCCAGACCGATGTCGGCAAGATGGAGCCGGTGCGCGCCATGATCGACGCGGCCTACCAGCACTATGGCCGCCTTGATATTATCCACAGCAATGCCGCCGCTTCCATCGGCGGGCCGGCGCCGGAAATCAGCGAGGCCGACTGGGACTGGACGATTGCCGTCTGCCTGAAAGCGACCTGGATGATCGCCCATTGTGCCGTCCCCCGGATGCTGGCCGACGGCGGCGGGGTGATGATCATCACCGGCTCGGTGCATTCAATTCGTGGCTATGCGAATGCCTCGGCCTACCAGGCGGCAAAGGGGGGCGTGTTGGCCCTCACGCGCTCCCTCGCCATTGACCACGCGCCGACGCTGCGCGTCAACGCGATCCTACCAGGCGCGGTCGAAACTGGTTTGTGGAAAGATGTCACTCCGGAACAACGCCAGCAGATCGCCCAACATTGTATCCTGCGCCGCAACGGGCAACCGGAAGATATTGCCAACGTTGCCCTCTTCCTGGCCTCGGATCTCTCCGCCTATATGACCGGCACCTATGTCGTTGTGGACGGCGGTCTCACATCGGTCATTGAGACGCCCTAGGCCCATGACAAGGTGACAAGGTGAAGGGGGTCTGCCCAACGTCATCGCCATGCCCCATACCGCCGGCACCCCCGATTGTGGATCGCCTCGCCGCCGGGCTGGAACTGCTTTATCGCGCGGCGTGAGCGCTGACTTTGCCGGCGGCAGGTAGCGTGCGTGGCACTGACCAAGACCACGCTGTTTACACCTCAACCCACTGGTCAGTGCCGCGCACGCGGGGACGGGGCGTGGAGGCTATCCTCGCGTGCGCGGCACTGACTTATATTGCAATAGTCCTAATCATAAATTCAAAGGGCTATCCTCGCGTGAGGGCTATCCTCGCGTGCGCGGCACTGACCAGTACGATGAAGGTGGGGGCGAGCGGTCTTGGTCAGTGCCACGCACGCTGGTGGTTCGTCCCGGTGTGGGCAAAAATCTAGCCCCCCAGCCGCTCCAGCAAGAAGAGAATCTCCGCCGCATCGGCATAAGAGAGCGTTGGCTCATCGGCCAGCGCCGGGTCGCGGGAGCCATTGAAAATCGAGCGCATAGATTGGATCAACTGCTTGATCGAGTCAGGTGTCTCTGCATCGCTGGTAAGCTCCTGAAACAGTGCGTTGACTTCATCAGCTTTCTGCTGTGCAAGCATCCCCAACACGTCATCCACTAACTTCCCACCCCACGCCTGCACATACCCACCCTGCCGCCGATAGGCGAGATAGGCGTCCCGGGCCTGCACCCACGCCGCTCGCGCTGCCGCCTGGTTGCCGACCGCCGTTTCGATGTCGTGCAGGTTGTTGAAACTTTTCCACAATTCCACCGCAGCACCAAACGGTTGATAACACTCAATCGCCCGCATGATTTCCGTGCGGGCTTCGTCGTAGCGTTTGAGTTGGCGCAGAGTGTTGGCAATGCCATGGCCAAATGATAATCGACCCCGCCATAGGCTGCTGGCCCCGCCGCTTTGGTCTGCGCCAGCAGCGCCGTGGCTTTGGTATAGGCCGGCTGCAACTGCCTCTGTTCGAGCAGCCGTTCAATCTGCAACTGCTCGTGTGCAAAGCGGGCGTGGCCCCAAGCAGGAATGGCAGCAGCGGCCTGTATTCGCACAGCCACCGCCCGCGCCAGCGCCTATGGGAGCGCTTTACCTACAACTCCTGGCCTGTGCCGGGGACCTTACCATCGACATCTGACATTCGCCAGCAGTATCAAATTCGGGGCAAACGCACCCCTTTTTTCGGACGCCCCCTTTTTGCCTGGTTGACAGGAAAAAACAACTACAGGATAATCATATTGCTCTGTTTTGCCGATCCCTGCACAGGGAGCGCCGGGGATCAATTGCTTTTTCCGAGATGAAAGACTATCATGAAAACCCAAACTGCAACCACCATCCAAGCACAATTTGCGCAGAACGGTTATGTTGTCGTCGAGCATCTGCTTGACCAACAGGAGACCATTCAACCGATCCTTGACGATTACGCGGCGCTGCTGGATCGCCTGGCGGTGCGCTGGCACGCCGAAGGCAAGCTGCCGTCCGCCTACGCCGACCTACCCTTTCACCAGCGCGCCACCGCTGTGATCAGCCAGATCAGCGATGCCGAGAGCTATCATCTGGACATCTCGCTACCCAAACTCGCCACGTACAACGCCGCGACGCCGATCCACACCAGCGCGGCGGTCTTTAAGCTGCTCACCCACCCGCGCCTGCTCGATGTAGTGGAGTTGTTGATCGGCGGCGAGATCTATTCCAACCCGATTCAACATGCCCGCATCAAACCGCCGGAAGCCGCCGTGCCGTCCGGTGCCCCCGGCAACGGCTATCTATCGGCCACGCCGTGGCACCAGGATCAAGGGGTGATTACCGCCGATGCCGACGACACCGATATCCTCAGTGTCTGGATTCCCATTACGGATGCCACGGAAGAAAACGGCTGTCTCTGTATGATCCCCGGCAGCCACCGGGAGGGCTTGGCGCCCCACTGTTTTGAAATCCCGGCCAGGTTTCGCGACGCCTATGTCACGCCGGTGCCGATGAAGGCGGGCAGCGCGCTCTTTTTCCATCGCCTGACCAAACATTGCTCGCTGCCCAACCACAGTGATGACATCCGCTTTAGCTTTGACCTGCGCTATTCGCCGGTCGGCTTACCCACCGGGCGTGATGAATTTCCCGGCTTTGTGGCGCGCAGCCGTCAACACCCGGAAACCGTGCTGACCGATCATCGTCAATGGACAGCGTTGTGGGAGGCCGCGCGCACTCGCCTGATCGAACGGGGGGAGGCAGTTTTCCCCAGCCGTTGGCGCGGGGTGGCGCAACCGGATTGTGCATGAGGTAGCGGTGTGCGGGAAGAAGGAGTTCCACTATGTTGTTGATCACCGTCGACTGCGATGATGTGTTGGCTGCCACAACCGTGGAACAGGTCGAGCGGATTGCCGACGCCATCTGCGCAGCCCGTCCAGATATTTTTTCAATGGATGTTGCCGACAATGATCGCTGCCACTATCCGTCGGTGGCGGGGACGACGAGTACAGACGTGCCAATGGATGTACTGCTGGCGACAGGTCATGATCCATATGGGATCGTGGTGAGCCGACTCAAAGCAGCGGGCATTGCGGTAGTCCCCAACTTCCGCGTCAACGATCATCATGGCGCGCCCAACATGTGGACGCCGTGGGAGCGTGAACATCAAGCCTGGTCATTGGGCAAGAACACCGGCGCCTAGCGCACCTTCACGGTGGCCGGTGATCGCGGCTGGCGGGAGATCGGTGATCTGCGCCAGATGGACTATGCAGTTGCCGGGGTGCAGCAGCGGCGGCTGGGCATCTTGCGCGAGATTGTCGAACGCTACCCCATCGATTGTCCCATTTTGCGAACCGGCTTGGCTTTACCTCGGCCGCTTGCGGAGATAGCGATCCAACCAGACATAGCGCATGGAATCATCCTGGAAGTGGATGGTCTCGCTGTGTGCGTTTCCCACTTGCCGGGCCAGTTGATCGACAGGGGGAAATTCATCCCGGCGATAATAGAGTTGATCATGGGTCGGGGGTGTCCGCCCTAGCGCGCCGGCTAATGTGTTGGCGACGCCATCCTGTTTCAGGTTGCCAAGACGTTCGCCATAGAGACCCGCCAGCCCTAGATAAATGTCAAAATTTGGGCGACAGACCAGCCAGAGTCGATCGGCGGGTGGTGGTGCTGGCCATTGACCAGCCAGGGCGCGCTGCACCCAGGCGGCTTCGGTATAGTCAGCCAAATTGGCCCATTGCTCCTTCCAGACGCGTGTGCGGGCCAGAATTGCGGATTGGTGGGGTTGCACGTCGGGCAGAGAAATGCGTTCCGTTTCATACTGTTGCTGCCGGGCAACTGGTAGATAGGCGGCCGGAACCCAAAATTCTTCGGTCAATCCGAGTATATCAATCGCGCGGCAAAAGGCGTCGAAGTTCTGCACAATCGAGCGCGTGGTAAAGAGATTGGCGCCACAGTTGAACCCATGCGCGCGAATCCGCCCGACCGCCTGACAAGTCTCGGCAAACGCGCCCTGGCGATGGACGAGGGCATCGTGATCCCCTTGAAAGCCGTGTAACGCCACCCAAAAGGTTTGCGTACCCAGTGCGCGGATCTCCGCCAACAGCGCTTGCCAATCGGCGCGCAACATCAATGGCACGCCGGTGGTCGCCAATGGCTCAAAGCCGGCATCGTCATCGAGAAACGGGAGAAAGGCGGCGAGCACCTTGGCCGCTTCGGGGTGGGCGACCACCTCGTGCATCGGAAAGGCGCTAACGTGCTGCTGCCGGTCGGCAAAGTAAGCTTTGGCCTCCCGTAAAACCCACGCAATATCGGCCAGGGGCATAGCTGCATAAGGTACACCCTGCGCCCAACAGTGGTCACAAATGGTTGGGCAGCCCATGACTTCGATTTGTAGGTGAATGTGCATCTGCTACCTCCGTAACACCTGTCAGGAAACAAACTCAACCGCCTGTCGCCCGTAGGCGTCCCAATCCGGCTCCGGTGGACGGCGGTCGTTGTAAGCGATGGACATAGCGCCGTTTTCCACCACTAGTGTGCCGCGACAATCCAACTCACTGGCCGGCGGGCGCGGTTTGATGCCCATATACGCTTCAAAGACCGGGTCATTGCGAATGGCGAGGATGACATGGTGGTTGCCGCCATGCACCAGCGCACCAAAGCTTTCCGCCAGATGAGCCAGCTTCATTTGGCCGGTGATGCCGACACCGCGCTGGCGCACAATGTCGCACGCCTGTTGGGCCAGAAAAGCCGACGCATTGAACGGTTGCCCGCCGAGATAGCCAATCCACTCTAACGCCAGAATCGGCAGATCCAGCCGGTCGCTCAGACGTTTGAGGCCGAGGAGATCATAATCTTGCAGCGGCTCTTCCATCCACTTGTAGTCGTACTTTTCCAGCGCCCGCCCCACTTGCACCGCCTCGTCATAGTCATAACACTCGACCGGGTCGTGCATCAGCAGGAAGTCATCACCGGTGGCGGCGCGCAACTCTTTCGCCAGTTGGATATTGCCCTTGACGCCCCGGTAGGAGTGATCCTTGGCGCCGACAAAGCCCAGTTCTTTCACGCGCAGGGCGTCGGCAATGTACTCGTCGATAGTCGTGCCGCCGATCAGCCCGTAGGCCGGGATGCTGTCACGATAAGCGCCCAGCAGCTTGTAAATGGGCAACCGGGCATGACGACTAGCGAGATCCCAGAGCATATTGTCGATGGTGTCCACCAGCCCGCGCCCGGTATAAAAGAAACGTTGGGCATACCAGAGCTTCTGCCAAATGTGTTCGCGGTCAAAGGCATCGACGCCGATCAACATGGGGGCGATGGTCGCCATAAATTTGCGCGCTTCCCAGGCCAGATCGTCGGCATGGAAGCCGGTGGCGAAATCGGTGTAGGCGCACAACTCGCCATCAGTGACCAGCCGCAGCACCGAGCGGAAGGTAGGCGAAGGCTTGTCAGCGCGGTAATAAACCGGCGGGTTGCCCAAATGGCCGCGCAGACCGTGGGTGTGGGTAAAGAGACCGGTCCAACCCGGCGGCACCTTCTCCATGCCGCCGCGACTGCCATCGATTTCGCGTACTTTGGGTTCGCCGGAAAGGATGTAGAATTGAACAGCTTTGATTTGCATAACACCTTCGCTTATTATTCAATCGGCACTTGCGAAAAACCCAGGATCGGCAGCACCCGATCCATATCCACCGGCGCTAGGGCAGGGTTGTATCCATAGGCGCCATGCACTACGGCATCCCCCACCAAGGGTCGCGCCAGCCGCAACTGAATCGTGTGGTTCATGGGATAATACAACGCTGTGATCGGCACATCGCCGGCGCTGTCCTCTACCTTGAAACAGTTGGCGGCGCGATCCAGGTTGTCCAGCCGGTCAAGCACATGGGCAAAGTGCAACTCGACCGCAGCCCCTTGGTCGATGCGTCGCGCCCCCTGCAAATCGGGAGCGTAATAGTCTACCGGCTGACCATAGACCATGCCCAGCGCAGCTCGCGCCAGTCGCTCACCGATCAACATATTGCCGGCCGGGCCGGTGTGAATTAGATCGCTGAGGGGTAAATCGAGGGTGGGAATAACGGCGACCTGGTTCATCGTGCGTGCGAGTTGACGTTGGGTTTCGCGGATCAAGGTCCAGGCGCGCGCCATGCCTGCGCTCTCGGCGGTTATGGTATCGGGTGGTTGGCAGTAGCGGTTTAGTTGAACCGTCAGAATCGGCAGATCCGGTTGGTGCAGCGCCTCTCGCCAAGCGCCAACCGCAGACTGAAAACGGTCGGCGTAACTCTCCGCCAACCCCGGCCCGGCATCAGACTCACCCTGATACCAGAGAATGCCTTTGACCGCGCCGCCGGCTTTGGCAATACAGTGCATCATGTTGTGATACAGCACCGCCGACCCCGCTTCGGTTGGGTTCCAGGCCGATAGCGGGGAGCCACCCAACGCGGTTTGCACCAGACCAATCGGATAGTGCAACTGCTGTTTGAGCAGCCGCGCAAAGTGGAGATAGGGCGAGTGGGCAGGGTTAGCCCGTTCCCGGTTGACAATATGAGCGGTGTCGGTTGAGTCATTCATGGGATGAGCGGCCAACCCCCATTGCTCATTATTACGGAAGAGATGGATGCCCAATTCCGGCGGATCATAGACGGCGCCCCGCCCATAGCCGGCAGAGTTGCTCTGACCGGCAATCACCCACAGATCGCCGACGCCCCAGAAGTGGCGCATATCGCCACGCAAGGACCATTCAGCCTCCGCTTGGGTGGTCACTCGACAACGTGTTTCCAGCCGATAGAGGCCGCCGGCAGGAACACGCAACATAATCTGCCAGCGTCCATCGGCTTCGGTAACGGCGGCTTGCCAGTCCAGTGAACGGTTGATGGCGACGCCGGTGTCACCCGCTACCACACGCGCCTCAACCACACAGGGTTGACCGGCAGCCGCTTCATCAGCCACCCAACGGCCTTGCAGTGGCAGGGTGGCAAAGCCGGTCGCGTCTTGTTGTAAAATCTGCCAGTCGTAGAGGCCGCTTTCAAGAATAACGCCGATCTGCGCTTCGGTTGCCATCGATCTCAGTTCCTTGTTTATGTCCAGCCAATCGCCACCACGGTGACAGCGACGCTGTTAATGGTTTCGGCTACGGAGAGTTTTTCTAAGACGCTTTCGTCTTCAATGGGGACAAAAACGGCCATTGTTACCCGATCAAAGCCCAGCCGTTGAGCGTAGTGTGCGGCCTGTTTGCGATCTTCGCCAGCCTGGTATTGATCAATAAAGCTCTTCACTTCGATAATGCCCCGCCGACCGGTACAGCCGATATGCAGATCCACGCGACCATTGCCGGTAGGAAATTCAGGCATCACGGCGCAACGGCGACCAATCGCGTTTTGTAGCCAAGCGTAGAGATGAAAGTGGCCCACGGCTTCGGTCAGGTGCATGTCTGTTTGTCGTCGTGGTTGTTCTTTCCAGGGGTTGAACCCTTTGTTTTTGAGGCGCGCCAGGTATTCTTTATAGCGCCGCAGCAAAGCCGGCAGGTCAAGCTGAGTGGGGTCGGCAAAGACATCAGCTAAATCATCCAACGGGTGTAAGGCCAGTAGCGGGGTGTCACTGTCCACCAGGTCTGAACTAAAGGCGTGATAGAGTGTGTCTTGAATAAAGGGCGAGCTAAAGCGGCAATAGTTGACATAGCGGCCATCAGCCAGTTGGCTTGTCTCCGGTTCGATGATGCCGTGGAGGTAGAGATAGCTGTGCAACGGCTCGTGAAAAGCAAAAGGGATATCCGCTTTGGTAAAAAGCCTAACCAGAAAGCCCTGGTATTCAGGCGAGCGCGCTTTGGCGATCAAGTTGAGAACGGTATTGTTCGGCTCCAGAAAACGCGCTGCATTCCAGACCCTGGCCCAGGTGTCTTGGTCAATCGGTTGGTCAGGGCCAGGGTTGTACTTTTCGGTCAATAACTCGCCAAACCAGCAGACCAAGCCCGGTTGCCCATTGGTATCCTGGTACACCTGCTCGACCACAGCAGGATCAACCACCTGCCCACTTTCGGTTTGATACTGCTGGTAGAGATCCTGCACTTCGGCCAGAGTAAAGTTGGGAACATGGAGCGACCGCTGAATGTTGAAGGGCGACCCACGTTTGCGCTCGATGCCCAAGACCGCGCGCACGCCGATCAAGGCCAGGCCATGTAGCCAATTGTTTTGGCGGTAAAGGTACATCTCGCGGAAACGACCAACAATCCAGTCAAGCAAGATCGGCGGAGCTGTATCCACTTCGTCAATTAGCAAAATGAGCGGACGATCCCAAAGTCCCCCTTCCCTGGCAAATAGCTTGACAAATTCCTGCCAGGTCGTCACCTTAGGGTGACCTGGCAAGCTCATTTCCAAAACAGCGCGCACGGGCAGCGGAAGTTCAACGCAATTCTGTTCAGCCGTAATGGCATCCTCCATCCCACGCAGATTGCCAAACGAAAAATCAAAGACGGTGAAACGGTCACCATAGTGTTGGGGGATCTCATCTCGCATCTGGCGCATCAACCAAGTTTTGCCGGCCTGGCGCGGCGACCAAATGGTAAAGTAGTGACCGCCTTTATCAGGATCACCGACTAATTGGGTAAGACACCGCTCGACTAATTCTTGGCGTTCAACGCAAAAATGCTGACGGCAGTCAACTGGACCATAAGAATGAAATCGTCGCATAGGCTACCTCGCACCACAAATGACCAATAAACCAATCATATTGGGATTATACCGCATTGGGTGGTGAAAGGTTACATCCACGTATCAAACGGATTGGTCGCATACCCCAGCGGATAGGCGACCCGTGCGCCGGCGATGTGGGAGGCGTGGGCCATCATTGCCATCGCCAGATAGATGCGGGCATTTTCACCTTGTACCAACTCAAATTCCGGCTCCTCGCCCTTGAGCATGGCGACCATCGACCGCGCCATGCGATGATGGGCGTTGACCCACTTGTGCGCATCGGGCGGCGGCTCGGCGGGGATGACTTCCCAGCGGTTGTCGTTGAAGAGACCAGGGTTGACCAGCGGGTGATAGTAAATATCGGGCTGATTGCTCATGGGACCGGGAATCGATAAGGTGCCGGTGGTGCCGTGAATGTCGATGCGATAGGGAATCTCTTTGCCGTCGCCCTGGTAAGATTCAAAATCGGCGGCAAAACCGCTGGTCAGGCCGCTGGCCGGGCCAAAGTCGTAGTAGGCTTTGATGCCATTGCCGGCCACCGGCCCCATCCCTTCCGCCCCCGGTCGCACATCGGCGGGGGTGACGGTGCGGCCATCCTGGGTCAGGTGGGCGTGACACCAGCGGGGCGTGCCAAAGAGTTGCCAGAGAAAATCAAAAAAGTGGGGGCAGAGGTCGATAAAGAGTTCGTCACCGCCGTGGCGGCCGCCCATGCCATAGATGCGGGCCAGGCGTGGTTCGCCAATCTTGCCGGCGCGGATCAAGGGCAGCGCCACCCGTTGAATCGGCGGATGGCCGCGCCAGGGATGGGCCACCACCAGCAGCAAAGAATTTTTCGCACAGGCCGCCATCATCTGATCGACCTCCGCCGGGGAAGCCGCCGCCGGTTTTTCCAGGTAGATGTGCGCGCCGTGTTCGGCTACGGATAACACCACCGCTAGATGATCGCCAATCTCCCGGCTGGCAACTACAGCAATGTCGGGCTGCTCGACCCGTAACATCTCTTGGTAATCAGCATAGCCACGCTGGGCGCCGCTGCGCGCCATTGCGGCTTGTCGCCCGGCTTCATTATGATCGGCTAGGGCGACCACTTCCGTTCCCGCCACGCCGGTGAAGGCGCGATCCAGATAATGACCGTAGTCGCCGCGGCCGGTGTGGCCGATAATTGCGACGCGTAATGGTTTTGTCATAGGGTGTCCAAGTCGAAATTGCCGCTGTTGTGTTCAACCAGTTTGCGCCAGTTAATGGCGCCAGATGATTCACAAAATTCTTGACCAAAGACCCTGGTCAGCCGATTAATGAGGTGGGCGCGTTCAATCATAAACCGACCGTTGTATTTTTGCACACAATACCCAATCTGTTCAATAAGTTCTGTATAGAAGTTTCGGCCTTCACCAACCATAGATAGGGTAGATGGAGAAGCGCTACCGATTTGTCGCGCACCCTGCACGGTTAGTTCTTTAAGAAAATCTTCAAAAAATTCTTCTTCAACGGCGGAAATATGCTTATCTAACAAAACTGTGATGATTTCACCAACCGTACCGATATTTTTAGCTCTGAGCAAATAAGGGTTTACACAGAGAAGTTTCTGTAATGATACGGATTCCAACACTGTAATCTTTTTATCATACAACGCTTGAATACGCTCATCTACGTATCGACTCAAAGCGTCAAAATTTCCTGCATTCATCATTCAACTCGCTGTGTGGTTGACTTACTTGTGGCTATTCACCCGTTTATCCCAACTCAATGACCCGCCCCGTCGCCATTGAGGCAAACGCGGCGTCGATCACCTGCATTTGCGCAATGCTGTTTTCCGGCGGAATGCGATGGGCGGCGCCAGTCGTTAAACAGTCACAGAGGTGTTGCAGTTGCAGGGCAAATTGATTGACCGGATCAAAGTTGATGAGCGTTGGACTTTGCCCGCTCCCTGGCGCGGCGGTGCGCTGCCACTGTTCGATGGCCGTCGGCTGGTTTTCGTTGTTCCAGACTTTGTCGAGCCGCAACATGCCTTTGGCGCCGGCAATTTCGGCATATTGCGCGTTCCACGAATTAAAGCCGACCGAGATCTGCGCCATCCGTTCGCCGGGGAAGACCAGCAGCAAGTAGGCGGCGTCATCAACTTCGATCCCCGGCTGTTTGGCGGCAAAGAGGCGCACCGGCTCGGCGTCAAAGATAAAGCGGGCGTGATGGATGGCGTAACAGGCCAGATCATAGATGCTGCCGCCGCCTTGGGCTTTGTTAAACCGCCAGTTGCTCTCCGGGCGACGCTTCTCCGGCCCGCTGCCATCGCCACCGGTGCAGAAGGTGCTGCGCAGGGTCATCACCTCACCGATAGCGCCGGCTGTTATCAGTTCCTTGGCTTTCAGGTGCATGGGGTGGTGGCGAAACTTGAAGGCTTCGGCCAGCAGGATGCCATGTTGTTTGGCGGCGGCAACCAGTTCGACCGCTTCAGCGGCGGTGCTGGTAAAAGGTTTCTCACAGAGGATCGCCTTCACCCGTTCGGACTGGGCAATCTGAATCCCTGTCTGCGCATGATAGACGCCCCAGTTACTGATAATCGCAATGTCGAGTTCGGCCTCGGCGAGCATAGCGTCCAGATCCAGATAGCGCTGGGCCACGTTAAATTCCGTGCCAAAACGTTGTAGCGCGTCGGCGGAGACATCACAGATTGCGACGAGTTCGGCACAATCGAGTTGACGACACGCGCCGGCGTGCGCGCGTGCAATGCCCCCTGCCCCCACCAGCCCAACCCGGTAGGGACGCATTTCTCTTGTCATTGACATCCTCATCACCCTGTTTAATTTGAGATTAAGAGATTCAGAGATTCAGAGATTGCGTTGATACAATTAGGAGTTACGCAGTTGGACAAGACCTGTCAGGTTTGCGAAACCTGACAGGTCTCTGGTAGCGCCCGTCAACTGCGTAACTCCTAACAATCTCTGAATCTCTCAATCTCCAGTTTACTCCACTGATTTACAGCGTTCGGCCAATTATCTAAAAACTTATTACTTCTTCGCCGCCCAATCATTCAACTGACGTTGGCACTCATCGATCAGCGCCTGAATGCCGGCCTGGTTGAGCCGTTCCAGATATTCGGGCAGGGCGGTGGCCGGATCGACCTGGCCGGAAGTGAGCGGGCCGGCCAATTCACCGACGACGGCCGCCACGTTGGCAAGTTCGGTCTTCACCGGTTCGGCGTTGAAGTTGAAGCCCATCGCGGCGGAGGGCGGTGACGTGGTGTTCAGGTCATAGGTTGCTTCCCACGCCTTGATCTCAGCCTGCTTGGGGTCGATATAATAGGCCAGGAATTGATTGCCAAATTCCCAGTCGGTGTTGGGGTTGTAGTCGGCGTTGTTGGGGCCGGGCTTGATCACCAGGTTGCCTTTGTCGGCCCACTCCCAATGTTTGCCTTCAATGCCCTTGGCCAGGGTGTTGTAAATTTCGACATTGGTATTGAGCAGTTCCAGCACCTTCATGGCCGCTTCCGGGTTCTTGGAGGTGGCGCAAATGGCGTTGGTCGTCGCCGTGGTGCCGGCGGTGGTGAGGAAGGGCTTGGTCATCGATTGGGAATAGACCGGTTGCCCAAAGCGCTGTTCCGACTCGATCTCGCCACCCGGCTTGACCACGCCGACCAGCCCGCTAACCGCAAATTTACCGGCGCGCCACATGGCCTGGCTGTCATCGCCGGCAATGGTCTCTTTGGGGGTGTAACCGGCCTCATACCAGCGCCGGGCACGCTCGACGGACGCCTGGAATTCCGGGCTGGCCGCCGCGTTAAAGACCGTGAGTTCTTTGTCATCATAGCGAATGACGACCGGCACCTGCTCGGTGATGATCGGGTCAAAGCCGTTGCCCTCATAGCTCCAGGTGCTGGCGCCCGGCAGCGGGATCACATCGGATTCGTTTTCGAGAATGGCCTTGAGGAAGGGTTCCAGTTCGTCATAGGATTTCAAGCCATAGACATCCAAACCGTACTTGTCAGCCAGGTCTTTGCGCACGCTCAGACCAAAGGGCTTGACAAAGATCTGTTGGTTGATCACACCGTAGATTTTGCCGTCAACGCGTGCCGCATCCCAAGTCGTTTCGGGCATACTGGCCCACAGACCGGGGGCGTGCTTTTGCAGCAGATCATCGAGCGGGATAAAGTTGCCGTTGGCAATGTTCAGCAGATAGTTGTTGATCCAGGGCGCCGTGAAGACAATGTCACACTCTTCACCGGCGGCAAAGGCCAACTTCATCTTCTCGTCAAACGCGCCCCAGTCAATCGGGTTGAGTTTGATCTTGGTATTGATCGCCGGCACCAACAGCGTGTTCAGCGCCTCTTCCACCAGCCCCACATCCTTGAAGACGGTGTTGGGATAGGTGTAGGTTACGGTGACAGTGGACGAATCCCCCGTCGCCGCCTCACCGCCGCCCGCCGCCGGGGCGCCCGGTCCCACACACGCCGTCAGCAACAAGCTGAAAACGACGAGGAGGGTCATAAGATTCCATCGTTTGTGCATAATATTCTCCTTATAAACATTTGTAGATATGTAGATATAACGAGTTACGAGTTACGATTGTGTCACGGTAACTCGTAATTCGTAACTCGTAATTCGTAACTCATAACTTATTCTCCCTTAATCCCGCCAATGGTCAGGCCGCGGACAAAGTAGCGTTGTAGCATGACAAAGGCGATGGTGACGGGGACAATGGCGATCACGGCCATTGCCATGCGCACGGTCTGCAACGGGACTTGCACCGATCCCAACATGGCCGATGAACTGGTGTTGGTCGTCAGAAACTCGGCGTTACGTAGAATGGCAAAGAGCAGATATTGCAATGGGTAGAGCGACGGCTCGTTGATATAGAGCAGCGCCAGCCACCAATCATTCCAGTAGCCGAGAATGGTAAAGAGCGCAATTGTCGCCAGCGCCGGGGTCGATAGGGGCATGACAATGCGTGCGTAGATCTGCCACTCATTGGCGCCGTCGAGCCGGGCCGATTCGATATACTCTTTGGCCAGCGTGCTGAAATAAGTGCGCAGCAGGAAGATATACCAGGGCGCTAACAACATCGGCAGGATCAAGACCCATAAGGTATCGCGCAATTTCAGATATTGGGTGATCAAGATATAAGACGGCACCAGCCCGCCATTAAAGAGCATGGTGAAAAAGAGCAGAAAACTAAAAGCGCGCCGCCAGGTAAAATCGGTGCGCGCCAGCACATAGGCCGTCAATGAGTTGACAAAGAGCGAAACTAGCGTGCCAATCAGTGTGACCAACGTCGTCACGCCATAGGCGTTGACAATCTGCGCCGGGTTTTGCAGGATAAAGTCATAGGCCGCCAAACTGACCTGCGCCGGCCACAGCCCATAGCCCACTTTGGTCAGGGTGGTTTCATCCGTAAATGAGGCCGAAACTACCACCCAAAGCGGAATGAGAAAAAGCAAGGTCAGGATTGCCAGCGCCAGATGCAAGAGCAATTGGCCCCAATGCTGGGCGAACCAGTTTGGTTTTTTATAAACTTGAACAGATGCAGCGCGTGCCGTCATACTACTCCGATTTCTTAATGGCGTGAGTTCCTAGCTTTTCACGCACCCATTGTACCTGAATATTCTTCCGTGTTCCTTCTATCCGTGTTTAGTCTTTGGGCAACTTTAAAGGACTAAACACGGATAGAAGGAACACGGAAGGGTATTGATTGTTTGCGGTGGAGGTTCGCTGGATAGTTATCTGCATAACAAGTTAAAACAACGACCGTTCCGGATCAATCTGTTTGACGATCCAGTTGGAGACCAGCACCAGGACAAAGCCGACCAGCGACTGATATAAACCTGTCGCCGAGGCCATGCCGATGTCGGCGTTGACCCGCAGGGCGCGAAAGACATAAGTGTCGATCACGTCGGTGGTTGGGTAGAGCAGGGGGCTGTCGCGGGTGACATAGAAAAACATGCCAAAGTCGGCGTAAAAGATGCGGCCAATCGCCAGCAGCGTGGTGATGATCACAATCGGCACCAGGAACGGCAGCGTGATATACCAAATCTGGTGCCAGCGGTTGGCGCCGTCCAACATGGCTGCTTCGTAATATTCGGGGTTGATGCCCAACATGGCCGCCAAATAGATGACGCTGCCGTAGCCCACCCCTTTCCACAGATTGGTCACCGTCAGGATGGCCGGCCAATAGTCAGGCGTGTTGTACCAGGCAAAGGGTTCAATGCCCAGCGCCACCACCACCTTGTTGACCAGCCCCGTCTCAAAATTGAGCAGCGCAAAGGAGAAATAGCCGACGATGACCCAGGAGATAATAAAGGGGAAAAAGATTACGGTCTGGTAGATGCGGGTGGCAAATTTCAAGCGCACTTCGTTTAGCAGGAGCGCCAGCCCAATTGCGCCGATCAGCCCCGTCACAATAAAGAGCGCGTTCAAAAAGATCGTGTTAAAGGTGATCCGCTGCCAGGCCGGCGTGCCAAAGAGAAATTCAAAATTCTTCAACCCCACCCAATCACTGCCCCAAATCCCCTGCACTGCCCGGTAATTCTTAAAGGCAATGATCACCCCGAACATGGGCAAATAGCTAAAGACCAACAACAACAAAAACCCCGGCGCTCCCATGAGCAGAAAGGGCAAATTCTTTCGTATTAACCGCATCGCTTCTTGTTTTCCTGTCTTCTGTCTTCTTGTCTTCTATGCCGGCAACACCTGTCGCACCAGCCGTAAATAATTGCCGCCCATGATCTTCGCCGTCTCCGCTGCCGAAAAACCCGCGTCGAGCAACCCGTAGGTCACCCAGGGCAAAGCAGCGCTATTAAAGTGGCTGCCGATGCCCACGCCGTCGATCCCCATGACATCCACCGCATAGCGCAGCAGGCGCACCGTCTCCGCAACCTCAGCGCGGGGGACTTGCAACATGGGGCCGGCCCCGGTGGGTGGCGGGCCAGGGGGCCGACTGATCGGCGGAGTGATGCCCAAAACGCCACCGGCAGCGGCCAACGCCCGCATCACTTCATCGGGAATGTCACGTAACGAACCGCTAAAATGGCGCGGATTAGAATGAGAAGCGATCACCGGCTTGCTTGACACGGCAATCACATCCAGCGCGCAGCTGTCATTCAGGTGCGAAATATCGACCAGGATACCGCACGCGTTCATCTCCTGGATCAGTCGCACCCCCAGCGCTGTTAACCGCCCACCGGAACGGGTTTCATCGTAGCCATCATAGCCCAGTTCGCGACCGGCGATCGCCAGCGTGATATGGCGTAACCCCAACCGGGCAAACATGCGCAACACACCGGGGCTGTCGCCAAACCAGACGCTGCTGTTCAGCCCCATCAACAACCCCACCTTGCCGGCAGCTTGGGCGCTATCGAGATCAGCCGCCCGTTGAATCAACTGCACCTGCTCAGGATTGGCGTCAATATTGAGCAGAAAACGGTCAAGGATCGCCAACACCAGTTGGGTTGGATGGCGCACCCCCCAGCCGAGAAAGAGCGCGTCGTCTTCGCGCCCTGTCCGTTGGGCGATCTGTGCTAACCAATCACCGCGGTAATTGGGATCATACCAGACCGGGCCGCCTTTGCACAAGACGAGGCGCAAGCCCCACTCCTGGAACTTTACAAAATCACCGCGGCAGGTCGCGTCGTGACGCTGCCCCAGATCAATATTTTCGATGACAAAGCGCGGGTGGGTTAGATTCAACCCAATCATATCACAGATGGGGTAGATATGGTGAAAGGGCCACACGTAGTTAGCAATTTCGGTAAGGGAGAGCAACTCTGACATAATCACGCAGCCTATGGTGTCCGCCGGCGCGCAGCGACGAGCGTGTTGCTCTCTTCCGGCGTTCAATCGAGGTTGATATAGACCCTATTCTATCGTAATTTCTAGTGATTTGACAAAACCGGTATTATATAACTATAGTATATCCTATAATAGCATTTTCACCGCAGTCTACATGAATCGGGTTCACCGATAACGATGAAAAGAGAACGCGGATGTTACGGCTGCGGCGGATTTTGGCTGATTCTGATCCGGTTGATCCGCTGCATCCGCCCAATCCGCGTTCTCTTTTCCCAGCAGGCACCATGTCTGAGGACGCCACAAACGATGAAAATGCAATAGCGATTTCACCGATTGCACAGATTTTTCTATTCGTTACTCTGTTAGGAGTTACGCAGTTGACGGGCGCTACCAGAGACCTGTCAGGTTTGCGAAACCTGACAGGTCTTGTCCAACTGCATAACTCCTATCTGTATAATCGGTGAAATCCCTGTTATTTTCCCATCAGTGCCTATTCGGATAACGCCCGATGAACGAACATTTGGCGGCAAGGAACTTATCGCTGGGTTGGTCGGTAGAATACGGCTAAACTTCCCATCGTTGACAAAGGAGGATTTCAATGACAGAAATGCGACCGTCTGACTACCCGGCCGCCCTGGACAAGACCGATTGGGCGGCGTTCACCACGGCGCAACGCATCAGACATTTGGAACTCGAAGGCTTTGTCCTCTTTCCGTCCCTGCTGAACGGTGAGCAGGTGCGCGCCATCAAAGCCGAGTTGGACCAATTGCCCACCATCGGCACCGATTACAGCGAGAACCAACGGGGGCACAGCAACGTGCAATGGTCGAACTCACCCCATTGCATTGATCTGATTGCCCACCCCACCATCACCAGCTTTCTGGAAACCCTCTTTGGCGATGAGTTGGTGGTGACCTCGTGCGTCTTTGCCCTCTCGCGACCGGGCCATCCGGGCATTGCCATTCACACCGACGCGCAACCCTATGGCTCGAAGATCTTTGGCATGCAAGCGAGCGCGCCCAGGCTGGTGCGCGTCCTCTGGTATCTAGATGACCTGACGCCGGCGAAATCGCCCCTGCTGGTGCTGCCCCACTCGCACCTTTCGCTGCACCGCGACGGCAACCCCTACAAGCGCTATTTAACCCACCCCGAAGCGGTGATGATCTGTTGCCCCGCCGGCTCGGCGGCCATCATTCATCAGGGGATCTTCCATGCCAACTATCCCAACCGCAGCCAGGAGGATCGGCGCTTGCTGGCCATTGCCTATCGCCCGGCTTGGTCGCCGCCGATTGTCGAGGTGCCGGATTGGGAGCCGGCGAAGGTGGCCACCCTGCCGCCCCATGTGCGCCGCTTGTTCAAAAGCCTGAACACCAGCAACTTTGACTTTAATGTGCCAAACCGCCCCGCCAACATGGCGCATGAAGCGCCGGGCATTAACCCCAGCCGGTGGCAGCCATAACCATACTGACAATAACCACAAAGGCACGAAGCACACAAAGAAAGGCTTGAAAAACTTCGTGTCCTTTGCGTCTTCGTGGTTAATTTCATTGTTTGTGGTGAACTCGGTTCATGTGACACTGAGGTGAAGTATGACAACGTTGCGTTTCCCTGAATTTACCGTCCACCTGGGCGAACCGCTCCCGGTGATGGAAAGTGTGGGCCACGGTTGGTTCCCCGCCCTGGCGCACTTTCCCACGGGTGAACTTTTGTTAACCTACTCGCTGGCCGCCGACACCAACGAAAACCAATTTGACCTCTCCGGCTACCAGGTCTCGGCGGATGGCGGCCAGAGTTGGACGCCGCGCTACGACATTCTGCCCGAACATCAACCCATGATCTATGTGCCGGAGCCGGATGGCGCGCTCTTTGCCATCCCGGCCTATCTCTATGCCGTGACCCCCGGCGATCAACACAATTTTTGCGGCGCCGCCATCCGCTTTGAGCAGGCCGGGCGGCGGGTGATCTTTGAAGCCCAAGGGGTGCGCCTGGTCGATTGGCCCTGGCCCATTGCCCCCCAACCCAACCCCTACCGCCCCAATCTGCACCGCGTCAATCTCTGTTTTGATGGCGATGCGCTCAGGGTCGAGGGGCGTCTGCTGGCGACGCTCTATGGCAGCTCACAAACCTATCACGGCAAAGGGAGTGATCCTCTCTATTCCGTCTATATCGCGACCTCGGAAGATGGCGGGCGCACCTGGCGCTATCTAGCGACGGTGGCCGGACCGGAGGCGGCCCCGACGGTTGAGCCACGCGGTCATGGCCCCGGCGAACCTTCGCTGGTGCAACTGGCGAACGGGGAGCTGATGTGTGTCATGCGTATGGGCGGCGGGGCGGACTTCCCCTTGCGCCGCAGCTATAGCGCCGACGGCGGGCGCACCTGGTCTACCCCTGATCTGTTGCCGGCTTGTAGCGTTGAACCCAGTTTGAAGCGGCTACAGAATGGCGTCTTGGCGCTCTCTACCGGGCGACCGGGCGTCTTTCTCTGGCTTTCCAGTGATCAGCGCGGCGAGCAGTGGCAGGCGATTGACATTTTCGCCCATCACAATCGCTGGGCGCCCAATCCCGGCTACCAGATCACGCCGGCGCAGACTACCGCCTACACGGAAATCATTGAGGTCGCGCCCAATCGGCTGCTGCTGGCCTATGATCGCACGCCCTTTGGCTGGCAGCCAACTCCCGCCGCTTCGGGCGAGCGCAACCGGATTTTTCTGTTGCCGATTGAGATCGTGCGATAGCCCGCGCATTTTTCGCGTTTGACAGCTTCTGCCAATTTGCATAGACTACCCTAACAGCAATGTGTAGGACAATCTGATAACCCGCTTCAATGTTTCGCTTGGCTGTTGGACGTTTCTTCCTGACTTCATGTGTTGTACGGGGCATTGGTTCGTTCGCAATCAAAGGCCGAACCGATGCCCACATGTAAACCGACCATCGTCTTTTCAACGCAAGGAGAACCAAGTATGGCAAAGCAATTGAACCGTCGTGAGTTTCTACAGATGACGGCCCTGGGGGCAAGCGTGGGGGTGTTGGCCGCCTGTGTGCCGGCGACGCCAACCGACGCCCCGGCGGCCCAACCAGCCACCGGCAGTGGCGGGGTCGCCCAACCAACGGCCGGCGGCACCCTCAACATTGGCTATGGCCAGAAGACAAGCTTCAGCCATTTTATGCATATGCGCAGCTATGCCGGCGGCGAGACGATCTATAATCGGTTGATGGCGCAAGGGAAGCTTGTTCAGTTGCGCGAGCCGACCAAAGAGTTTTATCCCGATCTCGCCGAGAAGTGGGAATTTTCTGAGGATGGCAAGACCCTCACGTTTTATCTGCGCAAGGGGTTGAAGTGGCACGACGGGCAGCCCTTCACCGCCAAGGATGTGGACTTTACCTTTCACATGGCCGGCCTGGACCTGGGCGGCTATATCTTAACCCGCTATTTGGCGCCCTATGTGGTGGGCGCGCGCGAATGGATCGACAACGAAGCCGAGCGCATCACCGGTTTGACGGTGGTGGATGACCATACGGTGCAATTTGATCTGATCGATCCGGCCAACGAAGACTTAGTGCTGGCCGCCTTTAACAACACCTGTATGGCGCCCGAACACATCCTCAAGGATTATCTGAACCGCGAGAAAGCCCAGGAAATTTTGCAGAGCGAATGGGCCACAACCGCCAAACATGTCGGGATTGGCCCCTTCAAGGTCGTTGAATATGTGGCGGATCAGTACATTATCTACGAACCCAACCCCGATTATCACTTTGGCAAGCCCAAGGTCGATAAGCTGGTTTATCGTTCTTATCAGGATCGCCAGACCGTCGCCGCCGCCATTGAGAAGAAGGAGATCGACATCGGTTGGATTCCGGACACCGAGTATGAGCGCATGAAGCAGCTCGACTTCCTCAACTTCCGCACCCCCAAGGCGACGCTGACTGTTGGCACGGTGATCAACAGCACCCGCCCCTATCTCCAGGACAAACGCGTCCGTCAGGCGTTGCTCCATGCCATCGACCGCGACACCATCATCCAGAAGATCTATGCCGGCGCTTCGGAAAAGATCGACACCCTGATCCAGATTCCCAAATTTGGCGACAGCCCCAACCTGAAACGCTACGACTATGATCCGGAGAAGGCCAAACAATTATTGGCGGAAGCAGGCTGGGATAGTAATACCAAAATCCGCTGGTTGACCGACAAAGTGCCGGCCGACACTTCGATTTGGGATGCAATCAACGGTTACTGGGCCGAGGTGGGCGTCCAGGCAGAATTCCAGATCAACGCCGATCTCACCGCCGGCCGCGGCCCCGACTGGGATTTTGACCTCTACTGGAGTTCCTACCCCATTGGTCATCCCACCGAATTTGCCTCTTACTTTGATTCGCGTGTGGCGGAAGCCTATTACACCGGCTTCAAGAATGCGCGCTATGAAGAACTGGCCGATATGTCGGTGCAGCGCCACGCTGACGAGGAGATGAAGGCGATCATCTACGAGATGCAGGAGATCCTGGCCGAGGAGGCGCTCTTCCTCATGATCTGTCCAACCCCCAACATCTGGGCCATCAACAAGCGCGTTCACGATGTACTCCCCATTTACGCCGCCACCGGTTTCAACGATTGGGGCGGGATCCAGAATGCGTGGGTGGAAGGGTGAATGTGACAAGGTGAGGGGGTGAAGGGGTGATACGAGACAGGAGACAGGAGATGTGAAGATTATTCACTTCTTCTGTCTCCTTGTCACCCCTTCACCCCCTCACCCTATCTTGCCAAATGTGAATGGAAACATGGGACAATACATTCTACGGCGATTGCTGTTGATTCCCATTCTGCTCTTGGGGATTACGGCCATCGACTTTACCTTTATCAACATGGCGCCGGGCGACCCGATCATGGCGATGCTTGACCCCAATGAGATGCGGCAGATGACCGACGAGGATATTGCGCGGCGGCGGGCCGCCTTGGGGTTGGATCAGCCGGTGCCGGTACGCTATCTCCTTTGGCTCAAAGAGGTGCTCACCGGCAACTTGGGCCATTCCTATATCAAAGCGCAACCCGTGGCGCGGTTAATGATCGATGGCATCAAAAACACCATCCTGTTGATGACGCTTTCGCTCCTCCTTACGACCGTGGTGGGGGTGCTGCTCGGCATCCTTTCGGCGTTGCGGCCCTATTCCTGGTTGGATTATATCTTGACCGCGCTCTCCTTTGCCGGGGTAGCTATGCCCAGCTTTTTCTTTGCCTTGATTCTGATCTTTATCGGTGCGCTCCGGCTGGGTTGGTTTCCTACCTCCGGGTTGATCACACCGGGCGCGCCCTTTTCCCTGCTGGATCGCGCCATGCACATGGTCTTGCCGTTGATCGCCCTCTCGGTGGGCGGCACCGCTAGTTTGCTACGCTATACGCGTTCCAGCATGTTAGAAGTGTTGCAGGAGGAGTATATTACCACGGCGCGCGCCAAAGGTCTCGCCACCGCCCAGATCAACCTGCGCCACGCCTTTAAGAATGCGGCCTTGCCGATTATCACCATTTTGGGGCTGCAAATCCCCGGCCTCTTTGGCGGCGCGGTGATTATTGAGACGATCTTTAGCATTCCCGGGATTGGCTCGACCATGGTGGAGGCGACCGGCAATAGCGATTACCCGGTGATGATGGGCGGCATCTTGTTATCCGGCATTACGGTGTTGGTGAGCAATCTCCTGGCTGATATTGCCTATGCCTTTGCCGACCCGCGGATTGCCATGAGTGGAGAGTGAGCGATGGTTGAACAGAGCAGCGGCGCCGGTCGTATTGGGTTGCCCAGGATCGCCTTACAGTCGGCTTCATCGCGCCCGGTGGACAGCCCCTATGCACGCACCTGGCGGCGCTTTCGACGGCACAAATTAGCGATTGCCAGTCTCATCTTTGTCACCATCGTGGCCTTAATGGGCATCTTTGCGCCCTTCGTCGCGCCCAAAGACCCGCTCAAGACCAGCCTGATCGATTCGTTGGTTCCGCCCAGCGCCGAGTATTGGCTGGGCACCGACCCGGTCGGGCGCGATGTCTGGAGCCGCACCGTCTACGCCATCCGGGTCTCGCTTTCGGTGGGGCTGGTGGCCGTGGGCATCTCGCTTCTCATCGCGCTGCTGCTTGGCACCATCTCCGGTTACTATGGCGGCGCAGTCGATATGATTGTGATGCGCTTGACCGATGTGATCATGACCATTCCGGGGCTGGTAATCATTATGGCTGCCGTTTCGGTGCTTGGCCCCAGCATCTATAATGTGATGGCCGCCATTGGCATTTTGGGCTGGCCGGGGATGGCGCGCCTCTTGCGCGCCCAAATTCTCTCAGTACGCGAGCGTGACTATGTGCGAGCCGCCAAGAGCATTGGTGTTGCTGATTGGCGCATTATGGTGCGGCACGTTCTGCCCAACGCCGTGGCGCCTGTATTGGTGGCGGCCACCTTTGGCGTCGCCGCTGCGATTCTGACCGAGGCCGCCCTCAGCTTTCTCGGCTTTGGCGTGCTGCCGCCGACGCCCAGTTGGGGCAATATGCTCAACGCCGCCCGCTCCCTCAGTCGTCTGCAAGAGAATCCCTGGTTTTGGGTGCCGCCGGGGATGATGATTTTGCTCACCGTCCTGGCCATCAACTTTATCGGCGACGGACTGCGCGATGCGCTGGATCCACGTACGAAATGAACCAACTGGAGATTGGGAGATTAGGGGATTGGGAGGTTTTGTCTACTCCATTCCTAATCTCTCAATCTCTCAATCTCGACAAGGATACCTGTGAAAGCACTCGTCCTTACCGGCCCCCGTCAACTGGAAGTACAAGAACTACCCATCCCCACACCGGGGCCGGGTCAGGTGTTGGTGCGCCATCAGGTCACGGCCATCAGCACGGGTAGTGAGGTCATCCGCTATTTTGCCGGCGCGGGGCCGGATATTGGCTATTTGGGCGCGGGTGTGGTCGCGGCAGTGGGACCTGGCGTCGCACAGATCAAACCGGGCGACCGCGTGCGTACGAGCGGTCCGCATCATGAATATGTGCTAACGCCTGTAGCAGGGGCGCTACCGATCCCGGATAGCGTCGATTTTGCCCAGGCCGCCTTTGCTTATCTGCCGACGTTGGTGCTTCATGCCTTGCGCCTCTGTGATTATCGTTTGGGCGAGACGGCCTGTGTCATCGGGCAGGGGGTGGTCGGCTTGATGGGGTGCGCCCTGGCCGAAGCGTTGAGCATTCCCCTGGTTGCACTGGACACCGACGAGACGCGTCTGGCGCTTGCCCGGCAAATGGGGGTGCGCCATGCCCTCAATCCCACCACACCGGCGTTCCCTGCTCAACTGGCGGCGCTTGTCGGCGACAAAGGCATTGATGTGACGATTGATGCCACCGGCAGCTATCATGGCCTGGTGCAGGCGATGGAATTGACGCGCAAGTGGGGACGCGTCGCCATTCTCGGCATCTACCGCCCCGATCCGCCTGACCCGGCGATGGCCGCCCGTCTTCATCAAGCCTATCTGAAAAACTTTCACAGCAAAGAATTGCGCATGGTCGGCTGCTCTAACGACCCGGCGGAGAGCTACCCGGCGCACATCTGGCGTTTTACCATTCACGACAACACACGACAGAGCCTCGATCTGCTGGGGCAGGGCAAGTTTACGCTCGCGCCGGCCATTACCCACCGCTTTGCGCCGGAAGCGGGGCCAACCCTTTATGACCGCCTTGCCCAGCGTGAGGCCGGTTTGCTGGGCGCCGTGTATGATTGGGGCGCCATGTAGGGTAAGGAGAAAGCACTGTGGATCGCACACCTTATATCGAAACCTTTGACAACGGCCCCGGCGGTTGGTGCGCTTGGGGCACCGGCTCGAATATGCCCGAATTGAAAGATGGCGTCCTGATCACCCGTGGCCCCTGGCGCGTGGATCCCAATCACAGCCCGCCCGGCGCCGGTTATTTGCATCTGCTCACCTATCTCTATACCCATCCCACGTACTATACCGAAAAATTTCAAACGGAGGTAGGCGTCAATCGCTTTCTGGCCGAGAACAAGGATCGCAATCTGACCAACGCCCGCATGACCGTGCGGCTACGTGGTAATGTCGATCTCAAGGGGGCTAAATTGACTTTGTGGGTGCAAGCTGATATTGGCGACACCCGCCCCAACTTTGTCCTCACTGGTCAATCGCTCGTCGTCACCCCTGATTGGAGTGAGCAAACACTCTTCTTGTCCGACGACCCCGCTCAGTGGACGTGCGCCGGCGGTCGCCATGACCTGACCAAGCTTTATGGCTATGGCGACATTCGCGATGCGCTCAAGGATGTCAACTGTGATCTGATTATCGTCCTCTTTCCGCTCAACGTCGTGCCGCTGGATGCACCCTATGAGCAGCGCGATTTCCTGCGCACAAACCGCGATTATCAGCCCGACTACGCCTATCTGCCCAGCGGCGTCATCGAGTTTGATACAATCCAGCTTGACTATCCTTAATGATCCCTTCGCGTAAAAGGAGCTGCCATGCCTAATCCACTCCAACCGCCATCACTCACGATCAGCGACGCCTGGCGCATCTCGCCGCCCGATCGTCGCCACTGGTTTCCGCGCCTCTTTACGCTGGCCGACGGCAGCCTGTTGCAGTTCGATTCGACGGTGGATGACGCCATCGAAGCCATTCGTCACGAAAAAGGCTCTTCCTGGCGCCGTTCGTTCGATGCCGGGCGCACCTGGCAAGCGTTCGCCACACCCAACCACGAAGGCTACCCTGTCACCCTGGCCGACGGTCGGGTGCGCATCTTCAGTTACATCCTGTGGCTGCGTGCGGATGGACAGCTCTATGGCAGGTCCAATGATTGGCTGCCGGGGGCAGCGGGTTGGTCAGACGCCCAGCCATTTCTCGTCAATATCCCACCCACCGCCTTGCGTCCCAACGCGGTCAGCGGCATGGTGGTGGACCGCACGATCTTGCGCGAGCCGGATGGGACGTTGCTGGCGACGCTCTATGGTCATTTGGCGGGTCATGAGAAGTACAACTGTATGCTCGTGCGTTCGCAGGATGAGGGGCGCACATGGGACTTTGTCAGCGTGATCGCTCATTCGGAGGCGATTCCTGGCGAGGGCTTCTGCGAACCGGTTCTGGCGCGTGTGGCCGATGGCAGCTTGCTCTGTGTGATGCGCACCGGCGGTGGTTACGAACGTAAATATCCCATGTACCAGGCACGTTCGCTGGACAATGGCTTAACCTGGGGCGCGCCGGAAAACCTGGGCGTCTACAGCGTTGACCCCGACCTCTGTCTGATGGATAATGGCTTGCTGGTCTGTAGCTATGGCCGGCCAACGTTGGAGATGATGGTCAGCAGCGATGGCAGCGGCTATCAATGGAGCCAGCCCACCACGATTTTTACCGGCAACAGCACCTGCTACAGCGGATTACGCCAGGTGGCGCCCGGTCGCCTCTTGCTCGTCTACGATTCAAATAGCAGCGGCTCCCCCTGGCAGGCGCATGACAACCAAATCAACGCATGTACTATCGAGGTCGAAGCAACAACCATGGCTACGCAATCTTCTACACCTATTCTGGATGTGCGCGCCCTGCCTGGCGCAGCCGAAACCATCGCCTATAAAGATGGTGGTCTCTTTCCTGTCCTGGCCCTCAGCGGCGATACGGTGGTGGCGACCCTGCGCGGCGGCGCGGGCCATCTGGGGCTGGATGGCCGCATGGAGATCATCCGTTCGCGCGACGCCGGGCGCACTTGGTCGCCGCCGGCGGTCGTGGCTGACAGCGCGGTCGATGACCGTAACCCAGCCTTTGGCGTCACCAAGACCGGCACGTTGGTCTTGTCCTATCATCGTCAGGGCAACTATGATGAACAGGGCAACTGGCGGCGCCGGGAAGCGATGGAAGAACGCCGTGTCGAAGTGATGGTCACCCGCTCACACGACCAGGGACTAACTTGGGAGCGCCCCTATCCGCTCGGCGTTGATCTGCTCGCTGCCGGCTCACCCTTTGGCAAGATCGTGACGCTGGCCGATGGTACGTTGCTCATGCCGATCTACGCCGGCCCCATTCCAGCTTTGTTAGGCAGCCACGCCGGCGCCGTCACCGGCGAGGGCGATTGCAGCTATCTGGTGCGCTCGCATGATGACGGCGTCACCTGGGGCGAACCGGCGCTGATCAGCGTCAACATGAACGAGACCGCCTTGGCTGTCCTGCCCACTGGTGATCTGCTGGCGGTCATGCGTAGCATCCCGCCGGATCAAGCGCTCTACAGCAGCCATTCCAGTGATGGCGGCCACACCTGGTCGCCGCCGGCGCCGATCACCGGGCCGCGCCAGCACCCCGCGGATCTGGTGCAACTGGTCAATGGCGACATTCTCATGACCTATGGCAACCGTACGGCCCCCTATCGCATCGAAGGCAAGGTCAGCCGCGACGGCGGACGTACCTGGCTGCCCCCTTTACTGACCTTTTCCGCGCCCTTATATGGCTATGATCTGCCGGCGAACCGACCGACCGACCTGGGCTACCCTTCCAGCGTGGTGCGCCGCAGCGCCGATCACGGCCAAGGGGTGACCATTTATTACTACAACCCATCAGTGCGCAAACCCTGGCAACACGAGAATCGCAGCGCTGAAACCCGCTACCTGGCGCGTGACTACTACGCCATTACCGTGACCTGGGATGAAGCGACGCTGATCGCGGCCATCAACAAAATGATTGGATGAACTACACAAAAGCGATAAGGAGCCACACCCATGCACCATAGCATTTTCTACAAACGCCCCGGTCACTACGTCATCGGCCCCGTTCCCCGCTTGTTGGCCACACCCCAGGGGCGCCCGCGGTTGGCGGTGTTGGCCTTGGTTTCGCCCTTTGCCGACCACTACGGGCTGGACAAGCGTGTCGTTCTCGTTTCGACCGATCAGGGTGAAAGCTTTCAAGAGAGCGAGGACCCGACTATCCCCTTTACCTGGCCAGCGAGCAACGTGCGCGAATGTTATGATCGTTTTGCCGATGTGCTGCCGGATGGCTCCTATGTGGCCGCCGGCACGGTCGGTTTTGAAACGTGGCCGAAGGCGCGCCGGGCCGAAGCTGAGGCGTTGGGCCTCTCGGCGCGCGACCACCCCAATCTGCGCGGCGAAGAGATCGTGGTGGGGATGCCCAAGCTCTTTGTACAGCGCTCCCACGATCAGGGGCGCACCTGGCAACGGCGCGAGTGGCCTGTCCCCGGCTTTAGCTGGCTGACCGCCTTTCCCCGTTGGGTGCGGCTGACCGATGGCACGATCCTGCTGCCGGTCTATGGCCGCAATATAGATGGCAGTCGCGGCCAAACCTTTGTCTTTCGCAGCGACGCCAATGGTGATGACTGGCGGCTGATCCCCATGGCCTCCAGCATCTCCGGCGTCGATGGCGATGAAGTTGGGTTGATCGAGGTGGCGCCGGGGCGCGTGCTGGCCTTGATCCGTCACGCGGCCAAGGGGAAACTGACCGAGGGCTATCTGCTGGAGAGTTGGTCGGAGGATGGCGGGTGCACCTGGTCACAGCCGCTGGGCACACCGATCAAGGGCTATCCACCCCACCTCCTGCGCCTGCACGATGGCCGGCTGCTCTGTGCTGTCACCTATCGCTGGGCGCCGATGGGCATCCGGGCGGTGTTGAGTGCGGATGACGGTCGCACGTGGGACACCGCCAATCCCATCATCCTGCGGGATGATGGCGGCGCCGTCTCATCGCTCTGGTACAATGCGGCGGGGCATGAACCGGGCCGCGGCGGCTCCGATCTCGGCTACCCGATCACTGTGCAGTTTGCCGATGGCTCGCTCTTTACCTGCTACTGGTTTACGGGGGCGGATGGCATCACCCACGCGGCCGCTACGCGCTGGCGGGTGGGATGATGCGCAACTAATGCGCCGACCGCACCAGGGTTAGGCGTCGATCTGGATTGGGCAACGCTGGAGCCAAAGGAAACGGTGCGCCTGTAAGGCCACGCCAAGAAAATACGCATCTGTGACAGCGTGATAGGCGCGACGATGGACCCTATCTGCACGTTGCTAATGCCGGTGTCAAGGGTAGCGTCTCACTGCACGCTCACATCCAACGCATCGCGCAGCCCGTCGGCCAAGCCCTGAAAGGCCAGGATGGTCAGCGAGATCATGGTCGCCGGAAAGAAAAACATGTGGGGCCAATAACCCAGGTACTGGCCGGCTTCACCCAACATCCGTCCCCAACTGGGCGTCGGCGGACGGATGCCCATGCCGATAAAGCTTAGACCCGCTTCGGCAAAGACGGCGGTCGGGATGCCGGCAGCAAAGCCCCACAGAATCAACGGCGCGACCTGGGGCAGCACATGGCGAATAATAATGCGGCTTTGCGGCACGCCCTGGGCAATCGCTGCTGCAATGTAATCCCGTTCGCGAATCGAAAAGGTCATCCCGCGGATCAGGCGACAGGAGCCGACCCAACCAGTGATGATCATCGCCAGCATCAAATTGCGCAGACTTGGCTCCAGCACCATCACCAGATAGAGGACAATCAAATACCAGGGCAGCGCCGAGAACATGTCGATCAGTCGTGTGATCAACCAGTCGAAAACGCCGCCGCGATAAGCCGCAATCAAGCCCAAGGGCACGCCAATCGCCAGGCCGATGATCTGCGTCACCACGCCGACCAGAAACATGGGACGCGTGCCATACATAATGCGTGTCGCCAGGTCGCGGCCCAGGTTGTCGGTGCCCATCCAATGCTCGGCACTGGGCGGGGCCAGGCCATTTTGCGGGTCGATCTTGTCATAGTCATAGGGGGTCAAGAAGGGCACAAAGAGCGCCACAAAGAGGGTGAGCAGCGCCCAACTGAGGCCAAAGACGGCCAGCTTATTGCGCCGAAAACGCCACCAGGCGCGCCGCCAATAACTAACCTCTTTGATCGGTTTTTCGCGCACGGTGACGGTCGCCCTTGCCGCTACTGCTGTCATCGTTTCTCTCCTGCCACGCGCACCCGTGGGTCAATGATGCCGTAGAGAATATCGGTGATAAGGTAGGTGGTCATAATCAACACTGCCCAGAAAATAGTGATGCCCAGCACCATCGGGTAGTCGCGGTTGGTGCTGGAGAGGACAAACCAACTGCCCAACCCCGGCAGGCCAAAGACTTTTTCCACAAAGATCGAACCGGTCATCATACCGGGGAACATGGGCAGGAAGGAAGTCACCATCGGAATCAGTGCGTTGCGCAACACATGGCGCACCATAATCGTCCGCCCGCCCAGCCCTTTGGACTTGGCTGTGCGCACATAATCCGATTGAATGCCATCCAGCACACACTGGCGTGTCCAGCGCGCCACCCCGCCCACCGCCGGCAGCCCGTAGGCCACCACCGGCAAGATCAGATGATCCGGCCCGCCCCAGCCCCCCGCCGGCAACCAGCGCAATTTGGCCGAAAAAAGATAGACCAGAATAAAGCCCAATACGAAGCTGGGAATAATGCCAAAGCCGACGGCGAAGATGGTCACCCCATGATCAAACCAGGTGTTGACGCGATTGGCTGCGATCAAGCCAATCGTAATCCCCAGCGTCACTGCCAGCGTCGCCGCCAGACCGCCCACCAGCGCACTATAGGGCAACAGGTCGCGAATGATCGCCGTCACCGACTTCTCCGGCGCGGAAAAGGGGGTGCCAAAATCCAACATGACCGCATTGCGTAGCCAGACCAAATACTGTTCCCAGACCGGCTTGTCCAACCCATACTTGGCCTTAAATTGCGTCACCTGCTTCTCACTCATGGGAATCTCCGCCCCCTGCATCCACGGCCCCCCCGGCACCGTGCGCGACAACGCAAAGGTGAAGATCGAGAGCAAGAGCAAGGTAAAGAGAATCCCCAGCACGCGGCGGACGATATATTCAAACATAGCTGCCCTTTTCTGAGACAGGTAGACAGGTACACAGGGAGTAAGACCTGTCTACCTATTTACCTGTCTACCTGTCTACCTATCTTACGCCACGCCGGCCCGACAACTCGCCTCGGCCCAATAGACGCCTTCGTATGCGTTGGGGACGCCGGGAGGCCCGCTTTTGAAGAGGAAGCCGTTCTTGTTGGGCGCGGCCCATTCACCCTTGAGGTTGCAGGGCGAGAGGCTCACACCATAGGGGTGTTGCAGATAGAACCAGGCGCAGCTTTCGACCAGCCGCTTTTCCGCCTCGCGCAGTTGCTCGAAGCGCTTGGCCGGGTCATCCAAAATGGAGTTGGCGGCGGTGTAAAATTCGTCCCAAGCGGTGTCGCTATGGGGGTGGCGGCCCGTCGAGCGCCAGACATTCATAAAAGTGGCCGGGTCGAGATAGTCCATGGCGTAGCCCACGTAGTACAGCGGCTCGTTCTCCTTCAAGTTACCGGTGAAGGATTCGAAGTCCGAGGGGCGTAGTTCGATGGTGATGTTCAGATTTTCTTTCAAGCGCGCCTGGATCGCTTCGCAGAGCGCCAGTTGCGTTTCGCTGGGTTGGCGAATCCAGAGTTCAAAGGTGGGGAAATCTTTGCCATCGGGGAAGCCGGCATTCGCCAGCAGTTCACGCGCCTTGTCGGGGTCGTAGACATTGGGATCAAGCGCCTTTAATGCCTCATCCTGATTGTTGGGGAAGCCGGTGGGAATCAAGCCCCAGCCGGTGTAGGAGTAGCCGCGGAAGATTTCTTGCACCAGCGTGTCTTTGTCAATAGCTTTGCAGATCGCCAGGCGCACATCCCGGTTATCAAGCGGAGCGAATTTGCCGGTGGTGTTAAAACCAATGTAGTCGGTGCTGATGGCGATGCCCTTGGCCATTTCCGCCTTCAAGACCGGGTTGGCCTCGATCATTTGCAATTCAGCCGGTGGCGTGGTGGGGCCGACGCCATAACCAGGCGCGTCACCGGCAATATAAGCGGCCAGACCGGTCGGCATGGTCTCTTCGCGAATTTCGGTCAAGTAAGGAACGCGCACGCCCTTATAATTTTTATTCAATTCCCATTTGTGGTTGATGTCGCGGTTAAACTCGGTCAAAATAAAGGGGCCGGAGGAGATATAACGCGCCGGGTCCAACGCCCAGTTTTCGCCAACATCTTCCCAAATGCCCTGTTTCGCCACCTGGAACCAGCTAAAAACCGCCGGTAGATAGGCGACCGGCGATTCTGTGAAGATGCGCAGGGTGAAATCATCAATCGCTTCCATGCCCAACTCTTCCGGCGGTAGTTCACCGGCCAAGACCTTTTGCGCATTCTTGATGTCGAAGTAATACCAGCCAAAGTCATAGTTGTGGCTGAGGGAATATTGCATGGTGTAGACCCAATCGCGCGCCGTCACTGGGCTGCCGTCGCTAAATTGCAACTCTTTGCGCAGGAAGAAATCCCAGTACGAGCCGTCGGCGGACGCTTCCCACCGTTCGGCCCCGACGCCCACCACATTAAAATCGAGGTCGAGCGAAGTCAAGGTCTCGGCGCCGCCGCAATGCTCAAAGGCGCGGTTGTAGAGCGATTCCATAATATGACCAAAGCCGCCGCCCGTCTGGCCAACACCCGTGCGCCAGATCTGTTGCTCAATGGGCAACGCGTCCGCCGGGAAGACTTTGCCCAGGGCGTTGGTTACTTCGGCGCCGGCGGCGGGAGCGGCGGCGTCACCACCAGCGGCGGGAGCGGTTCCCGGTGCGCCCGGCTGACAACCGGCCAGCGACGTGAGCGCGACCGCGGTCATCGCCGTGCCGGCTCCTTGCAAAAATTGACGACGTGTGAGTTGTGGTTTCATGAAAGTTCCTCCTTGTAAAAGAGTAATGCGCAGTTTGGCATGGCACAAGAACAACCAATGTTAATGATGAATGGTGATGGTTGGTTTGTTGGTTCGTGGACTGCAAACACATGAGCTGGATCACAGGATCAGGTTGGTATACAGTCTACAAGTTGTATTGGTTGGAGTTTCGCCATTATACCAATAGGTGAGCTATCCTACAAATGCAAAAATCGGCGCGGGCAAAAAGAGTGCATTGCACGGGTCACAGACATTTGCCTGATCACAGTATCGCCTGCTCCGTGCAACGCACTCTCTGCTGCTGGTTGGCAACCCACTCTGGAATCGCTATAATACAGTGACCAGTTACAGCACACAATCAATTACAGAAAGAGGAGTGCACTCATGACCCAGGCGACAACGCTCTCATTAGCCGCTTACGGCTTGCCCTACTGGCTCGATTTGCCTCGTCCGCGCTACCCACCGTTGGCGCAAAACTTGACAGCCGACGCGGTTGTCATCGGCGCCGGCATTTGCGGCCTCAAAATGGCCCACTATCTGCATGATCATGGCGTTAAAACGATCATTTTGGAAGGTGGCCAGGTGGGCGATGGGGCGTCGTCACGCAACCAGGGCAGCATCAACCACGGCGGCGGCGCTAGTTACGCCGAGTGTATTCGCCGCTATGGTCGCGACCAGGCACGCGCAATCTGGGAACTGGGTCTAGAAAATCACCACCTGATCCGGGCGCAACTGGAGCAATACGCCATCAACTGTGACTATACCGTCGGCGGCTACACCTTTGTGGCGCGGCGCGATATGCCGGATTGGGAAGCGACGCTGGCAGCCTATCGGCATGACTATGAACTGTTGACGGCAGATGGCTTTGCCGTAGAATACTTGGACGAAACCGCCACGGTGCAGCGCACCGGCAACCCGCTCTTTGCCGGCGGCTATAACTACCTTACCGATGCCCAGTTTCACTCCGGCAAATATGTGCTAGGGCTGGCCCAAGGGGTGGCGCAGTTGCCGACGGTAACGCTCTTTGAAGGCGCCCGTGTCCATCGGATTGTGCGGTGTGGTGATGTGAGCGAAGTGATTACGGCACAGGGAACCGTCAGCGCCCCATTGATCTTTCTAGCGCTCAATGCCCTGGCCCCACAACAAGTGCCAGACCGGGAACGCAGTTTGCGCGCCGAGCGGGGGCAAGTTTTTGTCACCGAACCCTTACCCAGCCGTCCTTGCACCGGCAGTTTTGGCGCGGCGATGGCCTGGTGGCGTGAAATTTCCGAAGCGGATGGTCGCTATCGCCTGCTCTTTGGCGGCGGGCGAAAACGGGAAGAACCCGATAGCCTCTTCCCCCAATTCACCGCCGCTGGTCAACCCCACCCACTGTTAGAGACGGAAGGGTTCAGCCCATCGGTCGCCCATCAACAGCGGTTGGAGGCTGAATTTGCCAAGATTTTTCCCCATCTGGTCGGCGTGCGCATCACCCATCGCTGGGGTGGTCTGCAATCGTTCACGGCGGATGATTTCCCGGAGGTTGGCCTGTTTGAGGAAGAACGACAAATCTACGGCGCGGCCGGGTTTAGCGGGCGGGGTAACTGTTATTCGGATGTCGCCGCGCAATATGTGGTGGGTAAAGCGCTGGGTGTTCCCAGTTCTGTCGAACGCGATTTCGGGCAGTTGATGGAAAGGGTCATGCCGGTACGCCGTAAAGCGGCAGAATGGGGGCCGTGGCGCAGTTTATATACATAATGCTCATTCCGCCGGTCTTCGGACGCAGAACGAATTGCCCAATCGGAACAGCTTTATTGACCAACATGTTGCTGTGGAATGGGGTGATGATCGTTGCCCATGCTACAATAGCTGAACAAAAAATTTGGCGAGGTGGTTGATGCGATAATCACTTTGCCGTGCTTGATCTTTCACAGCGGTCGGGGTGATAGTTTGCGAATCCGCGGGAAGGATTCACAATGGTGAACCAAACTTTTGTTACACAACTGACAGTCAAAAACTTTTTATCCTACCAGCAGGCCGTTGTGCCTTTAACACCGTTGAACGTATTGATCGGCCCCAATGGCGCGGGTAAATCGAATCTCATTGAAGCCTTTCGGCTTTTACAAGCTACACCCAATGATTTCACTGTCCCCATTCGCGAAGGGGGCGGGATCGGTGAATGGCTGTACAAAGACGGTCAACAAACGCGGCCGGCCAAGTTAGAAGCAATTCTTGCCTATCTACAGTTCCCGCTTCCCTTGCGATATGGCATTGAATTCACCGATGTTGGCTCACGGATCACCGTGATTGATGAATACATTGAGAACGAGCGGCCCCTTGACAACGAAGCGGATGTTTATTTCTTCTATCGCTATCAACGGGGCAACCCTGTCTTGAACATCAAGAGCCTGGATGCTCCCCCCGCAAGCCAAGCACGCCCGGCTGAATATGGCGATTATCGCCAGCGACGGCTGCGGCGGGAAGACATTAGCCCGGAACAATCGATCTTGTCACAACGAACTGACCGCGAAATCTATCCAGAGCTTACCACCATTGCCCAAACCTTTGCCGGTATTCATCTGTATGGTGACTGGGATGTCAGCCCGCGCGGCCCCTTACGGCGGCCCCAATCGGCGGCGCTGCCCAACGACTTTCTGACGACGCGCACCGACGAAAGTAACCTCGCGCTGATCTTGAATAATTTGATTGCCCAAGGCTTCCGCACAAAACTGGTGAGAGACCTGCAACAGTTATATGATGAGATTACCGACCTACATGTGAAGATTGAAGGCGGTACGGTACAGTTATTCCTACAAGAGAAAGAACAAATTACGATCCCAGCCACGCGGCTTTCCGATGGCACCTTGCGTTTTCTCTGTCTGTTGGCGCTGCTTCGCCATCCCAAACCACCGCCGTTTATCTGCATTGAAGAACCGGAGCTAGGGTTGCACCCTGATCTCATGCCCTATCTAGCCAACCTGTTGAACGATGCCGCTACCCGCTGCCAATTGCTGGTAACTACTCACTCGGATGCGTTAATTTCCAGTTTGACTTCGCCAGAAACAGTCTTGGTCTGCGAGCGCACCGATGAGGGGAGCCAAATCCAACGGCTTGATGCAGAACGGCTCAAAGATTGGCTTGCCAAGTACACACTCGGTGACTTATGGCGCATGGGCGAAATTGGGGGCAACCGGTGGTGAGGGAGATACGCATCTATGTCGAAGGTGGCGGCGATCAAGCCGATGGCAAGCGGTTGCTGCGCATTGGCTTTGCCCAGTTCTTCAGAAATGCGGTGGCCGCGATCAAGCATTCGATCATTTTAAGACAGCCCTCAAAGGTCATCCCACAGCCTTGAATCTCCTCTTGGTTGATGCCGAAGCCGCGGTCGATGAAATGGATACCCCTTGGCGTCATCTCTATCAACGTGATCACTGGCAACGACCGCCAGCCGCCGCAGACGATCAATGCCACCTCATGGTGCAGACAATGGAGGCATGGTTTCTCGCTGATAAGCAGGCGCTTCAGCACTATTATGGCAAGGCGTTCAATGTCAATGCGCTTTCCCGTAATCAAAACGTTGAAGAGATTGGGAAAACACAGCTAGAATTGTCCCTGGTTGCGGCCACAAAACTAACCGCCAAAGGTCAATATCACAAGATCCACCATGCGGCTGAATTGTTGAAGCTCATCGATCCTGCAAAGGTACGGCACGCCTCGCGCCATTTTGACCGATTGATCAGCAAGTTGATTGAGTAACCCAAGTAACTTTGCGAGTTCGGGTGTTTATCCGTTACTTGCGCTGCTTTCCAATAAGGGCAATCGTTCCTGAATAAAGCCGGCGACGGCATTGACCAGCACGTCACATTCACTATCGCCAATTGGCAAGCTGAGGTTGATCATCCCCCGCCGCGCCACCCAAACACCCGCGTTGAGCAGGTCGAAGAAGAAAAGTTCGCGTAATTGCTGATCGCCTTTGGCCGCATCCGCCGGCGACCGCAGCGGGGCGTCGGTCATGTGGACATTCATCATGGAGCCGATGCCGGTAAATTGCATCGGCACTTCATGGCGGCGACAGAGGTCGTTGAGACGCGTGCGCAGCGCATCGCCCCGTGCATTCAGGGCCACCGCCGCTTCCGGCGTATAGACCTCGGTGATGCCGGCCAGGCCGGCGCTCATGGTCAGCACATTGTTGTTAAAGGTGCCGGCGTGGGGCAACCCATCGGGCCGGCTGGGGTCAAACTGGGCCATGAGATCGGCGCGCCCGCCAAACGCGCCAAAGGACATGCCGCCGCCAATATACTTGCCCAGCGTAGTCATGTCGGGCAGGATGCCATGCACCGCTTGTAGACCGCCGGGGGAAAGACGCGAAGTCATCACTTCGTCAAAGATGAGGATCGCGCCGTGACGGGTTGTTTCGCGACGTAGCATGGCAAGGAACTCTCGCTCCGCCGGAATGCAGCCACCGCCACCCAACATCGGTTCGAGGATAATGGCGGCCAGATCAGCACCATGTTGCTCGATCAGCGCCGCCGTGCCGGCCAGATCATTATAAGGCGCAAGCACAAAATCATAGGGGGCGTTGACCGGGCTGCTCGTCCCGCCGCTAAAGTAGAGAACGCCGCCATGATAACCGCCGGCAAAGACCATGATCTTCTCACGCTTGGTAAAGACGCGCGCCGCGGTCAACGCCATGAGATTGGCCTCGGTGCCGGAGTTGGTAAAGCGCACCAGTTCAATCGACGGGAAGCGCTGACAGACCGCCTGCGCCAGTCGCACCTCCATGACATTGTGGCCGCCAAAGTTGATGCCGTCATCCAGCGCCCGGTCAAGCGCCGCCCGAATGACGGGGTGGGAGTGGCCGTAAATGCCGGCCGTGTATTCGCCCAGAAAGTCTACATAGCGATGCCCGTCCAGATCCAGGAGATAACAACCTTCGGCGCGGGCAATGCCCAGGGGAAAGGGCGCACTGTAAAGCACCGTGCGTGTATTGCCGCCCGGCATTACCTCGGTCGCCGCCTGGTGGCGGGCTAGACTGCGGGGGTTATGGGCAGTGTACTCGGCATAAGCTTGAGCCAGCGCACTTTCAGTTAATGTAGACATGCCTAACTCTCTTTCGGTGGAACAACAAACACATTTGTCATCTATGGTAGAATGTATACAAGATAGTGCTAGGCCGCTCGCCAGTTTTCATGACGTAGCCCATCAATGCCATGAAAGTCTTTATCGGTAGTCAGCAGCACAAAATTACCACGCAAAGCGACAACGGCAATTAGCGCGTCAAAGAGTTTGAGTTGCCAACCACGTTTTTGCAAAATCAGTCGCAGGTTGGCAGCTTCTTCCGCCAATTCTGCGTTAATATCAATAAACTCAAAATCAGGCCGAATGTGTTGCCATGCTTGTCGATTCTGCTGCGCTCGCGGTAAACCACCAATACCAAAGAGGAATTCGCTTAACGCTGGGGTAGGAATCGCAAATGTATCACCTGACGCAAATTGGCGTTGTACGCGCTCACGCAAAGAGTGGCCGGGCGTTATCAGTGGAGATAGATGATTCGTGTCTAAAAGATAACGTGTCATTGCCCCAAATCTCGACGTAGTGCGTCCAAGCGCATTTGTTCATCAATTTCTTCGTCAGCATTCATTTCTGCTTCGATTTTATCCCATTGCTGATTCCAAGCACGTTCGCTGAAGTTCGGATCGGGATCCTGCTGTGGGTTTGCTAAATGTTCCCTTAGTAGACCACTTGACGGTGTGATCAGCGAAGCCGGCAACGGTCGACTGCGCAGAAACGCTGTATATTCTTCTAAAGAATTGGTCTCATCAACCGTTTCCTGGGCTTGTTCTGTTGGCGCTTCTACCAATAATACAATTTGTAACTGGCTCCCTGCTGGAATCGACTGGCGATATTGCGATGGAATCGCTAAATCTCCATTGGTTGTTATCTGTGTTGGAAATTGAAATGCAATCATGTAGCCCTCGCTTTCGCTCCTTCACGGCTAGGGAGAAACCGTAGTTCCTATACCCGTCATTGTAACACTACTATTCACAGAGGTAAAACATGCGCCTACCGATTCTCATGAGACCACTGCACCCAAAAAACTTGGTTGACCGCCGAGAAGGCTGAATGCTATACTGCAAACACGGGCAACCAGGAAACAAACAGAAGGAGGGGAGCATGAGTCGTTTGGCCGTCACTGGGGCTACGCCGGTTTGGTCTGCTGCCTGGCCGAAATGGCCGATCTATGGCGAACGCGAGTTGGCTCTGTTGCGTGAAGTGTTGGAGAGCGGCCACTGGGCCTATGACGGGCCGGTGGAGGCGCGCTTTCAGGAGGCATTTTGCAAGCTACACACGGTTCGCTACGGTCTCAACGTCGCCAATGGCACGATTGCCTTGCAACTGGCCCTGGAAGCGCTCGACATCGGCTATGGCGACGAGGTGATTGTGCCGGCCAACACCTGGCAGGCCACCGCTGCTGCTTGTTTGGATGTCAACGCCACCCCGATTTTGGTCGATATTGAGGCGGAGACCTATTGTCTTGACCCCGACAAAGCGGAAGCAGCGATCACCCCACGCACACGGGCCATCATTCCCGTTCATCTCTTTAACAGCCTGGCCGACATGGATCGCATTCTTGACCTGGCGCAGCGGCACAATTTGCATGTGATTGAGGATTGCGCCCATAACCACGGTTCCCAATGGCGGGGGCGCGGGGTTGGTTCGCTGGGTGATATTGGTTGCTTTAGCTTCCAGAGTTCCAAGAGTCTGAACGCGGGCGAAGGCGGTTTTGTCATGACCAACAGCGACCGCCTCTATGAACGGCTCTACTCGCTGCGCAATTGTGGACGGATGCGTCCGCAGGCCGATCCGGCGACCTTTGAAGCGGTGCAGAGCGGCAACTACCGCATGAGCGACTGGCAGGCCGCCATCCTCTATGCCCAACTCGAACGCTTTCCCCAACAGTTGGCGACGCGGGAAGCCAATCTCGCTTTTCTCAATGAACAACTGGCCCAGATCCCCGGCATCCAACCGCTGGTGCGCCGCCCCCAGGTGACGCGGCAGGGGATGTATGGCTATGTCGTGCGCTATGACCCCGAAGCCTTTGACGAAGTGCCGGTGACGGCCTTCCGCAAAGCACTGGCTGCCGAACTCAACACCAAAGTGGGCGGCATCTACGACCCGTTGCCCCACTCGCCGCTCTACCAGCCGCAAACCAAGCGACGACATCATCTCAATGACGAGTATTGGCAAGCCATCAACCCAGCCCGTTTTGATACGCCGGTGGCCGAGCGCGCCTTTAGTCAGGAATCGGTTCTCTTTAGTCATCCGCACCTGTTGGCCGGGCCGGAGGCGATGCAGGCGGTTGTCGCTGGCGTTCAAAAACTATATGAAGCGCGGGCCGAGTTAGCCGCCTGGGCTTTAACCGAACAAGGCCCCGACCCGATCAAAACCAACACCCATTATGGGGCAAGAGCATAAGGAGCCAATATATGACGAAATTACTGGCCGGTTTTGGCCGTTCTGACATTACCCCTCACCTGGGCTTTGCGCTGGTTGGCTATGGCAATCGCCCCGGCGGCGCAACCGGCGTCCATGACCGCCTGTCGGCCAAGGCGCTGGTGGTGGAAACCGATGACGGTTGCTGGGCGCTAGTGTCGGTGGAGATGTGTTACCTCAACATCAACACGGTGCGCGACATCCGCCAGATCATCGAACAACGGCTGGGCATTCCACCAGCGCATGTCATGGTGGCGACGACCCACACCCACGCTGGCCCACGCGACCGGGAGAGCGGCAACTGGGATCGCCCGCTGATCGAAATCATCGCTGACGCCGTTGTCAACGCCTACCAAGCCCGTCAACCGGCGCGCCTTGGCACGGGCTACAGCTTCTTGTATGGCTATTCGATCAACCGGCGTTGGCTCGATCGCCCCGTAGACCCCGGCATTGCGATCTTGCGCGTCGATGATGCCAATGGTAACCTGTTGGGCGTCTGGTCGAACTTTGCCTGTCACTCGGTGGTGCTGGGCTATGACAACTATCAGGTGAGCGGCGACTGGCCGGGCTATGCGATGAGCAAACTTGAAGAAACATTGGGCGGCAATATCACCTGTCTCTTTACCCAAGGCGGGGCCGGTGATGTTAACCCGCTGGTTTCAGGGGTACGGGAACGGTTGCGCAGTGGTCATCCCGTGTTGGCGATTGGCGACGTGAGCGCCTACTATGGCGACCGCACTGATCCCAACCGCTGGAGCATCGGCGACCGGGGTGGCGGCACCTTTGCCGAAGTGGCCGAGCTGGGCGAAGCTTACGCCGCCGAGGTGGTGCATACCGTCAAAACCATCAAGACCAGTGCGTCGATCAGCCCCTGTTGGGCCGAACAGGTGATCGTCAACGCCGCCGCTGAGCCGGGTGAACATCCCAATCGCGTCAAGCCGCCGCTGATGACCGATCTGGCCGATATTCTGGATGAGAACAACATTCCGGCGGAAATCCAGGTGCTGAAGGTGGGCGATTTGGTGCTGGTGGGGGAACCGGGCGAAGTTTTTGGCGAGACGGCGTGGAAGTTGAAAGAGCATCTGCGCGCGTTGGGCTATAAAACGCCGGCGCTGGTCAGCTATGCCAACGGCTGGCTGGCCTATCTGCCGGAACCGGGCGCTTTCCCCGAAGGTGGGTATGAACCGCATTGGGCCGTGTCATTGAATATCAGTAAACAGTTCCAGCCGCGTGTGCGCGCTGCGATTGAACCGGTGTTACAGCAACAAACACGGTAAGAAACATAGAACGCGGATTGGACGGATCTAGCGGATTTATGCGGATATGATCCGTAAAAATCCGCTAGATCCGCCCAATCCGCGTTCTATCTTACGCAATGGCAATCGGGTTGACCGGGCTGCCGACGGCGCCGGTCATTTGCAGCGGGGCGATAACCAGCAGGCATTCATAAACCTTATCGGCGGCTAGTTCTTCCAGGTTGAGATATTCGACCAGATAGAGACCCAGGTCGCGAATCGCCGCTGAGTGAATGGGCAGGCGTTCGGGGGGCATGGTATCAAAGGCTTCGACGGCGTGGTTGTCGGCACAGATGGCGGCCACGTCATGGGCTTTTAGCCAGGGGATGGTTGATCCGTCGATGCCCGGTTCGCCGCGATTGAAGAGCGCCCGATCTTTGGCAAAGACGTTGATCCAGCCAGTGCGGGTGATGAGCAGGTCGCCCGGTCGGATCGTCACCCCTTGCGCCGCGGCACAGCCATCGAGATCCGCCGGGGTGATTGCTTCGCCCAGCGCCAGATGCTCAACGCCTTTCCAGCCGGCAATATCGAGCAACACGCCGCGCCCCACAATAAACGGGACATTCTGAATGCCATTGCGCGTCGAGCCGCTGCTGCTGACATGGTCGGAGGCGCGATAGCCGTTGTAGAGTTGGTCGTCATACCAAACATGGCAGAGCGCGTCCATGTGGGTGCCGGAGTGGGAGTGCATGGTCACAACATCGTCGGCGCCGCCACGGGCGTTGGGTGGGTTATTGTAGGTGGTGACGCGCCAGGTTTTGTGACGTTGCGGCCATTGCGGTCCTTCCGCTTCCAACGGCATGGAGAGCGAGTAAACTTTGCCTCTTTTGACCAGACCGGCAGCCTGTTTGACAATCTCCGGCGTCAACAAATTGAGCGCGCCCTGTTCATCGGTTGCGCCCCAACGGCCCCAGTTACTGGGGTGATTTTGGGATTCCCCACGCATGATAGTTCTCCTTGTCGTATGTTGCTGATTGGTGGTTGATGGGCACCCCTATTGTATGTGACGCGCCGCCGGCTGACAAGTCGCTTGAAAAGAAAGGGGGATTGGGTGATTAGGTGATTGATGCTGCCCAGCATCAATCACCTAATCACCCAATTGATTACTACTTGGGCTTGGCGACGAGCGGCAGATAGAGCGCCTGCGCGGCCCGGTCGATCCGTAAGACGACGCCGGTATTTTTGCCTTCGGCATTGGGGAAGGGGATGCCGGTTGTATTGCCGAGAACATAGAGTTCACCACCGGTGTCCTGCCCAAAGCCGTGGACGAAGAGGGGGAGCGACGACGCGCCTTGCAGACGGAATTCACGGATGGCGTTGGTGGGGGTCAGGTAGAAGAGGCGACCTAACGGTGTGCCAAAGCTGCGTGACCAATCGCCAAAGATGTAGACGCCATTCAAGCCGGCCAGTTTGCTGCCGCGATAGACAAAGCCGCCAATGACCGAGATGCCTTCATCATGGTCATATTGGGCAATGGGGTCAATCAGGCCGGCGGGCACGTTGCCGGGATCGATGTCGGTGACAAAACCGCTGCGCGTGCCGTTATCATCAAAGAAGAAGGTGCCTTCCTTATATTTCCAGCCGTAGTTGCCGCCGGCCGTGATAATGTTCACCTCTTCGATTTTATTTTGACCGACATCGCCGGTGTAAAGTTGGCCGCTCTGGCGATCAAAAGAGATTTGGAAGGGATTGCGCAGACCGTAAGCAAAGATTTCATCCAGGCGGGCATCGCCGGCCCCGGTAAAGGGATTATTGGCGGGGATGCCATAGTTGCCATTGGGTGCGTTTGCACCGAGTGGATCAATGCGTAAAATCGCCCCGAGTGGGTTCGTCGCATCCTGACCATTCCCGCCCGGACCATGACCGGTGATGGGTTGGCCGCCAATAAAGGGTTGACCATCGGTGTCGTCAGCGCCGCCGCCGTCGCCCAAGGCAATGTAGAGCATCCCATCGGGGCCAAAAGCCAGACCGCCGCCATTGTGGTTAAATTGTGGTTTGTCGATACGCAGCAAGACCTTTTTCGAGGCCGGGTTGACCACGCTCTGCGGATTCGTGGGGTTAGTTACTGTCCACTGAGCGATCACGCTTTGCGAATTGGCGGTAGCCGTTACTGGGACGGTGGAGTAATCGGCGGTGCCGCTAATCGGTTCGGTCATAAAGGTGTAGAGCAGACCATTGGTGGCGTAGTTGGGGTGGAACGCCAAGCCGAGCAGACCACGCTCATCAAACGATTTCGGCCCAAGCGCGCCTAATGGGATCAGTTGGGTTGATACGTCTAAAAAGAGCCGCTTGGCGCTGGTGGTTAGATCGACCTGCCAGATTTGACCGGGCTGATCCACCACAAAGAGCGCACTGGTCAGGCTGGGTGCTGCGGTTGCATAGAGCGGGGCGACCAGATCGGTCACGACGGTGGTCAGCGCGATTTGTAGACTGCCCGTGCTGACAATGGTTGGGGTAATGGGATTGTCCAGGGCAATGTCCAGCCGACCAATGGCGGGGGCTGTCACCGTTTGGGTCGTACCGTTGCTGGCATAGGCGGTATTCGGACCACTCTTCCAGCCCGGTTGGACATTGGCGGTGATCTCTTGCAAATTGGTTTTGCCATTGTTATCGGCATCCAGCGCCTCAACGGCGGCAAAAGCCTGGTCAATGGTCATCCCCTGGTCAACAATCCGTTGGCGCAGGCTCCAACCATAGGCATTCCACGGGCTGCCGCCGCCCCCGTTCACATGGCAAAGCCGACAGTTGACATCATCGGATTTGGATTGGGGATAGAAGGCGCGCCAGGAGGCAAGAATATCCGGTCTAGCTTCCACGGGTGGCGGTGCGCTCAGGACGCCGAACAGCACAACGGCAAGCAGGAAGAGAACCATCCAGGGTCGAAAATAGGGTCGTAGCATCTTTTCTTTCCTTACTTTTTTCTATTGGGTAATGGGAGGTAATGATTATGGGGTGTCGTTACTGCTCGTAAAGCTAACGAGAGATATTTGACAATTGGATTGCCGAAGAAAGGAAAATCTATGCAGATCGCCGATATTCGCCGGTTGACGCCGGCTACCGAAAATTACGCCTACTTCCAGACCAGTGGTTTTTCCCCCAAGCCGGAACCAGTGATTGAGGAAGTGGTGCGCTTGACCCGCTTTTGCAGCCAGGGGCCGGCCCTCCCCGGCGTCTACAGCAAGATGCAGGAAGTGTTGGAGGCAACGCGGGCCAAGGTAGCCCAAAGTCTCAACGCCGCCGCTGATGAGATCGTCCTGAGCGAGAACGCAACCATCGGCATCAACATCGTCGCCAATGGCATCGACTGGCAGCCGGGCGATAATCTGATTCTCAGCACCCATGAACACCCCGGCAATCGCATCCCCTGGTACAATCTTATCAGGCGCTATGGGGTACAGTTGCGTTTTCTCAACGTCTACGAAGATGACGAACGGATGCTGGGCGAGTTGGCAGGGCTGATCGATAGCCGGACGCGGCTGCTTAGCCTGAGCCATGTCTCACGCCGCACAGGGCTTCGTTTCCCGGCCCAGGCGATCACGGCGTTGGCCCAGCGGCATGGGGTTCCGGTGCTGTGGGATGGCGCCCAATCCTACGGCGCCATCCCTGTTGATGTCAAAGCCTTGAATTGTGACTTTTACACCTTTAGCGGCCACAAATACATCATGGCTCCCCAAGGCACCGGCGGCTGTTACATGCGCCGCGACCGCATTGCGTGGGTCAACCCCAGTTGGATCGGCTCCCATTCGCAAAAAGATTTTGACCTGGTAGGTGGTTTGACCTTGCTGGATGAAGCCAAGCGCTTTGAATTTGGCACCCGCAACCTGGCTGACCAGGGCGGCTTTGGCAAAGCGTTGGATCTCTGGCAGGCGATTGGCTGGCATAATGTCTTTGCGGCCATTGAAGCATATACCGACCGCATGAAGGCTGCCCTCTTAGCCGTACCGGGCGTCATTCTCGAAACGCCGTTGCCCTATGCCAAGTCGGCGGGGATTGTGACGATTTCGGTGCCGGGCTTTACGTCGGCGGGACTCTATACCAGCCTGCTCGAACATGAGCGGATTCTAGTCTCGCCACTGGAACATGACACATCTATGATTCGCATTTCAACCCATGTCTTTAACACAGATGAGGAAATTGAGCGGCTGGTCAACGGCCTCCGGCGCATCCAAAATAGTGGCGATTAACGGTTAACCGAAGTGCGGTGATAGCTTGGTTGCTTTACCAGAATCCACATACTGCGCTAAATCGCGCATGGCAATCACCGTACAGCCGGACTCATGTAGGTAGCGGAGATAGGCAGCAAAGCGATCCGGCTCCGTGTGTACCCACGGGTGATCCAAATCGGGAACGCCATGAAAAGTTAGCACAGCGATACGGCCAGCGGTAGCCTGCTCGACAGCCCACACCAAGTCGGCAAAGCCCCAGGTAGGACCGGCAGCGCCCGTTGTTGGAACCAAGAGCGGATGGTGGCGGGTGGGGTCATAGGCCGGTCCCCGCCCGCCTTCCCGATGGTTGGGATACTCCGGCATAGCGCCGGCGCGGGCAAAGTGAAAACCGTGGTCGGCAATCACCTGTACAGCCGCCGGGCTGGTGTGATAGCCGGGGTAACAGAAGGTGGTGGGGCGGGGGATGCCATGCTCGGCGCAGCGCTGGTCAATGTGCAGCAGATCGGCGCTCAACTCGTCTGGTGTCTGGGTGGCGACATTCTTGTGCTGCCGGGTATGGTTGCCGATTTCAAAACCAAGATCATGCAACGCCCGCACCTCGGCCCAGGTCAGATAACGGCTCTTGTCCTCAAGAAAACGCAACCCTTCGGTGATGTAAAAGGTTGCGCCAAAGCCATAGTGCTGGAGCAGCGGCGCGACAAAGGTATACTGTGACTTGACCCCATCATCGAAAGTCAACACGACCAGCCGCTCCGGCACTGGTTGTAGCGTGTTGGTAGCCGGCGTGTCAGCTTGCGTTTGCGGCATGGACAACCTCGCAGTTAATCATAATTGGACGGTCGATGCTCACCCAGAAGCCGTCGTTGCCGGGGCGTGGCGCGGGCCAGGATCGCTTCGTCAAATTGAAAGCGGTTGAGATAGGGTGGAAACTTCTGCGTGATCATACGCTGGGCGTAATGCACCTGGAGCAGATAGCGCACTTGCTGGCTGCGGTTCGCCGTGCCACGATGCCACACTTCCGAGCGGAAAATCACCACATCACCGGCCTTGCAGAGAATACTCTGGGGGCTGACCCCTTGGAATGTCGTGTCGCCATTGGGGGCGCGACCGGCCCGGTGGCTGCCGGGGATAAATTGCGTTGGCCCTAGGTCCTCGTAGAGATCATCCAGATAGTAATGGGCGGTGGTGATATAGATCGGAATCTTTACCCCCGGATGGTTCATCACCTCTGGCGGCAGGGTGAGAGGCTGCCAATCAGCGTGCAGGCGTTGCTCCGGTCGACCAGGGCCGGTCAACCAAGCGGTCATGCCGATGATATGGCAATCGGGGCCATGCACCGCCTCGGCAATGTCAATCACACCGGGGCGATCGACATAGGGCAAGAACACCGGGTCACGGTTGAAGACGTTGTTGATGCTCTTGTTGAAAAAGCCGCCGTTGGTCGGCAAGGTGTGATGGTCATAACTAGCCGGGATCGCCTCTAACCGATCCATCGCCGCCCGCAGTTCAGCCACCGCAGCCGCCGTAAGGACTTTGGGCAAATAGGCGTAGCCATCCTCTTCCATCGCCTTGACTTGGCTGGCGAGATCGGGATAGGCGTGTAAGGGCAGAGCGATACTCATCGGTTTATCATCCTTTACTTTTGCCCAAAGGCGGCCATAAGGGTGCGGGTGCGTTCGTTCAAGACGCCATAGAAGGCCCGTGTTTCGGCATCGGAGTGGTCGCGCCAGAGCGTGGCGGGAATGGCCGAATCGTTGGCGAGGTAGGGGCGGTGGCGGTGGCCGTAATAAATCTGCGCTGTCTTGCGGATCACTTGGGTGGGGCGGGTGGTGGCGGTGTGTAAAACTGAAACATTAAAGAGCGCACAAGTGCCGGCCGGGCCATGCAGATCATAGACGCCGCCGCGGGCCAACTGCTCCTGGCGATCTTTCAGAATGGGCTGGTCAAGCGCTTCCGGCGAGATCGAAAAGCAGTGGGTCTCTGCCGAGACATCGCTCAGGTAGACCATTAATTGAATATAATCCATGCGCAGCGGGTGTTCCAACCAGTGGGGTTTGTCACGGTGCCAGCTTTGGTGGAATGGCCCGTTGTATGGCCCCATCCAGCGCAGCCCAATCTCGCCAAAACAGAGCGGCCCACCCATTAACTCCTCAATAGTCGGCAGGATCTTGGGATGGCGGATCAATTCGTCAAACTTTGGCGTAGTAACCAAAGCGTCATAGTTAGCGTGCTGGTGATGGCCGTAGGGATGCCAGAAATAGGGATACGCTTTGCGATCCTGTTCAAAGAGATCATGAAAATAGGCCACCTCCGTTGTGTCGAGCAGTTGGCCCAGCTTCAGAAAGCCGTTTTGGGTGAAAAAGTCGCGGTCTTGTTGGTTCATAGAACACCCTCCTGGGTTGATTATAAGGGATGGGTTTTCCTGGCGTCAAATCGACAAAAATTGGCGGCGTCAACCAGGGAGTGCGTTGCCACCCCTTGACAACAAGTGGGTTAACAGATTACAATAGCAAAATAGTAGCAATATTCTGCTAGGAGGTATCAATTGAAAGCGACACCAGAGATTGTTCCGGTCAGCGATTTGCGTAATGACTATAACGCAATTTTAGCATTAGCAGAGAAAGCGCCTGTTTTTCTCACCAAAAATGGTCATGCCGCCGGCGTTTTGATTTCGACCACCGCTTGGGATCGACTCTTCGCCAAGATCGAAGAGATGCAAGATGTCATTGATGTTTTAGAGGCTGAACTAGCGCTGGCGCGCGGTGAAGACGAATATGGTGAGATGACGGTCAACGATTTGGCGGCAATGCGTACAATGGCGGCAGGCAATGCAGTACCAGCTTAAACCTTTTCGCAAAACGGTGCAGCGTCAACTGAACAATCTGCCAGGTCGTATTCAACAAGATGTGATCGAGATCATTCTTGAATTGGCGTATGACCCTTTCCCACCTATCGCTGAAGAGTTACGCGACCATTATCAAGGCATTTACAAAATCAAGGTAGATGGTTGGCGAATTTTTTATCGTGTTGATGGCGATGAGTATACTGTCGATATCATTAACATTAAACGTAGAACGCCAAACACCTATACGAGCCTGTATTCGTTGTTCTTTTAATCGGTAAGAAAATAAGGAACAGACCAACCATGCGCATCGCCATCGGCGGGATCTCTAACGAAAATAGTAACTTCTCCCCGATTCCCAACCGGCTGTCTGACTTTACCGTATTGACCGATGAGGAACTTCTGGCGTCAACGCGCTACCCCTTTCTAAGTCAATTCCCGGACGTGACCTTTGTGCCGACGCTCTTTGCCTCTTCGCTGCCTGGCGGTCCTATCGAAGCGAAACTCTATCAGCAGTTGAAGGCCGGCATTCTCACCCGCTTACAGGCAGCGCTACCAGTCGATGGCGTCTATCTTGACTTGCATGGCGCGATGTTGGCGGAAGGGGTGGAAGATGCTGAAGCCGACCTGGTAACAGCCATACGTCAACTGGTGGGGCCGGCGGCGATCATTGCGGCCAGCATGGATCTGCATGGCAACATCTCGCACGCTTATGTCAGCCAGATTGACCTGATTACCGCTTACCGCACGGCTCCCCATCGCGATACACTGGAAACCAGGCAGCGGGCCTGTGAACTCTTGGTGCAATCGTTACGCACCGGCGTTCGCCCCCAGATTGCGCTCACCCCGATTCCGGTTTTGTTGGCCGGTGAACATACACGCACTGATATGGAGCCAGGGGCAATCTTATGGGCGTCGCTGCCGGCGATTGATCAAGTGCCGGGCGTGCTTCATGCGGCGCTTTTTGTTGGCTTTGCCTGGGTTGATGAAGCACGCGCTCATGCTGCCGCTGTGGTCTCCGGCACGGATGCGCAAGTGATTCGACGCGAAGCCGATAAGCTGGCGCTGGCTTACTGGAACGCCCGCCATCAATTTGGCTTTGGCGATACGCCCAGCGGCGCGATTGACGAGTGTATTGCCGTTGCGCTGGCTGCGCCCGAACCTACCGTCTTTATCAGCGACAGCGGTGACAATGTGACTGCCGGTGCGGTTGGTGATATTCCGCTCTTTCTGGAGCGGCTGCTGGCGCACAAAGTCCCCAGCGCCGTGGTGGCGTTGTGTGATGCGGAGGCGGTTGCGTTGTGTCAACAGGCCGGTGTGGGTGCGACTGTCGAGACGACGCTGGGTGGGAAACTTGACACCTTGCATGGTCAACCCTTGCCGGTGCGGGGGAAGGTCATCAACCTGGTAGCGGACGATGAGGGCGGCGCGCAGGTAGTCTTGCAGGTGGAGACCGTTACGGTGATTGTGACGACGCAACGGCGCGGCTTTACCACGATAGCCAATTTCACTGATGTCGGGGTTGACCCGCTGGCGCACAAGATTGTGGTGGTCAAGCTGGGGTATCTCTTTCCCGATCTCATTCGGGTAGCGCCCAAGGCGTTGCTGGCGCTGAGTCCCGGCGCTTCGGATTTGGACCTGGCGCGGCTGCCCTATCAACGGATTCAGCGGCCCATGTATCCGGTGGATCAGGATTTTGCTTGGACGCCAGGGGCATGAGTATCACCGCGAATCGAGGGGATTTGCGAATCTTTTTCTCGTGCTGGGATAACGTAGGGCTCGAAGAAGTTATTAAATTTTAAATCAAAGAGAAGGAATAATGCTAATGAATGCGGATGCTTTACGGGCGATGCAAGCCCCGTTGAAAGACAAATATCGTGCTGAGCCGGAAGCGGCCCTGATTACGCTCAAGGCGCAAGGGAAGATTGGGGAAGGGATTACGTGCAAGGTCGAAACGGGTCGAGCCGTGGCTGAGGCGGGTCTGCACCCGGCGACCGGTGGCGACGGGTTATCGCTCTGCTCCGGCGATATGTTGTTGGAAGCGTTGGTGGCGTGCGCTGGCGTAACCTTGAATGCGGTGGCCACCGCGATTGGCGTCAACCTGCGCGATGCGGTCATTCGCGCCGAAGGTGATCTTGACTTTCGGGGCACGCTCGGCGTTGCCAGAGAGGCGCCGGTTGGGTTCAAGGCCATTCGCTTGCAATTTGACCTGGACACGGATGCTACTGCCGAACAGCTTGCATCGTTGATGAAGCTAACCGAGCGATACTGTGTCGTTTATCAGACGTTACGAAACGCACCGGAAATTGTGGTAACGCAAGGCCGCCTCGCTTAACACACCAAGCAGGTGGCTGAATACCACCTGCTATTTTATCCACTTATTCCTTACGCCACTGAAAAATCCTGCGCTTGTGGCAGATGCCTGACACACTTACCCAATAGACAACCTTACCTCAAACTTGCAACAAAAGTTGCAATTGTCTTTGCGCGATTTTACATTCGATACGCAGCACTATATAATTGGCAATAGTTATCACTTTTTGCCCTATCATATCACTTATTTCTGTGGTATACCAAGAAAAGATCAAAGTTCATTCTTTATTCGCCACTCACAAAGCAAAACCTTCGTCATGACAGGCAAGCGTTCCTGGCTAGCTTGAACTGGCGAAATTGTTGGCATTTTTCAGAAAGAGAGAACTTATGCGCCTGAAACAACTCTACGTCGGGTTATTGTTGGTGCTGCTGCTCATCCAGACAACTGTTGCCCCATATCGGATTGGTGTAGCCGCTCCGGCACAACAGGACGACCCGCAAGGACAAACCGCTGGTTTCGAGTATGTGGTGCAACCGGGGGATTCACTTTCGCAAATCAGCGGGCGCTTCTATGGCAGGCCGGACGCTTACCCAGTGATTGTTGAAGCGACCAACGCCAAAGCAGCCAGCGACCCGCGCTTTACACCAATTCAAGATCCGGGTCGCTTGCAAGTCGGTCAGCGGTTGTGGATCCCCAACCGCCCTGATCTTGCCATTACAACGCAAGCCGTACCACCAACAGCAACAACTCCAGCCCCTGACAACAATTGTGATTTGCCGGAGAACAATCTACCAACAACGCGCACCGGCGCCACTGAACATGATACTAATCTATTGCCATCTGCGATCACCATTCAAAAATGTACCAACGGTCGGCACGCAGACGATCCGAACAGCCCGGATGTGCCGCAGATTGCCCCTGGTTCGACCATCATTTGGACGTATCGCATCACTAACCGGGGAGCCATAGCTTTTGCCGAACCTGACATCAAGGTCAGTGATGATATGGTTGGCCCGGTCACAACCATTGTGGATAAAGGCGATAATGATCAGTTCCTGGCGCCCGACGAAGTGTGGCGCTATGAGGCGGTCGGCGTTGCGGCCGATCTCTTTACGTTTCAGCCCACGCTCACCATCGTCGCCGGCTGTGACACGAACCGCATCGGTGCGACGCGACCCACCTATCGCAATGTAGGAACCGTGATCGTTGGCGAATTCAAAGCATCTGATCGCAGTCACTATTGTAATCCGCTGGTTGGCCCGGCTGGCAGTCAGGATCGCGCGACCGAAGATGAATCGTCAAGCCCCGATAGCACCCCCACGGCAACACCGACTAAAGCGGATGACAGCGAGGTAGAACCCATCGCAACCTTTACTGTGACAATCGCTACACCAACCGCAACTGCGACAACGTTGGTCAAGCCACCCTCGACCCCGAAACCATCGTCAACGCCAAAACCATCATCAACACCGAAGCCGACATCAACGCCGAAACCATCGTCGACGCCGAAACCATCGTCGACGCCGAAGCCAACAACGCCACCAAAGCCGACGGCGACCCATCAACCGACATCCACGCCGAAACCAACAACGCCACCGGAGCCGACAACACCGCCGGAACCAACGTCACCGCCGGAGCCAACAACGCCGCCGAAGCCGACATCGACCCCAAAACCGACATCGACGCCCAAAGCAACATCGACGCCCAAACCAACGTCACCACCGGATGCATGACGCTGATAAGTGACCGGGATTCGGTAGCCTGTTACAGCAAACCGTGAATGATGGTGGAAACTCACTGTTTGCTATAACGGGCTAAGCCAACCGGATCCAATGTTATCCCTAGCCCAGGGCTGGTGGGAATCGGCAATAGACCATCCTGGTCAAGATGGAAGGGCGTGGTAACAATGTCTTCGATAAAGGGGGAGGGGGTCAGGTATTCAACCCAGCGGGCCACAGGCAACGCCGCCGCCAGATGCAGATCAGCCGCCAGCCCCACGGCATTGTTCCAGCCGTGTGTCACCAGCAGAATGTTGTGATCCTGCGCCAGCCAGCCAATCCGCCGCGCTTCGGAGAGACCGCCGACTTTGCTACAATCGGGCTGGATGATGTCAACCGCGCCGCGTGTGAGCCAGGGTAGAAAACTTTGGCGGCGCGTCAGCACTTCACCACCGGCAATCAACAAGGGCGCCTGTTCCCGTAAACGCAAATAGTTGTCAATGTCGTCCGGTGGCAGCGGTTCTTCAAACCAGACCACACCATAGTCAGCCAACATGCGCGCTGTTTCCAATGCCCATTTATAGGAGTGGGGCCAGAACTCTTCGCTGCCGCCGGCATCAACCATCAACTCAACCGCCGGGCCAACGGTTTCACGAGCCGTGCGCACCAACAACTCATCGGTTTGCCGATCCACCCGGCCAAAGGGACCCCAGCCCAGTTTGATCGCCCGAAAACCGCGCGCCATCACGGCTTGAAGTTTTTCACGCAAACGGGCCGGTTCTTCAAAGAGGACAGAGCCATAGGGCTTGATCCGGTCGCGATAGTAGCCGCCCAGGAGTCGCGCCACGGGTTGCCCGGTCGCTTTGCCCAGGATGTCCCAGAGCGCCATATCGATGCCGCTGATCGTGTTGGTGACGGCGCCGCCACGCCCCTGCCAGAAGGTGCGTTGATGCAAGCCTTCCACCACCCGTTCCGGTTCAATGGCCGAATCGCCAATCAACCAGGGGCGCAAGAGTTGGAGCGCGCCTTCCACCAGCGAACTATTGGTATACGCGCTGCCATAGCCACGCAGCCCCTCATCGGTGATCACTTCAATCAGCGCCTGCGTGCTTTCGGCGGAAGCCAGCGTCGCTTCCCAACCGGCATCATCATTGCGCCCAAAGAGTGGAATGGCGCGCACATCAACAATTTTCATAGCCTATTCCTTTCAAACGTGATTCGTGATTCGTGTTGCGTGGCCTTCGACAAGCTCAGGCCACGCAACACGAATCACGAATCACGCTTACAGTGGCGTCCCCCAGGCGAAATCGGGGAAAATCTCCGGATCGCCGCTCGGTTGGATCACCATCATCTTTTCACATTTGCCGGTGGCTTCTGCGCTGTAGCAGCCGGTTTCGATGCAGACGACCATGCCGGCTTGAAGAACAGTCTCATCGGTCGGCACAAACCAGGGCGCTTCGTTGACGGTTGTGCCGATGCCATGACCGGCGTAGTGGCCTAGTTTCAGACCGTACTTGTCGTAGGCGTCCCTGGCGGCGACAAAGACATCGCAGGCGCGGTTGCCAGGGCGCGCTTTGCTGACCCCGGCATAAAACGATTCGCGGGCGGCGCGGGCGTATTTCTTCTGAATTTCGGTCGGTTCAGCGCCGATGATCATGGTGTTCGCCATGTCAGCCCAGTAGCCTTTGAAGCGGGGGCTAATGTCCAGTTCGGCAACGTCACCCGGTTTGGTCACATAATGAATCGGGCCACCGGGGGAGACGCTCTTGTTGCGTGGGCCGCAGACCACTTCGCCGGCAATGTAAAGCTTGTCGCCGACATGCTCGTGCATGGCTTTGGTCATAGCGGCCCAGAGTTCAAATTCGCTAAGACCGGCCTGCTGAGTCAGACGCATGAGTTCTTTGTGGGCAATGTTGACCACTTCAGCGGTTTGTTTGAGGAGCGCCACTTCGCGGTCGCTTTTGACCATGCGCGCCCGTGCCACCGCGTCATCAGCGGGGATCAATTCGGCGTTGGGCAACTCTTCACGGATGACCTGGAGGGCAATCAGTGGTAGCGTGCGCTCTTCGACAGCGAGTTTGATTTTTCCCTTGCCCAGAGTGGCTTGTCGGATGGCTTGTCGTAGCGCGGCGACGAAATTATCCCGGCGCACCTGTTTGTCGAAGGGGGCAAAGACTTCCAAAATGCCAAAGCCAATCACATCGTCAAAAGCGCTCTGTTGGCGCGCCGCGGCGGCATAATAACGGTTGGCAACCAGGAGGCTGGTTGGTTCTTGCACGCCAAAGAGCGCCAGCACCGGGCCATAGTTCAGGTGGGCCAGCGGGCCAAACTCAATTGGGACTTCATAGTGACTGACATAGGTGACATTTTCGGCAGAACTCAAGAGCGCCCAGTCGGCGCCAAGATGGGTCAATTCGGCGCGCGTGCGCGCCAGTTCCAGGTTGCTCATCGGTGGTCTCTCTTTTTTGTGGTCTGTGCGCCAAGGGACAGGGAAAAGCGCGTTTGACATCCGTTTACAATTGGTATACCATATACCAACTTGCAAAATTTGCAAAGTGTCCATGCAAGCGTTCCCTGGATTGATACCATTTTACCGGATCAACAACCGTTCGGCCAACCGGCTTGAACGAACACCTATGTGGCTGCCGGCTTTTTTCTTTTTGTGGCGTAAGCGATTATGGATTTCGCAGAACTGACACCTGTTGAACAGCGTACCCTGGGCGATGAAGCCGCCGACCGGCTGCGCGCCGCCATTCGTAACGGCGTCCTCAAACCGGGGACCCGCTTGATTGAGCGCGAACTGGCCGAACGGCTGGGCATGAGCCGCATTCCCATTCGCGAGGCGATCCAACGCTTGGTGGATGAGGGGTTGGCGCGCAAGTTGCCCCATCGCGGCGCCCAGGTCTACATTCCGACGCGTGATGAGATTGAAGAGATCTCTTCCTTGCGGGTGGTGCTGGAGCGCTTTGTGGCGGAGCGGGTAATTCAGCGCTGGCGACCACAGTACGAAAACGAGTTACGCCAGATTGTGCAGGCGATGCGCCAAGCCGCCAATCACCAGGATCGCCAAGAGGTCTACGCGCAGGATTATCGCTTTCACCTGACGCTCTGGCAAATTGCCCAGCACAGCATGATGCTCGAAGTGCTTTCGACGCTGCGTGCGCGTATCAGTCGCTTTTTATATGAGGCGAACGGCGCGTTAACAATGGCGGAGTTGGGAATGCACATCGACAGCCACGATGATCTGATCGATGTGTTGCGCAGCGGCAATGTCGCCCAGGCGAAAAATGATTTTACCAGCCATGTGTTGGGCGCCAAGGAACGGATTTTGCTCTATTGCAATTTGCCCTAACCGAACTTTCAAGGAAATTGAGCATGACCACGGGTAGACTGGCGATCGCCGAAGCAACGTACAAACAGCCACTCTTCAAGCGTTTGCTGAATATTCCAGAGCTTGGGGTGCTGGTGGCTGTTCTGCTCTTTTTTGGGGTCTTTGTGCTGGCAAATCCCAACATGGCTTCCCCGGCCAATCTGGCACGCATGGCATTACAGGGCAGTTTTATCGGTCTGTGCGCCTTTGGCATGAGCTTTCTCATGATCGCCGGGGAAATTGACCTGTCAAGCGGCGCCACGGCGGGGCTGACTGCGGCGATTGCCGGGATCTTGCGGGTCAACCAAGAATGGCCGGAGTGGGCGGCGCTTGTAACCGCGTTGGGGGTGGCCGTTCTGGTAGGGCTGCTCAACAGCGTTGTCGTCCTCAGAATCAGGATGCCCTCGTTCTTTGCCACCTTGGGCGTCAGTTTCCTCGTCTTTGGGCTGGCGATCTGGCTGCTGGAAGGTACCTACATTTATGTTGGCGACCACATTCCCTTCCTCACCACTCTGCTGGCGCCGACGGTACTCTTTGGCTTGCCGGTCGCCTTCTTATACCTGCTGGCGGCGTTTATTGCCGGGGATCTGCTGATTCGCACGTCGCGGCTGGGGACAATTCTCACCGCGGTGGGAGGCAACCGACAAGCGGCAGCCATTGTGGGGATCAATGTCACCCTGGTCAAGACCCTCTGTTTTGTCTTTGTCAGCCTCTGTTGCGGCATGGCCGGTCTGCTGGTGATGGGCTATGCCGGGACGGCGGACGCGGCCATCGGCGACGGCTGGCTGCTCTGGGTGGTCGCCATTGCCATTATCGGCGGGGGCAGCCTGCGGGGCGGGGTGGGGAGCATCATCGGCGCCTTGCTGGGGACAATTCTGATTCAGATCATCCGCATGGGGCTGGCCAATGCACGGGTGCAGACCAATGCCCAGGGCATCGTCATCGGCGCCATCCTGCTGGGGGCTGCGGTTCTGGATGTCATCCGCCGCCGGAGTGGGCAATACTAACGCCAGCGCGTACACGAAGAGGATTCATGGAACTCGCCATCAACGAACGCGACAAGATCCCCTGGTTCACGCAAATCGGCCATCTCGTCCGGGGGCTGCTTGCGCGCCAGGAAGCCGCCATCATTATCCCCTTTTTCCTCTTGCTGGCCTTCTTCTATTCACGCAACGAAGCCATGCTCTCCGGGCCGACAATTGTTTCGATCCTGCGCACGATGGCCTTTCCGGCACTGATCAGCATGGGCATGGTGCAACTGATGATCGCCGGTGAGATTGACCTCTCGACTGGGGCGATGATGAGTTTGAGCGCGGTCTTTGCAGCCAAGTTGATGCGCGATTTTGGCCTGCCGGTGCCGGCGGCGGTTGCTTGTTCGCTAGGGGTGGCCTTATTGGTGGGTTTTACCAATGCCATGTTGACCGTCAAAGTGGGTCTCCCGGCGGTCATCACGACCATCGGGATGGCCTTTATTGTGCGCGGCGTCAGCTACTCTTTCACCAATGGCCTGCCGATCTACCCGTTGCCGCCAGAGGTGGCGCTGGTCGGCTCCTGGCGCACCTTTGGCGTCTCTTTTACCTTTGCGCTCATGATCACCCTTGTCGTCGTGGTGCAGATTCTCTTGAACTGGACCCGCTGGGGCGCCGCACTCTACGCCACCGGCGGCAACAAGCTGGCGGCACAGGTCTGCGGCATTAACACCGACCGAGTCAAAATGATCTGTTTTATGGCAACCAGCCTGCTGGCCGGCATGGCCGGGATGCTGACCATGAGCCAACTCCCCCAGACGCCAGGCGACCCGATCATTGGCCGCAATTTGGAACTGGACATCCTCGCCGGGGTGATCATCGGCGGCGTCAGTTTCTATGGCGGACGCGGCTCGGCGATCGGCACCTTGTTCGGCGTCATGTTTATTCAGTTGGTGCGCAGCGGTCTGGTCATCGCCGGGTTTGATTCTTACTTGCAAACGCCGGTGCTGGGCTTCTTGTTGATGATCGCGGCGGTCGTAGATGTGCTGCGCTATCGCAATAAAGCGGCCTAGTAGACAGCGACAGGAGTCAACCAGTCGGTCAGTACGACAGGAAAAGCGCGGCTGTTCGACAAGAGGACTGGCGCACTAGCCGACTGTGCTACTTTATCATTTATTGATCTGCTGGTCAATCGAAAGGAGGCGCCCTCCCCATTAACGGTTTGTTGACGATTTATCTGATCGCTTCTCTGCTGTTATTCAATCGTTCCATTCCCATGTAAGGAGGAAACTATGTCAAGGAAGTCACTCTTCCAGCTTCTCACCCTCATTGCCATGCTTGCCAGCTTGGCAAGCTGTGTCCAACCGGCGGCGCCAGGGTCAGCCGCCGCGCCTGCAGAAGGCGCTGCCGGCGCCAGTAGCGAGGGCAAATTTTATTATATCCAGAACTCAGCCTGGCATCCAGTGCATCAGTTGACGCAACTGGCTTTTCTGGAGGGCTGCAAAGAGATCGGCGTGACCTGCGAGTTGGCGACCACGGATGAAAATTCGCTCGACGCGCTCGTCGCCCTGGCCGATGAAACCCTTGCCCGCCCCGACACCAGAGGGGTTGCCATGTGGGCCGGTGGTCTGCCGGTCTTCAAGCCGATTATCGAAAAGGCCAAAGCGGCCGGCATTCCGGTCGTGTTGCCCCACTTCCCCGTTCCCGAAGGCACCTTTGCCGACAATGCCGTGCAAATCTCGGCTGACACGACCAAATATCCTGACCCGGTTGCCAAGGCGATGTGTGACGAGTTACGCAAGCGCGGCGCAACCGCCGGCTCCATCGGCGTCACCCAGAACAACCATAATGCCACGGAAGATATGGTAGCGAAGGTTTTCACCGAAGCGATGAACAATTACTGCCCCGAATTTACCGTCCTAGAGGTGCAACTGGAAGGCCCCGAACCGACCCAGGCCATTGCCGTGGCGGTCTCGATCATCCAGGCGAATCCTGACATTGTCGCCGGCTTCTCTACCACCGGCGGCGGCCCCACCACCTGGGCTGGCGCGCAAAAGGAAACCGGCAAGCAACTGGTTGCCGTTGGCATGGACTACACGCGCGTCAACCTGGATCTGGTCAAGGCCGGCGAAGTTTGGGGCGTCGTTGCCCAGCCGCTCTACGACGAGTGTAAAGGCGCCGCCGAATTGTTGCAGAAGATGGTCGAAGGGCAAGACGTTCCCTATTGGACCATTTTGGAAGCGCCCCTGGTGACCGAAGCCAACATGGGCGAATATTATCAGCTCCTGGATCGGCTCGAACCGCAGATGCGGCCAGCGGTCAATCCAGACGAGAAGTAGTAGAAGTTGGTTGGTTGGTTAGTTGGTTGGTTAGTTTGTTTGGAACCAACCAACCAACCAACCAACTAACTCCCATTCTGGTCAAATCAGGATTTATCTCTCTACCCAGGGGTGGCGTTCAATGACCGATGGTGTGAAGCAAACGTCTATGCAAACCAACAGTGCGACACGACAACCGATCCTCGAAGCCAAGGGGATCTCCAAGGCATTTGGTCACGTCCAGGCGCTGGACAAGGTGGATTTTGAACTCTACCCCGGCGAGGTGGTGGCGTTGATTGGTGACAACGGCGCCGGCAAATCGACGCTGGTAAAGATCCTCTCCGGCATCTATCATAAGGACGCGGGGCAGATCTATTTTGAGGGCAAACCCATTGACCTGCGCGGCCCCAAGGATGCGGAACGCATTGCCGGCATCTCGACAGTCTACCAAGATCTGGCGCTGGTGGATGTGCGCGATGTCGGTTCCAATATTTTTTTGAACATGGAGCCGACCTGGTTTGGCCTCTTTATCAACTTTCGCAAGATGTATGCCGAGGCGAAGCGGGTCATCGACACTTTGCGCATCGATATGCCTTCGGTCAAGGTCAATGTCGGTGAGTTGTCCGGCGGGCAGCGTCAGGGGGTGGCGATTGCGCGTGCGTTGGCGCGTGGTCGGCGCATCTTTATCATGGATGAACCGACGGCGGCGCTTGGCGTCGAGCAGCAGCACAAGGTGAATGAGTTGATCGGCAACTTGAAGGCGGAAGGGAAAACCGTTCTGGTGATTAGTCACAACCTGGAACATGTCTTTGCTGTGGCCGACCGCCTGGTGGTGCTACGGCGCGGCAAGCGGGTGGGGACGCGGCTCAAAACGCAGACCACCAGAGAAGAGATCGTCGGGCTGATTACATCGGCGATTAAGGGGGATGTGACGGACTAACCAGGTTTACCAAATCACTTGTGCGCCATACTGGCCGATCAAAGGGTCGTCAGTCAGAAGTGGTATATTTCCGATCTGGCTTTGCGCAACTAAAATACGGTCAAATGGATCGGGGTGGTGGAGTGGCAATCGATAAACATGCAACGTATGGTCTAGCTGAATGGGCAGAATAGTAAAATTGTTCTTTGCCAACTCTTCGAGCATAAATTGTTCTAGTGTTGCGCCGTTTGTCGGCAATGCTAATTTTCCAAGTTGCGCTTTAATGGCAATTTCCCAACTACTTGCCGCACTAAATAGCACTTCGTTAGCGCCATTGCGAATAATTGCATTAACGCGCACTGACAATCGGGAATCGTTATCTATCCACCAGAGAAAGGTATGTGTATCAAGCAGAACACGCATATGTTGATTTACGTACCTTTCCCTTCAAAGGCATCAAGAATATCATCGGGAAGCGGCGCATTAAAATCGGGCGCAATCCAAATTTTACCTTTTGCACTACCTGGTACGCGCTGCATAGGTTTTTGTTCAAAGGGAACAATACGTGCAATCGGTTTGCCTGCTTTCGCGATAATGATTTCTTCACCAATGGCGACACGTTGCAGCATTTTAGAAAAGTGAGTTTTGGCTTCGTGAATATTCACCGTAGTTGTCATGATAAGCCCTTTATCGATTGAAGTATCAAGCTAAAAAACATCGGACTCAGGTTATAGATAAATTCAAGTATAGACTAAGTCATAGACTAAGTCAAATAAATAAACCATAATCATGTAGGTAACTATGCAACTCACCCAAGCACAAATCAACTTTTTCAACACCTTCGGCTATCTCGCCATCCCCCAGATGTTCTCGCCAACGGAGATCGCCGAGATCACAGAAGGTTTCGAGTGGTCGATCCAGAACCGGGGCGGCGGTAAGCAGCATGACGGCAGCAAGCGCACCATGTTTGGCGGACCGATTGAACATACGCCAGCCATGTGCGCCATTCTCGACCACCCCGGCATTCTCGGCTTGATCGGCGGCGTCATCGGCGAAGATTTCAACTATTGCAGCGGTGACGGCAACTATTACACCGGCAACACACGCTGGCACCCCGATGGCAACTGGGGGCAACTCTTTGCCGTCAAAGTGGCCTTTTATCTCGACCCGCTGACGCGCGACACCGGTTGTCTGCGGGTTATCCCCGGCAGTCAGCACCCAGATCACTTTATTCGGCGGGAGAAGATCAATGTCAACCAGTCCGAGGAACTCTTTGGCGTGCCGCCCAGTGAGTTTCCGGGCAACGTGGCGTTGGAGACCCACCCGGGCGATATTGTCATCTTCAACCATGATCTCTATCATGCTGCCTATGGCGGTCATCAACGGCGGCGGATGTTTACCATGAACTGCACCCGTCGCGCCAAGAACCCCGAAGACCTGGCCACGGCCCACAAATATTTGAGCATTCATTCCGCCGGCGGCAGCAATTTCGATACGGGTGCGGGCATGTTTTTCCCGACGATGATCGACACCGCCGACGAAAAACGCATGATCCACTTGGAACAGCCCATCGCCATCCACGACAAACTGTTCCCCCACTTGGCAAGACGGCGATGATAGAACGCGGATTGAGCGGATTTTGATCAAAGATTACGCAGATTACGCAGATTTTTCTTTTTCCATCATCTGCGTAATCTGCGTAATCTTTGATGACTTCCCCATCAGCTAGAAGATACAGGGAAGATCCATCGTGAAGTTGGCTCTATGCGTAAAGATGTGTGCTATCACTCAACCACCTGCACCGATGCATATTCAGCAATGCTGTTGTCGAGGATGTCGGTCACGATGATGCCGAGGGAGTATTCGCCGGGGTAGCTCTCATAGGCGGTGACGGTAAAGGGTTTGCCGGCGAAGGTCAGTGTGTCGCCCTCGTGTTCGGTGATGAGCCACTCGCCGCTGTCGTCTTGTTCATACCATTGCTCTAGGACGGTGAAGGTATCGCCTTTGCGTGGGCGGATCTCGCGCAGCGCCCCTGTGCCATCAGCGCCGGTATAGCCAAAGATATTCTTGTAGTCGAGGTTGCCGTCGAAATTCATCAAGGCGTAGCGGGTTTTGCCGCTGTCGGCAAAGGTGTAGAGGCCGCGCACGGTGTACTCGCTATCCCGGTCGCCTTGGCCGTAGACGGACGGTTCAAAAAGGGCGAAGGCTTCAGTTTTGCCGTCGCTCAGGCTGTAGACCGTAGGCGACCATTCATAGATGAAATCGTCAAAATCCTCTTGTGTCCAGACGGGGTAGTAGACGCCATCCAGTTCTTCACTCTCTTCGCTGGCGATGAAGTCCATGTCCTCTAGAATGTAGACGTTGTTTTCTTCATCATAGCGGGAGACCTCAATGTAGATGTAGCCGACGTTGGCGCCTTGAATTTGGGTTGCCAGCAGCAGCGTGTCGCCGGCGGTGATTGTTTCGTCACTCACCTCTAGCGGCGTCATGGCAAGTTCAGTGTCAACACCGGGCGTGTTGGCTTGTTCATCTTCCGCCAGGAGGGGCGCGGCATAGTCGTTCAGATCCGCTTTGGGGCCGTGCTGCGGATCGAGCAGAGCGAGCGCTACGGCCTCCGGGTCAACATCCCGGTTGGTGTAGTGAAAGGCGAGAAAATCATCCCACAAGGAAGCGCCGGCAAAACGGCTGGCGTAGGCGGTATAGGCTTGTTCACTATCGGCGGTTCCCACTTGGGCCAGCAGATCCGGCGTAGGGAAGAAGATGGAAAAGCCGCTGGCTCCTGGTCGCGCCGGTCCGCTCATTTCGGCCAAGATGGCGGCTTTATAGGCGCTCTGCAATTTTTTGTGGGCGGCGGTCACATCGGCATCATCGGCAAACTTTGTGACTAGAGAGGCGAAATGGCCCAAATCGAGAAAAGGAGAGGGTTCCTCCTCATCAAAGACTGTTTCAAACGACTGCGCATAGGTGCGCGCCTTGGCAATGGCAGCCGGATCGGCGGCAGTCAAGGCGAACGCAAATTCGTTGAGGGCGGTCATCAGCGGCGTAAATTTTGTCAGGTTGATAGCGGTCAAGGTCACATCCTGACTCATGGCCGCGCCCAACGCTTTAGCGGTGAGCGGGGCTTCTTCCCCGGTTTCTGCTAAATAGACCCGGCGTGCTTCGTCGTCCATGATGCGAATGTCATTGACAATGTAACTTTTAACAACGCTCTTGGCGAGATCCGCGCCGGATTGCCGGGGGTTTTTCGCCAGCGCACCGAGGAAGTTGGCATAGGCCCAACCCAACGCCGGTTCGACTTCCTGGGAAGCTGCGGCATAGCGGGCATAGGGGGCGATGCCGGCCAGCGCCGCCACTTCACTCATGAGACAGGCGTCAAAGCCCAGAAACTCAAACTGGGCGACTTTGGTGCGGCTTAGAATGGCTGCCAGCGCCTGGTCGATCTCGTTGATGGTGAAGGAGCTGCCCTCCTTGGGTGCATCATCATTCCACCCACCAACCCAACCAGCGCCATGATCGGAAAGAATGAGGGCATATTTGCGCGCCGGATAGGTGGTCATCGCCCAGACGGCAAAATCGATCAGCGCTTTGGGTGAGCCACTGTCCACCTCGCCCAAGTCTTTGATCTCCGTTGAACCGATGGTGTTCAGGTCAGCGTCTTTGGTCACAAGAAAGCGTTTGGTCGAAGTCCAGTCGCCGTCGCCGTCAAACTCGCCGTCGTAGCGGTCCAGTTGGGAGACAATGGTTACGGCGTCGGTGGAGCCAACCAACTCTGCTTCGTTGAGATCCAGAAAGATGTCTTTTTCCAGAATCGGGTCATCGGCATTCTGGTAGAGCATCACCAGCCATTCGCGTTCTGGTGCGGCTGGGGGAGCGGCATGAGCCGCCAATGGCGACAACAGCCCCAGAGCCATTGTGGTTAGGACAAGAAGATGAATTACCCATTGTTTCAGCCATCGTAGCATCGCTTGCATCGTTCACACTCCAAGAATAATCAAACCTTACCATAACGAAAGTTTCATGAATCATAGTAATACAACTGGCAGCTTTTAGGAAAACAGGTCATCCGGCCTGCTTCATATTTTGGCGGGTGTACCTTTCCATTACTTGTTGGTATAATGATTGACGAAACCCACATAACCGCAGTAACGATAACGACCAGAGGAGCGCTATGACCCACCAACCTGATACCGATGCCCGCCGCGCCTATTGGGCGGCGCAGATGGATGAAGCCCATGCCTTTATGTTGCAAATCCGCCAATACCCGGTCGTCGAGTGTGGCGAGCCATTAGTTAACATGGTCAATGCGGTGCGGGGAACCGGGGTGGAGGTCAGCTTTTCCGAGCGCCCCCATGTGCAGGGCTTGCCCCGTCTCTACTGGCTGCGCGCCGGGCTGATCGATAGCTTTCTCGCCTGTGCGCGGGCGATGAATGAGCGGGGTTGGCTTCTCAAAGTGGAGGACGCGCTGCGCACCATGACCATGCAAAAGTTCCTGGCGCGTGCGCCCTATACCTTTGATGTCGTGGTGGCGCGTCTGCTCTGGGAAGGCAACGGCACATTACCGCCAGTTGATCTGATGATGCGGCGGATTGGGGCATTAGTCGCCGCCGCGCCCAAAGTTGGCACCCACATGTCCGGCAGCGCGATTGATATTTCAGTGCTGGATCGCGCCAGTGGGCAGGAGGTGGATCGCGGTCGCCCCTACCTGGAAATGTCCGAACTGACGCCGATGACCTCGCCCTTTGTCTCTGCCGAAGCGCAGGCCAATCGGCAGGCGATCACGGCGCTGATGGCAAAACATGGCTTTGTTACCTACCCGTGGGAATTTTGGCATTACAACCAGGGCGATGCCTACGATCATTATCTCAATCAAACCGGTCAACCGGCGCATTATGGGGCGGTCCATGTGTCGTTGACCGATGGGAGTGTGGAACCGATTGCCGATCCGCTGACGCCGCTCAATACCTACGAGGAAATCGAAAACGAATTAAACCAGGCGCTGGCGCGGCGGAGAAGCGCATAAGCGATAGAGAGATTGAGAGATTGAGCTATATTGGCTCAGGACAAGGAGGCTCGTATGAGTTGGCAAGCATTGGAAGCGGCTAATCCGCCACTGGCCGCCTTTGGACAGGAACGCATCAACGGCAAAGTGTGTTATCTCGCCACCGTGCGCAAGGATGGCTCGCCACGGGTTCATCCGGTGACGCCGATTGTGGGCGGCGGCAAGCTCTTTGTCTTTATGGAGCCAACTTCGCCCAAAGGCCATGATTTGCGGCGTGGCAGCCACTATGCGTTGCACTGTTCGGTGGGTGACAACAGCGGTGGCAGCGGCGAATTTATTGTGACAGGGCGCGGTCACTTCACCGACGATCCGACCCAACGCGCGCTGGCAACCCAGCACGCCAGTTATACCCCGGCGGAACGGTATATCTTGTTTGAGTTGACCGTGGAAAGTGCGCAATCCACCGTTTATGGTGAAAGCGGGCCGGTGCGGCAACAGTGGCAACAGACAGCGCCAGCAAAGCGTTAATCCCATCATCTTCTCGACAGAACCAGGTGAGCAGCTTATGACTTTCGGTTATCATGGTAACATTCTCCACATTGATCTAACCGCCCAGCACGCCTGGCTGGAAACGCCGGACGAAACTTTCTGGCGCATTTATGGCGGCGGTGGCTTGCTGGCGACCTACTATCTGCTGCGGGACACAAAACCCGGTCTTGACGCCTTCGACCCCGCCAATCTGCTGATTCTCACCTCTAGCGTTGTGGCCGGTCATCCCTATGCCGGGTTGGCACGCTTTACCGCCGCCGCCAAGAGTCCCTTGACCGGCGGCATTGGCGAGACCCGCGCCGAAGGCCCCTTTGGCCAAGCGCTCAAGGGCAGTGGGGCGGACGCGATCATTGTCCACGGCGCGGCAACGACGCCGACAACCGTGCTAGTCGAAAATGGCGCGGTTACCTTCCATGCCGCTGGGGATCTTTGGGGCAAAACGGTTGGTCAAACCGTCGATGACCTGGAAGCCCGCTTTGGTGACGCCATCCACACCGTTGTGATTGGGCCGGCCGGGGAAAACCTCGTGCGCTTTGCCAGCCTTGTCACCGACCGCACCTATCAAGCGGCCCGACATGGCATGGGCGCGGTCATGGGGTCAAAACGATTAAAGGCACTTGTGATTCGAGGCGAGCAGTTGCCTCCGGTAGCTGATCCCGCCACCTGCGCCGCCCTCACCGCCGACTATGCCGCCAAGATGCGGGACAATTCGCTCACCCGTTGGCAGCTAGAGCCGCCCGGTTTTTCGGCTTGGGTACATCTGCATGGTATCGACGCTGCGCTCTGTGTCCATAACTATCGCGATAGCGTTTTTGCCGCCGCCGACAACTACCGCCCGGAAGCGTTTATGCACTACTATCAGGCCGATGGCATCTGTCCCGGTTGTCCCAACAACTGCATCAAACTGTTCACGCCAGGAGACAGCACTCAGATTGACGCCCGCGCCGGCGGCATTCACCAAGAGATCACCGGCACGCTGGGGCCAAATTGCGGCATCGCCGACCTGGCAACGATTTTCCAGGCCAATCTGCTCTGTAACGAACTGGGCATGGACCCAACCTCGCTGGGCTTTACTCTTTCGATGGCAATGGAGTGTGTGGAGCAAGGCTTACTGGCTGCACCGTTGCGCTTTGGTGACGGTGCAGCATTGTTGCAGATGATCCAAGCAATTGCCCAACGTCAAGGGGTGGGCGCGACGTTGGCAGAAGGCGCAAAACGGGCCGCCCAACAGATCGGCGGGGAAGCAACCCGGTATGCCCTCCACGTCAAAGGGCTGGAGATGGTCTGCTTTGAGCCGCGCACCCAAACCAATCTGGCGTTGGGTTACGCCACGGCACCCATCGGCCCGCGCTATGACATCTGTGAACATGACTGGGATTTTGACACCACGGTCGGCTGGGATCACACGCTGGATAGTTCGCGCACGCTGGGCATTGTCCAGCGGATTCCCATGCACTATCAGGGCGTGGACAAAGTGCGCAACTTCAAAGCGCTTATGACCATCTGGTCGGCGGCGGATGCGCTCGACTTTTGCATCTTCGCCGTCGCGCCAACGCGTGTGCTGACCTTGGAGCAGATGGCGCAGATGCTAGCCGCGGTCACCGGCTGGCGCACTTCTTCTTATGAGATTATGCGTTTCGGTGAACGACGCCTCCACTTGATGCGCGTCTATAATCTCCGCGAAGGCTTAACCGCTGCTGATGACACCCTACCCGACCGCTTCTTCGATGACCCGATCCCTAGCGGTCAATGGGCCGGTCATCGCCTGGATCGGGAACAGTTCGCCAGCGCTATTCGCACCTACTATCGTATGATGGGGTGGGATGACGCGGGCGTACCCAGGTATGAAACGTTGCTGGATCATCACTTGGAGTGGGCGGCGAAAGGGTGAGATGCCGCCACAGCCACCAAACTTCTCACTCTTTCCGATGCACCGACACTGCGTAGCGGTCCCCCGGCTGCCAGGGCGCTTGCTCCCAAGTTGGCCAACGGGCGACCGGGGTTAACCCAACGGCAGCGGTCAACTGCTCATAGAGCGGCAGCGTCAATTGGCTCCATCGTGGCGGCGTCAGTTCAAAGGCCGCCACCAGCAGACCACCGGGCTTGAGGTGACTTGCCATGTTCGCGACGGTTGCCGCTTCGGTGCCAGGGGTCAGGTAGATCATCACATTGCCGGCCATGACAATCAGGTCAAAGGATTTGTGCAACGCGATCACCGACAGATCACCCAGACGCCAGTCGAGGTGAGGCGCTTTGGCCCGCGCCTGTTGGAGCATCACCTCGTCCAGGTCCACACCGACAATGTCGATGCCACGACGCGCCAATTCAATGGCGGTGCGTCCGGTGCCGCAGCCGGCGTCCAAGACAGCGTATGGTTGCGGTGATTGGCTTTGATACAACGCCGATGCTAACAACCATTCGACCAGGTTGGCTTCCCCGTGGACATCGATCCCGGCGGCGGCGCGGGCCGCATAGGGGGCGTCATATTCCTGGCCGGTTCGATTGCGCGTTGCTAACCACGGGTTGATCATGGGCTGGTTCCTTAAACATGGTATTGTACCGATGATACGATTCGTGGATATGCCTACCCTTTGACTGCGCCCGCCGTCAACCCGGAAATAATATACCGCTGCATCACCAAATAGAACAGTACCGGCAAGATCGAGAAGACCAACCCCGCCGCCATATATTGTTCTACCGGCGTAAAACCGGTCGCCTTTAGTGTGGTCAAACCCACCGAAGCCGGCTGGAACTGTGGACTGGTCAACATGATGACGGCAAAGAGGAATTCATTCCACGCCGAGAAAAAGGAGACCACCGCCACTGCCACCAACCCCGGCGTTGAGAGGGGCAGCACAATCGTCCAAAGCGCGCTCCATTCCGTACAGCCATCGACTACCGCCGCGTCCAATACCTCCGGCGGGACAGTGTCAAAGACCCCTTTTAAGATCCAGATGCAGATCGGCAAGGCAAAGGCCGCATCGACCAGCGAGACTGCCGGTAGGTTGTCCAGCACATTCAAACGCCGGTAGATGATGTAGAGCGGGATGATGATTAAGATTTCCGGCAACATCTGCGTCACCAGCAGGAAGAGGCCAAAGGTCGAACGCCCCTTCCAGCGCAGGTTGGAAAGGGTGTAAGCGCCCAACACCGAGAGCGCCGTGCAGAAGAGCATCGACATCGTAGCGATGAGAAATGAGTTGCGCAGCCAAGTCGCAATGGGATGGTTGGCAAAGAGATCGGCAAACTGGGTAAAGGCGATCTCTTGCGGAAAGAGGGGCGGCGGATAGTGCAAGGTATATTTGCTTGGCTGGAAGGTGCTGACCAACATCCAGTAGATCGGGAAGATGGTCATGATGGAAACGACAGCCACCAGCAGATAGAGGAGGATCTGGCTGATCGTCTGGCCCAGTTTTGGCTTTTTGGTTGTCGTTCGGATACTCATTGCGTTATTTGTCATAGGAAGCTTTAATCCCTATCAATACCTTTACCCGTTCGATTCTTGTACATTGAAGACAGGTATGCTGCAATTCATCATTTCTTCTTGGTTGTGCGTTTTACTGAGCGTGAATCACGCGTCTGTTGTTGATCCTGTTCTTCATCGGGATAAAGCCAGACGAATTCATCGCCTTGATAACGGCAAACAAGGGTTGATCCCATCCCATAGTTGTACAAAACTTCAATAATAACGTCACGCTCAACTTGAAATGACACTGCCAACGTGGGTAGACGCAATAGAATTTGCTTGATGTGGTGTCTTTCTGAATTTACCCACGTATCATAAAATGACCGATGCTTTTCAATGGGAGCATTTTTGTCAATCAGTTGCTGAGTTGTTTTACACCAAATAAAACACTGAATTGTCTTATGCTCTTCATCAGCGTTATAGGTTGTTACCCAGTACTCACCACGTTGCTCCAGTGCGCGGAGGCGTAACTGGAGTTTGAACCATTCCCATTCAGTCAGTACAAATGGTGTGTCGTAAGCCATAAAGTGTTCATATTGCAATGGTTGAGTAGACTAAACTTCTCAAACAAAAGCGCCTGCATCGATCGACGAACTTGGACTACGGTACACTGCGGCGTAACCTGCAAGCTTACGCATTCTCCTGTTCGCGGCGTGATTGCAGGGTGATAAAGAAAAAGGCAATCACCAGCGAGACGATAAAGCCGGCCACGCCAAAGGCGGTGGCGTAGGAGTAATCATAGAAGCGGAAGGCAGTATTGAAAATCCGCATGACGATGGTTTCGGTCGCGCCGGAGGGGCCGCCGCCGGTCATCAGGTAGATGATGGTGAACTGTTTGAACGAGAAGATCGACGCCAACACCACCAGCAGTTCCAACGTCGTGCGAATGCTCGGCAGGGTGATGCGCCAGAAAAGTTGGAGCGTATTAGCGCCATCGACCTTGGCGGCTTCGTAGATTTCCTGCGGCACCGCCTGTAACGCCGCTAGGATCACCAGGCTGTAAAAGGGAAAGACTTTCCAAGCCGTGATCAAGACTACCCAGCCCATCGCCAGCGTCGGCACCTGTAGCCATTGCGGGTTTTCCGTCACACCGGGAATCCAGCGCACCAACAGGTTGACCACGCCAAATTGGGGGCTGAGAATCCAGACAAAGATCATCACCACCGGCACTTCGGGAAAGGCCCACGGCAACATCAACATGGCGCGCGCAACTGGCCGGCCACGGAAAGGACGATTAAAGAGCAACGCCGTCGCTAGTCCCGCCCCAATCGCCACGAGGATCACCAGGGCGGTGAAGATCAGCGTGGTCTGCATCACTGTCCAGAAGGCCGGGTCATCAAACATGCGCCGGTAGTTGTCCAACCCGACCCACTTGGGCGGAATGTTGGCCGCCAGTTCAATGCGCTGAAAGCTGCCATAGACCCCCTGGGCAATGGGGTAGATGATCAGCCCCACTTCATAGAGAATAATTGGCAACGCCAACAAATAGGGCAACAAGCGCAACCGACGACGGGGTTGCGCCGCCACCTTTGTCTGTTTTACACTCGCCATCGCGCCGCTACCAGAATTAACCATTCTCCATTTTCCATTAATTATTTTACACTGCTAGGTTGTGTTCCGTCGGTCGCCCGATAAAGCCGCCGCCGGCATTCATCGCCAAGTTGCCGCCATCCATCGGGATAATCGCGCCGGTGATCCAGGACGAGGCATCGGACGCCAACCAGAGCGCCAACCCCTTGATGTCTTCCGAGCGACCAAAGCGACCACGCGGAATGCCATGCAAGAAAGTATTGCGCAGCATTGGCTCGCGATCCATGCGCGCTTCCAGGCCGTTGTTGGGGTTGACCACCTGCGCCGGCAAAATGGCATTGACCCGCACCCCGCGCCCGCTCCATTCGGTGCTAAGTTCCTTAGTCATGTGAATGACCGACGCCATTGCCATGCCATAGGTCGATTGTTGGCGCGCTAGGGAACTGACGCCAGCAATCGAACCGATGCTCATAATGCTGCCGCGGCCCTGGCGCAACATGCGCCGCCCGGCCTGCTGGGTCGAGTAGTAGCGGCCAAAGACCAGGCTCTGAAAGACCGCCACAAACTCAGTCATGGTGATCTCTTCCGCCGCCTTCTGGATGCCATTGCCCGCCACATTACCCAGAATGTCCACCCGGCCAAACTCCTTGTCGAGCAGCGCATAGACCCGGTCAACATCTTCATAGCTCGACACATCCGCCGTAATCGGAATGGCGCGCCGTCCCATTTGGGTCAGGGTGTGCGCTGTCGCTTCGTTGCCGGCAGTATTGAGATCCAACAAGACCAAATCAGCGCCCGCTTCGGCAAAAACTGTCGCCATCGCCTGGCCCATGCCGCTGGCTGTCCCAGAGACAATCGCCACGCGCCCGCTCAAATCAAACATGTCCATAAATCTTCCCTCTCCATTGAGTTAATTTTCTGCTGTTATGCTACATCGTTTACACGGATAGGAAGAAGCACGGCTTTTTGCGGTCTGCAGAAATGTATGGGTTGGCAAACGAATCTTCCGGGAAGATGGTGTCGAGTCCCTGAGTCCGGTTAAGCCATTTTTTGTTCTGCCGTGTTTCTTCCTATCGGTGTGAACAAAGTTCTTGTCCACTGTTCAAAAGTTTCATTAGGCAAGCAGAAATTCGCTGTTACACCGGTTCAATCTCTAAACTGGCTGCCAACTCCTGCATGGCCTGCCAGGCCGCTTCCGGCATGGGGATGCCGTTGGTGCTACGCTCCTGCCGGGCCATCTGTTCCGGCTCGCCGGGGAGCAGGACGGGGCGCGATGGCTCGCTGCTGGGGGTGGCCTTGAGGGCGGCGCAGGCCCGCTCCACTTGCGCCAGATAGTCATCCAGGGGCATAAAGGCGTCAGGTCGCAGGGCCATGATCAAGACGCCATTAGTCCACTGAAAATCGGGCAGAAAGGAGGCCGAAGTACCGGAGAGGATGCCCCCCAGCAGCTCGACCATGACGCCCAACGCATAGCCTTTATGCCCACCCAAAGGCAAGAGCGCGCCGCCGGCAAAGAAATCTTCGGGATTGGTGGTGGGTTGACCATCGCGATCAATGATCCAGCCGGCGGGAGTGGGCTGGCGCTTATCCTGCTGCACCCGCACCTTATTCCCTGCCACCACCGAGGTCGAACCATCAAAGAGAACCGGCGGCTGATCGCCCTGGCGCGGCACCGCGATGACAATCGGGTTGGTGCCTAACATCGGTTTGACGCCGCCAAAGGGCGCCACCCCGCTGCCTGAATTGCACATAGCAATGCCAATGAGGTTCTGTGCGGCCATGCGTTCGCCATATTGCCCGACACGCCCAATGTGGTGACAACGGCGCACTACCGCCGCTGCAATGCCGAATTGTTGCGCGCGGGCAATCACCTGATCGGTGGCAAAAGAGGCGGCGACCGGCCCCCAACCAAAGCCGCCATCAATGCTGAGGGTGGCCAACATCCCAGTGGTCGGTTCAAGACTAGGGCGCACCGCCGGCTTGATCGACCCGGCGCGGACGGCGGCGGCATAGCCGGGCAACAGGGTGACGCCATGCGAATCATGGCCGGTCAAGCTCGATCCCACCAACGAATCCGCCATCAGGTCAGCGAGATCCGGTGGCGTTTCTAACGCCAGCAGGATCTTTGTCACATACTTCTTCAGAAATGCCGCGGAAAAGTTCAGCATAACGTTGGCTCACTCCACTTTCTTGGCGCGCGTGCGGGGACGGGGCGCGGCTGGTTTACTGACTGCTGTTTTGTGCTGTTCAGCCAGCCAACTGTTGTATTCGGCTTGCGCTTCTTCATTGAGAGGATAATATTTACGCAGATCGCCGCCCGCCGCCAATTTGAGACGGGTGAACTCTTCCCACTCATTCTTTTCGCTGGCTTTTTTGATCAGTTCGGGCGCTAATTTCACCGGCACGACGATAGCGCCATCGTTGTCAGCAATGATAATGTCGCCCGGCATCACCAGCACGCCAGCGCAGGCGATCGGCACATTGACCGCAAAGGGCATGATGGTATGTTGCCAGCCGTGGTTGGGCGTCACCCCGCGCATCCACATACCCAGACCGAGCGGTTCCACATGGGGCCAATCGCGCACACAGCCATCGATCACCACGCCGATGCCGCCACGCCCTTGGAAATAGGTGAGCATCATCTCGCCAAAGACGCCGGCGGACAGATCGCCGCGTGCATCGACGACAATGATGTCGCCGGGCTGGGTGTGGTACATAGCGTGGCGGTGCAATTGTAACTCGGTGTCAGCGTACTCGTGGTTGGCGGTCATATCTTCGCGCTTGGGCATCCATTGCAAGGTGAGCGCTGGCCCCACCACCGACTTGCCCTTGTTCCAGGTCGTCAACCCGGCCATGTGCGGATTTTTGATGCCCAGTTTATAGAGTTCGCCGGCCGCGGTGGCGCTGCCAATTGTGCGCAACCCTTCGATGATGGCGCGGTCGGGGCGGACAATATCAGGTGTAACAATCGCCATGACATCACCTCGTTGTGAGTGGGAAACGGGGAACAACCGTCGGGTTGACAATATTCTCTTCCAGCGGCCAGCGCCCGTGCAAAATATCGCTAACATTTTGGATCGCCGTGGTATAGATCTCTTCACTCGCCTGGATGGAACCGGCGGCGACATGGGGCGTCAGAATCACATTCTCCATGCCGGTGAGCGGGTGCAAGCGGGGCGGCAGTTGTTCGGCAAAGATGTCAATCTGCTCAAAGGTATCAATGCCGGCCCCGGCCAGTCGCCCTTCGTGGATGGCGGCGTAGAGCGCCGGTTCATCGACCAATGCACCACGCGAGGTGTTGATCAAATAGGCGGTCGGCTTCATCTTACGCAACGTCGCGTCGTCGATCAGGTGGTAGCTGGCGGTAGTCAACGGCAAATGCAACGAGACAAAATCCGACTCGCGCAAAACCGTATCCAGATCCGTCATGATCACACCGAGGGCGTCGGCGGTATCGGTCGGCGCGTTTTTGTTGTTCCGCGTCGCCAGCACCCGCATCCCGAAGCCACGCGCACGGCGGGCTGTATGCACGGCGCTGCGCCCAAAGCCAACCAGCCCCAACGTTGTCGTGCTGAGGCGTAGGTTGCTACTTACCGCCCGGCGCGCCCGCATGACATCACCGGACGCCATCGCATTTTCCGCCACGGTCAGTTTGCGCGCCAAGCTCAGGAGCATTGCCATTGCGTGATCGGCCTGCTCCTCAATGCAAAAGTAGGGCGTATTTGCCACCACAATCCCTAACTCGGTGGCGCGCGCTACATCAATTTTGTCCGTTCCCGTCCCCTGGCGCGCAATCACCCGGCACTGGGTCAACGCCTCCACCACCGGCGTCGGTATTTTGGTGCCAATGACTACCACCACATCGGCATCGCGCACCAGCGGAATCATCTCCGTCGGCTCTTCGGCATCCACCACCGTCATCGGCAACCCAGCCGCCGCATACGCCGTCAACTCTTTTGCGCTTGGATGAAAAATCGGGGCCGTCAAGCGTACAATTTTGTAGTTAGAAACCATAGCTGTCATTTCTACAAGTTACGAGTGGCGGGTGGTGAGTGGCGGGTAAATTCGCCACCCGCTACTCACCACCCGCCACACATTACCCCTTCGTCGATCCCGCCGTGATGCCACTGACAAAACGGTCGGTAAAGAGCAGATAGAGAAAGGCTATCGGCAGCGACGAGACCGTCGCCGCGGCCATGAGCGGCCCCCAGGAGAACCAGTCGCCGCCGGTAAAGGCGCCGATGACGCCGTTGGTAAGCATCTTGTTCTCTTCGCCGCTGACAAAGACAATCGAGTAGAGCAGTTCATTCCACGATGCCGTAAACGAAAAGATCGCCGCCGTGATAATCCCCGGCAACGACATGGGCAAGGTAATGCGGACAATCGCCCCGATCCGGCTGGCGCCATCGACCATGGCGCACTCCTCCGGCTCATGGGGCACATTGGCAAAGTAGCCGCTCAAGAGCCAGGTGCAAAAGGGGATCAAGTTGGTTGGATAGGTGAGCATCAGCGCCGACAGCCCCCCCAACAACCCCCAATCTTTCAGAATCTGCGCCAACGGCACAAAGAGAAAGTTTTTGGGCGCCAGGTAGGTGATGAAGACCAGCGTGCCGGCCACGGCCACACCGGGAAAACGCAGGCGCGCAATGGCAAACCCGGCCATCACCGACACAATCACCGAAGCAATGGTCGTCACCGCCGAGACCAGGAAAGTATTCCAGAACCAGCGGAAATAGCCCGGTTCGCTGAAAAGGGTGTTGTAATTGTCCAGGCTGGGGTTGCGCGGCACCAGGAAATTGCCGCTAAAGTCGTAAATCTCCACCTCATACTTGAGCGATGTAATCAAGCCCCAGTAGAAGGGAAAGAGTAAAAAGGCCAATACCGCGCCCAACAGGAGGTAAAAGCCGACAGAGTCACGAAGACTCCGCATTGATTGTGAACGCTTCATCATTGCCCACCCTATCTTCTGTACATCACTCAGTTCTGCTGTTGCCGCCGCACACTAACCAGCGACGCAACCACCAGCAGCGCCAAGACCGGAAACATCGTCATTGTCACCGCCGCGCCCAGGCCAATCTTGCCGGAGGACAACGAAAGGGTATAAGCCGTCAGCGCAAATAGGGTCGTCGAGTTATTCGGGCCACCTTTGGTCAGCAAAAAGGGCAGGTCAAAATCGCCAATGGTGCCAATGGTCGAGATCAACATGACGACGACCACCACCGGGCGAATCATGGGGAAGGTAATCCGCCAGAAGGAGACCCAGCGCGACGCGCCATCGATCTTGCTCGCCTCAATGATCTCTGGTGAGACGGACTGGATCGCCGCCAGAAAAGTTATGCCAAAGAAGGGGACGCCGCGCCAGACATTGACAAAGATCAGTGACGCCATCGCCCACCCTTCATCGCGCAAAAAGGGAATCGGCTCGGCCAGCAGCCCTGTTTTGATTACCAGAATATCATTGACAATGCTAAAGCTGGGATGAAAGATCCACGACCAGATCATGGTGCTAAAGACGGTCGGCATAATCCAGGGCAGCAACATCAACGCTTTGACCACCCGCTGCCCAATAAAGGGGCGATTGAGCAACACCGCCAGCGCCAACCCGCCCAAAAATTTCAGCACTAGCGCAAAGCTGGTGTAGACCAGGGAGTTGATCACCGTCTGTGAAAAGAGCGTGGTGCGCAAGAGACGGGTGTAATTTTCCAGCCCGGTAAAGTTGGCCGGCGCGCCAATCGTCTTATCGGTAAAGCTGAGATAGACCGCATAGACAAAGGGGTAGGCCATCAGCAAGGCGAGAAAGAGAAAACCCGGCGCCAGCAGAATATAGCCCAACGAAACATCCCGGTGCAACAGCCGCCCGATAAATGCCCCCAATGTCGAAGGTGGTGCGTGCGTTTTTGAAGCCATCAGTCCCCCATGTGACAGTGAGACAGTGAGACAGTAAGACAGTAAGACAGTAAGACAGTGAGTAAATCGCACTGTCACGTGGAGCAACTATCATACTGTCTTACTGTTTCACTGTCTCACTGTCTTACTCAACTACGCCAGCAACTCCAGATCCGCAATTTCCTTCATGATACCGTCGAGCGCGCCGCGGGCGTCGCCGGTGGAGCAGGCTTGCGAGAAGAGGCGACCGATGACGATCTTGTCCTGGATGAGCGCAGCGAGCTTGGTCTGCTGCGGCAGCGCATGACCGGCAGGCAAGGCGAGCTTGAACATCTCTTTGGCAATCGCCAGCTTGGGATCTTCGGGCCAGATCGCTTCATTCTCATAGTTGGGCAGTAGCGGCAGGATGTAGCCCTGGCCGGCCTTGTAGAAGGCGCCCAAGTTTTCCATCTTGAAAAAGGCGCGCACAAAGTCGGTGGCGGCGGTGAGATTGGCCCCTTCGGTGTGGTTCAAGATGCCCCACCACGGCAACTGACCATAGCCAAAGCGCCCACCGGGACCTTGCGGCGGCAGCGCATGATTCATGCCGGCGGCCACATCCGGGTTGTTCTTGAGCGCCGGTAGATAGATGGTGTTGACATTGGCGGTCATCGAAATCTTGCTGGCAAGGAAGGCAGCGTTGTTGGCGCCGTCGTCATAACCGATTTCGCCTGGATCGCCCGCCTCATTGTGCAGTTGAATGGCAAATTCGAGGGCGGCCAGCGTCTCTTCACTGTCCAGGGCGAGTGACCCATCCTCGTTAAATTCCTTGCCGCCAAAGGCCCATAACACCAGACGCGGCACGCCGTTGCCGTCGCCGCCGGCCTGGTCGGAGAAGGTCATGCCATAAGGGCGCCCCTTGGCCTTGAGCGCTGCACCGAGGGTCAACGCCTCTTCCCAGGTGTCGGGGAAGGTCTCATAGCCTTCCTCTTGCAGCCAATCCTGGCGGTAGTTGATAAACCAGTTGTGCTGGCCCAGGGGCGCGCCCAGCCATTTGCCGTCTTCGGTGCCCATCTGGTAGGGGGCGTTGGGCAGGTAGCCGCCGCCCTCTTCGCTCAACTCGGTGGCAATGTCGGTGACATCAACCAAGGCATTGGCAAAAATCTGGGGCGGCGAACTGTATTGGATGATATTGGCTGCGCCGCCGGTCTCAATCGCCGTCTGGATCTTGGGCAACAGTTGGGCATCGCGCTCAAAGTTGATGGTGACATTGTTCTCAGCGCCCCATTTGGCGGCAAACTCATCAATCACCACATCGAGATCGGGCAGGAATGACCAGGGGCCGCCCAGAAAGTTGATTGTCGCGCCTTCGGCAGCGGGCGCAGCCGGGGCATCAGCCGCTGGCGCCCCGGCAGGCGCAGCAACCGGCGCACAGGCAGCCAACGCCATACCAATAGTCATCATCCCGGCGCCCTTCAAAAAGGTGCGACGAGTAACGGTTTGCGAATGTGCAGTCGTCATTAGTAGCTTCTCCTTCGGTATATGGGTAAGACGGTAGGAATCTAACTTGCGTGCTGCGTGATTCGTGATTCGTCGCCTTCGACAGGCTCAGGCGACGAATCACGAATCACGTAGCACGAATCACGTTAGGCAATCCGTTCGGCCAATGCTTCCGCTTCTTTCTGGGCGGTTTCCATTGCTTCTTCCACCGTCTTGCCGGCGTTGAGGACATTGGCAAAGTTGGTGATGACAATCTGGCCCAGTTCCTGGAAGTTGTAGACAAAGTCGCCGACAATATCAAAAGGCGTAACATAGGTGACGCCGTCAAAGCCCGGCTTCAACCAGTGCAGATTATCCAGATACTCCTGGCGCGCGGCCGACGGCTGGGCAAAGATCACATCTTCACAGCCTTCGACCATGCGCCGGTAGTTATCCGGCTTGTACATGTAGGTGACAAATTCAAGCGCGGCATCCTTCACTTCCGAATCCTTGTTGATCATCATCGGGTGGATGCGGGCAATCGACTTGTTGCTCTCCCAGGGAATCGGGGCGCTCTGCAATTTGGGGTAGAGATCGGGGAAGAGCGGTTTCAGACCACCGACCGCCGCCGATACAAACAACCCTTGCGCCGTAGCGCCGGTGCCAAAGAGGCGTTGACCGGTGGCAATATCGGCGCCTTGTGGGAAGGCCACGTCATACATTTGCTTGAAGAGTTTCAACCCCTTGATGATGGGGTCGGAAGTGAGCATTGGTGTCTTGCCTTCAGCCCAGACGCCGTCATAGGGCATACACCACTCTTCAAGCGTAAACCAGAAATCGGACGCTTCGTTGACCAGATGGGGCGACCAGAAGCCATACTTCTGATTATCGCGGTCGGTCAACGCTTCGCTTACAGCAATCCACTCTTCCGGTGTTTTCGCCGGCGTGATGTTGGCTTCGGCATAACGATCAGCATTGTAAAGAATGCCAAAGGCCACCGTCACCATATCAAGACCATAGATATGGCCGTCCTGCCGCATGGCGTCGTGGGCGGAACTGAGATCGGTGATGTTGTTGCGGGTCAGCACATCATCGAGCGGCAGCAGAAGACCGGAGCGGATCAGGCGCGGCGCCAGTTCCGGGGTCGCCATAATAATATCACCGTCGAGCTTGCCCGACTGGGTCGCCACAATCGTCTTGGTGGTGTAGGCGTCAAAGGGAATATTCTCGGCTACCACCTCAATATCGCTCTGCGATTCGTTAAATTCCTTGATAAAGGCTTTCCAAGTTGCGCCGCGGTTGCCTTCCTCGAACCACCAGGAGAGATAGCGTACCGTCTGTTTGGCGCCTGTGTTCACTGCCGGGGCGTTACCGCCAGTCGTGGGGGCGACGCCGGGAGCGGCGCAAGCGGCCAATGCGGCGCCGGCGCTGACAACAGCCGCGGTTTTCAGAAACGAGCGGCGGCTCATCTGTTTTGATTGCTGGGTCGTCATAGCGATTGATTCCTTCCTAAACTGCTCTGCGAAACATCGGTTTAGTCAAAACTAGGGGAGATGACAAAACATCACAGCAGATCCGAATGGCCGGCAGTGGGTGCAGGGAATCGAGTAGCGAACGCAACAGCACGGCAACAGCCGCCGGGCGTTGTTGGGAACGGTTCACCGCACACACTTGACGATAACGGTAGGGCAACCCTCGCTTCTCTATGCGTTTTACACTGGTGCGTTTTACACAGGTGGGAAGACCTTTATAGTTGAAAAATGGCTTCAGCCTATCTTAAATGAGAGATTGACAGTTTGTCAAATCTTGGTATACAATATACTAAATGCCCGTAGGTAGACAGGTAAACAGGTAAACAGGTAAACAAGTAGACAGGTAAATAGGTCGATACGTCCTATTCCCTGTGTACCTGTCTACCTGTGTACCTGTCTACCTATCTACCTAAAAGTCTACAACAGTTGTGTGGGTTATGGCAACTGCCTTAAATTTGCTTGCCTGGCCGTCGCCATGTCCCGTTGTCCATCAAACTATGAACCATACGTAAGGAGGCTCCGTCGCATGAAACCAACCGTTGTCATTGCTCACACCGCTTTTGGCGACGATCTCGCCGTGGAACGCGCTGTTCTGCGACCATTGGGGGCGGAGATCATCCATACCGGCAACTTGACGGAACCCGCTGCCCTGGCCGCTGTCAAAACGGCGGACGCCCTCATGGTGACGCTGGAACGGGTGACGGCGCCCATTATCAACAGCATGACGCGCTGTCGCATCATCAGCCGCGCCGGCACCGGTCTCGACACTATTGATATTCCCACAGCAACCGCGCGTGGCATTTGGGTTGCCTATGTGCCCGACTATTCGATTGATGAAGTCTCCACTCATGCCATTGCCCTTTTGTTAACCCAAGCGCGCGGGATTGTACCCCTGGTGCAATCGACTCGCAGCGGGCAGTGGGACCCCATGCGTTCCGGGCCGGTGCATCGGTTGCGCGAACAGACGTTGGGCATCGTCGGCTTTGGCCGCATTGGTCAGGCAACCGCGGCTAAAGGGCGTGGGTTGGGACTAAAAGTGATTGTGTACGATCCCCTCTTAAATCAAGAAGCCGTTGACCGGCTAGGGGTGCAAGCCGTTGACCTCACCACGTTGGCGCGGGAAGCGGATTATATTTCGCTCCACACCCCGTTGATCGACAGCACCCGTCATCTGGTCAATGCCGAATTTCTCGCCCGCATGAAGCCGACTGCCTACTTGATCAACGCCGCCCGCGGGCCGCTCATCGACGAGACGGCGCTGCTTCATGCCGTGCGCAATGGGCAAATTGCCGGCGCCGCGCTGGATGTTTTAGCCACCGAGCCAGCCGGCCCCGACAACCCACTTTTACAGGAGGAACGCATTCTGATCACCCCCCATAGCGCCTGGTATTCGGAGGAAGCCAAGATCGAGATGCGCACACGCGCAGCGGAAGAGGTTGTGCGGGTCTTGCAAGGGCAAACACCCCGTGCGCCGGCCAATCAAGTGTAAACGCAGGAACACAACAACGGATTTAGGAAGCAGCGGATTAGTTGCCGGCCAGACAAGCTTTCCTTGTATCACCAAACAGCGGGATTGAATGGACGCTCTCTTATTCCTTCAATCCAGTTCAAGACAGCAGCAAATCCGTTGCTTCCTAAATCCGTTGTTCTGTTTCCGCGCCAAGTACAAAGGATCGACCCATGAAGACAACCGACATCAAAGCCCTCACCTTTGACATCTTCGGCACTGTTGTTGACTGGTATGGCACGATTGTGCGGGAGGGGCAAAGCTGGGGCGAGGCTAAAGGGATTACCATCGACTGGGGACAATTCGCCCTCGACTGGCGCGCCGGCTACGAACCGGCGATGGCGCGGGTGCGGCGGGGTGAGTCGCCCTGGCTCATCATCGACCATTTGCATCGGTTGATTTTAGACGAACTCCTGGTACAATATCACATCACCGGCTTGAGCGAAACGGAAAAGGATCATTGGAATCGGGTTTGGCATCGGTTGACCCCCTGGCCGGATGCCGTGGCGGGGTTGCAGCGGTTGAAGACGGGGTATATCATCGCGACGCTTTCCAACGGCAATGTAGCCTTGCTGACCAACATGGCAAAACGTGGCGGCTTACCCTGGGATTGTATTTTCTCGGCAGAATTATTTCGCCATTACAAACCCGACTCAGAGGTCTATCAAGGTGCGGCTCGCCTGCTAGGTTTGCCGCCCAACCAAGTGCTGATGGTGGCCGCCCACCAAGGAGACTTGCGTGCCGCGCAAGCCGCAGGGATGAAGACGGCCTTTGTCCCCCGCCCGCTGGAATATGGCCCAACCCAGCGCCCTGACCCGACCGTCGATCCGTCGTTTGATCTGGTAGCGACCGATTTTGCCGATCTGGCGAATCAACTGGGCGTTTAAGTTGTGCGGAATTACTTTCCAGCGGAATGAATTCCACCGCTAACATCGAGAAGCCGCCGCAGCGGCTAAATCAAGGAGGAACCTGATGCCAAAACTGTTTGGACGCACCTATACGAAACGGGAAGTGTTAGATTTGGTTGGTGACGTGTCGCAGGTCGCCAATGCGCGCAAAGCGGCCTCGACCGAGGGGATTGAACGCGGGTCAGATCTGATTGAAGTCTTTAATGCTTCCGGTCTGGGCTTTTCCATCCTGCCGGGGCGGGCGCTTGATGTGGCGTCGGCGCACTACAAGGGGATGTCGCTCTGTTTTCGCGGCAATGTGGGCGATGTCGGCCCGGCCTTCTATGAACCGCAAGGCTATGGCTGGATGCGCGGCTTCTACGGTGGGTTGGTGCTGACCTGCGGTATGACCTTCACCGGCCACCCGGAAGTTGACCCCGAAGAGGAAAATCAGGAGTTGGGTCTGCATGGGCGCCTCTCCTTTTTGCCGGCGCGCAATGTGGTCGCCGACGGCAACTGGGAAGGCGAGGACTATGTGATCCGCGTGCGCGGCAAGATTCGCGAGGCCGAAGTCTTCAAGACCAATCTCGAATTGACCCGTGAAATCTCCACGGTGTTGGGTGAAAAATGTTTCCGCATTCATGACCGCATTGAGAATCTCAGCATCGACCGCTCGCCGCTCATGTTTGTCTACCACTGTAACCCCGGCTTCCCGGTGTTGGATGCCGGCACCCGCTTTGTGATCAAGAGCGCCAAGACCACCGAGTGGAAAGAAGATCGCGAAGTCGGCCCGGAAGTCTACACCGTGGCGCAAGGGCCACAACCCAAATTCGAGGACAATGTCTTTGTCCACCGCCCCATTGCCGATGCGGCGGGGAATGTACGTGTTGGCTTGATCAACGACCGCTTGGGGGTTGGCCTCTACTGGAAGTTCCCGATCCGCGAAATCCCGCTGGTCAACCAGTGGCAGCACTTTATCCGTGGCACCTATGTCACCGGCGTCGAACCGGGCAACGCCAGCATGTTGGGTCGCGCCTGGAATCGCAAACACGGCTATTTGCAACACATCCAACCCGGCGAAGTACGTGAGTTCCATCTAGAGATCGGCGTGCTGGACGGTGCGGAAGAGATTGC
>QWII01000199.1 GCA_021405325.1 Caldilinea sp. CFX5 | reverse complement strand
GACCTTTACGGCCAAGGCCGCCTGTGATCCGGGCGCCGGCAGTTCGATCCAGCGCACCGTCTCCTTTAGCCAGTTCATCAATGTGACGGCGGAGAATGGAAGCGAACTCTCTTATACCAACGGCTCCGGCGTGGTCACGATTACAGGCGTGGCGGCGGTCGCCACCAACACCCCAACGGCAACCGCGACAACCGGGGCCACCAACACACCGACCAATACGCCAACGCACACGGCGACCCCACTACCGACCAACACGCCGACCAACACGCCGACCAACACGCCAACTAACACACCGATTCCCGTCTTTACCGGCCCGGCGTTGATCATCGGCAATGCGTCGACCACTACGGGTGGTTCAGTAGACGTACCCATTGCTTATCAGGCGACCAGCACTAACATCTCTACTATGGCGTTCACGGTCGATTATGATCAAACCTGTCTTTCCTTTAATAGCGCCGATGCGAACGGCAATGGCATCCCCGACGCGATTACGTTCTTTGTCCCCGCCGGCTTTACTGCAGGTGCGATCGTGGCTGGGCATGCGGATGGCGAGCTGAATTTCATCATTAGCGCCGCAACGCAACCGGCTGCGACTTTACCCTCGATTAACCCGTTGCTGACCATTCGCTTCACCGCTACCTGTCAGCCGGCCGCCGGCGGATCGCAAGTAGCGCCGGTGAACTTTGGCACGAACACGCCGGTTAGCTTCGGCACGCCGGGCGGCGCCTCGGCGGCTGGTCATGCCGTCAACGGTGCGGTGACGATCAGTGGCCCGGCCTTACCAACGGCGACCGCAACCAGCACGCCAACCCATACGGCCACACCGACCAGCACGGCAACCAGCCTGCCAACCGCCACGTCGACGCCGACCACGGTTCCGGCAAGCAGCAACCTTCTCTTGGTCAGTGTCAGCGATTCCAGTGGCAGTGTCAATGGCGTATCCTTTAAGGACGAGGATATTCTGGCGTACAACGCAACCACGGGCGGCTGGGCGCTGGTCGTTGATGGTTCGGATATTGGCATTGGCAATGTCGATCTGGAAGCCTTCGATCTGTTGCCCGATGGCAGCTTCCTGCTAACCCCCAGCAAGAAAATCACCATTGCGGGGTTGGGTGAAGTGACGCCTTCTGACATCTTACGTTTCATTCCAACGAGCCTGGGTTCAACGACCGCCGGTACGTTGCAATGGTACTTCGACGGCTCCGATGTCGGCTTGAGCGGCGACAGTGAACACTTGGACGCAATTGCCTTGGACGCCAACGGTCGCCTGCTCATCAGCACCGAGGGTTCCTTCTCCGCCGGCGGCGTCAGCGGCGCCGATGAAGACCTGTTTGCCTTTACCGCAACCAGCCTGGGCGCCAATACGGCCGGCAGTTGGGCACTTTACTTCGACGGCTCACGGGTGGCGCTGACCAGCAGTAGCGAAGATATTGATGCCGCCTGGCTGGACAAGGCGAATGGCAATCTCTACCTCAGCACCAAGGGCAGCTTTACGGCTGTCGGCAAGGCCAATGCGCTGAGTGGGAAGGAGAGCGATATTTTCACTTGCCAGCTCCTGGCCATCGGCGCCGCAACCGACTGCCGCTTTGCCGCCTTCTTTGTGGGCGCCAGCAAGGGCTTCAATTACGACATTGATGATACCGCGTTGGTTGCCGCCAATCAACTGCTGCCCTTCACCAGCATCGTCGCCGCGACGGCGGACGAAGCTGCGGGTGAACAGTTTGCGGTTGGCGCGGCGAACCCCAGCAGCGTGGCCGACGCTGAGTTGACCGATGCTGACCTGGATCGCGATGAGACATTACGTCAGCGGATGTTCTTGCCCGTCGTGACCAAGCAGTAAGCGCACTAGCGACGACGGACGGGTAGGCAGAAGGCCACACCAGTAGCTGACGGCAAGCACCGGGCCTTCTGCCTACCGCTCGCAACACCTTTTGTTGGATGTACCGGGGCCGACAAACGCAGCAACACGATCTTCATGGCTCTCCTGCATGATTGTCTGTGCTTCCGTTCATCATAAATGCTAGAAAAGTCACGTAGATGCACCAATCCTTTTCTAGAGTGGCTAAATAAATAAAAAACCAGGCGTTCACTCGAAGCACGGCTCGCGTAATCACCTAAAGCGAACGCCCCAACAATGTACGATAGGGAGGTGACACAATTGCTGTTCTCGGCCCAATTTGAACCAGGGTAGAAAGATTGAAATAGCTGCACTCCATCCTGTCAGCCCAGTGGACCGAACAGCCCGCAATCAAGGCAAGCACTGTAATACCCATCTGTTGTTTGTTCGTTGTTTTGTTTCTCAATAGCCCTTTGGGCAACGGGAAACCTGTCATCCATCTTTTTAACCTTTTGGAGGGAAACTCATGAGTTTACACGCAATTTCTACCTTGCGTGACCGCAGCAAGTATCCGACAGCAGTGGTAGCGGCAGTCATCTGTGCAACTACCCTCCTGCTTATGATCCTGAGCGCCGGTACAGTCTTCGCGCAAACGCCGCCGGCCGCCGTCGCCAAAACCCAAACGACGCCGGAAGATACGGCTACTACCATTGATACAGGTATCGTGGTTGATGCTGGCAATCGCTATTTGGTGGCAATTGTTGTCCCTGGCCCTGCTCATGGTACGGCTGTTGAGTTGCTACCGCGCGATGCTGCCGGCACGGGAAGCTACAAGATTCAATACACTCCTGGTGCAAACCGCACTGATGCAGTGATCTTTGAGTATCAGCTCTGTACCATTGCGACACCGGTGGTCTGCGGCGCCAAAGCCACTGTATCGGTCAGCATTACGGCGGTCAATGATGGTCCGGTTGCCGGTGCGGATAGCGCCACAACCAACCAGAATCAGTCCGTCCTGATCGACGTGTTGGCGAACGATAATGGCGGCCCCAATGAACCTGGTGATTCGCGGTCGTTGGTCGCCGGCAGCGTTTCGACGCCCAATCCAAGCGGCGCCGCCGTGATCGAAGGCAGCCAAATCCGGTACACGCCGGTTGCCAATTTCTGTAGTGCGACGCCTGTCACCTTCACCTATCTGGTGCAGGATGGCAGTGGCCTGCAAGCCGCCGGTACGGTCAGCGTGACGGTGCGCTGTCCGGGCAATCCTTTCCTGAGCTTGAGCGAACCCTATGCCTTCAGCAATCACACCTTCAAAATCGATGTGATCCTGAACAGCCCGGATGTAAACGTTGCTGCGGTTGATTTCGACCTGGCTTATCCGGCTTGTCTGCTCGATCCGGATAACCCGACCAATGCCCGTCGCGCCGTGGATGCGTTGGAAGATGATGCAACGAGCAACTTCGGTCTGCCCAACTTCTACTTCCTGAAGGCCGATCTGGATACCGGCGCCGGTCTTGGCCCCGAAGAATTGCGCTTCTCGCTTGCCTCAGTCACCGGCGGCATTTTAGCCGGCTCTGGCACACCGACCCGTGTCATTGCGACGATCCAGTTCAAAGCCAGCACGACCTGCGGCGCTGCCAATCAGACCTTTGATTTGAAGAATGATTTCTTTGGTGGTCCAACCGGTGCGCCAATTCCGGGCGCGGCCGCGCAAGATAAGACCACTTCGGTTGGTGGCGCAAACCAGAAACCGACCAACATTGCGCTCTCCAACAGCAGCGTACCGCAAGGCCCGACAACACCCAAATTCATTGGCACGCTGTCGACCACGGATCCGGATGCAGGCGATACGCACACCTATGCTACTGTGCCGATCACGGCTAACTTTACCATTGCTTTCGGCAATGAATTGCAACTTCTGAATGCTGGCCTGGCCCCCGGCACCTACAACCTGGTTATCCAAACCACGGACACCTATGGCGGCATCTTCACCAAGACCTTCCCGATCCAGATCACCAAAGTGAACGTGGCGCCGATCGCCAATGATGATGCTCCCGCCATCGTTATCCGTGGGCGCAAAGTGATCACAACATTGCTCACCAATGACAGTGATCCGGATGGCGCGGCCCTCTGCGCCAATTGCAGTATCCAGTCGGTGACCAATGGCATCTCCGGCACAACGACCAACCAGGGCTTGAGCGTCCTCTATGTGCCGACCAACCCCAAGGCCACGACCGATGTCTTCACCTATACCCTGACCGATAATGACCCGGCCGGGGCGTTAACAGACAAAGCCGTGGTCACTTTGGTGCTGGGCCGTGATCTGGCATCCAATGGCAGCCCGGTCGCCCTGGGTGACTGCAACAAGGATGGTCGCCTCGGTGGCGCCGACCTGACGGCGACGGCGTTGGAACTCTTCGATCTGCCGGCCGGCAGCAACTGGTATGACACCGACCTGGGCACCTACGCTTACAGCCCTTATGGCTGTAACTCCAATGCAGATATGTTTGTCAATGCATCGGATCTATCCTGCACGGCGGTCAAGATGTTCAACCCGGCTGCGACCTGCACCGCGGTTATGGCAGCCGGTAGCAGTGACGCCGCCCAACTGGCCGTTGCCGGCGGGGTGAAGGCTGCCCGTGGCAACGTGGTGAATGTCCCTGTGACCCTGAAGGCGAACGGTCATGCCGTGAGCGCGGCCGCCTTTGCCCTTGACTTCGATGGCGACCAACTGAGCTTCGACGCCAGCGACGCCAACGGTGATGGCATTCCCGATGCTGTGCGCCTGAATGTGGCGGCGAGCGCCTTCGCTTCCGTGGTCTACAATGCGGCGGAGAGCCGCCTTGAGTTTGCCCTTGCGACGGATGTTGTCAGTGATGGTGAACTCGCCTCGGTTGCCCTAACGGTGCGCCAGGATGCGGATGCCGATCAAGCATCTGTCACCTTGGTCGAATCTTCGCTGGGCAGCGCTGAGGGTGTTGATGTGCCGGTCGCCGTCACCGATGGTTCCGTGCAAATCGGCGAAGCGGCGAGCAAGATCTACAAGCAACTCTTGCCGTACATCCAACGCTAGAACCACTGTGGTAGAACCGGTGACGCTAGGTGTGGTTTGGCCTGTTCTATCACTTGCTGACCCGGTTTAAGTCGGATGAGAAGGAGGAGACAATTTGCCTCCTCCTTCTTGTCACTGACAACTTATGCAGCGTTGGGCGCATAACGGACAGCCACCCATCTGCTGCGGATGCGCGGCCGATGAGCCTACGTATGTCCTATTCATAAAACATTCACCCAACTGACCGACCACAATTGCCACTTATTCCTCATTTCATATGAACTTTCTTACATGTAAATAAATAAAACTTTTACTTTGAATCAGTTGGTGTGTTATCGCTTTACTTCTGTTAGGGAGGAAGGATCTTCATGCGTTCTCAGATAATCATGTTGTCGGCTTTGCTCTGCTGCGCCCTCCTGTGGTTAGCAGGTTTCGGCGCTCAGGCGCTGCCCGGACAACGCAGCGCCCAGGCGCACGCCTTATACGAAACCAATGCCGATGTGGCT
>QWII01000015.1 GCA_021405325.1 Caldilinea sp. CFX5 | reverse complement strand
CACCTATGACCCGGCTGACGCCGAAACGTTGGATGTGTGGATGCACACCCGACTGGCCGAAGAGATGGGCATTCGGGTCGGTGAACGCTATCAGGTGACGATCAACCTGCGCACAGCGCCGCGCAAAATCTACATTCGCGGCCTCTGGCAAGCCAAAGATATTACCGACACCTTCTGGTTTTCCAACCCGGACACAACGCTGCGCACCGCTCTGCTGGTGACGCGCACTGGCTATCTGCAATTTATCGACCCGATGTTGCCGGCCAAGTCCGGTTTTGTCAACTGGCATCTCATCTTGGATGACCAGGCGCTCAACCCCAAGTACGCTACCGACTATGCTATCGGTTTTGAGCAGGGGATGACGGTGGTCAATCGCTATATGCCGGGGGCGCGGCTTGATGTGTCGCCGCTCGACCCGCTCAAGGAGTTTGTGGGGCGCCAGTCCAAGTTGACGCTGGTGTTGCTGGGCTTTAATATTCCGGCGCTGGCCTTTCTGCTCTACTTCCTCCTACAAATCTCCTTGATCATTGTACGTTGGCAACAACGGGAGACGGCACTGCTCGTTAGTCGCGGCATGAATTTGGGCAGCATTCTGGGGCTTACGCTGCTGGAGGAGTTTGTCCTTTTTCTCATCGGCACGCCGCTCGGCATTCTGTTTGGCATGGGCATTGCCCGTTGGATGGGACAGACCGCCAGCTTTCTGGCCTTTACGGACCGGCCACCCTTGCCCGTCTCGCTGCAAGGGCTTGATTTTACCTTAATCGGCATTGCCCTGGCGGTGGCATTGCTGTCCCGCATTGCGCCAACCATTCAGGCCGCACGCCAAAGCGTGGTTGAACAGGCGCGGGAAGGGGCGCGCTCGTTGCGGGCGCCCTTCTGGCAACGCGCTTATCTGGATTTTATTCTGATTCTGCCCACCTATTATGTTTATCAGCAGTTGGCGCAGCAAGGCACGTTGGCGACCGGCATCCCGGCAACGCGTGGCCCCTTTGGCATTACCAGCCCTGGCGAGAGCGCCGCTCAACTCTTTCAAGACCCGCTGCTCGTCCTGGCGCCGACGCTCTTTATTTTGTGCATTACATTGCTGAGTATGCGCTTCTTTCCCTGGCTGCTCCGCTTCTTCGATCTCATTGCGTCGCGCACACCCTGGCTGACGTTGCATCTGGCCTTGCGCCAGTTGGGGCGTAACAGCCAGAGCTATGTCAACCCGCTGCTGCTGGTGATCGTGGCGCTGGCGATGGGTATCTATACCCGTTCGATGGCGGAGAGCCTGGATCAGTGGTTGGTCGATCAGGTCTACTACCGCATTGGCGCCGATGCCTCTTTCTTGCCCTATATTGAACCGCCGGAAGGTGAAGGCGGGGGCGCATCCAGTGGCGGTGATGGCGAGTTGCGTTCGGAAGGCTTGATCCCGCCCAAAGACACCTTTGCCGCCCTGCCCGGTGTGACCGCAGCAACGCGCGTCGGTGACTACCAGGTGCGCATTCCCAACCAGGCCAGCGGCGAGATCAAGGGACGGATGTTGGCGCTCGATCGGGTCGATTTTAGCACAGTGGCCTGGTTCCGTTCTGATTTTGCCGATGAACCCCTGGGCGCGCTGATGAACCGGCTGGCGCTGGCCCCCGAAAATGTCTTGGTGACGCGTGAGTTTTTGCAGGCGATGACCTTGCGCATTGGCGACCAATTTAATATGAGCGTGCGCCTGGCGGACGGTATCGCCTATAGCGGAGCCTTCCGTGTGGCCGGCATCTACCGCTACTTCCCCACGGTGCAGAGTGACGAAGCAGTGATCATCGGCAATTTGGAACATCTCTACACCCAATCGGGCGCGGAATTTGAACATTATATCTGGTTACGCACGCAAGCCAATGCCGACAGCAAAGCCCTTTTCCAACAGGTCAAGACCACCGGCGTTGAACCAACCTTGCCGCGTGACGCGCGCTCAACCATCGCCACCGATCAGGCCAAAATGGAACGGGTCGGCATCTTTGGCACCCTCTCCGTCGGTTTTCTGGCCGCGACGGTAATGGCGATGTTGGCGCTGCTGGTGCATAACTACGCCTCGCTCCAAGAGCGGCTCTATCAATTTGGCGTGATGCGCGCGATTGGCTTGTGGCGCGGGCAGGTGATTGTGCAGGTGGTGTTGGAGTATGGTCTGTTGACGCTCTATGGCGCAGTGGTCGGGTCGCTGATCGGCTTGTACACAGCAGAGTTCTTCGCGCCCTTCTTCCGCATCCCCGATGGCGCCGGCGCACCCTTGCCCCCGCTGTTGCCCATCATCGCCGAAGATGCGACGACAACGTTGGGGCTGATCTTCGCCGGCTTGATGATCTTGTCCGAGTTGCTGGTGATGACACGCGCGTTGACCATGCGGCTCTTTACGACGTTGCGGATGGGACATCAGGGATAGTGCGTATTCCTTGTGTAGCCTGCTCAAATAATGTAACCGTGACTTCAGTATGATCGCGTTTCAACGCATGTTCCCAAATGCCAACAATGCGGCCATCGACCAAGACCACTGGGGCAATCCAGCCTTCGTGATTCGTATTGCCTGATTAGAGGTGCGCCCAAGCCAAGCACGTCGCTGTAAAAGCTTTTGGCGCGTTCCAGGTCGCTCACGGTGATCGAGACGACGTTGATCCCTTTGAAGAGTTGCATTGCTTTCTCCTGTTGTTGAACCTTTTCCCTGCTATCGTATGGGGGTTAAGGCGTGGGATTGGTCGCTTTCATATGCGCCACCGATTGGCTGACCAAGTTTCGCAACACGGCAAGATCGATGTCTTGAAGTTTCTTGATATAGAGACAGGAACTGCCGGTCGAATGTTTGCCCAGGCGCGCCAACAGGTCGTCATATTGGGCAAAGCCGGCCATAATGTAGACGGTCAGGTTTTGCTTGCGCGGGGAAAAGCCGGTCAACATCCAATCGGCTTCCCGTCCGCTGGCATATTTGTAGTGATAGCTGCCAAAGCCGACGATGGTGTCACCCCACATGGTCGGCGTTTCACCGGTGACCTCTTGCATCAGGTGCAGAATGGTGAACGCTTCCTGCCGTTTCCGTTCGTCGGCAATGGCGTTCAGAAAGCTTTCGACACTGGCATCATTGCGTTTTGTCTTTAATTCGGCCACGGCAGTTGCTCCTTTCGGTTGAGCAGTTCTTACAGCGGGTTTGCGTTCTTGCTCATCAGCAGATCCAGCAGATCGAGATCGCCAGGCGAGTGGCCGCGATCGGTCAGGTAGCGCGCCAACTCGGTGCGATGTTGGGTGCTGTGGTTGAGCAGATGGGCCAGAATGTGCCAACGTTTGGCGTGGCGCGGTGACCCGTCCGAGGCTGTGCCAAGGGCAATCGGCGCGTTGAGCGCAGCGGCGTCCAGGTTCTGGACATAGGTGCGCAAGGTCGCCTGTTCGGCCAGCCAATAGCTTTTGAGTTGGGCTAAATCAGCAAAGCTTTCCACTTCCCATAAGAGTTGGGGCGCAGGAATGCCCTGGGCAATGAGTCGCCAACTCCATTCGACATCGACCAGGTGGAGCAGCGTTTGCCACGCCGTGCCGTGATCCAGGGCAGTAGAGGCTGTCAACTGCTCTGGGGATAGGCGCTCGATGGTGTCGAGAATCTGCCCATTTGCCCACTCGTTATAACGGAGCAGATCCAACAGTGTGTCGCGATCCATTTCTCACCTCGCTGGCTGCATGATTCATCCCGGTTTGCGCTCTTGGCTGCTATTATAAATGATGGGTGATGTTTGGCACAAATGTTCTGTTGTCAAATACCATCCAAATAGGGGGCGACAACGGTGCGTGTCTCTTTGCTGCTGACAACCGGGACAATCTCAATCGTTGCCCCAAAGCCACGCCACTGCAACACCCATTCCTGAAAGAGGCGCAAATCGTCGCACTCCATCAGTTGGAAACAGCGGCTGAAATTGGGTTCGACCCAACTATCGATGTAGTTTAGTCCCTCCGGCAGCAGCCGACCGCCGTCGCGCACCTGTTTGTAGATGGGTAGCATGTCGTTGTCTTTGAAGCGTTCGATGATCATGAAAAGCATGGCGGCGTTCCTTTCCCCTGGATGGCGCAATCGATTGGTTATGAAGAATGACAGATACTCATTGTACCATGATTCCCCGTTTCACCACTCCCGCCGTCCTTTCCCGTAGCTTGGGGCCGCAAGAGTGCCGGGGACTGGCCAGAGAACGTCCGGTTATTGAGAACAATCCCTGGCCAGTCCCCGGCACTCTTGCTCGTACATGCCAACGGCTGTTGATAGCTGGCGTCTTACTGTTGCTTATGGTATACTTTCGCGACATTGCGCTCACCTTGCCGGAGCAGCAACCATTTACTCTACCCAAGAAGGAGAGACCCCGATGGAGATTCGCATCGCCCTTGCCCCTAATCTCGCCGTCAACAGTGCCGACTTTGTTGATGCCTGGAACCAGAACGCCCAAACCACCGCCGTCGCCACTGCCAGCACGGGCCTGTCCAAAAGCCCGCTCGAAGCCTTCCCGCTCGACCCGCAAGTGCAACAAGCCTTGATCTTCCTGGGTGGCGTGGCCGGCGGCATCGCTATCGACATTCTCAAAGATACCGTCAAAACCTTCATCACCGACCTAATCGAACGCCGCCGTCAACAACGCGCCCAACAACGCCCACCCACCATCCGCGTCGAGACCGTCCCCCAGCCGGGTGGTGCGGTGTTATTGGTGGTTCACGAAGAGAAAGCCTGACAGGGTGACAAGGTGAGGGGGTGACAAAGTGACAGGGTAATACAAAGGTTACAAAAAACAGGACGCAGGAGGAATGAGATGAAGAAGAGAATTGTCAGTCATCGGGATTTAGAGGTATATCAGAAGGGAATGGCGGCGGCGATGGAGATTTTTGAATTGTCCAAGTCATTTCCAAAAGAAGAAACCTACTCACTGACCGATCAAATTCGTCGTTCATCGCGTTCTGCCTGTACGAACCTGGTTGAGGCTTGGCGAAAACGTCGTTATGAGAAAGCATTTGTCAGCAAACTGAGCGATGCCGAAGGCGAAGCTGCTGAAACCCAAGTCTGGTTAGAATTCTCTGTCAAATGCAACTATCTGGATCGAGAAATTGGCAGAAGGCTCTACCAACCTGCTGCTGGTGACGGCGCGACCCCACGGCGGGCGCGATGTCGGCTACCGGACCATTCAGCGACCGTTGGTCGAGATGTTGCGCGCCACCCAACTGGCTGTCCAGGTGGATCTGGTGCGACCCGGCTCCTGGCGCGCCCTGGTCGATCATCTGGCGCAGAAGCGGCGTGAGAAGGGCGTCGGCTACTATCAGATCATCCACTTTGACCTGCACGGCGCAGTCTTGAATCGCCGCCAGTTGGCTGAAGTGAAGGGGATGGAACCGCACAGCTACAAAGTGCGGCTGCAAGACCGTTTCGCCCGCGCCGATCTGACCCTGCCCGCCGACGGTGCGCCGCTGGATGAGCGGACGACCGCCTGGCTCTTTTTTGAGGATGAAGCCAGCGACGATCTGGACGCGGCCAGCGCCGAGGAGGTGGCCGGGCTGCTGCTCGACCACCAGATCCCCATTGCCATTCTCAACGCCTGCCAGAGCGGCCAGGAGACGGGCGACCCGGAAACCGGCCTGGGCAGCCGCCTGCTGGCCGCCGGGGTGCAGACGGTGGTGGCGATGGGCTATTCGGTGACGGTGAGCGCGGCCACGCAGTTGATGGCCACGCTCTATGCGCAGCTCTTCCAGCCGCCCCACGATCTGCCGGCGGCGCTCTGTGCCGGGCGAACGGCGCTCCACTACGAGAAGACGCGCAAAGCGGCCTATAACCAGCGCATCAAACTGGAAGATTGGTTGCTGCCTGTCCTCTACCAACCGAGCAGCCAGACGCCCCGCCATCTGCCCCTGCGCGAAATGAGCTTTGACGAACAGATCGCTTTCTACAGCCGCCTCGCCACTCGCTACACGCCCCCCGAACCCGAATATGGCTTTGTCGGTCGCGACGTGGACATTTTACAAATTGAAAAGCGGCTCTTGCGCACCAGCGAGGGCAAGGCGCGCAACCTGCTGCTGATCCAGGGCATGGGGGGCGCGGGCAAGAGTACGCTGCTGCGCCACCTGGCCGGCTGGTGGCAGACGACCGGGCTGGTGGACGAGGTCTGCTACTTTGGCTATGACGAGCGCGCCTACACGCTGGGCTACCTGCTCGACGCCATTGGCCGCCAGTTGCTCAACCGCACGATTCCCGCAGGCGCGGTGGTCTCAAGCGAGTTTGCCGCCTTTCAGGCCATGCAGCCCCGTGTGCAGGCGACGCTGCTGGCGCAAAAGCTGCGCAGCGAACGCCATCTGCTCATCCTCGACAACCTGGAATCGGTGACGGGCGACCCGCTGGCGATTCCCAACACGCTGCCGCCGGCGGAACAGACCGCACTGCGCGGCTGGCTGGCCGACCTGCTGGGCGGACGGACGTTGGTGCTGCTCGGTTCGCGGGGCAGTGCGGCCTGGCTGCAAGGGGGCGTCAACCCACCCCTGCGCCCGATCGATGTGTATGCCCTGCCCGGTCTCGACGCCGAAGCCGCCGCCAACCTGGCCGAACTCATCCTCCACCGCCAGGTGCGCGACCCCAACCAACGGGCCGCTTACGCCGCCGACCCCGCCTTCACCCGCCTGCTCAAGCTGCTCGACGGTTCGCCCTTGGCGCTGGAAGTGGTCTTGAGCAACCTGGCCCACCAGTCGCCGAGTGAGATTTTGGCCGCGCTGGAGGCAGGCGATGTGGCCATTGACGACCACCGACCGACCACCGCCGACGAAACAATGGCGCGCCGAACAGAAAGCATCCTGGCCTGTATCGACTATGCTTATTCCAATCTCAACACCGAAGCGCAACGCCTTCTCCTCTGCCTCTCTCCCTTTACTGGGGTTATCTGGACCGACCCACTGGAGGACTACACCAATCATCTGAACCTTTCAGTTTCCCACTTTCCTGAAGTCCTGCGAGCCGCTCAAGAATGGGGCCTTCTCACCCCCCACGATTTACCTGGATATCTGTACATTCAGCCAGTGCTACCCTATTTTCTTAAGACGCGACTGGCGCAGGAGGCGTTGGAGACGAAAGACGCGATTGAGACAGCCTTTCGGCTGTATTATGCGGATATGGCGAAAGCATTATTTGACCTGTTTGAAGCTAAAGATCCCCAACAGCGCCAACTTGCTTGCATGATGACCGAAGTAGAGTACGAAAACCTGGACACGGCGCTACACCTTAGTCTGGCTGCGAGAGTGAGCTTCTTTGATCTTTATGCCACCCTAAGTCTCTATCTTGACAGCATTCAAGATCATGATCGTGGCATTGACCTTAGCAACAGCATCCTGACACAAATGCCGCACTTCCCACCAGAAACGCGCTTGGGATCCGCTGCATTTGGTTTTGTGCGCGTACTAACCGATTTGGGTAGAAGACAGTTAAAGATGCAACGCCATGCCGAAGCCAAGGTGAGCTATCAAACAGCAGCAGAATTAATCGACCAAACTATAAATGTTGATGTGCAGACCAAGACCAAAGGGAAAGCCACCATTTACCATGAGCTGGGGCGGATCGTGCAGGCGCAACAGCGGTGGGAACAAGCAGAGAGATATTACCAACAGGCTCTTGCTGTCTACATCGAGTACAACGACCGTTATGAACAGGCTGCAACTTATCATCAGTTGGGAACGATGGCGCAGGCGCAACGGCAATGGGAGCAAGCAGAGACATATTACCAACAAGCTCTTGCTATCTACATCGAGCATAACGACCGCCACAGACAGGCCAGCATCTACAACAACCTCGGTACAGTGGCGCAAGAACAGCGGCAATGGGGACAGGCAGAAGGATATTACCAACAAGCTCTAGTCCTCAAAATTGAGTTCAACGACTGGTATGGTCAAGCCGGTACTTATCATGGTTTAGGAAATTTGGCTTATGATCAGCGGCAGTGGACACAGGCCAAGGCGTACTATCAAGAGGCACTTGCTCTCTTCATTCGGGTCAATGCTCGCTATCGTCAAGCCGGTACATATCATCAGTTGGGTCGGGTAGCGGAGGAACAATGGGAGTGGGAGCAAGCTTCGTCATACTACCAAAAAGCCCTCTCCCTTTTTATTGAGTACAATGATCGCGGTAACCAAGCCGCCACATACCATCAATTGGGGAGGGTTGCGCAACAGCAACAGCAGTGGACACAGGCTTCTGCACATTACCAACGAGCGCTCACTATCTGCATTGAAATTAAGGGCCGCTTCACCCAAGCTTTCACTTATCATGAGTTGGGAGTAATGGCAGAGAAGCAGGGTCAGTGGGATCAGGCTGAGGCCCATTACCGACAAGCCCTCATTCTGTACGGCGAGTTCGACGACCGTTATCGGCAAGGTGGTGCCTACCATCAGTTGGGGCGGGTGGCAGAAGAACAGGAACAATGGCAGCAGGCGTATGATTACTTTGTACGCGCGTTAGAAATTTATGTGGAATTTGCAGACGAACACAATTTCGGCATTGTCCAGGGCAGCCTGCGCCGTCTGTGGCAGGCGCACCCGGACGAAACCGTGCTGCCCGCCATCGCCACGGTGTTGGACGAGACCATCGAAGGGGCGCAGGCGTGGGTCACAACAACGGATTAGGGCAGCAACGGATGGTTGGGCCGGCGACGAGGCTGGTGCGGGGGAAGCCGGCACCGCTGGTAACGACGCGCCACAACAGCGGATTCAAGATAGGAACGGATGGGTCACGCCGGTGGCGGAACTGAGTTGCCGCAAGGAAACAATACGGTGGCCGGCGTGGCAAATCCGCTGCTGTCAAGAATCCGTTGTTGTGTTGCTTGGGCCGGTGCATTGACGCAAGCATGACAAGCCGAAAGTATGGGCGGCACTGTCTACCCAATTGCCCAAGCCAGGCGCGTTATGCTATAATCAACGTACGTGAAGCGGATGGAACAAAGTGAGCAAGCCGATGACACCTTACACAGTGCCAATCAAACCAACCAACACGCCGGTGATGGACTTGATACAACAGACGCAGACAACCCCGCACCCGTTGATCCTGGCGGTGGAGGGCATGAGCGCGCCAATGGCCGTGATGATGAATTTGGACGCCTACGAAAAAAATCAGCGGCGGGACTATCTCTTCTACCAGTTACAGATCACCCAACTAGAACAGTGGCTTGAGCGGGTGGATGGGCAATGGCAAGATGCTGCCATCCGTCAAGCGTGTGTCACAACCTGGCAAAGCAGCATAACCGCACTTTGGGATGTAGCTCCTGAACCGGTGCAAGAGCTTTGCGCGGCTTTGTCGCTTGCGGTGAAAGCGCTCACCCCTGCTCAATTGTCACATGAACAAGTGAGCGCCTTACACTATTGCCTGGAACTCCTACGCGATTCCGACCCAACCGCAGCAGCGCAAGAAACCGCGCACGAACGCTTGATCAAAAGTGGCCTTCCGCCCCTACTTTCTTTTGAAGATGATTCATTGGCACGAAGCTATTTGGCTGCATCATAACCAATAAAAAAGCGCCGCCTGCCAGTGTAGTACCACCGTTTTGCAAAGCGGCTGATTACCCAAACTACTGTAACGGGGCTGAAGGCGGCAACTGATTCCGATAAGACCGCAAGCGCAAAAAAATCCGTTACCGCCCTCGTCCGCTGTAGTATTCACGCCCACCACTGCCATTTGACAGCCGATCCTGCCTTTGTTATGCTTCCGTTCAGGATTAGGCAATGTTTGGAGGCAATCATGATGAATTGGCAAGAACGAATTGTCATCGACCCGGAGATTTTAACCGGCAAGCCCGTTATTAAAGGGACACGGCTGGCAGTTGAATTTATCATTGATCTCTTGGCTTCCGAATGGTCGGAAGCTGACATTTTGCGGAATTACCCAGGATTAACGCACACCGACATCCTGGCTTGTCTCCAATATGCCAGCGCCACCTTGCGCGCTGAAAAAGTCTATCTCGTATCTGCTTAATCCTTAAAACCCTTGGCACCGAGAAACACCACCATCAGCCATTTTCCCCGCGGTTGACAGACCGCCACCCTCGTGGTACGCTACGCCCCAATCGACCTACCAATTCAGCACAACACAACGGAGGCGCACACCCATGCTCACCGCAGAACAAAAACGGTTTTTCGAGACCTTTGGCTATATCGTCATGCCGGGGCTGGTCAAGGCGGACATTGACTGGATCACCGAGGAATTTGAGATGGTCTTCCGCGACCGCGGCGTCGTGCATGACGGCAGCCAACGTTCGACCGTCGTCCCCTTTATCGACCAGCGGCAACGGCTCTGCACCCTGCTCGACCATCCCAAGGTTGCCGGCTTGATCGGCAGCCTCTTGGGTGACGATTTCAACTATGTCGGCGGCGACGGCAACTTCTATGCCGGTGACACCCCCTGGCACAGCGACGGCTTTCACCATGTCGGCAAGTTTCTCAAGGTCGCGCTCTATCTCGACCCGGTGGGGCGGGATACGGGCTGTCTGCGCGTGATCCCCGGCTCCCATCGCCTCGACCTCTATGACACCTGGGAAGCCCGGCAGGCGCGCAAGGCAAGCGAATTGTGGGGCATTGATCAGCGGGAGGTCCCCCATGTCGCCCTGGAGTCGCAGCCGGGGGACGTGGTGGCCTTTAACCACAACCTCATGCACGCTTCCTTTGGGGGCAGTTCCCGGCGGCGCATGTTTACGCTCAACAACTGCGCCTACTGCACAACTGCGGCGGAGATCGAGGATCTGGAAAAGTACATCGGTTCGCACGCCCGCTTCTGGATCGACCACCTGCACTCCGATGTCATGCGTCAAACGGCTTCACCGGCGCGCATGGTGCATCTACAACAGGTGATGGCGCATGAGAGCCATCTGCCGGCGCTTTCGGCCAAGGCGCGGGCGGAAATGGCCGAGTCGGCACGGGGGTGATGACAATGACCACACAACCTTTAGTTGACACCATTGCCCAAACCCAAGTTGCGCCTGGTTCCGTCATGGCCTGGTGGCTGGGCGGGACCGGTTTTGTCTTCAAGACGCCGGCCGGCACCCAGATCTATGTCGATCCCTACATGAGCAACTGTGCGCTCGGCATCTTTGGCATTGAACGCGGTTTTCCGCCGCCGATCCAGGCCGACCAGGCGCGCCCCGATCTGGTCATCGCCACCCACTGGCACGAAGATCATCTCGACCCGGAGAGCATTCCTATCATCGCCAAAAGCAGCCAGACCCAGTTTCTTGGCCCGCCCTCGTGCGTCTCGCGCATGGCCGGTTGGGGCATTGCGCGTCCCCGCTTGACGGCTATTACGGCTGGACAAACGCATCAATTCCGCGATGTGCAGATCACTGCGGTCGCGGCTCGCCATGTCGCTGGCCTGCCCGGTTGGGAGACAGACGATGCGATTGGGTTGCTCTTTGACTTTGGCGGTGTACGGGTTTATCACAGCGGTGACACCGAATATGATTTGCGCTTGCGGGCGTTGGCTTATACCCAGCAGCCGATCCATGTCGTCATGTTGGTGATCAATGGCGCGGGTGGTAACATGAACGCCCATGAAGCAGCGCTGCTGGCCTGGCACCTGCGGGCCAAGACCGTCATCCCCATGCACCATCGCCTCTGGAAAGATTTCACTGGCGGCGAACAGGCGACGCTCGATCCCAATCTCATGGTTGACACCTATCAACGCCTGGGTGGCAATGGTTCTGTCCGCTTGTTAGCGGTGGGCGAAGGCATTGTATTGCGCCCCTAACCCCAATTCCGTCCTGTAGGGACGCCTGAGTTTAGGGAATGAGAATAGGGCTAAACTCAATCGTCCCTACAGGACGGGTGCTACTTACTTCGGCGGCAGGGTGCGCGCAAAGGCGACCGACTGTTCCACCCATTCCTGTAACACCGTATCGTCAGTGCAAGCATCACCCGCCACCAGCAGCCAACCTTTCATCGGTCGCCCGGTGATGTCGAAGATGCGGGCGCCGGGGCGATCCAAGGCTGTCGCCGCGTCGGTTGGCGACAGGCGAACGACCAGATCCTGTCCATGAATACCGCAGGCCATGTTGCCCTGAAGAATAAAGCCCAGCCCGCCAAACATCTTCTTTTCGACCATGAGTGGATCACCCGCCACCAGGCTGCGTACACGGGTAGCTAACGTCGTATTGTATGCCATGATTTCCTCCGAAGTGCAAGCGTCCCTACGGGACGGACGAATCCGATAAGCGTGGTTTATAACCCTTCGCTGGCGGTTGCGTTTGCTGGTTGGATGGCCTTTTTGGGTGGCGCGGCTGGCGTTGCCATACTGGTCAAATAGAGCGCGACAAAAATCAGCACGGCGCCGATCAACAAACTCAGCGTCAACGGCTCCTGCAAAAAGACCAGCCCGATAAACGACCCCACCAGCGGCTGGGCAAAGAGTGACAGCGCACTCAGCCCCGCGCCAATGCGACTGGCGATGCTAAACCAGACAAAATTGCAAAAGACGGCGGCGATCAGCGCCAGGTAGAGGACACCACTGATCGCCTGTGTACTCAGGGTCGCCGGCAGCGTGTCATTGATCACATACCAGAGCAGCACCGGCCCCCAAATCAGCAGACTACCCGTGCAGACATAGGTCAAGACGCTCATCGGCGGATATTTGCGCGCCAGATTGGTTCCCAGCACGGTGTAGAGCGCCTGCAACGCCAGCGTCACCAGGAGCATCAAATCGCCCAGCGCCCGCCACCAGCCCTGGTCGCCGCCATTTTCGCTGGTGACATGGCCCAGCACCAAAATTGCCACGCCGATCGCGCCTAAGCCCATCCCCAACACTTTGCCCTGGCTCAATGGTTCGTGAAGCAGCCAGGCAGCAAAGAGCGCGGTAAAGATCACCTCGCCGATGATCATCAAGGAAGCGTCGGTGGCAGTGGTCAGGCTGATGCCAAAGTAGCCAAAGACATAGGCGACGCCAATGCCCAACGTTCCCAAGCCAAAGAGGCGCAGTCGATCCGCATTGCTGACCGCTGGTGCTGCGGCTTGCGCACCGGTGACGCGTTGGCGAACAAGCCAGAGGTGAATGCCCCACAACACTACGGTGGCGGTAATCCAGCGCATCGCGCCCAGCAGCGGCGGCGGGATCTCCAGCAGCGCCACTTTGGTTACGGCATAGGTCGATCCCCAGAGGATATTGATGCCGACGAGAATAACAACGGCGACGGTACGATTCATGATGGTTCACTGCTTTTCTGTGGTGGCCGAATACCCTTACGCGACTTGCGCCAGCGCTTGCCGCAATCTGGTTAGGTGATCCTGTGCGTGGTTGTAACTCATGGAGGCGATGATCTGCCAAAAGGGATCATCTTGATGATAAGGCAAACCTTTGACCCTCAAACCGATAGTGGTCAGTAGTTCCTCGCTGGTGGCTTGCACCGTGTCGATCAACTGGGCGCGCACCGCCTGTTGCATAGCGAGGATCACATCGAACGAGCGACTGCTCAGTTGCGCCGCCATCCAATCATTCAGCGCGTCATCGGACAGGTCAGTGGGCGGGATAAAGTCGCCCCATAGTTCCGGCGAGGTCGCCGGTTCATTGCGCAAATGAGCGCGCAGCCGGGCCGTCATATAGCGTTCCCAGGCAACGACATGGCCCACCACATCCTTGACGCTCCAGTGGCCGTAGAGGCCGGCAGCTTCGCGTTGGGTAATAGGTATGCTGTGCAAAAATTGTTCCCAGTTGGTTTGCTCATCGCGTAACGTTTGCAGGAATTGCGCTTTATTCATACAACCTCCGATTTAAACTACTACAATGTCAGTTAAAGGAGCATGAGGTTTCATCTAGCCGAAGTTGTAAATAATCAATAAAAGACTGGATATTACCCGGTTCTGGCGTCATCATGCGTGTTAATACAGCAGAGAATTCTGTATAGACCACCTCAGAAAGCTGCAAGGTGTAACCCTTTGGATGTGGTTGTAGATCATACAAAAACCAAGCAACCTCAGCATCGGCAGCATCGACTATCGGCAGCGCAGGTAGGCTTTCATAAATATTGCGCTGCAAGGCAATCGCCTGCTTTTTTTGCCATGTGCTGAAAATGCTTCCTCTGCCAATTAACTTTGATACTAAACATTCTCTTTGTGATGAGAGGAAATCAGGTCTAGGATAGTAGTCTGCAAGTTTTGACCAATCCATATTCCAGCGGGCTGCGCGATCATTCATGTAGTATTCAAATGGTTTGCGCACGTTCCCAGAAATATAAACCGCTTGCACTTCCAACGCGCCAAAATCAGTTACTCGACCCCGATCATCGTAAGCGACTAAGACTAAGTCAATACTGCCGGCGGATTGGCCGGCTTTGTCTTTTAACCTGACCTCTGAAAGGGAAGTCCAGGCGGTTGCCTCGCCAAAGAAAAAGCTGGCCGCTTGCTCGGCAATCACCCAGTCCTGCCGAAAACGAATTGGGCAGGTGATCACGATGTCGGTCTGTTCATCTGTACTTTCGGCTTGATTAATGCTACAGACCCCTAGCGGATCGTTGGCTTTGTCTTTGGTGCAATTGGGAACAATATTGTTGAATGGGCAAAGTTTTAAGCGCCGGTAGCGCTCTGCTTGCTCGGATAGGTCTTGGACAGGAAAGCCAAAAACCTCAACCAGTGGCTGCTTTGGTCTGTTTGTCACAATGACACGGCCTTTCTTATAGGAATAGCTCTTGGCAAAGAGCCGCATCGCAGCGGTTTCAGTATTGCTATGAAAGATGTTGATAGCGCATTTGTTCTGATTTTACCCCATTACGCTCATCCCGCAAAAAAGGAGCTAGCAATAATCATATCACAGCGGCAACGACAATTGTCCTTCTGCGTTACGACGGGTAGAATGACAAGGATATAGAAGCAGGGGCAAGCGTCTGCAAGCAATAACACGGCCTGGCGCAGGAAAAGCTGGACAAGTGATGGACGCTGGGGGAAGTTGATCAAATCTGTAACAAAGTAACGGAAGAAATGGGACAAAGCGTCTATGAGCGAGCAGGTGGAAGTGGCGGCAATCGGCGTCGAAGAAACGGCCGGCGAGGCCAAATCGATTGAGCGGCGGGTGTTGGGGTTAGCCTGGCCGGTCATCGGTGAAAATTTTCTGGAAACCATGTTGGGCATCGTGGACACCTGGCTGGTTTCGTCACTGGGGGCAATCGCACTGGCCGGCGTGGGGACGGCGATCCAGTTTATGTTCTTTATCATATCGGCCCTCAGCGCGATTTCGGTGGGGAATGCCGTGTTGGTGGCGCAGGCTGTGGGCGCACGCAACTATGGGCGCGCCGGCGATCTCGCCAAACAATCGCTGGTCTGGAGTTTGCTCCTGTCGATTCCACTCAGTCTGATCGGGTTTTTCAATTCTCACACCCTGGTCGGCATCTTTGGCATGGAGCCGGCGGTCAACGACATTGGCGCCGCCTATCTGCAAGTGACCATGGGGACGGTGGTCGTCCTGGTCATGTTGATCATCAGTAGCGGCGTCATGCGTGGGGCCGGCGACTCGCGCACGCCGATGTTGGTGACCGCGCTGGCGAATGTTATCAATGTGGCTTTATCCTATGCACTGATCTTCGGTCACTTTGGCTTTCCGGCAATGGGCGCCGTGGGCAGCGCCTGGGCCACCTTTATTGCCCGCTTTGTTGCCCTACTCCTGATGCTCTATGCCCTGTGGCAAGGGCGCAACCATGTGACGATTCGTGGCGGCGCCAGTTGGCAACCGGACTGGCAGGTCGCTCGGCAACTGCTTAAGATCGGCGTACCGGCGGCAGTGGAGCAGATGTTGATGTCTTTGTCCTTTCTGGTCATGACCACCGTGGTCTCCCACCTCGGCACGCTGACGCTGGCGGCGCAACGGGTAGCGATGAACGCGATGTCGCTCTCTTTTCTCCCTGGCTTTGGCTTCAGCATTGCGGCCACTGCGCTCGTGGGACAAAGCGTCGGCGCCCGTCGTCCGGCGGATGGGCAAGCGGCGGCCCGGATAGCCACCCGCTGGGCCATGATCTGGATGGGCAGTCTGGGCGTGATTTTTCTGTTCTTCGCCCCGCAAATTATGGGTTTCTTTAGCGACGATCCGGCGGTAATTGCGATTGGGGCGGCGGGGTTGCGCGTGGTCGCGTTAACCCAACCCTTTTGGGCCTTGGGGATGGTCAATGGCGGCGCCCTACGTGGCACCGGTAACACCCAATTCCCGTTGCGGGTCAACACGGTCGGCACCTGGGCGGCTGTGGGGTTGGGCGCCTTCCTGGTTCACTATGTCAGTCCAAGCCTGCCATCGGTGTGGGCCGCGTTCCTGGTTACTTCGCCGATCACTTCGTTTCTGCTCTGGCGCCGCTTTCGCCAGGAATTATAGGACGCCGATTGCCGTGGGCGCCAACGGGGCGGCAGCGGTGCAGGCGCTGTTACAGCGTCGCCCGGAGGTCACTGCCCTCTTTGCCATCAACGACGAACGGGCGCTAGAGGCGCTGGCTGGTCTCGACAAGTTCAAGTACCAGATCCCCCATGATCTCTCCATCATTGGTCAAGACAATGTACCGGAACGAATGGGCAGCGATCCCATCCTGACCACGGTCGGCTTCCCTCATGCCGATGTGGGCTATTTGGCCGCTGAGTTGTTAGTCAAACAGATGGACAATGCGCTGATCTCGCATTGCAATCTGTGGGTATGCTGTACGCTGGTCGAACGCACCTCCTGTGCAAACCGGCGCGCTGACCGGACTCCCACCTTTCCCAGCCCGGACGTTGTTTTTACAGTACGTCGTTATTTTTGTTGTTTCCACCACAAACCACACGTTCCTGGTGCAGCTTCCATGTTGTACCAGCCGATTGCGCAGCGCGATCTATAACCGGCAGCGCGGATAAAAGGCATCACCATCATGCCCAGAAAGAGAATAGCCAACAACGCGATCAACTCATCCACAAGCAGAACCGATGCCCTGGCCTATCACCTGCGCAACAATCGGGTTACGCTGCGGCTGAACGAAGCGGTCGATTACTTTGTCAACACCGTTTTCAACTACCCGACGCTGGCGGAATGTTACAAAACGGCGGCGTTTGATGGGATCAATCGGCTGGGTTGAGGCGTGATTCGTGATGCGTGATTCGTGTTGCGTGAACCGTTGCGAAGTTGCTCGTTCCGCTGCTCAGCGACAGAATGCTGGCTGGGCGCTCTGCGCCCCTGAGTGCTATACCAGAGGAGTTTTATGAAAGAAGCGCCGTCTAATTCTGTCCACCCCCTCTCGCGCGCCGAGTGGCGCGCCTGGTTGGCGGAAAACCATACCCGCGCCGAAGGCATCTGGCTGGTCAGCTACAAAAAAGCGACCGGCAAACCACGCTTTGCGTATGACGAAGCGGTGGAAGAAGCGCTCTGTTTCGGCTGGGTGGATAGCAAGCCCAACAAACTGGATGAGGAACGGTCGCTGCTCTGGTTTGCCCCGCGCAAAGGGGGGACGGGTTGGTCGAAACCAAACAAAGAGCGGGTGGAAAAGCTGATCGTCGCCGGCCTGATGACCCCCGCCGGTCGCGCCAAAGTCGAAGCCGCCAAAGCCGATGGTACGTGGACAGCGTTGGATAGCATTGAAGCGCTGGAAATCCCCCCGGATCTGGCTGTGGCCCTAGCCGATCACCCACCCGCCGTCGACCATTTTGCCGCCTTCCCCCGCTCGGTGAAACGGGGCATTTTGGAGTGGATCAGCACCGCCAAAACCGCCGCCACCCGCGCCAAGCGGATTACCGAAACCGCAACGCTGGCGGCAGAAAACAAGCGGGCGAATCAATGGCGGACGTGAGGTAACGTCAGATTATCCTTCCAGATTTGGCGGATGGCGACCGAGTGTATAGAGGGCTTGTCGTAAATTCACAACCCCGGATCGATTCAGTTCTAAACAGGAAATCGTTGCTCGCCAGGTGGGTGTCAGGCCCAGCAATCGTTCACAGTTATCGTTCCAAGCAAAGTGTTCTGCCCATCGGTCGCGCCGAGGATGGTAAAGCAGAGCCACTTGACCGGTTACAGGGTCAACAGCCGCAGTGTGAGTATATTTGTGATTATTGCACCCCTGGCAAGATAAGGCGAGGTTATCGAGATCATCGCGTCCACCGCCAGCAGTGGGGATGATATGTTCAACGGCAAATGGATCCGGCGAGAAATGTAGTTGACTCAGGCAATATTCACAGCAACCATTAGCCCGTGCTGTCACCACTTCTTTGCGACTTGGCATGGGCCAGCTTACTCCACACGGGATTGTCGTATCCCCAATTGATCCATTAGGGCGTCTAGGGTGGTATTGCGCAGAGAAGCCAGTTGAATCAAAGCCTTGATGCGACGCGCATTGGCCAGTTCAATCTGATCACCAATTGCGATCAACTCGGCATGTTCGGCTGCACTCAATGTGGCGGCGCGCCGTTTTGCTTTCAATTCATCGTAGCGTCGCCAGGTGTCAGGGGCAATGCCAAGGTTAACCTGTTGTAGTAGATCCGCTTCCTGTGCCGAAAGTGTTTGTGTGCGACGGCGGGCTTGCATAGCAAGCACCTTGTCAACAAAACGATCAAATTCCTTTATCTCTAAACCAGCCACGGCCTCTAACAGATCATCTTCTGACTGTCTTCTCAACAATACAGTCATCAGTTGACTCCTTTCACTTATCCGATCAGTGTTATCTCAAATCGACGCTTGTTGGGGCAGATCAAGCCGCTCGTCAATCCACTGACGTAACAGCGCGCTCATCGATTTGCCCGCGGCCAGCGCTTCGGCATGGAGTGCGCTTTTTAGCGACGGCGGCAGGTGAACCGTTGCCGTCGCCGTGACCTGTTCAGCCAGGTCGACGGCGAAGGGTTCAAAATAAGCGGCAGGATAGAGATAATCTTCCCCCGTTGCATCAACCACGCGCACTTCAGCCGGACCATCGTTGAGCGCCGGCGGCGCGACTTTATAGACCTGACCGATCTCTAAACCCAAAATCGTGTCATCACGCTGGCGCGGCTCTTCCGGGAAGTATAGATATTTCCGATTGTTGACACAGCGCACGTAACTCATCCCAACCTCCTGATTTTGTGCTTGTCTTTTGGATCGCGCCGACCAATGCCATGCGCTTGATACCAATGCACCTCAACCAGCCAAATCGACCCATCGTGGTACTTGACCTCGGCCAACCCTTTCAATTTCCGCCAATCGCCTCGTCCATACCGGCGGTTGAGCATCTGACGGGCATCCACGCCAAGACCACGCGCAATAATCTCAATGTCACTGATTTCACCGATAATATCATCAAAAGTCATACCACCATCGCCCTTTTGTGGTGACAAGATGCAGTTTATGACAAATGACCGTTACTGTCAAGGAGGATGCCCTACGGCAAAGCGTCGCCGGGTGGCTACCACAGGCGGTAGGGCGCTTCTCTCTATGCCCGACGCGTGCGCGTCGGCCAGGGTCAAGTCACGCCATTTTTCGACCGCGGCCGGCGTCGATGAGGACCCACGGCAATACTGGTCGGGGCGAAAAATGTGGGCGACCACCCAACAACCGACATTGTTGTTCGAGTTGTCAGGATTGTTGTTGTTGCGGATGGCGCAACGGGCGTTGTCAATGTTGTTGTTCCACGACCCGCCCCGCAACACACGGCCACCTGTTGACTTGCCCCTGCACAAGGCGACAATCAGCCCCAGAAGTTAAACTTCTACAGCCCCTTGCCACCCTTATGCCGGTTTCAAACTCCTGCGCCAGCCACCTAGCAGATTGCCCACTTCGGTGGTCAAGCCGGCGACATGTTCGTATTGGCGTTGGGTAAGGATGCCCAATTCCAGACAAAGGCGCAGGTAATGGCGCAATTTGGTGAGATCGACATCCGCCTGCGCCAATGCGGTGTCGCGCACACGCCCGAAGCCCAAGCCAGCCTCAATCAACCGTTCTTGAAAACGAAAGGCGGTTTCCTGTACTAACTTTGCCAGGACAAAGCGATGTTCACGCGGGAATTTGGTGGTCGTCGGGATCAGCCACAGCAGGAGATCGTGCGTTTTGGCAAAGATGGGTGATTGTGGCATAGGCGAACACTACAGGCGAACACTACAGCGGATGAAGGCGGGAACGGATTCTTGTGTTGTGGTATGGGTGAACACTACAGCGGATGAAGGCGGGAACGGATTCTTGTGTTGTGGTATGGGTGAACACTACAGCCGATACGGGCGGCAACGGATTTTCTTTTAATGAACGAAAACAGATAAAAACAAACAGCTTGGTTTGGGCGAATGAGCGCAGGGTTGAAGCCGTCCCCCTGAAGCAGAACATCCGTTCCCGCCCTCATCCGTTGTAGTGTCTCCGCCCGCAAATGCTACAACTTCACCGGCTGCAAGCGCAGGGTTGAAGCCGTTCCCCCGAAGCAGGACATCCGTTCCCGCCCTCATCCGTTGTGGTGTCTCCGCCCGCAAATGCTACAACTTCACCGGCTGCAAGCGCAGGGTTGAAGCCGTTCCCCCGAAGCAAGCCATCCGTTCCCGCCCTCATCCGTTGTAGTGTCTCCGCCCGCAAATGCTACAACTTCACCGGTTGCAAAAGTGAACGACGCAAGCCCCACGTATCACCATAACGTACATGGTTGATCCAGCCCAACAAGGAAGTTTGCAAGCGATGGCGTTGGGTTTTGCCGGCTTGATAGTCAGTGAGCAAGGTGCGCAACTTGCGACGGTAATAGACCACTTTGCGCCGCTTGACCAGCCGATGGGTCGGATAGACCACAAAGCCGAGAAAGGGAATGCCCTCCGTTACCGGGCGGGGCTGGGCATTCGGGTGGCTGATCAGGATGCCAACACCGGAAGCAAGGATCCGGTCAATCAACGAGAGCACGTCGGCGTCAGCAATTTTATGCGCCAGCGTGGCGCGCAGGATGGCATGGTCAATGCTGGGAAAAAATTGGCGCACATCCAGCGGCAGCACATAGCGAAAACGCTTGGCAAAGGATTGCGCCCGGTCTAGCGCCCGATGGGTTCCCTTCTCTTTGCGGTTGGCGTAGGAATCAAAGATAAAGCTGCGCTCAAAAATTGGTTCGATGATGTTACAAAGGGCGTGATGCACCACTCGATCCGCAAAGGGCGCGGCAGAAATCAGACGCCGTTTGGGTTCATGGATGTAAAAGGAGCTGTATTGCCCTGGTGTGTAACTTTTGTCCCGTAGCGCCTGTTGCAGACCGATTAAGTTGCTCTCCAGATTAAACTCAAAACCGGCTGCTGGTGGACGACTGCGTTTGCCTTTACGCGCTTTGCGGTAGGCCAGATAGAGATTTTCCCAGTCCCAGAGTTGGGGGTACAAATTGCGATATGTTTTCAAGTTAACACTACATCATTTTTGTAAAATTTGGGCGCGGCCGCCTACCGGCGGCAAATCGCTGTTGGGGCTATCGCCCCAAACCCCAGGATCAGAAATCAGAAGCTTCAGTAGTCAGAAACCAGAACCAATGGGGGCGACCACCCAACAACCGACAAGGTTCGCCGAGAGGTCAGGATCGAGGTTGGAGCAGATGGCGCAACGAGCGCCGTCAATGTGGTAGTACCACGACCCGCCCCGCAACACACGGCCACCGTCTGCTGTCTCCCTATTATACCACGAATCTGTCCAACGCCAAATATTACCACTCATGTCTGACAATTTGCAAGGGTAGCTTACGCCTGACGGATACATGGCAACCGGTGATGGACCGTTAAGTTCCGCGTTGGCTACGTTAGCACGCGCTAGAATTGCTTCTTGGTCTTGGGTTGCCGGCCCTTCCGGTGGGTCCCAGGCAAAGCGCTTTTTATCGGCAACCCCGCCAGCCAGCCGTTCCCACTCTTCTTCGGTCGGGAGCCGCACCACGGTGACACCGGCCTTGACCAATTCCTCTACCCATTTAGCTTCAATCGTATTGACTGTGCTATCCCCTTCGCGCACCCGTTGCACCAATGCGGTCAACCAGGCGGCAAAGGCGCTTGCCTCATACCAGGAAACGCCCACCACCGGATAGCCGCGTCGTTCTCTGCCGAAACGGAAATCATCCCAATATTCAGGTTTGGCAATTGGTTCCTTGCCGCGGTAATCGCCATGTGCGTCCATGCGCCAGCGCCACCCTTCACTATCTTCACCGCCCCAGTAGAGCGGATTGGTGTAGCCGTCGCTTTCGACAAAGCGGGCGAATTGGGTATTGGTGATGGGGTATTGGGGAACCAGCAGGTCAGCGCCGTTGTCGGCGGTGGCGGGGCAATGCACCCAGTGGTCGAGATCAGGAGGCAGCCAGCCCAGTTCGTCAAGGGTTTCACCAGCTTCGTAGCGGGTGCGCACGGGGATACGGGGCGGGTTGTTAGGCGCTTTGCTTTCGCTGTGCAAGTCTTGCATCGTCTCCCGCAGGGCGTCCAGCACCGATTGGCGGGTGCGGCGGGTGACACTGAGCCGGCCAATGTCGGCCAGGGCGCGACCGGCCAGCACCACCTGGCGCCCCGCATTGGTCGGGTCAACCGGCTCCATGTCCAACAGATCATCGAGATAGTCGCTCACATCATCGGTTTTGGTCTCCTCGCCCAGTTGACCGGCGGCCAAGAGCAGCACTTCCCGCCAACGCGGGTCTTCCCAGTGGGCCTTGAGCATGGCGCGGCGCTCCTCGCTCCGTTGGCGGGCAATCTCGCGGGCGGCCAGATACTCTTCAAAGGTGAGGTGGAAGAAGCCAATCTGCCCCAGCCCCCGCTCGGCCAGCAGACCGGCGCTGTGGCGGGCATAGTGGAGAAAGCGGTCGGCCAGTTCGGCGGCTTCGTCCTCAAAGCCCTCAGCCGCCAGACGGCTTACCAACTGTTGGCGCCAGACGGCATAACTGGCCGTGCCGCCGGGATTTTCTTCATGCAACCAATAGGCCAGCGGGGCCATGATCTTCACCACCGTCGCCTCGCCCAGGTCGGTCAACAGGGCGCTGGGCAGACCGGTTTGGGCGGCGCGCCAGGATTCGATCAAGGTTTGCGCACAGATGCGGTAGAGTTCAATGCGCCGGTTGGGCAGCCGCCCCACATTTTCATGAATGAGCGCCAGAATGGTCAGCAAGAGCGGGTTGGTCGCCAGGCGGCGTACACTGGGCGTGGCAAGAATGCGCGGAGCCAGGTCGGCCACCCGTTTGGCCGCCCGTGCTTCGGCCACCGCCGCCGGTAATGCTTTGGCGTCGGCCAGTTCATGGGCAGTGTACCAGCGCAGCAAGAAGGCTTCGATCTCGTCGGGCGGGCGCAAGGGGCTTAACTGGACATGGTGAAAGTCACGCAGCGACTCCTGCCAGTACCCCTCAATGCGGCTGGTGACGATGAGCCGGTTGCCGCGCCCCTCGGCACAGCGCCGGTCGCCCAGCCGTTGCACCGCGCGGACCACTTGGGTGCGCAACGGCAAACCCTGCACCGGGTCATCGCCCACCTCGTCCAGCCCATCGAGCAGGAGCAGACAGGCGCCCTTGTCGAAGGCCATCCGCAAAAATTCGCCCAGGCGCGGGTGGGGAAATTCCTGTTCAATGGCCCCGATGAGAAAGGTTTCCAGCGCCAGCGTGGGGGTGGCTTGAAGCGCCCGGGCAAAATCGGCCAGCCGGATCATCAAGGGGATGTAGGGTGTACTTAACCCTAACCGACTGATGCCATAGCCGTAGGCGACCATCAACGTAATAAAGCGCAAGGAAATGGTCTTGCCGGCGCCCGGTTCGCCCAGAATCACCAGCCGTTGGGCGCGGGCCAGGGCATCAGTGACCCGTTCTGCCAGGCGGCGTTCCTCAGCGGCGGCCCGTTCGCTCTCGCGCAGGGTGAGCAGATGTGCTTGCGCGTCCCGCCGTTCGTCTTCGCTGGTCAAGGTGAGCAAGCCCAGTTCCAAATAGACATCGGCCAGGGGCAAGCGCGTGTCGCGGCGCACTTGATAGATGCCGCGGAAATCATGGCGCTGGAGATCCTGCACCAGATCGGCGCGGTAGCGTTCTTCCAGGGTCGCCGCTTCTTGTGCGCTCATCTGCTGTTGTACGACGGTGACGCGCAGGGCTTCCCCGGCGGGCGTCGCCACAAAGACGGCATCGAGACGCGCCAGGTGGGTCAACAACCCTTGCAACAGGGTGCGGTTGGCGGCGGCATCGGCATAGGCCAGGAGCGGTTGCCACGCATCCAGCGTCGCCAATGCCATACGCAACGAAGCCAGCAGGGTGGCGAGGTCACGCTTGCGGCTACGCGGCCAGCCCAGGGCAATCAGCAGTTCTTCGGGCGGATCCAGGGCGGGGTCGGTAAAGGTCAAAAGCGTGCGCGCCATCTGCCGGCGCAACGCGTCATTGCCCGGCGCCGCCAGCCGATCCAGGCTCACCCCTTTGAGCCAGCGTTGGACGGCGTCATCATCGCCAGTAGGTGCGCCGGCGGCTTGTAAGGCGGTTGCAACCGCTTCTTGCAAGGCGCACGCATCTTTGCGGCGTAGCTTTTGGGGCCAATAGGCGCGCAACTTCTCCGCCACGGGGTCCAGCAGCGGGTCGAGCAGGGTCTTGTCGGCCAGTTGTTCACCCACGTATTTCAAGCCGGCCAGTAGTGACGTGGCAATCAGGGTGGTGGTGATGGGTTCCATACGGGGTTGCTCCCGGGTTATGATAGTTGATACGGTCGAGTTGGTGGTAAGTATAAAGGGTTGGCGGGGGGTTGTCAATGGGGAATACGACAGCACTACAGCACAACAGCGGATGAAGGCGGGAGCGGATGGGGGGCGACAGCACAACAGCGGATGAAGGCGGGAGCGGATGGGGGGCGACAGCACTACAACGGATGAAGGCGGGAGCGGATGGGGGGCGACAGCACTACAACGGATAAGGGGTGGAAACGGGTTTTGCATCAGGCAAACGTACCCCTCATACCCATATCCGTTCCCGCCTCCATCCGTTGTTGTGTTTCCATCATCCGTTCCCGCCTCCATCCGTTGTTGTGTTTCCATCATCCGTTCCCGCCTCCATCCGTTGTTGTGTTTCCATCATCCGTTCCCGCCCCCATCCGTTGTTGTGTTCCCATCATCCGTTCCCGCCCCCATCCGTTGTTGTGTTCCCATCATCCGTTCCCGCCTCCATCCGTTGTTGTGTTCCCATCATCCGTTCCCGCCTCCATCCGTTGTTGTGTCTTAGGCCCAATACACCATTTGCCGCTGGACAAACAGCGCGCTCACTGCGTAAACTGCATTCATACCAACAATCAACCCTTACCACAAGCATCAGCATTGGGGCTATCATGGCTGACCTCTTACACGCCGATCTCACCTATTATTTGCGCGGCGCGGGCTTTCACATTCAAAACAGTTTGGGTAACGGCCACGCTGAAGAAGATTACGAACAGGCTTTGGTCTACAAGCTAGAGGCCGACCGCGTTCCCTTTCGACGACAAATGCTTTACACAATTGCCTACCGCGGTAAACAGATTGGCGAATATTATCCTGATCTCACCTTGGCCGACGGCAAGCTGCTCCTTGATCTCAAAGCAACTTCCAGTATCACGAACCTGCACAAAGCACAAATGCTCTCCTACCTGGCCGTAACTGGGGCAGAGTTGGGGTTTCTCATGAATTTTGGTGCGCGCTTGATGGAATATGAGCGGCTACCGAATTTTCTCGGCAACCGACCACGCACGGCTGCCCTACAACCGCCGGATGGGGTAGAAAGTACACTAACCACACCCGTTTTAGATGCCCTGCATACTGTCTATTTCACGGTGGGGCCTGGGTTTCTACACCAGGTCTACCGGCGTGCAACCCGCATTGAATTGGCGCACGTTGGCTTGAATTTTACCTACGTCAAGGAGTTACCCCTGCGGTATGCCGGCCAGATGATTGCTGTCAAAAGCACCCGTTTCTTTTGGATTGAGCAAAGGCTTCTCCTGGCAACGGTCGCCGTGCAACAGCTTTTGCCGGCCCATATCGGTAAACTGCGGTGGGCCATGCGAGAATTAGGCTGCCCACTCGGTTTAATCGCCAACTTTTACCCAACCCAATTGGACCTTCATTTCATGCGGTTGTCATAAACTGTTACCAATGAAACACAACAACGGATACTAACGGCAACGGATGTTTTGTTCACCAGCACCTGACGTCGCGACACTCATCCGTTCCCGTCCTCATCCGCTGTTGTGTGCCTACCTAGACACTACAGCGGATACCAACGGCAACAGATGTTTTGCTCCTGACAACACTACTCGACGCTGCGACACTCATCCGTTCCCACCCTCATCCGTTGTAGTATTCCCGCCACAATAACATCAATCGCCCATCCTCACAGATCGCCCCCTCACCCAACCTATGCTATAATAGCGGCGAATTCATCCCAAGCAGAGAGGAACCCAGCCGTGAATAGCGCCCCACCGATCAAAGTTCGTTGTCAAGGAGTCTGGAAAGTCTTTGGGCCACAGCCGGAACAGGTTGTGCGGGAATTAGACGCCGGCGCCTCCAAAAGCGAGGTGTTGAGCCAAAGCGGTCACGTTCTGGCCGTGCGCGATATTTCCTTTGACGTGCACGCCGGCGAGACCTTTATTGTCATGGGCTTGTCGGGCAGCGGCAAGAGTACGTTGCTGCGCTGTCTGCCCCGCCTGATTGCGCCGACGAGCGGGCAGGTCTTTATCGACGGCGAAGATATTGCTCAACTGGATGACAACGCCCTACGCCAGGTGCGGCGGCATAAGGTGAGCATGGTCTTCCAGAATTTCGGCCTTTTTCCCCACCGCCGGATTATCGACAATGTTGCCTACGGCTTGGAGATCCAGGGCGTCAAAAAGTCTGAGCGCTATGCGAAAGCCAAGACAGTCATCGAGCAGGTCAACCTCAAAGGGTGGGAGCAGCACTACCCCGGCCAGTTGAGCGGCGGGATGCAGCAGCGGGTCGGCCTGGCGCGTGCTCTGGCGGTTGACCCGGAGATCATGCTCTTTGACGAACCCTTTAGCGCCCTCGACCCGCTCATTCGTCGCGAGATGCAGGATGAGTTGATCAAGCTCCAACAGCAGCTCCACAAGACCATCATCTTTATCACTCATGACTTTGCCGAAGCGATCAAACTGGCCGGCGCCGCCCGTGGACGGATTGCCATTATGAAAGATGGCGAATTTGTCCAGATCGGCAGCAGTGAGGAGTTGGTCTTAAAGCCGATCAACGCCTATGTGGCTGAATTTACCCGCGATGTGCCACGCACCAGTGTGTTGACCGCCCGGTCGATTATGCAACCAATCCAGCCCGGCGTAACGCAACATCCGATTGCATCAACCTTGAAGTTAGATGCCTTGCTGGCCCTCCTAGCCGACACGGACGCCAAGCTCCCCGTAGTCGACGAAGGCGGGGCTGTGGTCGGCAGCCTTGACCGGCGAACCGTCATGTTGGCGCTCAGTCGCGATGGAGCTGCACTATGAGCGCTGTCTCTTATTCGTCCCACACGGCTGAAGAACAACGGCCACGCGTACCGGTCTATGGGCTGGCCTTGTTGGTACTCCTCTTGCTTGCCATTGGGTGGCGGTTCCTATCGCCGGACACTGTCAGCTTTCCCGAAAGTTGGAATCTGGGGCTGCGGGCACCCATTGACGGCTTTCAATCCTGGGTAATCGGCAACCGGGCCACCCATCCGCTCTTTGTCTACGGTTTTCGCCCCTTTAGCGAACTGGTCGAGACGGTGCTGCGCGCCATCGAAGCGATCCTGCTCTGGTTGCCCTGGCCGGTTCACTTTATCCTGCTCTACGCCTTTGGCTACAAAGCCGGCAGTCATCGCCTGGCGCTGTTGGCGACGGTCGGGTTGTTGCTCATGGGTCTCTTTGGCCTCTGGGAAGCCAGCATGGAAACCTTTGCGCTGATGGGGGTGGCGGTCAATGTCACCTTGATCATTGGCATTCCAGTGGGCATTCTGGCGGCACGATCTCCCCGCTTTGAAGCCTTTTTGCGCCCCCTGCTCGACGCCATGCAGACCATGCCGGCCTTTGTCTATCTCATTCCGGTGGTTCTCTTCTTTGGCATTGCCCGCACCCCCAGCGTCATCGCCACCGTGATCTATGCCCTGCCGCCGGCCATTCGCCTGACCACGCTGGGCATTCGCCAGGTGCCGGAACAAGCGATTGAAGCGGCCGACGCCTTTGGCTCCACCAGCGGGCAAAAGCTGCGCAAGGTTCAGTTGCCGCTGGCGTTGCCCTCGATCTTGTTGGGGGTCAACCAGACGATCATGATGGCGCTGGGCATTGTGGTCATCGCGGCCCTCATCGGCGCCGGCGGCTTGGGGGGTGAAGTCCTAGACGGATTACAACGCCTACGCGTCGGCCAGGCCCTGGAAGCCGGGTTAGCCATCGTCTTCCTCGCCATCATCTTTGACCGCATCAGCTACGGCTTTAGTCAAGGTGGTCCACAGTCCACAGTCCGTAGTCCACAGTCCAGTGCGCCGAGTCACCTGTTTCAGAATGTTGACCAAAATGTGGCGGGGTGGCTCTTGAATTATGTTTACTGGTCGGGGGTGCTGGTGTTGGTGCTGGTCTTGATGCTGGTGACAACCGATAACGGCATCGGGCGCGGCTTCCCGGAAGGCTGGCAGATCTCGATTCGCGAGCCGGTGGACAATGGTGTGCGCTGGCTGCGGGATAATCTCTACCAGATTGGCGATCTGCCTATCGGCACGGGGCCATTTAGTGATTTTGCTATCATCTATATCCTCAATCCCCTGCGCGATCTCTTCACCGAAATCCTGCCCTGGCCGCTGGTGATTTTCTTCTTTGCGCTGTTGGGTCATCAGGCCGGCGGGTGGCGGCTGGCGCTCTTTAGCGGTCTCAGCATTCTAGCGCTGGGCCTGGTGGGCATGTGGCCGCAGAGTATGGACACCTTGAGCCAGGTCTTGGTGGCCGTCGTTATGACGGTGATCCTGGGCATCCCGCTGGGCATCTGGGCAGCCCGCAATCCGCTCATTGAGACCATCCTCCGTCCGATCCTCGATTTTCTCCAAACCATTCCGCCATTTGTCTATCTTGTGCCGGTTATTATGCTCTTCAATGTGGGCCGCGTACCTGGGCTGATTGCTTCAGTCCTCTACGCCCTGCCGCCGATCATCCGGCTCACCACCTTGGGCATTCAACAGGTGCCGACGGCGACCATTGAAGCCGCCGATGTCTTTGGCTCCACCGACGGTCAGAAGTTGCGCAAGGTGCAACTACCGCTGGCCCGCCCGTCGATCCTGCTGGGCATCAACCAGACGGTGATGATGGTGCTGTCGATGGTGATCATTGCCGGTCTGGTGGGTGGCGGCGCGCTCGGTTTTGAAGCGGTAACCGGTCTGGCGCGCAACCAACTGGGGCGCGGGATCGAAGCCGGGCTGGCGATTGTGTTGCTCGCTATGGTGCTGGATCGCATCACCCAAGGTTGGGCGTATCGTAAGTCATGACTCATCCTTTTGACGCACAGACTCCGTAAAATGTGACAGATTCCCGAAAGGAAAATACGTCAATCCGTGTGCTAAAATCACGCCAATTCGGAATATTCAACGTCAACTTTTGACTGTATCTATCTGGCCAATGGATCGGTCAACCGTAGCATAACTGGTGTGGATGAATAACATGGATATGCCTTACACAATATTGGTCGCAAACGATGATGCTGTTATTGCAGAATTGCTCGTCGATGTACTTACCCACGAAGGCCATCATACCCTGACCGCAACCACCGACAAAGAGGTTGTAACACTTTGCCGCCAGCAGCCTGTTCACCTGCTCATTCTTGATGATATGATAGGCGGCATGACGGGCGAAAAGATTGCCCGCACCGTGCGCACTTTTGATCAGGATGTGCAAATCATTATCCAAAGCGCCCCAGAGCGGCAACCCTCACGTCAACTGCTGCGCGAATTAACGATTTTGGGTTATCACAATAAAGAGGAAAAGCTCACAAAATTATTATTGTGGGTTGATATTGCGCTCCGTAACTATGAGCAGATCCAGCGGCGTGCGCTGGAAAGTAGCTTTATGGCGCTGGGGCTGGCACTGGAAGCGCGTGATCTGGAAACCGCCGGTCATACCAACCGCGTTGTCAATATGGCCGTACGCTTGGGACAACAACTGGGCCTGGACACAGCTAGCCTGGATGCCTTGCGACAGGGCGCCTTTCTCCATGACCTGGGCAAACTGTGCATTCCCGATGCCGTTCTACACAAGCCGGCGCGCCTCGACCAGAGCGAATGGGAGATTATGAAAACCCATGCCCGGCGGGGATATGAATTAGCCGCCACCTTGCCCAGCATCCGCCCGGAAGCGCTCGACGTGATCCAATACCATCACGAGCATTGGGACGGCTACGGCTACCCAGCCCGCTTAGATGGCCCCAAAATCCCCTTGTTGGCGCGCATTTTTGCCATCTGTGATGTCTATGACGCCCTCATTTCGCCCCGCGCCTACAAACCAGCCTGGTCGCCAACCGACGCCATTCAAGAAGTCCAACAAAAACGGAGCAGCCACTTTGACCCGCTTGTGGTCGATCATTTTGTCGAGTTATGGCGGACAGCCGCCTTCGACGACCTTCCTGGGTTTGGGCCGTGGGTGACGCCGGCCACCCCGAAACCGTGGGAGATGCGTACCCACGTCAACTAGTTGCATGCCAGCCACTACGATGGTTGCACCAGTTGGCAGATTGCGGCCCGATGTGCGAAAATGGTAACTACTACGCTCCTAGCCGCACCCAAAGGGTTCCCGGTAACCGGCTTGGAGCGGACTTAGTAGCTACTGAAAATGAAGCAGGGCAAGCTGCCCTATGGCTGCCAACAGGCGTCGAAACGATGTTGTGCCGGAGGGACGGATGACAGCAGAACAAAATCATACACCCGTGGCGGAACGAAACAAAGAAATGGCGCAAGCGCACAAGCGCAACGGGACGACGACCGGCGCTACTTCGCGACGCACAGCGCGCAATCACCAGACTCCGCTGCCGGTCTTTCCACTGGAAGTCGGTTATCGCACCGTTCGCGATCCGGCTACCGGTGAATGGCGCGACCTGCCCTTAACCCTATTGGATCTCCTCTTTCCGACCGAAGATGATGTGGGAGTTGTCAAAGTGTCGCAAAGTCCCTGGCATGATCGGCTGACGAATTTGATCGCCACCATTCTCCGTCTCTATTTTTCCGACCGCAACTGGTTGACAACGCAGGATGTCCTCATCCACTGGGGCCGACGCGGCATTCCGCCGAAATCCCCTGACATTGCCGCCATTGCCGATGGCCGTATGCCGGCGCGACGCGATAAATCGTACCGCGTGGGTCGTGATGGGCCGTTGCCATCTTTTGTGGTTGAGATCACTTCCGAGGAGACGCGCGAAGAAGATTTGACTGGCAAGAAGCTTTTCTACGCCGCCGTTGGCGTCCAGGAATATCTGATTATCGACCTGCTGGCGAAAGAGACAACCGACTGGAAGCTCATCGGCTACCGCTTGGGTGAGAGTCCATTCTATGAGGAGATTCCGCCCGATGCTGATGGCGGGCTGACTTTTCAAAGTATCGGTCTGCGCTTTGTTGCCGTTGGCAATCAGCGCATCGAGTTATACGATGCAACGACGGGCGAGCGCCTCTTGACGCCTGATGAGCAGAAAATGCGTGCGGAGCAAGAAAAAGCCCGCGCCGATCAATACGAAGCGCTGCTAAAAAAGGCTGGGTTGCTTTAGGCCATTCCGTAGTCAGCGCTCAGTCTACAATAAAACGTGGCAGTAATGCGCGAAAAGCCTCTTCCGCCGGAGCGACGTAGCTGTGCCGCCGGCGGACAATGCCCACTGCGCGCACTGGAAACCAGGGGAGCGTCAGGGCGTGCAAGCGGCCACTTTGCGTTTCCGTCACAACGGCCATCGCTGGTACGACGGCGACTCCTAGCCCGATTTCAGCATACCGTTTCATTACCTCAATGCTACCCAGGTCGGTGATCTGGGGGGACAAGCCGCTTTGCGCCAACCGTTGCTCAAAGAGGGCGCGACTGGTTGTTCCCTTTTCTAGCAACAAGAGGGGATAGGCGGTCAACTCGGCCAGGGTGGCCTGGGCTTGCGCCACCAGGGGATGATCAGGCGCACAGACTGCCACTTCCGCCCGTTCACAGAGAAATTCGCTCTCCAACAATGGCTCGTTGACCGGCAGGCTGATAATGCCAAAATCGAGCGCCCCTTCCAACAGAAGCGCCGCCACCTCGTGCGAGGGGCGGTTGGTCAAGTGAATCTCCACGGCTGGATGCTGCCGCCGAAAGGCTTGCACCACCGGCGGCAAGAGATAGAGACAAACTGTGTCACTGGTGCCGATGCGTAGACGCCCTTGCGTCAACGTCTGCAGCGCAGTCAAATCATCTTGCAACTGTTGCAGGTGCGCCAGGATCTGTTCAGCGTGCGCTAGCACCACTTTACCCGGCGCGGTCACCGTGAAGCGACGGCCCCGTCGTTCCAGTAGTTGCGCCCCTACTTCCGCTTCCAACCCCTTGATCTGCTGGCTCAACGCCGGTTGAGTGACAAAGAGCTTCTCCGCAGCCGCCGTGAAACTGCCTTCCCGCACAATCATCACCAACGCGCGCAGGTGGGTGATTTCCATAAGCGTTCCTTATCGAACCTATAAACAAGATTAGCTTGAATAATGAACCGCCACCCTGTACTCTAAGAGGGTAAGACGGAATTGTCAAGCGAAGCAGTAGTTTGTAGGGAAGAAAGGAACGAATCATGCCAGCAACAGCGATTGTGGGAGCAAACTGGGGCGATGAAGGCAAAGGCAAAATTACCGACTACCTGGCGGCCCAGGCAGATTATGTGGTGCGTTTTCAAGGGGGTAACAATGCAGGGCACACGATTATCAATGACTTTGGCAAGTTTGCCTTGCATCTGCTGCCCTCCGGGGTCTTCTACCCGAAGGTGATCAATGTGATCGGGCCAGGGGTGGCGCTTAATCTGCGGGCGTTTCTGGCGGAGTTGCAGGGCTTGCTCGACCGGGGTGTGCCGGCGCCGCAACTACGGGTTTCCAACCGGGCGCAACTGTTACTGCCCTACCATCAATTGCTCGACACATACGAAGAAGAACGGTTGGAGGCGCGCCAGTTCGGCTCCACCAAACAGGGCATTGCGCCTTTCTACGCCGACAAATATCTCAAACTGGGGGTTCAGGTGGCGGATCTCTATGACCAGAGCCGGTTACAGGAACGACTGGAGCAGGCATTGGCGGCGAAGAATGTTCTCTTCCAGCATCTCTACCAAAAGCCGATCGTAACCGCAACAGAAGTGATGGCGCACCTGGCGACTGATGCCGAGACGCTTGCGCCCTATGTCTGTGATACACGCGCCCTGCTACAGGAGGGGCTGGCGGCGGGAAAAGGGGTTCTGTTGGAAGGGCAGTTGGGCGCCTTGCGCGACCCCGATCATGGCATCTACCCCTACCCAACCTCATCCTCACCCCTTGCCGGTTTTGCCACCGTCGGCGCCGGGGTGCCGCCCCAGCAAATTACGCGCATCATCGCCGTCACCAAAGCCTATTCCAGTTGCGTTGGCGCCGGTCCTTTTGTCACAGAATTACAGGGCAACGCAGCAGAAGCGTTGCGTCGTCGTGGTGGTTCTGCCGGTGAATATGGCGCAACGACGGGGCGACCGCGGCGGGTCGGTTGGTTCGATGCTGTGGCGACCCGCTATGGTTGCCAGGTGCAAGGGGCGACCGAGGTGGCGTTGACCAATCTGGATGTACTCGGCTATTTAGCTGAAATCCCGCTCTGTACAGCCTATGAAAGCGAGGGGGCGCGCACCACTACCTTCCCCACCACCGGCCCGCTGGAACGCGCCCAGCCGGTGTTGACCACCTTGCCCGGTTGGCAGTGCGACATCACAACAGTTCGTCGCTACCAGGATCTGCCCCATCAGGCGCAACAATATGTGGAAACGGTAGAGGAGTTGATCGCAACACCCATTCGCTGGCTCTCAGTAGGACCAGAACGGAACGCCATGATCCTCCGCTAAAGCGACCAGAGCGCCAAAGCAACGCATGGCATTGATTCACCCGTCCCACTGGGGCGCTTGAATTTAGGCATAGATATTCTTGACTTAGCCCTAAACTCATGCGCCCCTACGGGACGGGTAACGGTGATCATGCTTTTGACAATAGCCCTACTGTAGCTTTTGGCGCGCCTGAACTAAGGCATCATCACCACCGACATTGCCGGGGAAGACGACATAGATCAAGCCCGGGTAGCGACTCTCGGCGCCCACTTCCCACAGCGGAATGCCGGGGAGGATTTGACCACGCACCAGGGCGCGCTTGACACCCAGCGCCTTGGTCGCCAGGTCGCTGGCGGTGACGCCGCCTTTGGCAACCAGATAGCGGGGGCGCACGCCTAAGCCTTGCACCAGCGCCACCAGGCTGGCCGAGACCCGTTGCCCAATCGCTAAACTGCTCACGGCGTCGGCGCCAGTAATCAGCCGGCGACTGGTGTAGACCACCACATCCTGCCCCTGTTGCAAAGCGGCGGTCGTCACGGTAATGATGCGAGCAATTTCACCAGCTTGTTGTCCGTCGTCCAGCAGTGCATCGACATTGACTTCCACTTGCACGAGATCGGGTTGAACTAGGAGCGCGTTGAGTTGGTTTGTTGACTTGGGTACATAGGAACCGACCACGATCAAGCCGCCACCGTTGGCCGGCAAATTCAGGTCAGTGGCGGTGAGGGGTGAGCGCGGCGCCAGACCAGCCCGCACCTGGACAAAGGTGGCTGCCGTGCGATAGAGAAAATGGCGACCGGCAGCTTCCGCCTGCAACAGACCGGAGACAAAGACTTCCATGTCGCGTGTCCCGGCACAGTTGACAATACAGACAGCGCCGGCCGGCAAGTTGAGCAACTTTTGCGCCACTGCATCTGGTCCACCCAGCCGCACATCGTCCATGGTGATCGAGGCAACAGAAGTGGCGGCAACCCGTCCGCCCGTCTTTTCCTCAACCCAGGCGCGCAGATCAGAGTTGCGGTAGCCAAAGGCTGCATCACGGGCAAAGGGGGTGGCGGCGGCGGGTACCAGTTGATCACCTTCCGCCACATAGTGAACATCGTTGATGGTAAAGCGCCCCCCTTCCAGGAAAAAGGGAATGAGCAAGGTGGCATCCACTTGTTGACCCAGCGCCGCCGTCAGCGCGTCGGTCTCGCCGGGGTAGTGACCGCGCAGGGTTGAGTCGCTGCGGCTGACAACAGCAAAGTCGCGACCGGTGGCCTGGGCAGCGGCTACAAGATTGCGCCCGATCTCCGCATTTAGTTCCTGCGCAGCGGGCAGCGGCAAACTACGGGAGTTGGTCAGAATATAGAAGGTGGGTGTACCTTGCGCCAATTCAGCGCATAAAGTTGCCACCGTCCATTCAGTCAGGACGGGGAGATCATAGACGGTTTGGGTGCCGGTGGGGTCATCGTCCAGCACAATCAAGCTGCGCTGACCGACGGCTAGTTGTTGTTGAATGGTTGGCAGCAAGCTTTCCGGCCAGGGTTGCGGCAGGCTTGCCAGCAACGCCTCCTTAGGCATAGGTTGAGTTGACATAGGTTACTTTCGTCCATTGTCTGGCAAGTTTTTAGAAGACTATTGCGAGAGTATAGCACAAAAAAAAGTCTCAAGCAACGATGCCTGAGACTTTTTCAGGACTTACGCAAGACGAATTACTGCCGGACACCCAGAGGGTGCCCGGCGTCTTGCGTAAGTCCTGTTTTTTATGGGCCAACCAACTTTTTTACCAAAGCTGGCTAGCGAATCAAGGCCGATTTTCTAACTGGCCACGATTGGCGTTGCCGTTGGCGTTTCCATTGGCGTTGCTGTTGGCGTTGCTGTTGGCGTTTCCGTTGGTGTCGGATTATCAGCCGGGGGTTGGTCGCCCGTACTAGAAGCGTCGATATCATTATTAAAGCCTGGACCACCCGCCAGATTCAGTTGTACGGTCACCTCAATCTCTTTTTCCGCCGGCAGGTTTGCGGCATCAAAGACCTGAATTTTGAATCTGTGGACGCCAATATCGTCAATTGACGGCACACCGGACAACTTCAAGTTGCCATTCCCTAAATCCTCGGTTGAGAGCCAGGCGATGTTCTCGTCAATAACGATAAACCGTAGCCCAAAGGATGGTCCATCCGGATCGGACGCCGTAACGGTATATTCGTAACTAACCCCAACGGTCGCCACCGGAATCGGCTCATTGCTGATGACCGGGGGGAGGTTAGGAATGGGTGTCGGCGTGTCCGTCGCCGTCGGCAGCGGCGTGTCCGTCGCTGTTGGTATCGGCGTGTCCGTCGCTGTTGGTATCGGCGTGTCCGTCGCTGTTGGTATCGGCGTATCCGTCGCCGTCGGCGTACTCGTCGGCGGCGGCACCGTTGGCACCAGCGTAGCCGTATCCGTCGCCGTCGGTCTTGGTGTATTGGTCGGCAGCGGTGTAGCAGTTGGCAAGGGCGTCGCTGTCCGCGTTGGCCGCCGTGTATTGGTTGGTGTCGGCAACGCCGTATGCGTGGCCGTTGGCGCCACCTCCGGCGTGTCAGTTACAGTCGGCGCGGTTGTTGGCGCCGTTGTCGCGATCGGTTCATTCGTAGCCGTTGGCGACGGTAAATCGGTTGGCGTTGCGGTTGGCGTGTTGGTGCGCCAGGGCAACATAGTAACGCCGGTGGTAGGTGTCGGCACCAAGATCGAAGTAGCTGTAGGGGTCGGTGTTGGTGTCGGCGACGGTTCAAAGGGTGTGACTGTAGCGTTGAGAGCGCCAGAAACTGGTGTGCGTGTGGCTGTGACTACCGTCAGTTGAACCAAGATCGGTGTCGGTGTCGATGTTGGAAGCAGGCGCCGGGTTGCATCAGCGGTCGGCGTCGTTGTCCGTTCTGCACCGCCCGGTGTCGTTGGCGTCGCGGTAGCCATGCCGGTTGATGAACGGGGCGTCGCGGTCGGCATTACATTATCAGACCCAGCAGGAACTGAAGTGTCGGCACCAGGCGATTGTTGCGTTGGTGCAGCCGGCGCCGCGATCAAGGGCGTCGCGGTCGGTGCGAATGGATCAGGGTTCTCAGTTTCACGCGCAACTGGCGTCAAGGTATCCGTTGGGTTAAGTGACGGTGTAACTGAACCATCTTCCGGTGCGGATCTTGTTGCGCTTCCGCCCGGCTCGGCAATAACCACCGTTTCTTCCGGTGTTGCCGCATCACCAGCTTGCGTAGGCGATTGTGGCGTTGGTGTAGGCGTTTCGTCGCCGGCGTCTATTCCCTGTTGCGTCGATGGCGCTGGTGTGGCGCTCACGGTTGCCGTGAGCGTCGGCGCCATCGACACAGCCGTTGTCGATGTTAAGGTAGCAGAGGTAATGATACTTGGCGCATCGATCCGGCGCTGGCTTAGGGTTTGCGTAAGCTTGCCAAGCCACTGATCACCAAAAATAATCACCAAACAAAGAACCATGACCAAAGCGCCGGCCGTCGCCATGGAGGGCGTCAGACGGAAAGAGCTGCGCAGCCAATCCAACCAACCAACACGCACATCGGGTTGTGTGCGCGCAACCGAATGGGGCGCCGGTCGTTGTGGCGCCCGTTCCTGCATCGGGGACGGCGCCGGGCTGGTTTCTTGGGTCGTCACACTGGCCACTGGCTTGACAGTCAACGTCGCGGCGACTTCGGCCAAGACTTGCTTTTTAAGTTGGTCGGCAAAATCCACCGGCATTTGCTTCATGGGCAAATGTTTGCGGAAGAGCGCCTGTAGTTCTTGTTCGTTCAGATTATCGGCCATTAGAAATTAAGCCTCAGCACCTACAAATGCATGTTGAAATTGACTACGCACTCTACTAAGTAGAGATTCGGTCGCTTTATATGACCGACCTAAAATATCAGCGATTTCAGCAACACTTAGCCCAACATGATAGCGGAGCAACAGTACTTGTTGCGCCAACTCCGGCAATTCATCCAATGCTTCGGCCAGTTCGATTCTAGCCAAGCTGGGGCCAGCCACACTTAAGGAAGCCGGCAGTTCAACCGTTTGTTGGGAACGACGCCAGTAATCGGCAACCTTACGATAAGCAATCGAATAAATAAAGGTCGCTAAGGTGACATTCCCATCAAAGGTGCGGATCGATTGAACCAAGCCCATCATTGTCTCACTTAACACATCTTGCGCATCATCTTCACAGCGCGTGTTGTAAACGAGATAATTGTAGAGCCGTGGCCCCCATTCATCGACCAGCGTCGACCAGGCAAGCTGATCACCAGCTTGCAACCGCTGTAAAAAGGCAGCATCATGCGGCGTTGCATGACTTTCAATCGGTTCATTATTCAATTGGGGCTGTTTAGGAAAAATTCGACGACTCATTCAGTGCAACGCCCAACATAACCTTTATGATATGAAATGGTATTTCCTTGTTCACCTGGATCAGATCAATAGCGATGGTGTTGATTGGCTTGTACAACAATTATCATAGCTGTACATCTTATTACACCACAGCGTATCATGGATTTCATCACAAGCAATAGTCCCAATGAATTTACAGCATTTAGCATAGTTTACCACGTATCTATCACGATCCACCTTACAATCAATTGAATTTTCTTTCCATTTTTTATTGCTTCCGAAATCCATTAAAGCAAACATAATGGAAATCCTCAACTTGATTGCGATTGAACGGTTGCCATGGCCCGTGACCAGGCCAGCAACAATTCATCAGCGCCAAAGCTGGCTACTAGTTGCAGCCCAAGGGGCAAACCGTTTTCGGCGCGTCCAGCAGGAATCGTGACGGCGGGTAGCCCCGCATGTGTCCACGGCAAATTCAAATCAGGATTGCCTGTCGCATGGATACCGGCCGGCGCTGATCCTGGCGCCGGTGGGCAGAGCCAAAGGTCAATGGCATTTTCAACCATGGTTGTTTCAATGACTGTACGCAATGTAAGACAATTGGCGCGTGCGGCGGCCAATTCAGACTGACCGACGGCCTTGCCAATTTTAATGATTTCTACGGTGCGGGGACGGTAGCGATCGCCAAATTCGGCATAAAGTTCAGCATGTTCTTGCGCAAATTCGGCAAAAACAAGCCGGCGGTGCAACTGGTTCAGTGCGGCGATATCGGCAAACATGGGTATTTCTTTGACCTGATACCCTGCCGCCGCTAATGCCGCAGCTTGCCGCTGAAAGCGAACCAAGGCCGCCGGCTCCGTCTGTGCCAGGTAAGGGCCGACCGGCACGCCAAGCACGGGTAGCCGTTGGGTGGACGGGGCTGGTCGCCAATCGCGACAAAGCACGCCCGCCGCCAGTTGCATCCCGGCGACATCTTGAGTGAAGAGACCGATGTGATCGACCGTGCGCGAGAAGTAGAGCAAACCCTCGGTGGCAATGCGGTCAAAAGAAGGCTTAAAGCCGACAACGCCGCAATAGGCCGCCGGACGAATCACCGAGCCAATCGTCTGCGTCCCCAGCGCTAGGTGACAGAGTCCCGCCGCCACTGCTGCCGCTGAACCGCTGCTCGAACCGCCGGGTGTATGGTTTAAGTTGTGCGGGTTGCGGGTAGGGCCAGGTTCAAAATAGGCAAATTCGGTTGTCACCGTTTTGCCTGCCAGCAAGGCGCCGGCAGCGCGCAACTGGCGCACCACCACCGCTTCCGGTCCGGCCAGCCGTTCGGGCGGCAACTGCGAACCGCCTTGCGTCGGAAAGCCGTCAACCCGCAAAATATCCTTGATCCCGACCAACGCGCCATAGAGCGGCGGTCGTTGCGCCGGGGTCGGATATTGGGCTTGTAACGCTTGGGCGGCGCGGCGTAAGCGCGTAAAGCGATCCGCTTCCGGCAATAACGCCGCGACATGGGGATTGACGGCGTTGATCCGCTGCTCCATCTGGTCAAGATAGAGCGTCAGATTATCTTGGTTATCATGGAGTTGCTGAACAGTGTCAGCGAGTGGCGCAGCGTTTAGATACACGGTCGATCCTCATTCATTTAGGAGTTACGCAGTTGACGGGCGCTACCAGAGACCTGTCAGGTTTGCGAAACCTGACAGGTCTTGTCCAACTGCGTAACTCCTATCATTATATTACAGCGACCGGGTTAAAACCCGCCGCTAACCGCGAAAAGTCGCCGCAGCGACTGGTTTAGCCTTTCCTAATGGTAGCGTAGCCGCCTGTTTTCTGTCTTCTCAGCGCTGCCCCAATGCCCGTAATTCCTCTTCCGAGAGCACCGGCACGCCCAACTGCTGCGCTTTGGTCAGTTTGCTGCCGGCGCTTTCGCCGACGACCAGATAGCTGGTATTGCTGCTGACGCTGCCGGTCACTTTGCCGCCGTGGGCTTTGATAAAGTCGTGGGCTTCGTCACGGCTCCAGGTGGGCAGCGTGCCGGTGACAACAAAGGTCAAGCCGGCAAAGGGTTGCGGCTGATCGACGGGCGGCGCCTTGGGCGTTTCGGCCACTTGCACCCCGGCGGCGGCAAATTTTGCCACCAGTTGCCGATTGGGTTCCAGGGCAAAAAATTCGACGACGCTTTCAGCAATGCGCGGGCCGATACCTTCGATCGCGTTTAACTCGGCGGCAGTGGCATTCATGAGGTTGTCCAGGCTGCCGTATTGTTGCATCAGGGTTTCGGCCACCACTTCACCGACAAAACGAATGCCCAGCGCGGTGAGCAACCGGTAGACGGGGCGTTGCTTACTGGCTTCAATGCCGTTGCGCAGGTTTTCCAGCCGCTTGGCTTTGTAGCCTTCCAGCTTGCCGATCTCTTCCCAGGGCAGATAGTAAATGTCAGCCAGGTCTTTGATAAAACCCTTCTGGACAAAGAGTTCGGCTTGTTTGTAGCCAAAGCTCTCGATGTCCATGGCGTGGCGTGCGACAAAGTATTCAACGGCCCGCACCAACTGAGTCGGACAAGCATTGTTGACGCAGTAGGTGGCGGCTTCACCCGGCGGGCGCATGAGCGATTGACCGCAGTCAGGACAGGCCGTCGGCATCTGCCAGGGCTGTTCCGTGCCATTGCGCAACTCGGTCAATGGGCGCAACACTTTGGGAATGACCTCGCCGGCGCGCTTGACCAAAACTTGGTCGCCAATGCGGATGTCGAGATCGCGAATGTAATCTTCGTTGTGGAGGGTGGCCGCACGGACGATGACGCCGCCAATCGGCACTGGTTCCAGCACGGCGTTGGGCGTCGCGACACCCGTGCGCCCGATGTTGACCACAATATCGAGCAGTTTGGTCACGGCCTCTTCACCGCCATATTTGACCGCCACGGCCCAACGGGGGTCTTTGCCGGTGAAGCCCAACTGACTTTGTAGGGCCAGGCCATCGACCTTGACCACCAGACCATCGGTTTCGTAGGGCAATTCGTGACGACGTGTCCCAAATTCCTCGGTGTAGGCGACCAACTGCTCAAAGTCGGCGTCATCAAAGAGATGCAATTCGGGACAGACGGGCAAGCCGAGCTTGTGGAGATAGGCCAGACTCTCGCTCTGGCTGGTGAGTTGGGGACCGCCTTCCAAAACGGAGATTTGGTAGGTCCAGAGCTTGAGCGGTCGCCCGGCTGAGATACGGCTGTCCAACTGGCGCAAACTACCGGCAGCAAAGTTGCGCGGATTGGCGTAGGTGCGTTCGCCTTGTTCGGCCTGCTGCTCATTAAAGCGTTGAAAATCGGCCTTTTCCACATACGCTTCGCCGCGCACCACCAAGCGGGTGGGCGGTTCCAGCGGGCTGTCATTATCAGCAGGAAGCTGTAGGGGCATCACCCGAACTGTGCGTAAGTTTGGGGTGATGTTCTCGCCATATTCACCATCGCCGCGCGTGGCGCCCAGGGTGAAACGACCGCCTTCAAAGTGCAAGACAACCGTGAGGCCATCAAACTTGGGTTCGACAACATAGCGTAACAGTTGACGCTGTTTTTCGGGCAAGAGCCGTCTGACCCGGTCACGCCAGGCGCGCAGATCTGCGCTGCCAAAAGCGTTGGCAAGGCTCAACGTTGGCGTGGGGTGGCGCACCTTTTCAAAACGCTCGGCCACGACACCGCCGACGCGCACGGTGGGGCTGTCATCGCTGCGCAGTTCGGGGTGTTCGGCCTCCAACGCCTGTAGCTCACGAAAATAGGCGTCAAATTCCTGGTCGCTCACCACCGGATCGTCAAGGACATAGTAACGATATTGATGATAGCGGATGAGTTTGCGTAAGTTTTCAATCCGGGTTGGCACGGACTCGACAGTCATGGGTCTCTCATCAAAAGTGCGATTAGTTGTTCGTAAATTTCAAATGCGTAAAGTAAATCAGTGAGTCAGTGACACTGTTTTACTGACTTACTGTCCTACTGATTTTCACTTGTTTGTTAGTTAACCGGCGCCAGTTGCGCGGCATCCCCCCAGCCGACCAAACCATCCGCCGCGCGCAAGCGGTACCAGCGCCGCCCCCCTTGCTCGACCGGGTAGACCGTATAATCGCCGCTGGCATCGAGTAGCATAAAACGTTCGCCGGATGCATAGACATTCATCACCAGGGCGTCGGTGGTGGCATCGGTGTAAAGGCGCAATTGTTGATCGGGCAACACCTGGACAGCATCACCAATCAGTAAGGCGGGCGTCGGTGTGACGGCAGCTTGCGCCTGGTCAGCGGCAGCGGTCGGCACCACCATCCCCCCGGCAGCAGGCGTGGCGTCTACCGGTGTGGCCGGCGGTTCTTCGTCACCCCCACAAGCAGCGATAAAGAAAGCTAACAAAAGTAGGATAGCCATCTGCTTAGATAGACGTATTAATGATGGTAAGGTTACGCATCTCATGCAAATTCTCCGTAATTGCGCTATGATGAATAGTCCGTAGTCCTAAGTCCGCAGTCCTAAGTCCGCAGTCGTCTCTGAGGCCAACGTAGACGAGCCAGCAATAGACTGACTCTGGACTACGCGACTATACGACTGCGGACTACTGACTACCTCTTACTTGCGATCTTTTAATAGGCGTAACATCTCCGGTAACGGTCGTGTATTGATGACATGGTCGGCGGTGACCCACGCGCGGCGAGCGGTGGCGACACCATAAGGCATGACCTCCATGCCGGTCAGTTCATGGGCGTCGCTGTTGATAGCAATCTTGCAACCCAGTTCAATCGCCCGGCGGGTATAGACATCGCTCATGTCCAGGCGGCTGGGGTGGGCATTGATTTCGGGAACGGTGCCCGTCGCCAGACACTCCTGTAAGACCACTTCCATGTCGATCGCCGATGGGGCGCGTGAACCGATGAGACGTCCCGTTGGGTGCCCCAGAATATCGACATGAGGGTTGCGAATGGCTTTGCAACAACGCTCGGTAATCGTCTCACGTTCCTGGCGCAGACCGCTGTGGATGCTGGCGACGACGACATCCAATTCAGCCAATACTTCATCAGGCAACCCCAGCGAACCATCGGCCAGGATCTCCACTTCGGTGCCGCGCAGCAGGCGGAAGTCGATGCCCTGTGCCGCGTACTGCTCATTCAAACGGGCAATTTCCACTGCTTGCTGGTGGAGCCGTTCGCTATCCAGGCCGCCCACCATCCCCAGGCCGACACTGTGATCACAGACCGCCCAATATTGGTAGCCACGGGCGCGCGCCGCTTCGGCCATTGCGACAATGCTGGCCGTGCCATCGCTCCAGGTGCTATGACCGTGCAACTCGCCACGGATGGCCGACAGTTGGATCAACGCCGGCAATTGATGGTTACGTGCGGCCTGGATCTCGCCCCGGTTTTCGCGCAATTCGGGCGGCACCCAATCTAAGCCCAGAAAGGCGTATAGCTCGGCTTCGTTGTCAAAGTAGCGCTCTTCCCCTGCGGGCGCCTCACCATTGCCGGTGGCGGTTAAACAATATTCGTTGAGGCTCCAGCCACGGCGCAAAGTCAAGTCGCGGATGGGAACGTTGTGTTCTTTGCTGCCGGTAAAATATTGCAGGGCAGCGCCCCAGCAACGGTCTTCAACCACACGCAAATCAACCTGTAGACCATTGGCGAGAATTACGCTCGACTTGGTCTCGCCGGCATGAGTGACATCATGCACCTGCGGCAAGCTTTGAAAGGCCGCCATCACCGCCGCCGGTTGGTCGCTGACGCAGAGGATGTCCACATCGCCGATGGTCTCTTTCCAGCGGCGCAAACTGCCGGCCACTTCAATGCGCGCAATGGTGTTGGGCGGCAAGGTGGCATACAAGCCGTCGATCAAGGCAAGGGCTAGTGGGCGCGCCTCGCCGATGGGGGTGCGGGCGTCGCTGCGTTTGCTGAGTAGTTCAATGCCTTTGAGGATCTTTTCTTCGCTCTTGGCGCCAAAACCTTTTAGGACGCGCAGTTTGCCGGCTTCAGCAGCGGCCTTGAGTTCGTCAATGCTGGTGATGCCCACTTCCTGCCAGAGGCGACGCGCCTTTTTTGGCCCCATATCCGGCACTTGCAGCATAGCGACTACGCCCGGCGGCACCTGAGTTTTCAGCTCTTCAAATTCAGCGACAATGCCCTTGTCCAGCAATTCGCCGACGGCGCCGGCCAATCCCTTGCCGACACCGGGAATTTCCAGTAATTTACCGGCGGCGTGGACGGCATTAATGTCCTGCGAATAGTTTTTGATCGCTTCCGCCCCATTTTGGAAAGCAATGATCCGAAAACGGTTCGCCTCTAGAATCTGAAGAATATCAGCCACCAGTTGCAACAGCTCGGCAACTTCTTTGTTAGTGTACCGTTTGACGCCGGTTCCTTCGCTCATGCCCATAACCTTTTGATTTGCAGCAAGGACGATTTACATGGTTCAGCATTTTCGTAAGTTCACAGCAAAGTCTTAAGCGCATTATAGCATGATTCTATGGCTTGACAAAGTGGAAGCGCAGACGTTTGTTCTATAGGGTTGCTACGTCAAGTGCTGAAGCGGTGATCTGCTTTTTGTTGGGGGTACAGACGCGGATGAAGGGAACGCGGATGGGGACAGAGCAGCAAGGCGATGTGCGCTTCCGGCATCCGCACCCCTACGATTTTCACCCTTACTTGATGTACAATCAAGGGAACGTCATTTGACCGTTTGTCAGCAAGCGAGGGAAGAGCAAGTCTCATGAGCGAAGCAGCACCGACCCGTTTTCAAGCACTCACAACCGAACGTCTGCGGATACGCCGTTTCCAAGCAAGCGATCTTGCTGCCTTTACGGCCATGCGCAGCGACCCGGAACTGGCCCGCTACCAGAGTTGGCGGGCCTTGGATCGTCCGGGCGCGGAAGCGTTTATCGCCAAGATGGTGAACGCCGAGCCGGGAACGCCGGGGGAATGGGTGCAACTGGCGATTGCCGACAAAGCGACCGATGCGTTTTTGGGCGATTGCGCATTGTACAACAAAGTGGATGAGCCGGATCTGGTCGAGATTGGCTTTACCCTCACCCGTCAGGCGCAAGGGAAAGGGCTGGCGACAGAGGCAGTGACGGCGCTTCTCGATTTTCTCTTTCAACAGAAAGGGTTCCGGCGGGTGATCGCCATTTGTGATGTGCGCAACCACGGCTCCTATCGACTGCTGGAGCGGCTGGGGATGCGGCGCGAGGGGCATACCTTGCAATCCTACTGGAACAAGGGCAGTTGGACCGATGAGTATCAGTATGCCATCCTGCGCGATGAGTGGCGCCAACGCGCACGGCCAACACACCAAAGTAAAGTCGTCCTGCTTGGCACCGGCACGCCAAATGCCGATCCGCTGCGGCATGGCTCGGCAGTGGCCATTGTGGTGGGGGAGCAAGCTTATCTGGTGGACTTTGGGCCGGGCATTGTGCGCCGCGCAGCCGCCGCCGCACAAAAAGGGATCAAGGCATTAGAGGCGCCGCGCTTGACCCGCGCTTTTCTCACCCATCACCATTCGGATCATACGGTGGGCTATCCTGATCTCATTTTCACACCCTGGGTGTTGGGACGGAGCGAACCGCTGGTGGTCTATGGCCCGCCGGGGACGCAAGCGATGACCAATCACATTCTGGCCGCCTATGCCGAAGATATGCGCGAGCGGCGAGAGGGGTTGGAGCCGTCGAATGACCAGGGGCATCGCGTGGTGGTGCATGAATATGGCGCCGGACGGATCTATAGCGATGAAAATGTGCAAGTAGAGGCATTTCGCGTTGATCATGGCTCATGGCCGGCTTTTGGTTTTCGCTTCACGACGCCGGATCGCACGATTGTGATTTCGGGCGACACCCGTCCCTTTGCCGGGCTGGCCGACCATTACCGCGGCGCCGATCTCTTGCTTCATGAAGTCTATTCGGTGCGCGGCTTTGCTAATCGACCGGCAGAGTGGCAGCGGTATCACAGCACTGTCCACACTTCGGCCCATGAGTTGGCGGCGCTGACGAAAGCGGCGCGACCGGGGTTGCTAGTGCTGACCCATCAACTCTTCTGGGGCGTGACCGAGGCAGATCTGGTGGCCGAAGTGCAAGCACACTACGACGGGCCGGTGGTTTCAGGACGGGATTTGGATGTTTTTTAGTCCAGAGTCGCATAGTCCAGAGTCGCGTAGTCCGGAGTCGCGTAGTCCGGAGTCGCGTAGTCTGGTAAAGCGGCGATCGAACTAAACGATGATACCTATGCAACTATCAGCAGAAGTAGATGTAACGATTGTTGGCGCTGGCGCAGCGGGGTTGATGGCGGCGATTTGGGCCGGGCGCACAAATCCGCGACGAAAAATTGTGGTGCTGGATGGCGCGGCCAAGCTGGGGGCGAAGATTTTGGTCTCCGGCGGCGGGCGCTGTAATGTGACCCATGATGTGGTGACGGTGGACGCCTACGCCGGCTCGTCGCGCAATGCAATCAAGAAGGTGTTGCAGCGCTTTGATGTGCCGGCCACAATTGCCTTTTTTCGCGAACTGGGCGTCGAACTCAAACAAGAGGAGACGGGTAAACTCTTTCCTACCACCGACGAGGCGCGCACCGTTTTGAATGCGCTGTTGCAAGGGGCGCGCCAGACCGGGGTCGCGATTCACCACCCCTACCGCGTGACCGAAATCAAACGTCAAGCCGAAGGGTTTACGGTGGCGGGGCCGTGGGGGAGCGTTGAAAGCCAGCGTGTGGTGCTGGCGACCGGCGGCAAAAGTCTGCCCAAGAGCGGCTCGGATGGCTACGGCTATCAACTGGCGCAGGCGTTGGGGCATACCATCACGCCGCGGCTGTTACCGGCGCTAGTGCCGCTCACCTTGCCCAAAGAGCATGTCATTTGTAGCCTGAGCGGTCTCACGGTTGACGCCACCCTGACCGTGCGCGCCGGCAGCGGCAAACCGTTGGCAACCTTTACCGGTTCCACCCTCTGCACCCACTTTGGCCTCTCCGGCCCCGCCGTGCTGGACATCAGCCGCTACTGGCTTAACGCCCAACTCGATGACCCGCAGGCCACGCTGGTGATCAACTGGTGGCCGGGCGAGAATCCACAAAGTTTTGATGCACAACTGCTGGCGCTGGGCAGAGGCGCGCCGATCACCCTGTTGCGGCGCCACCTGCCCGACCGGCTGGCGCGGGTGCTGTGTGAGGCCGCCGGGGTCGATCCCAGTGCGCCGGGCCACAGCTTGACCCGTGAACAGCGCAAGGCGTTAGTGCGTACGGTGGTCGAATGGCCGCTGCCCATCACCGGCAACCGCGGCTTTACCTATGCTGAAGTGACCGCGGGTGGCGTGCCGTTGCAGGAGATCGATCTCAAAACGATGGCATCCCGCCGCTGTCCTGGTCTCTTTTTCTGTGGCGAGATCTGTGATGTCGATGGGCGGATCGGCGGCTATAACTATCAGTGGGCGTGGAGTAGCGGGTATGTGGCGGGGGCGGCAGTGTGAGACACGAGACACGAGACACGAGACACGAGACACGAGACACGAGACACGAGACACGAGACACGAGACACGAGACATAAATCGTCTATTTCTTCTGTCCTCTGTCTTCTATCTTCTTGTCTCGTGTCTCGTGTCTTCTTGTCTTTATTCTCCGCCGGGCGTCACTTCTACTTCTTGCTTCTGGAAGCCTTCACCTTTGGTGTCGGCATCAGTCAGGCTATCCAGCGCCTGTTGGGCCAGGTCGGTGCGCAAGGCCGCTTCGTCGGGCGCTTTGGTCAGTACCTTGAACTCGGTGGAAATATCGACGGTCTGCTGGTAGGCCGCTTCGTCCATGATGCCAATGCCCTGGGGGGACGGCCAGATCAGGGCGTTGACTTCGTTGAGTTGCCAGCGCATGTGGCCTTCGCCCAGCGTCGGGCCATTTTCCAACACGGTGTTGACGCATGCGTCAAAGTTGTCGCGACAGAAGATCCAGCCCTTGAAGGAGGCGCGCAGGAAGCGGACCGCAATGTCCTCGTTGCCTTCTTCGGCCAGCCACGATTCACGGGCAAAGACATGGTCTTGCAACATGGCGGTGCCCACGTCGTTGTAGTTGAAGACAGTGAAATCTTCCGGCTGATAGAGTTCGCCGGTGTCGGGGTTGGTCGCTTCTAGGAGTTGGGCATATTCGTTGTAAGTCATGGCCTGGGCGAGATCGATCTCGCGGTTGAGCAAGAGCGACATATCAAAGGGCTGCTGCACAATCGTCACCTGGCTGGCGTCATCAGGTTCGATGCCGGCCTGGCGTAGAGCGGCAAAGACTTCCCACTCGTTGCCAAAGCCCCAGGTGCCGACGCGCTTGCCGGCCCAATCTTCCACCGCAGCCAGACCACTATCAGCCCAGGCAACCTGAAGCGTACCACTGCGCTGGAAGACCTGGGCAATATTGACCAGATCAGCGCCCGCTTCGCGCGAGGCGAGCATCTTCGGCACCCAGGCAATGCCAAATTCGGCTTCCCCAGAGGCGACCACCTGTTGAGGCACAATTTCCACCGCGCCTTCGAGGATGGTCACATCCAGCCCTTCGTCAGCATAGAATCCTTGAGCCAAGGCGGCATAGTAGCCGGCAAATTGCGATTGGGTCACCCATTGTAATTGCAGGCGAACAGGGGTAAGTTCGGCAGTCGCTGGCTCTTCGCCGGCGGCCGGCGTCGCGGCGCTTTCGCCACCGGCCGGCGCTGCCCCTTGTTGCGGCATGGGACACGCGCTCAGGACGAGCGCGCTGATCACTAGCAACGGGAACAACCATCGGATTTTGGACATAGATCATTCTCCTTTATTGAGTTGATAAAGTTGCGCTTTTGTTAAGCTTTGGCAGTAGTGAATGGGTGCTTGAGGGCTTCGTTGATTTCGACAGGCTCAATCAACGAAGCCCTCAAGCACCCATTCACCGACCACGCGTATTCCGCACCGAACTGTGCCAGGGGATGGTCAACCGTTCGAGTAGTAACACAATCAGATAGAAGGTCAGGCCGACGATACAGGCGACGATGATAGCGGCCCAGGCGTTCTGGAAACGAAACTGGGCTGCTTCCTGGGTGATAAAGACGCCGAGCGCCGAGCGGTTGCCGCCGAAATATTCACTGACTACGGCGCCAATCATGCTCAGGGTGGCGGCGACTTTGAAGGCGTTGAACATATAAGGCAGCGCATTGGGTAGGCGGATCTTGTACAATAATTCAAATTCGCCGGCGGCATAGGAGCGCATCAACTCGATCATGGCGGGGTCGACGGCGGTCAGGCCACGCACGGTGTTGATCATCATGGGGAAGAAAACAATCACCGCCACAATCATCATTTTGGAAAAGGGGTTGTCAACGCCAAACCAGTTGTTGAAGATGGGCGCAAAGGCAATGATCGGCACTGAGTTGGCGGCAATGGCAAAGGGCATGAGCGTTTCGTTCGCCAGCGTCCAGCGCGCCGTCGCCAGCGCCACCAGAATGCCGACGCCGCAGCCGATGGCAAAACCGCCCAGCGCCTCCTTGGTGGTAAACCAGCCGATGTGAAGCAGGCGATCGAGTTCGCTGGTAAAAGCGTCCCAAATCACTGAAGGGGCCGGTAGCAGGAAGCGTTGGATGGCAAGTAACCAGACCAGTGCCTCCCAAAGCGCCAGCACTGCCACAAAGAGTATGATCGCCGGTAAATTGCGTTGTAACGCCTTCAACTGCTGATTCCCCTTTAGTCGATTAGTGGAACAGTGGCTCAGTAGGACAGTAAATCAGTACGTTGGTTACTGTCTCACTATCTTACTGAGCTACTGACCCACTGTCTTACTTAAGCAATATAGCCCTTGGCGCGCCGCAACCATTCACGCACCTCGGTTTCGATCTCGAAGAAGTGGGAGTGCTCGCGCGTCTCCAAGGTGCGGGGCATGGGCAGATCGACATTGGTGATATGGAGAATCTCCCCCGGTCGCGCCGACATAACTACAATGCGCGTCGACAAAAAAACCGCTTCGGCAATGCTGTGGGTGACAAAGATGATGGTCGTCTGCGTCTGCTGCCAGATGCGGTGGAGTTCCAGATTCATCCGTTCGCGCGTCATCTCGTCGAGGGCGCCAAAGGGTTCGTCCATCAACAAGAGGCGGGGATGGATCGCCAGCGAACGAGCGATGGCGGCGCGCTGCTGCATCCCGCCGGAGAGTTGCCAGGGGTAGTGGTTTTCAAAACCCTCCAACTCCATTAGCTTCAAGAGTTCACGGGCACGGTTCAGTTGCTCCTGGCGGCTCAGTTTGCGTAGCTCCATCGGCAACATGACATTCTTGAGAATGCTGCGCCATTCGAGCAACACCGGCGCCTGAAAGACCATGCCATAGTCTTGATCCAGACGCGCCTGGTGGGCCGCTTTGCCGTTGACCACCAGCGTGCCACTGGTCGGCTGCAACAGGTCGCCGACCAGCCGCAGCAAGGTCGATTTGCCGCAGCCGGAGGGGCCGATCAACGAGACAAATTCGCCGGGGGCGATGGCGAGGTTGATGTCTTTTAACGCAATGGTTGCGTTACTGCGTCCGGCATTAAAGGTCATGCCGATGTTGGAAAGAGAGACGATACTGTCAGTCATGTGAAAAACCGTTGATTTGTAAATTTAAATTTCACTCACCATCTTGCGTCCACGCAACACCACCAATTCAATCAGCGTCACAACCAGATAAAACGCAATCCCCACCCCGGCGCTGGCGACGATGGTGGCCCAAAGCCGTTCCGGGCCGGAAATGTAGTATTGGTTAAAGTTAAGGATCGCGCCGCCCAAGCCATCACGAATGCCGGAGGGCAGTTCCCCAATGATCGAACCGACCACACTGGAAGTAGCCGAAATTTTGAAGGCGGTGAAAATATAGGGCAAGGCCGCCGGAAAGCGCAATTTCCAGAGTACATCCCAGGTTGACGCCGCATAGGAGTGCATCAACTCAAAGGCCATCGGGTTGGGGGAACGCAGACCGCGCAAGGTATTGATCGTCACCGGAAAAAAGGTCAAGTACGCGGCGATCACCGCCACGGAGAACCAACCGGCCTTGAGCCAGATGATCACCATCGGCGCAATCGCCAAAATCGGGACAGTTTGTGAGGCAACGACATAGGGCATACAGCCCCGTTCCAACAGACCAAAATGGGTAAAGAGAATCCCCAACAGCAAACCGAGCGTGGCCCCAAAGAGAAAGCCGACGATGGCTTCCCGGAAGGTATAGAGCGCAGCATCAAAGAGGACACTGCCCAACGGCGGGCCATTCCGGCGCGCCGGGTTGCTAAAGGCGCCGGCAATCTCCCAGATGTGGGGCAAGTTTAAGTCAGAGGCGATTTTCCAGCGGAAGGGGGGGGTGTGGGTAATGCCAAAGGGATTGGCATCGGCGCGCCAGGGATCGCCGCCCAGCCACTTCACCCCTTCCCAGACCAGGGCGATGAGCAAGAGCAGCACAAGAAACGAAGTTGCCTGGCGGAGGATTGTTCGAATTCGTGATACAAACCCTGGTGTTTTCATCGGTTACAGTAAGGTTGAGCGTAGGAAAAGTGATTTGAAAGATTATACCAGCAAACGCTATAGCCGCAACTTTAGCGGCCATGAAAAACAGCGCAACTTTAGCGGCCATGAAAAACAGCGCAACTTTAGCGGCCATGAAAAACAGCGCAACTTTAGCGGATAGAAAAACAAAGAGCGGCACAGTCGAAACTGTAGCCGCTCTTTGCGACAAACACTACGATTCGATTACGCAACCACGCTTATGGCAGCAATTCGCAACTCGCCCATTGATCGACCAACGCACCATTGTCAGTAATCCATTGGGCGGCGTCTTGTGACGGCAGATCGTTCCCGGCAAAATTGAGGTTCTTCAACAAGCGGTAGAGACAGACCTGATTGCGCTCCAGGTCGGCCAACAGACCGCTATTGGTCATGATCTGCAGGCGGATCGTATCGTTGCGCCAGTAGATGTCCCCCACATTGCGAATAAAGCCAAAATATTCGCGCAAGAACGCCCGATCCTTGGGGTCAGCAAAGCAGAGCGTCATATCAACCATCCGTTGATCCTGCCGTTTGGCCAGCGCCTCATACAGATCCGTCGAGGTAGAGAAATCGACAACGTCAACTGTCAACCCCAGTTTCTCCTGGCCGATCTGTTGCAACACGGCTGTGAAGAAGCGACATTCGGGCACTTCTGCGCTAACCCCCAAGACCAGGTCGGCGGTTGGCGTCGGCGGCGCCGGCGCCGTGGTGGCCGTTGCCGTGGCCGAGTTTTCGACCGGCGCCGGTGTCGGCGCCGCCGTTTCCGGGGTAGCCGTTGGCGCTACAGCCACAGCGGCGGGTGTTGGTTGGATCTGGGCGACGGGCAACGAATCAACCGGGACGGAAGCGACATCAAAATTGCTTACCCCTTCCACCAGCCAGTCGGTTGTATCCAATAATTCTAAGCCGCCAGTTTGTCCGGCCGCAATCCGCTCAACGCCTTGATTATCAACCAACGGCCCTTGGAAGATCGCTAATTTACCACTGATAATATCACCACGGGCAGCAACAATACGCGCCGAGGTCTCTGCACTAACAGCAGGGCCAAACGAAGCCAGACGGAGCATATCACTTTCGATACCACCGCGCACATGGGATGAGCGCCACTGGCCGCCACGGATTTGTTGCACGACGCTTGTATAATAGTTACCCCAGGTGTAGGCAACGCCGGTCAACCAGCCATTCGGCGCTAATTCTTGTAAGGCATCGGAGTGGAAACCAATCACATAGATGCCCAGTGCTTCGGCTGTCTGCACAACCGTAATCGGGGAATCGACGATCATCGTAACAACATCGACACCGGACGCAGCGAGGGCACGGGTCGCAATGTTCTCCTTGGTTGGGTCAACCCAGGATTCGTTGATCACGACTTTTGTCGTTACATTCGGGTTTACGGCGCGGGCGCCTAAATGGAAGGCATTCGCCGACGCGAGAATATTTGGAATTGGGAAGGCGGTGATAAAACCGAGTTGATTGGTTTTGGTTGCCGCGCCGGCGGCAATCCCCGCCAAATACATCGCTTCAAAATTATTCGCCCAATAGGTGCCGAGATTGTTGCGCAATTCAAAACCGCCCGGATGGAGGAAAACCACATCAGGGTAGCGTTCAGCAGCTTGAATGGCAAAGGGGAGGTAGCCGAAGCTTTGCACGAAAATGATCTTGGCGCCTTGTTGCACCATCTGGTCAATCACCGGCAAAACGGCTTCCGTCTCCGGGATATTTTCGGCTTCGATCAAGCGGACGCCCGGCACCTGCTGGATCATCTGTTGCAAACCATCGTGATGGGCCTGATTATAGCCACGATCACTGATGGCGCCCACATGGATGGCGCCAATCACTTCGGAGCCATAGACGGTATACCCGCCGATTGTGGCCGTGGGCGGGGCCGGTGGCTGGGCCGGTTCAGGCGTGTTGGTAAGTGCAGCGGCCGTCGTTGCCGTCGGTTGCACCGCGACAGCCGGTTGTTGCGGCTGGATCACTTCCGGCGTCGCTTGACTGGCCGGCGTCGGTTCCGGGGTTGTCATGATGAGTGATTGAAGCCGCACCATCAGAAAAACAAGAACAATAGCGATGATGGCAACCAGAATGAGAGCAAGATTATCGCGGAATGCTTTCATAAGTGTACATCCGTCCTTCACGATTTGCGCAGTTTACGGACTGCTGCGCCGAAAAGAGCCTAAGCCAGTTGATAGCCCAGGCTTACACCTACTGCACAGTTACTTTTTCGTGGCTGGAGATAACTGTTATTCAACTAGTTGATGAGCAAATCTTCGCATCAGGTCGGCCATGGAGGGCATGGCTACACAATCGGCAATGCGTCCTTATTATTTTACCGTTTACCTGACAAACTTTCAAGTTCATAAGCTTACAAAAACACTACAAAATATCTAGAAATTCGCCTTTCTAACGGCAAAGGTTTACATTTTCTCTACTTATCGATGAAATCACAAACGTTATTGTCAGGCATCAGCAGAAAGCCTATTTTGCAGTAAGGCAAACAACCGATTCGGACTTAGCGGTATCTCCAAAATTTCCAATTGTGCGACCGCCAAAGCATCCTCCACCGCTTGAGCAAAGAGCGGGCCAACCGGGATTGCCCCTGCCTCGCCGGCGCCCTTGATGCCTAGCGGGTTTAATGGCGATGGCGTCTCGACGTGATCGGTCAGAATGGGTGGCACCGTATCCGCGGTCGGCACCAGATAATCCATAAACGAGGCATTGAGCAACTGTCCATTTTCATCAAAATGCAGTTGCTCATAAAAGGCATTCCCAATCCCCTGGGCAACCCCACCTTGGATCTGCCCCTCCAGAATCATAGGGTTAATCACAACGCCACAGTCGTGGACAACGACATATTTTTTGATCGCAACCAACATGGTTTCGGGGTCAACTTCGACGATCATGGCGTGAACGCCGCTGGCTGTTGCGCCCCGTTCCGGGCCAAAATAATCAGTCGCTTCCAGCCCTGGTTCGGTTCCCGGCTTTACGGCGCCGCGCATCGGATTGGCGCGGGCGGCCAAATCACCCAATTTGATCGCCGTCTCCGGTGAACCTTTTACGCGCGCGAAACCATCCACTAATTCCAAATCCTCAATGGCAACTTCCAATTCTTCGCCGGCTTTCTTCAATACCTTTTCACGCACCTTGACCGCCGCCGCATGAATCGCATTCCCCGCCACTACGGCGCCACGACTGGCAAAGGTGCCGGCGCCCCAATAAAATTCGGCGGTATCGCCGGTGGTCAACCGAATATTCTCGACGCTAACGCCCAGTTGCTCGGCGACAATCTGGGCAAACGAGGTGTAGTGCCCTTGGCCCTGTGTACCGACGCCGGTCGCGACACTGACGCGACCGCTGGTTTCTACCGTCACTTTAGCCCCTTCATAAGGGCCAATGCCGGTGCCTTCGACATAGGTGACAATGCCGATGCCCACCTGTTTGCCGGCGGCGCGCAAGCGTGGCTGCTCTTCTTGGATAAATTGGTGATAACCGATCAATTCAACGGCTTTGTCGAGCGCCGGTTCATAGTTGCCGCTGTCATAGACTAACGGTGCGAAATCCTGGTAGATAATCTGATTGTTATACGGAAACTTGTCCGGCGGAATGAAGTTACGGCGGCGAATTTCGACGCGATCAACGCCTAATTCTTTCGCTGCAAGATCGAGCAGGCGCTCCATGACAAAAACGCCATGTTGCCGGCCCGCGCCGCGATAGGGGGTGACAATCGGCTTGTTGGTAAAGACCGATTTGAATTCGGTGTAATAGTTCGGCACATCATATTGTCCCAACAGCGTACACTGGCTGTTGAGCGCAACCGTCAAGCCATACGGTGCATACGCGCCGGCATCGTGGAGAAAGACATCCTTGACGCCCAGGACGCGGCCATCGCTGGCTATGGCAATCTCCGCTTCATGCACCTGGCCGCGCTCCTGGGTGGTAGCGTAAAAATTTTCCTGGCGATCTTCGATCCACTTGACCGGGCGCCCCAGTTGTACGGTGATCCAGGCCAGCGTCACCTCTTCCGGGTAGAACATCATAATCTTCGGTCCAAAGCCGCCGCCGATAAAGGGCGCAATCACCCGCACCTGCTTTTCCGAAAGGCCCAACATGGCGGCGATGCCATTGCGAATGGCAATCGGCGCCTGAGTGGTATCATACATAAGCAGTTGCTCGCTCTTGGCGTCCCAACTGGCGACAATGCCCCGATTTTCCATCGCCGCCGCCGTGCCACGGTCATAAACAAAACGCCGTTTGATCACCCGATGCGCCTGTTGACGCGCCGTCTCATAGTCCCCCTTGCGCTGGATGGCATGAGCGTTGAGGTTCTGGTCGAGTTCGTCGTGAATCAACGCCGCATCCGCCGCCAGCGCCTTTTCGACATCAACCACCGCCGGCAGCGGGTCGATCATGACGACAACCTTTTCGGCGGCATCTTCGGCAATATACCGACTTTCGGCCACCACTACCGCAATCGGCTCACCAACATGGCGCACTTTGCCCTTGGCCAATGGCACCTGCGTGCGCTGGTTAAAGACCAGATTGGGGATCGGCGGCGGCGGCACCAGCAGCGGGCCGGGTCGCCAGTAATCACCCAAATCCGCAGCCGTGTAGATGGCGACGACACCGGGCATTTCCAGGGCGGCAGCCGTATCAATGCTGCGGATGTAACCGTGGGCATAATCGCTGCGCACAAAAGCGACGTGCAACATGCCCGGTAGATGGACATCGTCAGTGAAGAGCGCTTGCCCAGTCAGCAAGCGCGGATCTTCATTACGTTTGATGGGTTGGCCAAAATAGCGTGTGGTCATAAGTAAGAAATTGAGCGACTTAGAGATTAGGTGATTCGTGATTACGTGCTGCGTGATTAGGTTCTGTTGACATTTCGTATTGCCCCCTTGCTACACTTGACAGGTTTTGGAAACCTGTCAAGTGTGGGCGTTGCCAATGGCAACAGAACCTAGATAACTTCGAGAAAACGCAATAGGGCGAAAAGGATAATCAATCCGGTAACAATCAGCCAGCCATTGCCGATAAGCCAGGCCAGAGGGCTTACGCGATAGCCCATTGCTTCCAGTTTGCGCTTGAGTTCGCCGGCGGATGGTTCGGTGAGGGTGCTGCCATCCGGGAAGACCAGGGTTGGCACACTTTCGTTGCCGTTGTTGATCGCCCGCACCTGCGCCGCGGATTGAGGCTGTTGGCGGATGTTGATATACTCATAGGCCACCTTCGCCTGACTCAACATGGCCGTAACCGGCGGGACGGCTGGGCAGCCTGGATGACCATAGACAACGATTCTTTCAGCCATGTTCAACCTTGCGTAGATGCTCCGCCGCCAGTTTCACTGCCTCCACAATGTTCTGATAGCCCGTACAGCGGCAGATATTCCCCGAAACGGCGTCACGAATTTCCTCGTCGGTCGGGTCGGGATTTTCCGCCAGGAAGGGAACCAGTGTCATGAGAAAACCGGGGGTGCAATAGCCGCATTGGAGACCATGCTTTTCGCGAAAGGCGTCCTGTAATGGATGCAACTGAGTCAAATCACCGGCGGGCGTCAAGCCCTCGACGGTGGTGATTTCATGCCCATTGGTTTGAACAGCAAACATAATACACGAACGCACAGCCTGGCCATCCAGCAAGACCGTACACGCGCCGCAAGAGCCATGTTCGCAACCGACATGCGTGCCGGTCAGATTGAGTTCGTGGCGCAAAAAGTCGCTCAAGAGCAGGCGCGGTTCAATCACCCGTTGGTAGGACTTGCCGTTGACAACAACCGTAACAGAATGATGGGTTATCAGGTCCATGCGTTTGTATATCTCACTTCCGTTTCGCTTTAGGCTTTTTACCGGCCATAATACGATTGGAGGCAGCAATCACTTCGTTTAGTGAGTCAGCATCCAGTGCAGCACTAAGCAAACTATGCAACTCATCATAAGTAAACATGTGAATTGCCATTGCTAATTCATCAGGCAGTAGGCCAAATTGATGCTGAAGAATGTAGAGAACCATCTCCAGCCGCTCATACTTACGTTCCATCCAAACCCGTTGTCGGATAACAGATTCAATGGTAGATTGGGAAGTTTGCTCTTCTTCACGCGGGAAAGCAGTGTAATGAAACGGTTTGATCTGTTCGGTCATATCTGTCTCAATCCTAGCTTGTTGATTATAACACTGCCCTAATCGCTAGACTATTACACGTTCCACAATCCCACTGAGACAGCCAATCGAGCCGGCCGCTTTGTATAATTCACCCACTTCTACGGTCACACATTCGATATCGAGGCTCTCATAAAATTGTTGTGTGACCGGGTTGCCGGCTGCCAGCAGAATTTTATGCGGCCCTAGCGTGACAAAGTTAAATGCTGCATTGTGGATCGCCTCAGTCGCATCCGGCAGAAATTCGACGCGGTAGCCTTCGGCCCGCAACGTCTCCACCGCTGTATAAGCCAAACGCACCGGCCAGGCCAGCGCCAAATTGTGATCGGCAAAGCGCACCATCCCTTGCAGGTGCATCGTGCCGATGGGCATGTCAAAATAGACCACTTCAACGCCCATCTCCCCCAACACCGTGCGCATCTGGCTAATTGCTTCGGTATTAGTGCGAATACCGCGCCCAACCATCACCTTTTTGGGTGAAAGCCAGGCTGCATCAGCGCCTTCAAAGACGCCACGGCCACTGATACTCCGCAGAATCGGTGCGCCGATACGGGCCAGTGCGGCGGCAACTTGTCGCTCTTCACCAGCCCGCACATCGGAAGCCGGGCGGGCCAGGATGCAACCTTCCAGCGTCATAAACATCAGGTCCGCGCAAAACATTTGATTCGGGCTGGGGATTGCCGACGGGTTGACATAATGGACAGTCACCCCGGCATCCCGATAGGCTTGGGCCAGGGCGTCGTGCTGCGCTTGGGCTTTGGCAATATCCAGCGGCGCGACCATTTGTACGGCATTCGGATCATCAGCGGAAGCGGCCAGTTCTGCGCCGGGGCGATGGAGCAACACTGCTTTCAAGGGCGACCACTCGCTGTTGACGCCACACGCACTCCATATATTCCCCAACTCACCGGCCAGGGAACGGCTGCGTGGTTGCCAGCCTTCCCCACCATAGGCGGCCATGAGATGGGGTTGATTGCGATTGGGTTGAAAGCTCATAAACGTTCCTGTCCAGCGCGCTGAAAGGCTTCGGTCAGTGCGCGTCTGGTCAATACATTGGCTAAATGGCGGCGAAATGCCACCGAGGCGTGAATGTCGGCAGTAGGGTCAATGTCTTTGGTTGCGCACGTTTCAGCAGCGGCGGCAATGAGGGCTGGTGTGGGTCGTTCACCCTGGAGCATTGTCATTGCTTGCTGCGCCTGCGTTGGCCCTTCCCCAACGCTTAGTAAGACAATTCGTGCATCTGTACACCAGCCTTGTTCATCCAAGCGCACCGTAGCTGCCACCCCAACAATGGCATAATCACCCCGCCGCCGGGCAACCTCTTGAATCGACCAGCCGGTGCGCGGTGCAAGCGGCGGCAGCACGATCTCGGCTAAAATTTCATCCGGCGCGAGATCAGTGGCAAAGAGCGCGACGTAGAAATCCTGTGCGCTCACCCAGCGCTCACCCAGTTTGCTGCGCACTTTCAATTGGGCATCCAACGCCACCGCAATCACCGGCAATTCAGCCGCGGGGTCGGCGTGGGCCAAGCTGCCGCCGATGGTGCCGCGGTTGCGGATCTGGACATGGGCAATATAGGGCATTGTGGCGTGGATGAGCGGTGCACGTTGGGCAATCAGGTCGCTCTTTTCTAACGCACGCTGGCGGGTCATAGCGCCGATGCGCAGACCGCCCTCAGCCGTCGGTTGGATGTAGGCCAGGTCGGCGATGGGGTTGAGATCGATCAACACCGCCGGTTGCGCCAGGCGAAAGTTCATGGTCGGAATCAGGCTTTGGCCGCCGGCCAGCAACTTGGCATCATAGCCATGTTCGGCCAGCAGTGAAAGCGCTTCGTCGGTACTGGTGGGTGCGTAATAGGTAAAAGGTGCTGGTTTCAAGTGACGAGTCCTATTTACTTCGGATTCTAAATCTTAGCGGCCTTGCCAGACTGGCTGCCGTTTTTGGATAAAAGCATCGATCCCTTCACCAGCATCGGTCGCCATCATGTCACAGGCCATCACCTCGGCGGCGTAGTTGTAGGCATCGGCCATGTCCATTTCCAACTGCTTATAGAACATACGCTTGCCGGAAGCCACGGCGTAAGAAGACTTGGCGACAATCGCATCGGCCAGCCGTTGGACCGTGGCGTCAAGCTGCTCCAGTGGGACGGCGTAGTTGATCAACCCTTCCCGCTCCGCCGTTTGGGCGTCGATAAAGTCACCGGTGAGCAGAATTTCCATCGCCTTTTTGCGCCCCAGGTTGCGGCTGACCGCCACCGACGGCGTTGAGCAGAACAACCCCACGCGCAACCCCGACGTGGCAAAGGTGGCGACATCAGCGGCGACGGCCAGATCACAGGCAGCGACCAGTTGACAACCGGCAGCGGTGGCGAGACCATGCACCCGTGCAATGACCGGCTGTGGCATCTGGTTGATGGTCATCATCATGCGGCTGCACTGGGCAAAGAGCGAGTGTTGCCATTCCTGGTCGGGATGGCTGCGCATCTCTTTGAGGTCATGGCCGGCGCAGAAGGCTTTGCCGTTGCTGGCAATGATCACGACGCGCACTGTGTCATCGGCGGCAATGGCGTCGAGTTCCGCTTGCAGTGCGCTCAACATGGCTTGGGAAAGGGCGTTAAATTGCTTGGGCCGATTCATGGTCAAAGTAGTGACGCCATTCTGGTCACTACGCAGGAGAATTGGCTCTTCGTTGGTGATTGTTGCGTTAGCGGCGCCATTGGTTGATACAGTTACCGTTGTCATGTAGACTCCTTCTTAGAAAGCGCCACAGAGTTGTAAGGCGCGCAATGCTTCCAATATTACATGTACTTGAAAACCCAGGCTGTCGTCGCTGTGCCAGTAACCGTTGGCTTGTTGTACCTGCATAGGTCACGATTCTTCATTAGTTTGTAACAAGCGTCTTTTCGCGTTGCACCAGCCAATTTGCCAATGATTGTTGGCTTTCCCCGGATTTGCGTCCTAGTAACATACTACGTACACTAATTTCTTCATCGAGATCCGGCCAAAAAATCACATTACGTCTAATAGCAAACGTTTGCCGTTCACAGTCAGTGGCATAGGCAAGACGGGGATACCACAGAATCGGCGTAATGATGGTTCGACCATCAATGAGATCAACGGTTAGGCTATCATCATCAATTGCAACCTCTGCAATCTCGGTTTGTTCTAATTCTTTATCGAGCAGTTGAACCAGCGCAATGTTCATCCCACTTACTCCTTAATAATGCCACATGTTTACGGACCAAGCGTTCAATTTGACGAATTTCTTTGCGGCGGAATCCTTTGTTATATTCCAGTACCACTGGATCTAACCAAAATTTCGCTTCAAAATCATCACGCCAAACATGGGTATGTCTTGGTTCAGCACAATCACCGGAAAAGAATGAGAAACGATACGCACCATCAATCAATGTGGTTGGCATGACTTAGTCACTCTTCAATTGTTTCGCTTGTTCCCGCAACACAAACTTCTGCACTTTGCCGGTCGATGTTTTGGGTAACCCACCAAAGACCACCGTTTTCGGCGCTTTGTAATGGGCGATGTTATTGCGGCAAAATTCAATAATTTCCTCAGCCGTCGCGGTTGCACCGTCGCGCAGGGTGACAAAGGCGCAGGGCGTCTCGCCCCATTTGTCATCGGGGCGGGCGACCACCGCCGCTTCCAGAATAGCTGGATGGCGGTAGAGAACATTTTCCACTTCGATGGTCGAAATATTTTCGCCACCGGAAATAATAATATCCTTGGCGCGATCTTTCAATTCGATATAGCCATCGGGGTGCATGACCCCTAAGTCACCGCTGTGGAACCAGCCGTTTTCAAACGCTTTTTCGGTGGCGGACGGGTTCTTTAAATAGCCCATCATCACAATATTGCCACGGAACATTACCTCGCCCAGCGTTTCGCCATCGGCGGGGACGGGTTGCATGGTCTGTGGGTCGAGGACGGCCACTTCTTCCAACATGTGATAGCGTACCCCCTGCCGCGCCTTCATACGCGCCTGTTCTTCCATTGGCAGCATGTTCCAGTCGCCATGCCATTCACAAAGGGTCGCCGGGCCGTAGGTCTCGGTGAGGCCATAGACATGGGTCACTTCAAAGTCATTTTCGGCCATCTTCTGCAAGACAGCAGCCGGCGGCGGGGCGGCAGCGATCATGCCCTGGACGCGCTGTTGCTTCTTGGCGCGCAGTTCGTCCGATGCATTGACCAGCATATAATGAACCGTGGGTGCGCCGCAGTAATGGGTCACGCCTTCTTTGGCAATCAGATCATAGATCCAGTCGGGTCGCACCTTGCGCAGACAGACGCTCGTGCCGACGACCGCCGCCAATGTGCACGGGAAGCACCAACCGTTGCAATGGAACATGGGGAGCGTCCAGAGGTAGACTGGGTGTTTGCCCATGCCCCAGGCCATGATATTGCTCACCGCATTCAAGTAAGCGCCACGGTGGTGATAGACCACGCCTTTGGGATTGCCGGTTGTGCCAGAGGTGTAGTTGAGAGTGATCGCTTGCCATTCATCGGCGGGGAGTTGCCAGGCGAAGTTGGGATCGCCGCCGGCCAGCAATTCCTCATAGTCCATCACCCCTAATCGGTCGCCGCCATCGCTAAAGGGGTCGTCAATATCAATTACCAGCGGCGGGTTTGCCAGTTGGGCTAACGCATCACGGATGGTTTTGGAAGCCTCGGTATCGGTGAGGAGGATTTTTGACTCACAATGTTGCAACTGGAAGGCAATCGAGGGGGCGTCGAGGCGGGTGTTGATCGAGTGAAGGACGGCGCCGGTCATGGGGACGCCGAAATGGGCTTCGTACATTTGGGGCGTGTTAAAACCCATGATCGAAACCGTGTCGCCCAGCCCGATGCCGCGCTGCGCCAATGCCGAGGCCAGCCGACAACAGCGTTCATAGGTTTGCGCCCAGGTGTAGCGCTGTTCGCCATGCACAATCGATGTTCGCTGAGGAAAGACAGCCGCAGCGCGTTCAATAAAGGTCAAGGGCGAAATCGGGACATAGTTGGCCGGCGTCTTGTCCAGGCCAGTGGTGTAAAGATTGTGTTGCGACATTGGTAAAGTTCCCCAAAGAAAGCTTTGCGTTCAAGGCGGCTACAGAGCAAACCAGGCGTTACGCCGATTGTAAGGCAGACGCAACGCCCTGTCAAACAAAAACACTACAACGGATTCAGAAAGCAGCGGATTACCTGTTTGCTAACCTGGATTTAAGGACGCCGCAAGCATTTGCCCAGAAAGACAAACATTGTATTCGTAATCATCTGGTCACGTCATAAAAATCCGCTGCTTTCTGAATCCGTTGTAGTGTTCCGCTTAATGCCTCTAGGCTACAAACCGCACCTACGCCTTTACTCCTCCACAAACGCCACGGCGCGACAGAAGGCCGCTTCCCCACCCTTAAAGAGCCAGGGGAAGACGCCAATGGTCAGGCGGCGGTTTTGCAATTCGGGCGCGCCGATTTGACCGCCCATGTTTTCGACATGGACGCAGTCATGAGGGAAGAGAGCGTTGTGAGTCAATTGGTAGGCGCTTTCGGGGAAGAGTTCGTCGATCTTGTCGGCGCCAAATTTTTGCTCACAGATGCCGCGCACTTTCTTCCAGTGATTCAAGCCGCCGGCGCCCAGGAAGCGCCCAATTGGCAGGTTCATCGGGTGATCGGTCGAGATCATATCGACACCCCAAACCTTGATCTTCTTGTCGAGCAGCCACTGGCAGATGCTGTGATGGGGGCCGGGGTGGCGTTGGATATAGCGTTCCTCATCGCCCTGTTCCGAAAGGAAAGAATATTTGTGCCAGCCGGTGTGGATGATCAGAATATCGCCGTCGCACACTTCGACGCGCTTTTCAATGTCTTGCGGGGTGAAGATGTCCAGGTCATCCAGCATGTCGCTCAAGTCCACAATCACGCCGGGGCCATAGAGCCATTCGAGCGGCAATTGGTCGATGGTCTTGCCGTTGGTGACAAAGTGTTTTGGCGCGTCCAGGTGAGTGCCCATGTGGTTGGAGGTCATAATGTACTGGGCATTGACGCCATGCTCGGACTTGCGTTTGAAGTATTTCACCTCAAAAGGCGGGTAGAAGGGCCAGAACGAGCAGTCGGCGTTGAGCGGCTGTGACAGATCATAGAGTTTGGTCATGTGAGTCTCCAATTTGGTGAATGGATCGATTGCGCTCGCCAAAGCGATTGGCTCACTGTGTAAAACAGCAAGCAGCGCGTTTTCAGAAGGAGTATTGTAAGCCTATAGTATGCCGGAAGCGGGGGAGTTCGGCAAGTATGACGGGTGGTTGATAACGTAGATGAGGTAAACGGCAGTGAATAAAATAGGACTTACGCAAGACGAGCCACGACGAGAACGCGGTGCCAGACCTCCGCGCCCTAGGGACCCCCGTGGGCACAACGTGCTGCCACAGGGAAAGATCGTTTGCCCACCTCCCGGAGGTCTGGCACCTGCTGCTTGCGTAAGTTCTATGAAATCAGGCAGTGGTCATCAAAGCGGGGTGGCAAGCGTGAAACAGGTTTAGCTCTTTCACTGCACCTGTTTCACGCTTCGGCTAGGTTGTTACTCCGGCAGCACCCAGGTTGGCGTCATCGTGTCAATACAACTGGCATCAGGCGCTTGGGTTGGATCGGCCAGGAATTGGGCGATCAAGTCCAACCCACACTCGGTCAGAACAGCGCCATGGCTGGCAGGCAACTCGTAGAAGTAGCCATTGCTCAAATGCTCGACCGCGGCACGACTCCAGGCCGGCGCATAAAAAATATCGTAGCGGTTTGCCAGAAACAGGGTGGGCGTGTCGCCCTGCGCGGGCGCCGTTGTGGACGCGGGTGCAGGTTGAGCGACATCCCAATAACGGCATACTGACAGGGTATCCTCCACCCAAAATTGTTCAGCGTAGTCGATCAGGGAAGCATTGGCGCCACTCGCGGCATAGATGGCTTTGGTTTGCTCGACAGTAGCGGCGCCATTTTGCGCACACTCCACACTGTAATAGAGTCCCAGTGCAGTAGCGCTTGTACCCGGTCCGGTTGCCCCATGGCGCCCATTCAAGTAACTGAGCCAAGTTTTGGCCGCCGGCGCGAAATCGCCCTCATGCGCAGCATAGATAGCAGCGGGAACCCCCGTGAAATTGTCACCGGCAAAGCCAGTCTCGCGGATATGCTGGATGAACTTCAAGTCGTCGATGGTGACGGTAACGGCGCCCGCGGACTCGTCGTCAACGGTTACTGATACTGGTTGCTCCCGTAGATCCGCCAGCACTTGCGTGAAAATTGCGGCCAGGTCCGGGTACACATCGTTGCAAACCGGATCGGCGGCGCAAGCCTGGAAGATTGCATTCAACATACCGTTGGTCACATTCAACATCTCCTTGATCTCATTGACCTGGGGCGGCCAGGGTGAGTCCACAATCACGCTACGCAAACCCGTCGGTTGGTCGCGCAGTAGATGCAGCGCGGGCAAGGTGCCATATGAGACGCCATAGATATTCACTTCGCCATAGCCCAGCGCAATGCGTAAGTCAGCGACATCGGCCGCACCTTCTAGCGCACGATAGGCGGCAAGTTGCTGCCCCTCTTGCACCAGACGGTCGTAGCAGGCCCGATACGCCGTTTGGCTCCATTGGATTTCCTCGGCAAAGCTCATGCCGGCCAAGGTGGACAAATCAGCCGCCATCTCCGGACAATAGAAGGCCGGTTCTGAGTAGTTGGCGCCACGCTGCTCGATCATGATCACGTCGCGGTTGGCGCGCATCATCTCGCCGACGGGGGCGGCTGTCCACAAATACAGGTAGAGGCCACGCGATGAGCCAGGGCCGCCTGGCAGCAAAAAGATTGGGTCGGGCGCCGGGTTGTCGCTACGGCTCTTAAAGTTGACAACATGCACGCGAATGGTCGGGCCGTCGGGTTGGCTGCGATCTTCGGGGACGATCAAATAGCCGCATTCCACCTTCTCGCTGGCGGGGATTTCATAGGGGCAATCCGCCGGTTCGTAGCGTGGGGTGTAGGTACTCACTTTTTCAGGCAGCGCACCTGGCGCGGGCGCCTGGATTGGCTGGCATGCACTGACGATCAGCGCTACCAGCAGTAAAATGGTAAACATAGAATTTATGCGTACCATAGGTCATTCTCCTTTCGGTCATCATTGACCGATAGTTTGCCAGTGTGGGGTCTCACTGCCGCGTACCACACGGGCGAACAAATCAGCTTACTGTGGCTCGACCGATCAGTCATCGGCCAACAATGAGCAGAACTGTGCGATGTCTGTCGGCACAAGCAAGGAGTTCTTCCCCCCAAACTGGCTGTCGGGGTAGCGCAACCAGCGACCGGCCCGCTGCAAGACCGTTCCATACCCCGGCGCAGTGATGTGTACGGCCAGGCCGGATGCCAACACAAGCTCTCCGGTGTTCAGGTCCACCTCCAAAGTGCCGCTAAAAGAGCCACTCAGCACCTTATCAGGGTTCGCCGGGTTGTAGAAGCTATCGATGCCCTGGACGTGCATGGTGATACGCAACAGGTTGCCCTGATTGTCAAAGTAGGACATCTGGCGGTAGGTGGCCACTTCGTGGTCCATTACCAAGAAGCCTGCGCAAGGGGAAGGATCGAACGGCGGATAGTTCTCGTCGATTTGACCAGTCACAATAACAGGGGGCGCAGCAGACACGGGAGCGACGAACAGAAGCGCAAACACAAGCACCAGTGGAATGACAAAGGTCCGTTTCATAATTGATCTCCTTGCGGTCGTTGTTGACCGCGAATTGGATCATAGTTGCATTGGTTTTGCTGGCATCCTTCACTCGATCGTACACCGGCAGCCGTCCCAAAAGCGTCCCACTTTCTTGGGTAGATTGAGATAGCCCCGTTCCAATCGGGGTGGATTTCAACTTGGGGGTGGGCGCCTTCTAGGGAGGGGTCATAACGTAGTTAGGTAGAGAGAGACGTTCTGACCCCTTCCTGGAAGGTTGACCAATTCGCCCCACAACAGAAATACACCCCACCAATGGCATAAGCGTGCCGAAAGCGACGATACGCGCTATAATGGCAGAGAGCAAACAATTTGCTATCCAACTTTTCATATACGGAGAATCACCAAATCATGGCCTTTCTGCGCCTGCATCTGCTGGGTGCGCCCCAGATTGAGCGCGATGATCGACCCGTCCACTTTGAACGGCGCCGCGCCCTGGCCTTGGGCATCTATTTGGCCGTAACCGGCCAGATACACAGCCGCGACGCCCTCACCGCTCTCTTCTGGCCGGAAGCCAGCCAGGGCGAAGGGCGCGCCAATTTGCGCCGAATGCTCAGTACACTCACCCATACGTTGGGCCAGGAAGCGATCCGCACCACCGTCGACCAGGTCAGTTTTGCGCGTGATGATAACCTGTGGCTGGATGTCGAGCATTTCCGCCGCCTGATCGCCGCCTGTCACAGCCACGGCCACCCAGTAGATGAAGTCTGCCCGGCCTGTCTGCCTCTGCTGACCGCCGCCGCCGACCTCTACCGCGATGACTTTCTGGCTGGTTTTACCTTGCCCGACAGCCCCGGCTTTGATGACTGGCAGTTCTTTCAGGGTGAACAATTGCGCACGGAGATGGCGTTGGTGCTGGAACTACTCACCCGTGGCTATGCCGACCAGGGCCACTATTTGCAGGCCATGGTCTATGCTCAGCGCCGGCTAGTCTTGGACCCGCTCAACGAGCCGGCCCATCGCTGGCTGATACAACTTTATGGCTGGACCGACCAGCCAGCCGCCGCCGAACGCCAATATACCCTCTGTCAGCGCTTATTGGCCCGCGAATTAGGTGTGCCACCGGACGCCGAAACCACGGCGCTCCACCAGACGATTCGGGAACGGCGCTTGCCCTTGCCGGCCCGTGCGCCGATCATCGATCTCACACCGGCGCCAGCGTCACCGCCGCACCAAGATGACATTCGCGTCTTGACGGTCGTGAGTATCGGCCTGACCGACAGCGCAGAGAGCGCCGATCCCGCCCAGCAGGCCGATGCCATGCACCACCTGTTGTCTATCGTGCAACAGGCGGCGCAACCCTATGGCGGTCAGGTGGAGCGGGTGGTCGGCGAAGATATTTTGGTCATCTTCGGGCGTGAGCAGGTGCAGGAAGATGATGCCGAACGCGCCGTACGGTTGGCGCTTGCCCTCATTCCACAAGTCGACGCTGTGGGCATATCGCTCCAAATCGGCATCCAAACCGGCATGGCGTACTGCCGACATGGTGACCCGGCCACAGTCACGGTGATGGGTGCAGTCGTCAACTTGGCCACTCGCTTGCGCCATCGTGCGGCGCCAGGACAGATTTTGGTGGGGCGCACCACTTACCTGACCACCCGCGGTCTCTGTGATTACAGAGCCTTGGCGGTGACGCTGCCAGGGCTGGCAGAACCGGTCCCGGTCTATGCCGCCGTCCACCTCCGTACTCATCCACTGAAAGTGCGCGGGGTCGAGGGGCGCCAGGCGGCTCTGGTCGGACGCCTGGCGGAAATGGTGCAGCTTCATGGCGCCCTGGCCCAGGCGGTCGCCGGCGAAGGCCAAATTGTCACCATCGCCGGCGCGGCCGGTATCGGTAAATCACGGCTCGTCGCTGAACTAAAGGCGTATAGCGGGGTGGCGGGTGGCGAGGGGCGGGTGGCGAGGGGCGAGTCACAAGCGTCAATGCTTTGGTTGGAAGGGCGTGGCTCGGCGTTTGCGATGGGCATTAGTAACTGGCTTTTTGTCGATCTCCTGCGTGGTTATTTTAGCAAACAGGCGGATGAAAATGAAGCAGCAATAGCGCAGCAGGTAACGGCCACACTGGCGGAACTGGTGGGCCAGGGCCAGCTCACGCCTGACAGGCGCGACGAAATTGAGCCGCTGCTGCATCGCTTGCTTGCCGTGCGTTCTCCTAGTGATCAAGTGCAGCCGCAGCCGACACTCGACCCCAAGCAAGTGCGCCGGCGCACCGCTGTGGCGGTACAAACCTTGCTCGTCGCCCTGGCCCAAGCACAGCCGGTAGGGTTGGTCTTTGAGGATCTGCAGTGGGCCGATGCCCTTTCGCTCGAATTGATTGGCGCCCTGCTCACCGTGTTGCCCGGCCATGCGCTGCTCTTGCTCTGCCTCTATCGACCGGAAGAAGCTCAACTGGCCGAGCCGCTCCGGACATTCGCGCAACAGCACTGTCCGCAACGGTTGACAGCCCTCGATCTGGAACCATTGACCCAAGCCGAGAGCCGGCAACTTGTGGCTGACCTGCTTGCGCTCCCCGATCTACCGGCGCCGCTCCAGGCGTTGACGACCGACCGCACCCGCGGCAACCCCTTTTTCCTGGAAGAGAGTGTGCGCGCCTTGCTCGACAGCGGGGTGATCTATCAGCACGAAGGCGCCTGGCAGGTGCGCGGCGCAGGGCTGCCAGCTGTACCCCCCACGCTGCAAAGCATCATCCTAAGCCGGACGGATCGCCTGACGGCGCCACAGCGCACCGTGTTAGAGATGGCGGCAGTCATGGGGCGCTTTTTCCGTCCCCGCCTTTTGGCCCGCATGGCCGGCCCGACCCTTGATCTCGCAACGACATTGGCGGCACTAACCACGCACGCTTTCATCTATCAAGAGCGCACGATGCCGGAAGCTGAGTACACCTTCTACCATGTGCTCGTGCGCGATGCTGTCTATCAAGCGTTGCCGGCGGCGCGGCGGCGCGCCCTGCATCAGGGTGCAGCCGAAGCGCTGGAACAGCTCCACGCCGCTAACCTGGAGCCAGCCATTGAGCAACTCGCTTATCACTACGACGAGAGCCGAAGCCAGGCCAAGGCCATTTACTACCTCCTTGAAGCGGGTCGCAAGGCCCATCGCACCTATGCTAACGCGGAAGCGCTCGCCTACTTTCACCGGGCAGAGGACTATCTGGCTCAAACAGGTACGGGTGAAATGGATCCACAGCAACGCCTCGCTATGTTGGATGGCATCAGTCAGGTCTACGCCACCACCGGCAATCTGCAACAGGGTGAACCCTATTTTCAACAGGCGCTGGCCCTGGCCAAAGCAGCAGCCTTGCCGCCGGTTGACCAGGTGCAGCGCATCTTTCCCTTCTGTCACCTCCTGGCTTGGCATGGCCGCCATGCTCGGGTGCTTGCCCTGGCGGATGAGGGGTTGGCACTGTTGGCCGACGACTTGACGCGACCGGAAGCGCTTATGCTGGCTGCGCTCAAGAGCGACATTTATTTCAATCGCGGCCAACACCATACCGCGATGGTGCTCATTGCCCAGATCGTTGAGCTTTTGCCCGAACTGCCCTACACGCGCCGCCTGCTTGCTACCTACAACATGGTCGCCATGTGGAGTCGCTATACAAAGCAAATTGAGCTAGGGTTTGACTTGCTGCTAGGCATCGAACAGAAAGCGTTAGCACAGGCGGATCACTGGCTGGTTGGTTATCTCCATGGGTGGCCGGTCATGTTTTTATATGAGACGATTGGCGACCTCAAGGCGGTCTTTGCCAGCTTGGAGAAGGTCGAGCAGATGGCGACACAGACCGGGGACGAGTTGCTCAAAATCCAGGCGTACACCTATCGTGGGATTGCCCACGGTTGGTGTTGTGGGGAATGGGCGGCAGCCGCCGCCTATGCCCAGGAAACCATCCGGTTAACGGAACGCGCCGATGTACCGCGCAAAAGCGCCTTTGCCTATATCGTATTGGGGTTAGCTCACTATTGTCGCCAGGCCTGGCAAGATGCGATCACGACCTTAGAAACCGCGCGCCAGATTGCCTTAGCCACCGATTTCCGCGCCGATGGGCCGCGGCGGGGTGATATTGGCCTGGCCTGGAGTTATCTCCAAGTGGGGCGGCAGGCAGAAGCCGCTGCGCTCTTTCGTTCAGTCGTGGTCGAAGAGGAAGCGGATATTGAGTCACTACACCTCATCACCTGCGCCTTGGCCGGCTTGGCGGCGGCCGCTCCTGATCCTGTGTACTTTCAAGAAGAGTGTCAACAGATCGCAGCCGAACGGGGCGGCAGCAAAGCGCTCCCGTTGCTCCAATGGCAACCTAAGCCGGCGCAACCAGCGTGGCGCGTGGCGGGTGAGGAGTGGCGCGTTGTAGACACCGATTGGCAACGTCTTGCAGAGGGGTGGGAATGGCACGATCCGTTTGGCGACTGCTCCTATACCGTAGATGACAATGGGCTGATGATCCGGGCTGCCAACTATCGGGATCTTTGGTTGAATAATTTTAGTGCGCCCCGCCTCTTGCGTCCGCTGTATGGTCCATTTGCCCTAGAAGCAAGCTGTACGACCGCGGCCGCCGATCGCCCGGCGATGGGGGGCCTGTTGCTCTGGCAAGATCAGGCCAACTATTTGCGCCTGACGTGGAATACGCACGGCCCTGGTGAGATCAATCTGTTGGGGTGTCTGGATAATCGCGACCTGTTGCTGGGCCGGGGAACCGTGGCTGATGCACAACAGGTATACCTGCGTTTCGAGCGTATAGGTCGCCATGTGTGTGCGCTCTATAGCAGTGATGGCGCGACGTGGTATAGTGTAGGTGATGTAGCTTTTGCAGGAGCAGACCCGTTGCTGGCGGGGCCGTTAGCCATCGGCATGATCCATCGCTATGTCCATGCCGGTGGTTTTACGGAAGGGACGGCGATCCGCTTTGCGTCGCTGACGGTGGAACAATTGCCAGCAACGGGTGGGTGCCTCTATGCTGAGTGAAGCATCTGTTTCCGGGCGATTAGATGCCAGAAACGTGCAATGAGCTTGAACGGATGTTTATCCCGCACGGCCATCTCCAACGCTTCCAGTTGAGCAAAGAAGGCAGGGTCGGTTTTCCGATCATTATCAGCAATATAATCGCAAAGGGAACGCACGCCATAGAAGGTTTGCAAACGAAAGCCACAACGGTTTAGCATCTGCTCAAGTTCTTCCAGCGTATAAAGTGGGTGAGATATCCCAAAAATGTTCTGCTTCTTGACCTTTGTGCCGACGTTTTCAAGGGCAGTTGCTAAATCTAATTCGCGCAGCGCAGGGCCAAGGACTTCAGAATATGGATTGATAATGCCCAATCAAGAATTACCTGATTTGGCTCGGTCAGATGTAAAGCTAAATTGGCGTTCACCATTCTATAGCGCAGCTTACCCCACGGCGCCTCTTGATTCTCTTTCCAAACATCCATACCGTGATTAAACGCTTGGGCAACGTTGGTCATAATCTAATATCCGTATTGTTCAGCAAAGGCGACAAGCGCTTCCTCAAAAATCTGCATCGGCGGGCGGACTAAGCCAGCGCCAACTTGCCCAACACCTGCATTTTTATGGGCAATGCCTGTATTGATGCGTGGGGTAATTCCCATTTCCACCACCTTGCGGAGATCGACGCCAGTCGGAGTCCCACGGAAATCGAGCGCTGGAATGGTAAAGGTTTTGTGTTCAGTGAAAGTAATTTCATACATCTCCATCGTCGCGTTAATCGCATCACTGGGCTTGCCGCTGACAAAGGTGACAATCGCCGGCGCCGCCGCCATGGCAAAGCCGCCAATGCCCGCCGTTTCGGTGATGGTGCTGTCGCCAATGTCCGGGTTGGCGTCGGCGGCGCTAAAGCCGGGGAAGTAGAGGCCGGCCGGAATCTGGGAGGGGGCGGTAAACCAACGGTCGCCCAGGCCGCTGACCCGGATGCCAAAGTCGGTGCCATTGCGCGCCATGGTTGAGACAATCGTGCTGCCTTCGATGCCGTGAGCGGCATCACACATGGCCTTGCACGCCGCCATCACCGGGTTGAGGACGCTAAGGGCGTTGTCACCCAAAAACTTAAGAACCTCGGACGCAACATCGGCGTTGGGCGCGACTTTGGCGACAAAGGGGGCCAGGTTTTTGGTGTAGAGAAGCGAGCCGGCTTTGTTGCGGTTGTGGCCTTCGTCGCCCATGTGGAGCGCTTCAGCCAGCAAGGCACGAATGTCCATGCCACCACTGGCGGCCAGGGCATCTTTCAACACCGCGGCCATTGTGCTATTCATCCAGCGGAGGCGCGCTTGGACATCTTCCTGGTACGCACCATAGCGTAACACCTTGCCGTAACCCTCATTAAGATTGGAAAAGGCGCGATTGCCATGCGTCTGATTCTCGACAATATAGACCGACATGGACGCCGAGGTCACACCGGCCATTGGCCCCACGGCGGCATGGTGGTGACACGGTGCAAAGTCGATTTCGCCGGAAACCGCTAGGGCTTCAGCTTCTTCCGCGCTCTTCGCCTTGCCTTCAAAAATGAGCGCGCCAATGATGGCTCCCTTCAGTGGGCCGGACATCCGCTCCCAGGTGATGGGTGGACCGGCATGGAGAATCAAATTGGGATGCATCCCCGGAATCACATCCAGCGCCTGGCCGATGCCAACCAGGACCGGGCGGGCTTCCATCATGCGGGTGACGGCGGTGGTATTGGCGGCGTCAATATCAATAGCCATTTGTAATATCTACCTCTTTGTGATTTGTTATTTGTGTCTGATTACAGCGCCATAAAAGTCGAACTCCTGCCAGGTGGCCAGTAACCCATTCCAGGAAACTGCCGTGGGACCTGTAGGCAGATCAGGGTCATGAATCCAAAAACGTTGCCCTGGCTCCATACCAACCACAACAACGGCATGTGGCGTATCAGTCTCCCAGTGTTCATAAAACATGGTTTGAATAAAAATGATAACTGGGATACCTTCCGCTAACACCAATGAAAGTTCGCGCGTGGAGAGCGCAGTATAGGTCACAGAAAATCCAAGTTGAATTAACTTCGTACTTGCTGATGACGGCGTACCAGCATCATTCGTGCCTAAAACCTTATTGAGTCTAGCTTCTGTATACTCTTTTCCTAACTTTGCCAGAACCATCTTAGCGCAAGCCGGCAAACAATGACCAGGGTGCGCCTGCTGGTAGTGGAGTAACGATACAATCATACTCATAGGTTAGTCTACGCTTCATGCTTGAGTGTTCGTTGCGCTAATTCAATTGCTTTCTGTTTGATCTCATTCAAAAGGTGGCTGTCATAATCGATCATACCACTTTGGGCGTTTACATCAACTTCACCAACTTTGCCAACCCGCCCATATCTTACGAATCCTAGTTCCACCGGCACACGCCATACCCAAGTATCAGTCTCAATTTGCACCAATGTAGGTTCGCCGGAGATCAATTGATTACTTACCTGATCTAACATCAACACATTGACTTTGCGTCGTGCAATTGAGGCCGAAATCTCTACCTTTGGCTTTAATTGTGTGGAGAGCAACTTATTCTCTAACCAATGTTCAAAGATTGTAGCTGTTTCTAAGCCCCATGCACGCACAACCTGGGCCGGTAAATCCGGCATTTTTGTCGCTGTCAGGTTCATAATTTACAACCTTTCATCTGCACAAAATTTGCATCAACTGTGATCTATTGGCAGCCACGGACTGATTGAAGTGAACAATTGCCATAGTCATCCTCCTTTGCTCCTTGCCCCTTCATCCGCGCTAGGATACCGGCCAGCCGTTCACTTCTACCCGTCGAGGAACGCCAAGCGACGTGAATCACCGGCACACCTTGCGCAGTGAGGCTGGCAGTGAATGATTCCAAGCCGACGGCGTTTTAATGTTCCTGCGGCCACGCCGCCACTGTTGCCAACGCCACATCCAATGGCATGGCCTTGGCGGCAAAGGGGCCGGTTTCTAAATCAACCCCATCTTGCCTTGCCGCCAAAACAGCGATCATCCTGGCGGCAATGCGGGCTTGATCGGCGGGTTGATAGCGTTGAAACCGTTGGGGCAACTCACGATAATCGACAAATTCCAGACCATAAAGCTCTTCCTCAAAGGTTTTACGATAGGACGCCCCAAAATCGAAACGTAGTAGATCGGCGCCGTTCAGCGGAATCAGCACCGTCGGAATGGGCGCATCGACATCAAATTCGGCCAGATACACTTTCCCATTTTGCAGATCAGGTCGGGGATCGAGGACGACGATTTCGTTCAATCGTCATAGTTCCTTATTCCTTGGATTCTTCATCCGCGCTAGAATACCAGCCAGTCGTTCATTGCCTCCTGCCGGTGGTCGCCAATCGACCTGAATGACCGGCGCGCCCTGGTCGGTGAGGCTGGCAGTAAATGATTCCAACCCGACATTGATCGCCGCCAGCGGTTGTTGTAAGAGCGTCAGATCAACTGGTTTGCCGCCACTTGCCGGTGACAACGCCTGCACCATCTCGCCGGCCCGGCGCACCGCTGTTTCGTTGTTAAATTCGACCAATACGCCCGCCGCTTCTAACTGCTCGACTTGCGCGTCCAGGTTCTGCGGATCAGCATCGGTGCCGACCACAACGGCGATCACTTCCAGGTGGCGACCGGCGTCCTCGGCAGCGGCGACCGCTTCGGCAATGGCCGGGGCGAGTTCACTGGCCGGGTCAGGATGAGCGCCGTCGCCCAGCACCACATCAAGCAGAATGACAGCAGTTTCGGGATCGGCGGCTTCCTGATGTAACCGTTTGATGCGCAACTCATGGTCTAACATCGGGTGTAAGCGGCCAACGGTAAATTCGTCTTCGCCCAGGTCAACAATAGTATGACCCTGGCTGATGGTAGATTTCTCCAGCCTGAAGCGTTTATCCAGCGGCGCATTAGCGTAAACAACCGGCAGGTATTCCTGCAACAGCAACTGCGCCTCATAAGCCAGCGTGCCGCCGGAGAAGAGGCCGCGTAAATATTTACCCGTGTTGCGTGTTGCGTGTTGCGTGTTGCGTGTTGCGTGTTGCGTACTTCCACTTGCTTCAAAGCTAGCTAGTTCAACCGCAAGTTCGGCAGCTTCATCCAGCGTCTTGACAAAGTAAACATTACCTCGCTGCGTTTCAGCCGGGCGATAGCCAATAAAATCGATCACCACCGGCTTGTTCACGCAACACGCAACACGCAACACTTCATCCACCACCTGCGCGGCCGGCGGTTTCGAGATCAGCACAATGACCTTCGTGTCAGGATCACGGGCGAGCAGATCAAGGGATTGGCGCGCCGTCACCGCACCGACTTTTTCTGCCAGGTCGCGACCACCGGTGCCAAGCGCATGGGTGATGCCGCCGCCCAGTTGATGGATGCGCGCCGTCACCTGTTGCAACCCCGTCCCCGACGCGCCGACCACACCAATGGCCCCTCGGCGCACTCGGTTGGCAAAGCCCAAGCCAATGCCGTTAACAATCGCCGTGCCGCAATCCGGCCCCATCACCAGCAACCCCTGTTGCGCCGCCCGTTGCTTGAGGGCGATTTCATCCTCAAGGCTGACATTATCGCTGTAGAGGAAGACATGTTTGTCCAGGCGTAACGCTTCTTGCGCCACACCAGCGGCGTAACGGCCAGGGGTAGAAACCAGCACCCATTGGGCTTCCGGCAAAAGTTGTGTTGCGGCTTCCAGGCTTTTGGGGCGATACCCATTGGCGCCCTCACTGCTACTGCTACGGCGGGTTAACAGAGTATCAACCTGGGCCATGGCCTTCTGCGCTGCGTCGTCCGTCTCCGCCCGCACGACAATCACCAGATCGTCGGCCTTTGCGGCAGTCACCGCGGTTGTTGTGAGATTACTTTGCGCCAACACATCCTTGTTGGCTTCTGTGCCCATCACCGCGCCGGCTTCCTGAACGCCCGGCAGCGCCGTAAGGGCGCGTTGTAATTGCATGAGTACCACCGAATCGTAATAAGCGCCGGGCCGAACTTGAGCAAGAACCATGAGGATTTTCCAATTTCTGTATGCGCTACCGCAGGCTGATGTAAGTTTGGGTAAGAAGTGTACCATCAAACGTCCCAGAAATGAAGTACAAGAGGGCAGCGCGTTACATTTTGCCTCTTGACATTTGATTAACATCATGTTAACATTTCAAAAACAAACGAACGTTCGTTCATTTTTTATAGATAGGTGATTTATCCAGAAAGCAAAACGACATGGAGAAGGGCAGTAAAGGGCAACAGACCAGAGAGCGCTTGATTGAGGCGGCGTTACAACAGTTTGTCGCCCATGGTTATCATGGCGCGTCCATGCGTCAAATTGCCGAAGCTGCCGGTCTGGCATTGGGCGGCATCTACAATCATTTCAGCAGCAAGGAAGAAATGCTCAAGGCTGTGATTATGGCGCACCATCCGGTGAATACCATCTTGCCGGCGTTGGTGCAAAGCGAAGGGGAAACCCTAGAAACGTTCCTGCGCAGCGCCGCCAGTCAGATGCTTACTGTCCTCACCGACCGACCAGCGTTGCTCAAGATCTTCATGATCGAGCTACAGGAGTTTGAAGGGGCGCACATGCCACTCTTCTTTGAAACAATGTGGCCCAACGTCTTGGGCTTTACCCAACGTCTTCGCGCGCTGGATGAACGGCTGCGCCCACTCCCACCACTGACCCTGATGCGCATCTTTTTTGGTACGCTGCTTGGTTTCTACATCAGTGGTGCGCTGCTCAGTCGGCTACCAATGCCGCAAAATCAACAGATTGGGACAATTGACGATCTCGTCACTCTCTTAGTATACGGTCTCTTAAAACGGGAAGAGGATGCTGTTAACCGGCTGGCGTAACACATAACGATAAAGGGGCGAACAATGACTACACAACGCGCGGTTGGACAAATGAGCAGTGTGATTCCTTTGGCTGATGGCAGCGTCACGTTGGCAATGGTCGGCGGCAAAGGGGCGAATCTGGCTAAGTTGGCGCACGCGGGCTTTCCAGTACCGGGTGGTTTTCTAATTACCACCCAGGCGTATCAGGAATTTGTCCAGACCAACCATCTAACGGAGACGATTCGCACTGGGCTGCAAGACGCCAAACTGGATGATCCGGCGACATTAGAGACGCTTTCGACAGAAATTCGTCAACGCTTCCGTGACGGCGCCATGCCGGTTGCGCTCGCCGACGCCATTCGTGCGGCTTATCAACAGCTAGGGCAGCCGGCGGTGGCCGTCCGTTCTTCGGCCACGGCTGAGGATCTGCCGGAGATGTCCTTTGCCGGTCAGCAGGATACCTATCTTAATGTTTTGGGGGAAGGAGCCTTGCTGCAAGCAGTCATCAACTGTTGGGGAAGTTTGTGGACGGCGCGCGCCATCGGCTACCGTAGCCGCAACGGCATTCCGCATGATGAAGTCGCCTTGTCCGTCGTTGTCCAGCAGATGGTGCAGAGCGAGGCGTCGGGCGTTCTCTTTACGGCCAATCCCTTGACCGGCAACCGCAACGAAACCGTGATCGACGCCACCCTGGGCCTGGGTGAAGCGCTGGTTTCCGGTCAAGTCGAGCCGGATCATTACATTGTCGAAACCAACAGCGGTCGCATTGTGCAAAAAATGTTGGGGGCCAAAGCGCTTGCTATCCGTGGACAAGCCGGCGGCGGCACCGTGACCGCGCATGAAGACGCATCTAGACAACAGGCGCTCCCCGATCCGGTCATTCAGGCAGTAACGGCCCTGGGACGACAAGTGGCAGAATTGTACAGCGCACCCCAGGATATTGAATGGGGCTGGGCGGACGGCAAGTTGTATTTGCTCCAATCGCGACCAATCACCTCACTCTACCCAGTGCCCAAAGTGACTTTCCCCGAGCCATTACAAGCGTACTTTTCTTTTGGCGCGGTGCAGGGAGTGCTCGACCCGATGACGCCGCTGGGTCAAGATGTCATCCGCATGATCTTTGCCGGCGGGGCGCGCCTCTTTGGCCTCACCTACACCCTCGAAACACAGCCGCTGCTTGTCCCGGCCGGCGAACGGCTCTGGGTGCGGATGACACTGGTGTTGCGCAACCGGCTGGGCCGGCAGATCATCCGCAAAGTATTAGGCGTGATTGAACCGAGCATTGGGCAAATCGCGGAACAACTGTTGACCGAGCCGGGACTGGCGGCAACGGGTTGGCCGCAAGGGACAACCCTGCGGCGCGTCGGTCGTTTTATCCGTCAACTCCTGCCTACCTTGGTACGCACGGTCCGCTCACCCGATGCCGAACGTATGGCTGCCCAAAAATTGATGGCAAGCACGGTGGCAGACTTTCAGGTCAAATTGAACGCCACCACCACCCTGGCGGAACGGGTGGCGCTCCTGGAGCAGGTGGCAGGGTCGGCTTTTCCGTTTGCTGTACCCAATCTGATTCCACGCATTGCGCCCGGTTTGCTGGCGATGAATCGTCTGATTGCCTGGGCCGATGCCACCCTGCCGGCCACCAACAAGGGCCACCGGCGCGCCCTGGAAATTGCCCGTGGCTTGCCTCACAATGTCACCACCGAGATGGACTTGATGCTCTGGCAAACAGCGCAGACCATTCGCGGCGATCAAAACGCGTTGGCTTTCATGCAGCAACAAGAGGCCGCGTTGCTGGCGGAACAATATCTGGCAGGCAACTTACCCCTTGTGGCCCAGCACGCGGTGCATGCCTTTCTCGCTAAATATGGGATGCGCGGTCTAGCCGAGATCGATTTTGGTCGTCCCCGCTGGCGCGAAAATCCGATCCAGGTGATGCAAATACTGCAAAGTTACTTGCGCATTGCGGATCCCTCCCAAGCGCCGGCCGCCGTTTTTGAACGGGGCGAAGCCGCCGCGCAGCGGGTCATTGATGATCTAGCCGCCGCCGTTCGCCAACAACCCAACGGCGCCTTCAAAGCAAAGCTGGTCTATGCGCTGGCCAAACGGATGCGAGCCGTGGCTGGACTACGCGAAAGTCCCAAGTTCTTTATCATCAATCTGTTCGGCATTGCCCGTGAGGGTCTGTTGCAAAGCGGCGCCGAACTTGTTGCCCAAGGGGTGCTCGAACGTCCTGAGGATCTGATGTTTCTCCATGTCAAAGAGCTACAGGCGTTGGCTGCCGGTTATGCCATTAACTGGCAAGCGCTAGTTGCTGAACGCCGCGCCCTTTATGAGCGGGAAAAGCGACGCAACCAGGTTCCTCGTGTCTTGTTGAGCGACGGGCGCGCCTTCTACGAAGGTATGCGCGACGGTAAAGGCGACCGTGACGGCGTCATTACCGGCAGCCCCGTTTCACCTGGTGTGGTGGAGGGAACCGTTCATGTTGTCTTTGATCCCCATGACGCCCAACTGGCCCCCGGTGAAATCCTCGTCTGCCCCGGCACCGACCCGGCGTGGACGCCCCTTTTCCTGGCCGCCGGCGGGCTGGTAATGGAAGTCGGCGGCTTGATGACTCACGGCTCCGTGGTGGCGCGTGAGTATGGCATTCCTGCCGTCGTCGGCGTGCATGAGGCCACCAGTCGGCTCAAAACCGGTCAGCGCATCCGCGTGGATGGGTCGAGTGGAGAGATTGTACTGGTCAATGGGTCTGGCGCATCCGATCTTGCGTGATCAAAGCACCAGTGGCAAAATAAAGAAAACCAGTTGTGATTAGGAAGTTCAGGAGAGGCAGTCATGAGTTTGACGACAGCAGAGCAAACTACTTCTGCGGTTACGGCAAAGTTCACTGGTGACTGGACGCTGGGGTGGCGCTACGAAACTGTGCGCACGGCCAACGGTCAAACCGAAGTGGTGCGGATTCCCCTAACCCCTGCAGAAGCCTTACATCCACAAGAAGGATATATTACGCCCATTCGCACTGACCATGACCGCATCAGTGACGATTTATGCGATATGTTGCGGCCCTATTTGGAAGCGCAAGCCGATGTCGCCGTCTTTCATGATCTGGTTTTTGAATGGGATCACTCGGAAGTAAAACCGTACGCGCCCGATATTGCGGTGATCCCGCAGGTGCAGCATCGTAACCAGAATCGCAGTCAATTTGTGGTTGAGCAAGAAGGAACGCGTCCGTCGTTGATCATTGAAGTGGTCTCGCCCCACTCGCGCGAAGCGGATCGGGTGACCAAAGTGCGTGATTATGCGCGCGTTGGCGTGCAAGAGTATGTCTATATCGACCAACGCACCTACAAGGGCGCTATCATCTGGGAAGTGGTCGGTTTTCGACTCCATGATGGCGTCTATTTGCCGATTCTCACCGATGAAGATGGTGCGCTCTATCTCACAACGCTCAACCTGCGCATCGGCATTGAAGATGGCAAAGTCTGGTTGGAAGATGGCGCCACCGGCGAAAACTTGCTCACCAACTTAGAGGCGCAACGCGCCCGTCGTGTTGCCGAAGAACGCGCCGCTGAAGCCGAAGCGCGCCTGGCCGAACTCGAAGCACGCTTCCGCGCCCAGCAGGAGCAAAACAACAAAGCCTAGTACAGAGCGGCCTAAGTAAGCCAGTAGGTCAGTAGGACAGTAAGTCAGTCACTGTCTCACTGTCTCACTGTCTCACTGTCTCACTGTCTCACTGTCTCACTGTCTCACTGGCTCACTGTCTCACTGGCTCACTGTCTCACTGGCAACTATGGGTTTATTTACGCCGTCGTGTACTAGTCGATTGAGAGAGGAATGAGAGAATGCCGCGAGAGTTTATTGCGTTGGGGAAAGAACAGGTCGCCTTTCACGAGTACGACAGCCCCACCTTGCAACCCAACCAGATTCGGGTGCGCAGTCGTTTTGCCGCCGCCAAACATGGCACCGAAATGGCGATTTACAAAGGCTATGCCGCGCCACGCGGTCGCTATGACCCGGAGTATCAGCTTTTCCGACCGGAAGAGAGTGGGGTGCGCTACCCCGCTGCGCTGGGGAATATATGCGTCGGCGATGTGATTGAGGTTGGTGCGGAAGTGCAGCAGATCCAATTGGGTGACCAAGTTTTTCGCCATGCGCCCTTTCGGGAAGAACATGTCTGGGCGGCGGACACGGTGCGGCGTATGCCCCCTGGCGTACCCTGGCAAGCTGCCGTCTGTCTCGACCCAACCGACTTTGCGTTGGGCGCCGTGCGCGATGGCAATGTACGGATCGGGGATGCCGTTGCCGTCTTTGGCATGGGCGCCATTGGTTTGCTTGCCGTGCAACTGGCGAAATTGGCCGGCGCCTACCCGGTGATTGCCGTTGACCCGTTGGAGAATCGGCGGAAGGCGGCGGCAGTTTGTGGCGCCGATCTGATCATTGACCCTTCCAGCCAGGATGCCGGCCTGGTCATCAAACAGGCCACCAACAAACGGGGCGCCGATGTCTGTATCGAATACAGCGGTCACTATCTGGCGCTGCAAGCAGCCATCCGCAGCGTTGCCTATCTGGGCACAGTCGTCGCCGGCGCCTGGCCCAGCGCCTACCCGGCCGGCCTGGACTTTGGCGCCGAAGCGCATATGAATCGCCCGAAGATTATCTTCTCGCGCGCCTGTAGCGAACCCAACCCCGACTACCCCAACTGGAATGAACAACGGCTTTTTGCTGTCTGCTGGCGCTTGCTCTGTGAAGGCAAGTTGAATGCCGAAGCCGTGGTCGATCCAGTTGTGAATTTTGCCGATTTGCTGGTAGAGTATCCCAAGATCGCGACCCACCCCCAAGAGAATATCAAACTCGGTGTTCGCTTCCCAACTAATTAACCAAAGTAGGACAGTGAGACAGTAAGACAGTTGAACAGTGACAAGTAACCGGCTCACTGTCTCACTGTCTCACTGTCTCACTGTCTCACTGTCTCACTGTCTCACTGTCTCACTGTCCTACTGACTCACTGAACAGCGGAGGAATCCATGAAACTGGGCGCAAATTCAGTACTCTTCGGCGGTTATGATATGGAAACTGCCTTCAAACACATTGCTCTGGCCGGGTATGACGGCATTGAAATTTCCGCCATCGACGGCATGAGCCAACATCTGGTGTTGGACCGCTGGCAAGAAATTGCACCGACCGTTAAACAGTTGGCGCAAACGTATAACCTGCAATTATTGGCAATGGAGCAACCCTCGCGCGACCTGGCGAAAATGGAAAAGGCGATGCAGGCGGCGGTGGAAATCGGCATTCCCATTGTCAACTGCGGCCCCGGCGGCAAGACCGATGATCCCAGCACGCTGCAGCAGACCTTAGATGAGTTGGGAACACTGGCAACAATGGCGGAAAAATATGGCATCACGCTCTGTGTCAAAGCCCATGTCGGCGCCGCAGTCTACAACACACCGACCACCTTGAAGGTGATGGAGGCCATTACCTCCCCCAACTTCGGCATTGACATGGACCCGTCCCACATCTATCGCGCCAACGAAAATCCGGTGGAGGCGATTGCGGCGGTCATCTCACGAGTCAAGCATGTCCATATTCGGGACTGCAAAGGCCGCCAACAAGGGCCGGGTAAACCGGAAATGCAAGCCAATGGTCGCGGCGACATCGATCTGGTCGGTTATATCCGCGTCCTCCACGAAAACGGCTACACCGGCCCGCTCAACCTGGAGATCATCGGCGCCAAAGAATATAGTTTGGAACAGTGCTGCATCATTGCCGCCGAATCACGCGGTCACATGCAAGCCTGTTTGCAAGCGTGTGGCGCCCGCTAAAGCACTTTGTCAATCCCCGAATCACCCACTCACCTTTTGCTTCTCTGGTAAGTGGGTGATTCGGGGATTGGTTTCTCTCTACTGCTGCATAAGGCGGAAGGACTTGGCAATCACAGCAAAGGTTTGGGCGTAGCTTTCCGCTTGCGCGTTGGTCGTTGTAAAGGTGAGGTCGTAGACGGTCTGCGCTTGCATAATGAGATAGGTAGTTACCGCTAATTCGCCATTGGCGCCACGCATCTTATAACTCAGGGCAACAATTTTGCCGGCGGGCAATGAGCCGGGGGCCAACGAAATCGGCGCCGTTAGCTCGAACTTCTGCTGCACTTGATTGGCCGTGAGTTTACTGTAGAAATCCAGTGTGATGCCGTTCGGGAGTGGTTGCCGCAACAGACTCACATTGGTGGCAAAGCCGGTGTCCAGGACGGTGGGAGAGAGTTCGGCAGCAAAGAAGGTGAAGCGAGCATTGGCGATGCTTTGCAACTGCTCTTCCACCAACGCAGCGGCTTGAGGATTGGCGCCGGCAAACGCGCTCAGACTACTGGTCATCCGATCGGCGCTAAGATCCACCGGCTGCCATTCTCGTGGCAACGTAATGGCAAAGCCTTGTTCACTAAATTCGTAGCGCACGCCATTGGGATCGTCCGATTGGGTAAAGACCGGCGGCGTCAGCGGAATGTTGAGCGAAACGGGGCGTACCGGTGTTGTCATCTTTGGCCCCTGATTCTCGGTGCTGGCTGCAGCAAGCGCCGGCACCTGAAGCGCAGTGCCATTTTGCGGCAGCGCTACAGCTTCCTCCACATTCGCCAGTTCCGCAAAGACCCAAGCCATCTGGTTATCAACACAGCAGACCTGATACCAGTCACCGGCGCCAGTTTGATCAACATAATCAAACTGGGTGCCGGCCGTAACGGTGCGCAGGATTTGGGCATCTGTACCGGGTTGGCTGCGCAGATTGACAGAAGGGCCGGTGATCGTCACCGCACGACGGGCCGGGGCCGATTGGGCCGGTTGGGCCAGGGCAACCGGCTCTTCAACCACAGCCAGGGGCGGTGCGCTTGCTTCCTCTGTTGGTGTGGCGGCGACTTCAAGCACCGGTGGCGTCGGCGTTGGCAGCAGGGTCTGTGCCGTTTCGGCGACGCTTTCTGTTTCGGCTGGGGCGCTCTCGCCCATGCCAAAGACGCCCATGACGGCGTCACAGCCGGTTGTACCTATGGTTAGCACGCCGGCCAGGATAAGGGTGGCGATACGGGTCAGCATTGGTTTTAGATTCATACACGCTCCTTGTAGCCTGTTGCTCTCTGCGAAGAGGTAAACAGGTAGATAGGTTATCATTTGTTTATCCGTTTCCCTACCTGTCTACCTGTTTACCTGTCTACCTATCTACCTGTAGCATACCGTATCCTTACTTTGTTTGTGATTACAGCTTACTGTCGATTGATCATGGAAACTGAACTACGCACTTTGATTCAAGCCATTCATGATAGTCCGCCACAACTGGTGTTGGTGGTGGCCGGCGCCGGGCATAGCGCGCTCAGCCATTTACTGGACGTGGCCGGCGCTAGTCGCACTTTGCTGGAAGCGCTCGTGCCTTACAGTCAAGCCAGCTTTGACGAATTTCTGACGCAGCCGCCGGAACAGTATGTGGCAGCCCAGACGGCGCGTTTGCTGGCGGGCCGCTCCTATACCCGCGCCCAACAATTGAACCTTGCCGACAAACCGATCTTTGGCATCGCCTGTACCGCCGCCATCGCCACCGACCGGCCCAAGCGCGGCGACCATCGCGCCCATGTCGCCCGTTGGCAGGCCGATGGGGTTGTTGCCTACGAATTGGTGATGGAAAAAGAAGCGCGGACACGGGCCGAGGAAGAGGCGCTGGTCAGTCAGTTGATTTTACAGGTTATTGCGGAAGGGTGCGGCCTACCTTCCACCCAACCGTTACCTCTGCGCCCGGCGGATCGTTTCAGTAGCGAGACCCATAACTACGAGGCTGCGGCCCAGGCGTTGACAACTGGCGCCAACCATTACTTCGGCATCACCGCCGATGGCCTACCCTATCCAACCGCCACGCCGCCACCAGTCATTCTCTCCGGTTCTTTTAACCCGCTCCACCAGGGTCATTTGGGCATGGCGCAGGCGGCGGAAACGTTACTCAACCAACCGGTCGCCTTTGAACTGTCGGCGGTAAATGTTGATAAACCGCCCTTACCCGCCGACCTGATTCTGGCGCGGGCCGGTCAATTTGCCGGTCGCTACCCCGTTCTTGTCAGCGACGCGCCGACTTATATCGGTAAGGCCCGACTCTATCCGGGTGCGACCTTTGTGGTAGGCTATGATACCGCTGTGCGGATCTTTGCACCCCGTTATTATGAGAATAGTGAGGAAAAGATGATGGCGGCACTGGCAGAAATCGAAGCATTGGGCTGTCGCTTCCTGGTCGCCGGCCGGCTGGATGGCCAAGGGGTGTTCCGCAGTCTGGCTGATGTAGAGATGCCGCCCCGCTTTGCCCACCTTTTCACGGCGATCCCCGAAAAGCTCTTCCGTAGCGACATCTCCTCGACTACCCTGCGCACTACTGGTCAACGGGGCAGTCGCTGACATCATTAACCACGAAGACACAAAGTTCACAAAGAATTTTTAACCGCAAAGGCGCAGAGTACCCAAAGGATTTTCTCTAGAGTTCTTTGCGTGCTTTGCGCCTTTGCGGTTAAGTTTCAAGTTTTCGTAACGAAATTAGATTGCGACAAGCGAAGGATCTTGGGGAAAGGTGGTGTAGGTGATCAGGTCGATGACGCGACCCGGGTGCGCCCACGCCAACGCGCCCAGTTCTGACGGCAAGCAATTCTTTTCGTAGCAGGTGGTGAGCGCGGCTTGCAGGCCGCTGACCCAGGTCAATTCGCCTTGCTGTTGAATCAACACCGCCGGGAAGCGATGGATGGTCGGCATCGACTCGTGCATCCCGTTGATGGCGCGGACATGGGCCGTCGCTGCCAGTAAATCGCAAGCGACCGGCGCACCGCCCCGCACGGCATCAGCGCTTTGCCAGAGTTTGCGCGCTTCGTCGACAAAGGGGAAGCCATAGCTGTGGCGATGCCCCGTTTTGAAATGGGCGACAATCACGTCAGGGCTTTGGGGACCGGCGTTGTTGGTCTCATAGGTCACGACGGCGTCATCAAACTCCAGGTGAAAGCGCGGTCCAACGGTTTGAAGAATAGCATGGGAGGCGTAGTAGAGAATCTCTACCCCGTTGGCGGTTGTACAGCGCAAAGCGGCTGTGTCACAATTTTGGATGGCGTTGGCCTGGTAGAGTTCCGCCTGCACAGTCACTGGTTGGGCGCTGCTCTCCCGCCGATCACCCAGCAGGTAGAAGAGATTATGCAGATAGTGGGCGGTGGCGTTGCTGACGGGGCTATCCAACACCCAGCGACCATCGGGCATCCGCAACCGGCCAGCCCAGTTGTTGCGTGCGTAGTAGGTGGCGGTGCGCGGCCAGAGGACACTCGCCTTGAACCGGCGTGGTGCGCCCAACCGACCGGCGAGAATATCGGCCTTCAAGGCTCCGATTGCCGCCGAGAACGACCATTGATAGCCGACAGCGACAAAGCACCCCGCTTGTTGTTGAGCGGCAAGCAGTTGGGCGGCTTCCTGTACTGTCGCACAGAGCGGTTTTTCACAAAGCACATTGACCCCATGTGCCAAAGCGGTTTGGGTATAGGGCGCGTGCCAATGAATGGGTGCAGCGATTATAACCAAACGCACCGTTTCACGCTGCAATCCTGTTGCTAAGTCCGGATAGCACGGAATCTGCGTCTCGGCTAAAGCTGTTGCCAGCGGGCTGCCGTTGATCGTCGGATCCACAACGCCTACCAATCTCACCTGGTGATCAGCAGCTTCCGTCCGCAGCGTGCGCAGATAAAAATCCCCATAGCCGCCGGCGCCCAACAGCACCACATTAACCATTTTCCATTCTCCATTTTCCATTAATGATTCAAAGCGCAAGCTGCCCATTGTCGATCAACCAACGCACCGCTTCTTGCACCCCTTGCAGCGAACTGTAGCGCGGTCGGTAGTCAAGGAGCCGCTGCGCTTTGGCAATGCTGCAATTGGGACTGTGAGCAATGTGATCCCAGGTCGCCCGCGCCTCGTCGATGCTGACCGTTTGCCGCCAGGCTTCCCACGGCAGATAGGTCAGGTTGGCCGGTTGCCCAAACCAGGCCGCCATCCCTTCCGCATAACCGCGCAAGGTGAGCGCTGCCGGGGAAACGACATGAAAACTTTCACCAAGCGCTGTGCTACGGTTGGCGATTACCTGCATAAAAATCTGGGCGACATCGTCGGCGTGAACGTGGTGAACCGTTTCCATGCCGAGATTGGGCAGGGCGACTTCTTCACCGCGTGCCAATTTGGCAAAGACAACCGGGTTAAAGTGACCCGCCGGGTTGAGCGGCGCCCACCCTGGCCCGACAATATGACCGGGGTGTACGAGGGTAGCTGGAAAGCCGTTGCGCCGCGCTTCGGCCAGCAGATACGTTTCGATGGCCGCTTTGTTGATGCCATAATCGCCAAAGGGGCGGCGGGGCTGTAGTTCAGTGGTGGGGACTTCGACGCTGGGGCCATGAATCCAGATCGTGCCACAGTGCAGGAAGTGTTGCACCTGGCCGCGCAGCGCTTCGACCAGATGGCGGGCGCTCTCTGGGGTAAAACAGATCATGTCGATGACAATATCCGGCGCCAGGGCGCGAATCTGCGCGCCAAAGTCGCCGGCGGTTTCGGCGGCGGTGCGGTCGATCTGTACCTGTTGCACCTGTCGCCACGCGCCATTGGGTTGATAGGGGTCGCGCTGTTGACGACTGACATTGATCACTTCGCAGCCAGCGGCTACCAGCCGTGGCACGAGATAAGTGCCGACATGGCCGCTTCCGCCGATAATGACAACTCGCATAGGTTCCTCCTTGGTTGCTGGCTGAATTCGCTGGGTTCATTATACCATGATTCGGTTGATGGTAGCCTTTGTAGCGGCGATTCGTGCAGATCAGGGCAAAGAAAGTGGCTGAAATTAACGCTTTTGTATATGATGCTAACCATCTGTTATCAACCTTAGGGCTTACCCAGCACCAGACCTGTCAGGTTTTGGAAACCTGACAGGTCTCTCTGGCGATCAAGCCGTCTTACGCAGTCCTAAACCTTGCAACGCGCGCCACAAGCAGCAGGAAAACAAGCATGAGCTACGGCAGCAGCCGCTTCTACTATGTCAATTACAAAATTTTCCGTCACTGTTTGCAACTAACCCTACGCAAAGGAAGCTGGCGGCTATGGCTGATGGTCATCGGTTTTTTGCCACTCTATTTTTTCCATCAGGCGATCTTGTTGCTCATGCGGTTGATCGATGAACTCTTTTATGCTGATTATAAAAAGGTCAAGATTACCGCGCCAGTCTTTGTCATCGCCAATCCCCGCAGTGGCACCACTTATCTACAGCGGTTGCTGGCGCTAGAAGAAAACCATTACACCTACATGCGCTTGCTGGATACCCTCTTCCCGGCGGTCTGTTTTCACAAATTGATTCGTGTGATTAACAGAGTGGACAAACGGTGCGGCCAACCCATCAAGCGCCTGTTGGCAAAGCTGGATCAGCTCTGTTTCGGTGGCTGGGATGAGATTCACCCGATGGGTTTTACGAAGGCCGAGGAAGATGAAAACTTATTCTTCTTGCCCTTCATGAGTGCGGGCATTTGTCTGCTCTTCCCCTTTGTGGACAAAGTGACAGCGAACCATTTTCTCGATGATTGCCCGGAGGCGACCAGGCAACAGATGATGGATTTTTACGAAAATTGTCTGCAACGTTTTGTCTATGCCACCGGCCCCAACAAAACGTATCTCACCAAGAATGTCTTTAGCAGTGGTCGTATGCAAACCCTGTTAGCCCGGTTCCCGGATGCTAAGATCATCTATATTGCCCGGCACCCTTATGAAGCGCTGCCTTCGTTTGTGAGCATGTTCAGCGCAATGTACCAAGTACATAGCCCGGCGCTGCCCTTCACTGCCCCAGCCTACCGTGCGTGGGCCGAGTTGGGCATGGCTTTCTACCAGCGCTGTTTGGTGTTGGAAGAAGTAGTCGCCGATGATGCCTTCTACACGCTCAAGTACGAGACCTTACTCAAAGCGCCGGCAGAAACGATTATCGCCATCTTTCGTTTTTTCCACTGGCAACCCTCTGCACGTTTTTTACAACGCCTGGAGCAGGAACAAGCGCGCCAGGCCAGCTATAAATCCAAACACCACTACACCCTGGAACAATATGGGCTGGAGAAAGCGGAGATTAACGCGAAGCTGCGGGCGCTCTTTGCGAAGTACCAGTGGACAATAGAGCAATAGACCAGTTTGATCAAAGTTTATGCGGCCTCGCCTGACGACATACGCTGTTTCACCGCCGCGGCATGGGCAAACAGCCCTTCCGCCTCGGCCATTTGTTGGGCCGCGGGGCCGATGGCATGGAGTGCAGTTTCATTCAGTCCCACAACGCTGATCAATTTGACAAAGTCATTGACATTAACCGGGCTAGTAAAGCGTGCCGTCCCACCGGTGGGCATGACATGGCTGGGGCCGGCCACATAGTCGCCCAGCACCTCAAAGCTGCGTTCGCCCAGGAAGACGCCGCCGGCATTTTGCACCCGATCCAGGTATTGCTCCGGCTGATCGACCAGCAGACAGAGATGTTCCGGGGCGTAGGCGTTGGCAAGATCAAAAGCTTCAGGCAGGTCACGCGTGACCACAATGCCGCTACCACTAGCCAGCGATTGCTCCAACTCCGCCGTATCCGGCAAATCCTCCAACTGTTTCATCACCGCCGCCTGCACCTGTTCCGCCACGGCGCGACTGGGCGTCAGCAAAATGGCGCAGGCCAGAATATGTTCGGCCTGCGCCAGCAGATCCGCCGCCGCCAGCCGGGGATCAACGCTTTCATCCGCAATGACCAGCGTCTCGGTTGGGCCGGGCAGGCCATCGATGCCAACCATGCCAAAGACTTGCCGTTTCGCCAGCGTGGTAAAGATATTGCCTGGCCCGCAGATTTTATCGACTTTGCGAATGGTCGCCGTGCCAAAGGCCAACGCGCCAATCGCCTGGGCGCCGCCGCCGACATAAACGGTATCAACGCCGGCAATGTCCGCCGCCACCAGCACCGCCGGATGAGGCAAGCCGGTGTCACGCTGGGGCGGCGTAATAACCACTACTTCCGGGACGCCGGCCACTCGCGCCGGAATCGCCGTCATCAGAAGCGAGCTAAAGAGGGGCGCTTGCCCGCCGGGGATGTAGATGCCGACGCGGGGAATTGGTCGTACCAACTGCCCCAGCACCCCTTCCGCGTCCGTATGTGACCAGGCCAGCGAAGGTTGGCGGCGGTGAAAGGTTTCAATGCGTTGAGCGGCCACTTTCATGGCGGCAACCAAGTCAGCGTCCACCTGATCATACGCAGCGGCGATCTGTTGTTTACTCAGCACCAACGTTGTCGGCGTCACCCGGTCGAGCCGTTCGCTCCATTCGACCAGCGCCGTGTCGCCCCGCTGGCGCACATCGGCCAGAATGCGGCGCACCACTTCGTCCGGCCCAATCCGTTCGCCAAAGAGCGCCTCGTTGCGATCCAACATGGTCGCCGGCACATCCCATTCATCCCAAGCGGCCCGCCGCAGAATGCTCTGTTGGGCGGTCGGTACATCCATAATGCGCATCAAGGTCATAATGTCTTTCCTAAACTTATAGTCGCCTGGTCGTTTGGTCGTGTAGTCGCGTGGTCGTTTCATTGCGTTGGTATAGGTAAAATAGAGAGACAAAGGACACGAGACTATGTGACTACGCGACCACGCAACCACGCGACTACGCGACTACGCGACTACGCGACTACGCGACTACGCGACTACGGATCACTACAATCGCGTGTGAAGCCGCAAACCTGGCAGACAATCTTACAGTGGCGCTTGATCACTGGCCCCCGACACATCCAGCAGTAAGTGTCTTCGCTGGGCTGATAGGAGTAGGCAGTCGGGTCAACAACGGCTGTAACGGGTGGGGTCAGGGCGCTTGCAGGTTTAATTATCCCTTGGGGTGAATAAAAGACCACATCATGATCTTGCAACTGCCCGTCAACATAGCGGAAGCGCCCAGAGAAAAAGGCATCCACATCCAGCCAGGGGATGAAAATCCGGTCGCCCGGCCAGAGCGGGAGATCGAGCAGCGCCGTGTCATCGATCCAGGCCAGGACGCCTTCATCAGAGTCGATCAATTCACCGGTAAACTCTCGCCCGACAAACAAAAAGCAATACCAATCATCGTCATTCGCAAACCCGGGAAAGGTGATCAGCCCGCGCAAAACGGGGTTGACCAGCGTCAACCCGCTCTCTTCGCACACCTCGCGGATGGCACAAGCTTCCGGCGTCTCGCCCGGCAGCAATTTACCGCCCAGGCCATTCCACTTGCCGGCGTGCATGTCATTTTCTTTTTTGATGCGGTGCAACATCAAGGTCTTGCCCCCCTGCCGCACATAACAGAGGGTTGCCATTTTGACAGCCATAGCTAAAATTCTGCCAACTCTTTGGCAATTTGGTAAATCTTCTCGGCACTGGGGCGGTAGGCGTCTTCCAGCATTGGGCTGAAGGGAATGGGTACATCCAAACCGCCTAAGCGCCGCACCGGGGCATCGAGCCATTCAAAGGCTTGATCGGCAATGAGCGAAGCTACTTCAGCGCCGACCCCCAACAACTGGCTGGCAGAATGAACGACTAACACCTTGCCGGTCTTGCGGGCGGTTGTCAAAATGGCTTCGGTGTCGAGCGGCTTCACCGTGCGTAGATCCAGCACATCGGCTCCAATGCCGGCTTCGGCCAGTCGTTCTGCGGCGGCTAATGCTTCGCGCACCTGAGCGCCATAGGCAATGATCGATAGATCGTCGCCGCTGCGCGCCAGGTGGGCTTTGCCAATCGGCACCACATACTCCCCTGGCGGCACATAGCCCTTGAGCGAACGGTAGAGCGGCTTGGCTTCAAAGTAGATCACCGGGTTGTTATCGCGAATGGCGGCAATGAGCAAGCCTTTGGCATCGGCGGGGGTGGCCGGTGTCACCACTTTGAGACCGGGGGCATGGGCAAACCACGCTTCCGGGTTCTGGCTGTGGAAGGGGCCGGAGCGCAAGCCGCCATCGCTCGGCGCACGGATAACCCATGGCACCGCGCCCTGCCAGCGGTAAAAGTTGGTGGCGGCGTATTGGACAATGCTGTCAAAGGCGGTGGTGATAAAGTCGGCAAATTGCATCTCGATCACCGGACGCAGCCCCATAAAGGCCATGCCGGTCGCCATGCCGACAAAGCCCAACTCGGCCATCGGCATGTTCATGACGCGGCGCGCGCCAAATTGCTCTTCAAAGCCCTTGGTCACTTTGAACGCGCCGCCAAAGCTGCCGCCAATATCCTCGCCCATGAGCAGGACGTTGGGGTCGCGTTCCATTTCTTCGCGCAAAGCTTCGCTAATGGCGGCGATATAGGTTAATTGGCGGCTTTCATCGGTTTGCTGTTCAGTGTCAGCAAAACCAAAATTGGTTCCTACTTGACTCATAGTTTTTGTGTTGGTAAATTATGAATTTGAACTTCAGGAAGTTGATTAGTAATCGTGTGCAACGCCACAACGGCGACAGGGTTGGCTCACCAACCCACTTTGGCCTTGATCTGTTTTAAGAAAATTACATCCTGCGCTTTCTGCGCGCATTCCGATTGTTGGGCCGGCCAATCTTGTTCCAACCATAAGTTTCATCAAAGGCACTTTCGCGCCGTTGGTAAGCCGCAATAAATCCCTCAGAACCGGACAGAAACTCTTGGGTTGGCAAGTATAAAACAGACGTTGGCGTCGGCAGTTGTGTGGCTGTGGCGTTGACGGCGCTTTCTGCTGTTAACACAACTTGTAATTGTTGATTGCCAACACCCACTGTTAACTGGGCGCTTTGTTGTCCTTGTCGGATTAAGCGCGTAATAGCATCAGGTTTCAAGACGCCCAACAGTTTGTTGGTGATGGCGCTACCCAACTTACTTTGGTCGATGGCTTGCATAGCCTGAGTAGTCTCACAAACCTTTAGCAGCGCATATAAACTTTTCAAGACATGAGTTTTGCCAGTTGAGTTTTCACCGATCAAAACATTGATCCCTGGCGAAAATTCAAACTGTGCTTGCTCAAACGCTGTAAAATTTGATAACTCAAAGTGTGTAATACTCATCTTGCTTTATCTCAGTGGCCAACCTACGGCGCATACACACCCTCTTCGACGGTACTTGGATCAGGGAATGGGCTGCTTTCGGCGTACTGGATGGCGTCGGTGATCTCGACAGTGCAGCGCTGTTTGATCTCGTCGATCTCAACCTCATCGGCGACGCCGTCGGCCATGAGGCGCACTTCATAGGTGACAACAGGGTCACGCTTTTCCCATTCGGCCAGCAGTTCACGCGGCACATATTCGGCGCCGTCATGGATGGCGTGGCCCATCATACGCATGGTTTTAGCTTCGATCAACACCGGGCCGCCACCGTTGCGCGCCCGTTCGATGTACTCTTTGGTGATGGCGTAGACCGCCTCCACATCATTGCCATCGACAATCACGCCGGGGATGCCATAGGCGGCGGCGCGGTCGGCAATGTGTTCGACCTTCATTTGTTGCGACAACGGCGTCGAATAGGCGTATTGGTTGTTTTCAACAATCAGGATATAAGGCGCATGAAGGATCGCGGCCAGGTTGAGCGTCTCGTGAAACAAGCCTTCACTGGTCGAGCCGTCGCCGATGTAGGTCATGGCGACGCGTGGCTCGTTGCGATAGAGAAAGCTGACCGCCGCGCCCAAAGCCACCGGCAGCGACTGGGGCAGATGGCTGATAAAGCCAATCAGGTTGAGGTTCAGATCGCCGACGCCGTGCATGTTGGCGTCCCGCCCGCGACTGGTTCCCGTCGCGCGGCCCAGCAGGTTGCCCATAATGCGCCGCGGCGTCATGCCGCGCAGCATGTAACAACCATGATCGCGGTGCATCGGCGCCACCACATCATCCGGGCCGAGGGCATAGCCCGTGCCGACGCTGATCGCTTCGTGGCCACGTTGGCTAAACATCCCCCCCACGCCCCGCCCCTGTTTCCAGAGCGCGACCGCCATTTCGTCGAGCGTGCGCGTGAGTCGCATCCAGTAATATAGCTCCAGCTTCTGGTCGCGCGTCAAACAAGTCTCTGTCATGGTTCCTGATCTTCTCTTGCTGCATGAATTTTATGTTCAAAGGTTACGCAGATTAGGCAGATTTGCTTTCCTGTAATCTGTGTAATCTGTGTAATGTTTGATCACTGCTGAATCCGGTTATGGGCGATTGCTAAAATCTCGTGTATCACTTCCTCCGTCGAGAGATCGGATGTGTCAATGATAACAGCATCTGCGGCAGGACGCAACGGTGAATGCGCCCGTTCGCTGTCTAGCTTATCCCGTTGCTTCAATTCATCCAGGATTTGGGCGACGGAGACCTTGCGCCCCTTACTGCGCAATTCACAGTAGCGGCGGCGGGCGCGTTCAGCGATGGTCGCTTCCATGTAAATCTTGAGCGGCGCATCCGGCAGGATGACGGTGCCGATATCGCGTCCGACCATAACGATGCCGGGACGTTCGGCGGCGCCGCTGCCATAGCGCTGCGCAATGCGGCGCTGTTGTTGGCTCAACGCCTCGCGCACCGCGGCATAGGCGCTGATCGTCGAGACATTGCGATCCACCTCGCCGGTGCGAAGCCGGCCGCTGACATCCACCTGATCAACCAGGACATTGACCAGCCGTTCATGCGCCTGTTCGGGCGGCGTCGGGGTGATGTCGATCTGAATGGCCTGGGCCAGGGCGCCGATCACAGCCGCATCATGCAGATCCACCCCCCGTTCTAAGGCGGCGTAAGTGACGGCGCGATACATGATACCCGTATCAAAGTAAAGGAAATTGAGTTGTTGCGCCAACTGATAACCAATGGTGCTTTTCCCGGCGGCAGCGGGGCCATCAATGGCAATAATGGCAGGCTGTAACGCGCGCAGCGCTGCCAATCCCTCAGCGATTTCATCCGCAGAATAAGTTGATAATTCGTGCATGATCTTTTTGTGGTTGGGATAGGACTCGAAATTTTACTGATTTTTTGCGTAACGATTCGGCCCGCGCACAGCCGATCACGGACCGGCTGTGCGCGGGCCGAATCGTTACTTTTTAGCGACCTTGGGGTCTGCCGCGGGGGCGATTCCCTGGTTTTGGGGTGGGGCGCCCCGTTGATCGGCCAGTTGGTCGGCTGGGAGTGCGCCGCGAACGGTCAGGGCCACCTGAGCGCGCCGGACGGGGTGCATCATCCCGGGAGCGCTGGGGAGATTGTCGTTGCTGGCCCGGCAGCGGATTGGCGAAGCCGACCAGCGTGCGCAGCGCCGCCACTTCGCGACCGGTAAGCGGTTTGGCCTCGCGCAATTTGAGATCGCCCAGCGTCAGCGGGCCAATCGCCCAGCGCACCAGACGCAGCGTCGGGTAGCCGACAGCGGCGGTCATGTGACGAATCTGGCGCTTTTTGCCTTCGCGCAAGATGATCTCCAGCCAGACTCCTTCGGTTGGCCCTTTGCTCAGATTCAATTCGGCGGGTAGGGCCTCTACCACCCGCACTTGCGCCGGCGCCGTGCGTCCTTCGGGCAGGTCAACGCCACGGCGCAGTTGGTTGAGCGCCAGGTCGGTCGGACGTTCGGCCACCAGCACATAGTAGGTTTTGGTATGTTGAAAGCGGGGATGGGTCAACTTGTGGGCGAGTTCACCGTCATCGGTCAGGAGAATCAAGCCTTCGCTATGCACATCGAGCCGCCCCACCGGAAAGAGACGCCGACTACCCTCCGGCAGGAGATCGGCCACGGTTTCCCGCTCCCCCGGATCACCGCCAATATCGCTGATGACGCCGCGTGGCTTGTGCAGCTTGATGTATTGATGGCGCGCCGGTAGGTGAACCGGTTTGCCATCGACCTGAATCTGCACGTTGGTTGGATCGACCTTCGTCCCCAGCTCGGTCACCGTCACGCCATTGACCTTCACCCGCCCGGCCAAAATCAACTCTTCACAAGCCCGCCGACTGGCAACCCCGGCTGCGGCTAAAATTTTCTGTAATCGTTCTTCACGCATAAAGTTTCCTTTTTATACGCTCTTTTTGCGCTTGGCAGGTGCAGCACCTGCCAAGCGCAAAAAGAGCGTCACAAATCATTACTATCCATTATCCGCTAAAAACCGACAGTTTGCCAGTATCAGTAAACCCCAACGAAACTGGAATTGCCACAGACCGACTCTGGACTCTGGACTATACGACTGCGGACTGATGAGATGATTTGTGCATTGCTACCAGAAGATCAACGATTGTGCGCCAATGAGTCGATCATCCAGCCACCATTCTAACACACCCACCGGCATACCGGGCTGCCAGGGTTGATCAGCACTGGGCAAATGGAGGCGATGATAACTGCGCAGACGCGCCAGATCTTCCCGACGCAGAAGCCAGGCGGTTGGCTTGCCCTCCGGTCGCAGATACCAGGTTTTGCCGTCGTCACCATAGAGGCGATTGAGGGTTGTCAGCTCCGCCTGGTGGCCGTCAAACCAGGCATAATTGGCATTGTAATAGCTGTAGAGCGCTTGGGTGTCGGCGTAGCGGTCACGGCTGTTGAGGACAATAATAAAGACTTGACGCCCATTTTGTTGCAAACCGGCGACCAGACACTGTCCAGCGCGGTCGGTTGTGCCGGTTTTGATGCCATTGATGCGATGGTCCTGACCAAGCAATTCGTTAGTGGTGCGCAATTGATGGCCGGCGATTTCAGTCGTGGCGACGGCCACGATCTGTCGGAAGAGCGGGTAGCGCCAGAGCAATTGAGTCAAGAGCAGTAGATCAGCGGCGCTGCTCGTATGGCCGGCAACATCCAAACCGTGGGGGTTGACAAAATGGCTGGCGGCCAAGCCCAACGCTTGCGCCCGTTGATTCATCAATTCCACAAACGCGTTCGACGAACCGGCAACGTGGCGCGCCAGAGCTGTCGCCGCATCGTTGCCGCTGGGAATCAACATCCCCCAGAGCAACTGTTCCACCGTGAGCGTTTCGCCGGCGCGCAGCGCCATGGTGGCGCCCCCAACCAGGTCGCTCCCCTCAATGGTCACTTCGGCGGTGAGATCAGCTTGCTCCAAGACGAGTAAGGCGGTCATGAGCTTGGTTAAGCTGGCCGGCGGCAGGGCGGCATGAATATTGTGGGTGAGCAACAATTGGTTGGCGTCAAGATCGTAGAGGAGATAGGCTTCCGCCGAAAGCTCCGGGAGCTGACGCGCGGCGGTCAGCGGTTGGATAGCGCCAACCTTAACCCGTTGGGTGGGAACATAGATACGATCCACCAACTGGGGCGGCCCAAAACCGGTGAGGAAGGGCAGCGCCAGTAGACCAAAGCACAAACAGAGCAGGGGGTGAATGCACGTTGGCCGGTTCAGAAAGAGCAGACTCGACATGGTGATCGCTTGGTCAGGTTGGAAATTGGGCTGTCGTTGTGCTGTTGCTATGGCCAAAACGATTCTTTACGCAGCCGGAGGAGCGTATCCACAGAACAATTTGGCCCGGCTACAGGGAAGAACAGCTTCGGTCTTGGTTATACACCTCTGCATTCTACTGATAATTGCCGGGTGCGTCAAGCCTGATAGAGTAGAAGATGATTTGCTTACGCTTCGTAAACGATTGGGCTACTTTTGCGCAATAGAGCTGAAATTTCTCACATTTTCTACCCGTTTATGCCGAACACCGTTTGACGCCAAACCGAGACATCCTTATAATAACTTTCTTTCCTGTAATGCCCCCACATTGATTCTTTAGCAAGAGCTTGCCACTTGGATGAGTAGCGTAGCCTGGATCAGAAGAAATGGGAAATTCATGACCGCCTTGCGCACCTTGATTTATAAAGCGATGCTTATTGTTATTCTTCCGCTCTTTCTTTTCAGCACATTGCTGCTCTTACATCAAAAGCGTGGGATGGCTGCCCCAAGGGCTGAGCCTGTGCGCACCCGCGCTGTACAAGGCCTGTTGCCAGGCGACGCCTATGCCCAGATCTGGCTGGGGTTAGAACCGGAATTTGCTGACGCCCAGATTACGGTGCTGGTTGAGTGGGATCGCCTCTTGCCGGCCAATCATGGGCTAAACTTCTTTATTTTTGATGAGCAACAGTTACGCCGATTGGGTGAAGAAGACGGATCCTTTAGCGCACTGGCGCTGGCAGCCGGCAGCGCCAATTTTGCTCTTTCCACCCCGGACAATGTGGTTGGCGCCGGCTTTCGCGCCACCGGCTGGGCGACCTACGCCCTTGTCCTTCTCAATGAATCGCCGCAAGCCGCCACCTTCACCTTACGTGTCACCAATGGTTTTGTAACCGATGGCGCGCATCAAGTCACGGTGCTTGACCCGCCGCCTCAGTCGGCGCCGGTCAACACAGCCGCAGTTGTGCTGACGCCAACACCATTGGTCACAACTGCCGCCTTCACCGAAACAACCATGGTTGACACCATCAACACCTTAACAGTGACGACGCTCCCAACACCGCCCCCAACACCGGTAATGACACCAATCCAATCACCAACGCCTGCCATCCGCCCGGCGGCGCGCACCAGTTTGGGGCGTAATAAACGCGAGCTAACCATCAAGGGAACACTGGCCACACCACACGCACAACAACTCATACGGCTCAAACCGCACAAGGTGAATGCGCAATTACTCTTGCGCCTGGCGCCGGCTGATGTCGCAACGATGGCGCCGGCAGACGCAACCGGTCTGAATTTCTGGGTCTTTGATGAGGTCGGCTTTCGCCAATACTTGACGGGCGCCGAGCCGGATACGCTGGCGCTCACGACCGGCAAAGCGGTCTTTCGCAGCATGAGCAACGAACGGGTCGCCGGTTTTCGGGCCGTCGATACGGCGCCCTACACGGTCGTGATTTACAGCACGCAAGCCACCTTCCCCATTAGCTATACACTCAGGATCGAAGGCGCACAGGTTGTGGAAACCTTTTACCTGCCGTAGGGGGTAGCAGAGATTGACATGGGTCGAAACCCCCTATGACGGCATCGGCTTTGGCCTGGGCGGCGCGGTCATGCTCGACCGGGCCAAGGCGCAGATTCGCGGCTCGCCGGGTGAATTTGCCTGGGGCGGCGCGGCCAGCACCACCTTCTGGGTCGATCCGGTGGAGGAGCAGTTTGTCAATTTCATGACGCAATTGATGCCCTCGTCGAGTTACCCGGTGCGGCGGGCGTTGCGGGTGTTGACCTATCAGGCCATTGTTGACTAATTTTGATGACTAACCGATCATTAGTAAGGTAAATTGGAAAGAAGCTTTATGCTTGTCAAAACCGCCAAAGCTGTAGCAAGCCAGTGGGTATCGGAAGCAGCCGAGAAATTTCCCGGCTTTGCCGGCGCCTTCTACCACGGCTCGACCAACTGGCTGCCCGATGACGCCATTCTGCCGGCAACCTCGGACCTGGACATTATGGTCGTCTTTGCCGATCCGCCGGCGGTTAAGCTGGGCAAGTTTTTGTACCAGGGCGTCTTGCTCGAAGTTTCTTACTTGCCCAGTGACCAACTACGTTCGGCGGAGGTGGTGCTGGGTCAATACCACCTCGCGGGCAGTTTTCACAACGCCAGCGTGATCGCTGATCCGACCGGGATGCTGACTCAATTGCAAGTGGCCGTGGCGGCAGGCTATGCCAAACGGCAGTGGGTCTACCGGCGCTGTGAAGATGCGCGCAACCGGATTCTGCGCAATCTGGCCTCAATCAAGGCCGACGATCCCTTCCATGATCAGGTGATGACCTGGCTCTTTGCCACTGGTGTGACCACCCATGTGCTGTTGGTGGCCGGTCTACGCAACCCAACCGTGCGCCGACGCTATGTGACCGTGCGTGAACTATTGGCGGAGTACGGACATTTAGCTTTTCACGAACGTCTGTTGGATTTACTCGGTTGTGCAAAGCTGGAGAGGGCGCAAGTAGAAGGGCATTTGACTGCGCTCACAACCGTCTTTGATGTTGCCAAGACGGTGATCAAAACCCCCTTCTTTTTTGCCTCCGATCTCAACGACCTATCGCGCCCCATTGCCATTGAGGGCAGCCAGGAGTTGATCGAGCAGGGTCTCCACCGCGAAGCCATCTTCTGGATCGTCGCCACCTATGCCCGCTGTCTGAAAGTGCTGCACCACGATGCGCCGGAACAGTACGCGCCATTTATGCCCGGCTTTCAACGCCTGCTCGCCGATCTCGGCATACTATCATTTGCCGATCTACAACAACGCGGTGAGCAACTCCAGGCGTTTCTACCACAATTATGGAGCGTGGCAGAGGCAATCCTCGCCGCCAACCCACAAATTCACGACTAATCCGCATGATTGGCAAGCATCAATCCTGGAAATTTGCCGCGGCCAGCGTTCATATTGACGTAGGCAAATCAGGGTGGCAAATCAGGGTGGCAAATCAGGGTGGCAAATCAGGGTGGCAAATCAGGGTGGCAAATCAAGGTAGGGAGGGATGATGGCTGAAAATTTTCTACCGATCGACAAAGTTGAAGCGTTGCAAACCGCGGTTGCCACGGTTACGCAGCGTGTCCACAAGCTGGATGAACTGACAGCATGGCTCCAGGCCCAGCCGTACATCATCGCTGTCAAGCTGGAGGATTATCTCATCAAGACCTATCCGCCCCGCCGCGAATTTACCCTTGACATACGTCTGGAAGGAGGCATTGTATGTAAGTACGTCCTGACGATTACCATTGTGGGGGCTGAACAGTTTAAGTTTCAGGAAATGCGTGAAGCACGCTAAGGCTGTATACCCCGAAGGCTGTACGATACCTACTGTTCTTGAAAGGAAACGAACTATGCAACATGAGCAATTGTTGGACGCCATGCCATTGGAAGAGCTTGTGGAGGAATTACGTGTACGCGGCGCGGCGACACACGCGGCCCCAGCCAGCGCGCCGGCCGCTACTCCTGGCCCGCTCGCCGATATTGATACCGCCCAGATTTTGGCAAATGTGGTTGCCCGACAAAAGGTTATTTATGGGGTTGACAATCGGCAAGATCTCTTCACCGTAGCCGATCAGGCCATCTTGGACAGTGCTGATTCGGTCGTCAGCCTGTGGCAAGCCGGCGCGATTACGGATAACGGGAATGGCACATCGACCTTACAGACCCAGAATTTTGGTGTGCAGCAAAATCTTTGCGCCACCGAGCCTTTTCGCAACCAGCCGATAGGGGCCTTTTGTTCCGGCTTTCTGGTGGCGCCGGATATTGTGGCGACGGCTGGTCATTGCGTCAATGCGGGGAATGTCACCAATACGCGCTTTGTCTTTGGCTATCGCATGACCAATGCCGCTAACGCCCAAACCACGATCAGCAACAGCGAGATTTACCGCGGGGCCAGCGTCATCGATCACCGGCTGACCAATGCCGACAACGCCGATTGGACGCTTGTCAGGCTGGATCGCCCCGTAACGAATCACCGCATTACCACCATCCGCCGCGCCGGCACGATTGGCGCCAACCAGGCGGTCTATGTGATTGGTCATCCGGTTGGGTTGCCGATCAAATATGCACCCGGCGCCAATGTGCGCGACAACACACCGACCGAATTTTTCGTGGCGAATTTAGACACCTATGGCGGTAATTCGGGTTCGCCCGTCTTTAACGCCAATACGCATACCGTCGAAGGGATTCTCGTGCGGGGTGAGACGGACTTTGTGCTGAACGGCTCCTGCATGGTTTCCCTCGTCTGTCCGACAAACGGTTGCCGTGGCGAGGATTGCAGCAAAACCACGCGCTTTGACCATCTGGTGCCCAATTTGTTGCAAGGGCGCTTCACTTTCCAACAAGTGGTCAATAACCGCTTCCTGGATGCCCATGAAAATGGGGCCAATGATTTTGCCGCGGTCACCCGCCCGCCGCAGAATAACAACTCGCAGCAGTGGCGGCTCACCCCCGTTGGCGCCGTCTATACCATTCGCCAGCTTCTCAACAACCGCTTCCTGGATGCCCATGAAACTGCCGCTAATGACTTTGCGGTCGTTACCCGCACGGCGCAGAACAACGATTCGCAACGCTGGGTGCTGCTCTATCAGAACAATGATCAGTTCACGATCCAGCAAATGAACACGGCGCGTTTTATGGACGCTCATGAAAATGAGGCCAACGATTTTGCGGTGGTCACGCGCACGGCGCAGAATAACAATTCGCAACGCTGGCGGCTCAATCCCTTGGGCGACAACCGATATACGATTCAACAAGTGATCAATAACCGCTTCCTGGATGCCCATGAAGATGCCGCCAACGACTTTGCCGCCGTGACCCGCCCGGCGCAAAATAACGACTCCCAGCGCTGGCAGCTCACCTTTGTGGCCGGCGTTTACACCATTCGGCAAGAAAGCAACGGCCGCTTCCTCGATGCGCATGAAAATGCGACCAACGACTTTGCCGCCGTGACCCGCACCGCGCAGAATAATGATACCCAACGGTGGATTCTGCGTCCCTTGGGGAACAATCGCTACACGGTGCAGCAAATGAGTAATGGCCGCTTCCTGGACGCACATGAAGATGCGGCTAACGACTTTGCGGTTGTTACCCGGCCAGCGCAAAATAACACGTCGCAGCAGTGGACGCTCACTGCCCTGTAGGCCCTTGAGCAAAACGTCTGAATCGTAGGGGCGCCGGCAAGCGGACGCCCCTACGATTCAGGTGTGCCCGGGTAACTGCCAATCTTTGGCTTCTACCCTTGCCACAGACGCCGGTACGCGATCGGGCGCGCCCCTCTCCGCCGAATGGCGTGCCGGTGAGTTGTAGTGATCACGCAAATTGCGCCAGCACTGCCTGAATTTTAGCCTCTTGCGCCGGATCGGCGACCGTGACCAACAGGGTCTGCAGCGCTTGGCGCGCGGCCACTGGTTGACCTTGCGCGTAATAACAGCGGGCCAGCGTAAGCACGGCCTCGACCCGGATGTCGTTACTATGGAACATCGTTTTCCCCTGTTCGTCGAGAAGATCCAGGCAACGCTGACAGTACCCTCCAGCGACGACATATTCGCCTTGTCGGTAAAGCACCTGAGCCAGGCGGCTCAAGTTGTGGGGGAAGATCGGCTCGTTGGCACGCATCACCAACGCTTGCTGGATATCGACAGCCGCTTCGAGCCACTGGCGCGCCAGCGGGAATTGGTCCAGTTTCGCATAAAGCTGCCCCACTTTACCCAAACAGCGCGCTAACAAGCGTGGATCGCCACTGCGTTCGGCCACTTGCAGCGCGCGCCGACTATACTCTAGCGCGGTCTGCGTGCTACCCTCTGCCTCAGCCAGCGTACCTATGGTTTCCAACGCGCCGATTTGCTCACTCGGTGCGTTGCTCTTTTGCGCTAAGAGCACTGCCTGTTCGAGATAAGTGTGCGCCTGTGCAAAATCGCCCAGGTCTTTATACGCATGACCAATCAGTCGATAGTAGTCACTCACCCGATGCCCCAAACCAAGGGCAACAGCCCGTTGCACCGCCGCGTGTAACTGTGCGAGCGCCGCCGTGTAACGGTGGGTGCGCCAGTAGATCCGCCCAATTTCGGCGGTGAAGTGCATGATCTCAGCCTGGACTTGCAGAACTTGGGCGCGCGCCAGGGCATGTTGGGTGCAAGCCAGCGCTTGATCAAGATCGCCGCGGCCATAATGCACAGCGCCCAGCGCGCCCCAACTGATTGTACAGCCCCAACCGTCACCCAGCGCTTCAAAGAGATGCAACGCCTCATTTTGCAGCGCCAGTGCTTGCTCCCACTGATGTAGTTGCTCATACGTTTTGCCCATTTGCAACAATAAATGGGCATAGGTGCGACGGTCACCGCTCTGCAGCAATAACGGCGCCGCCCGTTGCTGATGGACGAGGGCGTGATCCGAGGCCCATTGCAAGCGCCGAATTTCGCCAAGCATGGCTTGCGCCTGCCCTTTGTGCGCCGGCGCCGCCTGTTGGGTCGCCACTTTGTCGGCGGCTTCGGCCAGTTGTAATGCTTGGGCGTAGCGACTCTGTTGCACGGCAATTTCAGCAGCGCAAAGCAACAGGCGGCCTTGTATGCTTTGCCATTCGGCATTGATCGGCTGTGCGGCGGCTGGTGGTGAGCAGTGGTGGAGCGCTTCGGTTAACCAGTTGGCGGCTTCGGTATAGAGGCCACGTAGGTGGTAGAAGTTACGCCAGGCCGACAGCGCATGCCCTAGCGCATCCCACGCGTCATGCGTCACCGCCCAGCGCCAGGCTTGCCGAATGTTTTCGCTTTCAGGCAGAATGGCAGCAACGGCCAAGTGCGGCTCTTCACCCTGAAGCGCGTCCGTGTAGGTTGCTAACCACGCCAGGTAATAGTGGCCGTGACGCTCTTCCACCGACCGGTCGCCGTTACCGTCCGTGGTGGCCTGTTTCTCTGCCGCAAACTGGCGCAGCAATTCATGGAGGACAAAGCGTCCCTGTTGCTCATCGCGTTGGAGCAATGATTTGTCCACCAGCGCCGCCAGGTCACGGAGGGCAGCGCCACAGATCTGTTGCGCTGCCTCCTGGCGAAAACCACGCCGAAAGACCGCCAATTGTCCCAACAGCGTTTGCTGGGCAGCGGGCAGCAAACGCCAAGAGTGGGCAAAGACGGCGCTCATGCTCTGATGGCGCGCCGGCACATCGGGCTGGGTGGTGGTGAGCAGGTCGAGATTGCGCGCCAGTTCATCGGCAATCTCGTCACAGGTCAGGGTGCGCACCCAAGCCGCCGCCAGTTCAATGCCCAGCGGCATCCCCGCCACCAACCGGCAGATGCGGCCAATGGCGGCGGCGTTGGCGGGCGTGAGGGCAAAATGGCTCTGTACGCGACGGGCCGTTTCAACAAATAACTGGACGGCGCTATAGGTCGGCAACAGGTGTGTCGCCTCATCCACAGGAAAAGGCAAGCCCCCAATGTCGATCACCCATTCGGCCCTGAGGTTGAGCCGTTCGCGTGAGGTCGCCAGAAGTTTGACCCGGGGCGCCTGGGTCAACATTTCGGTCAGCAGCGCCAACCCCGCCGACAACTGTTCCAGGTTATCGAGCAGCAACAACAGTTCCCGCGCTTGCAAGTAGTGGAGCAACTGTTGGGTCGGCTCGGCTTGGCCGTGGAGCGGGCATTGTAGGGCGGCGGCAATGGCTGGCGCCAGCAACTGGGAGTCGCTGACCGCCGCCAGTGGGACAAAGACCACGCCATGTAGAAAGTGGGGAAGCTGTTCCGTGGCCGCCGCTAGCGCCAGGCGCGTCTTGCCCATCCCACCCGGCCCAACCAGCGTCAAACAGCGGCAAGCCGGATCGGCCAGATCGCGGGCAATGAGCGCCATTTCCGTAGCGCGCCCCACAAAAGGCGTCGTGGGCGCCGGCAAGCGTAGGAGAGGGGTTTGGGTTGACAAGCGCAAGCGTTCGTAGAGCGCCGTTGTTTCCGCCGCCGGTTCGACGGCCAACTGTTCGGCCAGGATCTGGCGACAACTTTCGTAATGGGCCAGCGCGGCCGTGACCTGACCACGATACGCCAGCCGTTCCATGAGTTGACGGTGCGCCGCTTCCCGCCACGGTTCCAACGAGAGCAGGCGACGCAAATAAGCAATTGCTTGTTCGGGGTCACTGGCCTGGTCGGCCAATGTTTGGAGGGCGCCCACCGCCAGCGAACACAACCGTAGCCGTTGCGCGTTACGCCACTCCTCAAACAAAGGAGCCTGGCGCAGATCCAGGCCAGCCAGAAAATCACCCTGGTAGAGCGCAAGGGCAGCATCAACTTCCGCGGTGTGGCTGTGCGTCACGCCCAGTTCAAATTGTTCAACATCCAGCCAGTAGACGCTTGCCCGTTGAAAGGCGACCGTTTGGCGGGTCACGACCAGATGATCCCCGACCAGTTCGCGCAGGTTCGCCAGCACATGGCGCAGATTCATGCGGGCGTTGGCCTCGCCCAATTCGCCCCAGAAGAGGCTGACCAATGTCGTGCGCGCCACGGCGTGACCGGTGACGGCCAGGTAACAGAGCAGCGCAACCGCTTTACTGGATTTGAAGCCGGTAACAGCGACGCCATTTTTCTGAATGGTGGTCTGGCCGAATAAGGTGAGACGCAATTCACTCATGGTTTTCTCCACGCGCTGTGCCGGCCACGCTTTAGCCACGATTGCGGTGTTACTATTATAAACGATGAGGCGGTTCGTTTCATAGCAGCTATTACTCGTTGCATTGGATATAATGGAGAGCAAACCCATGAGCAAGCCCCCCTCTCTCAGCAACCTCCCCGCTGCCTTGAGCAGCTTTGTCGGGCGGGAGCGGGAATGTGACGAAGTCAAGCGCCTGCTGCTGGCGACGCGCCTGCTCACCCTGACCGGGCCGGGTGGCTGTGGCAAAAGCCGGTTGGCCTTACAAGCCGCCGTCGAATGGCGCAGCGAGAGTGGTGCCGGCGTCTGGTGGGTCGCATTGGACGCGCTCACAGCTGCCGAACTTGTGCCGCAAACCGTTGTGCGCGCCCTCGGTCTGCCCCAAGAAGGGACCGGCGATCCACTCGATCTGTTGCTCCAATCCCTGCGCGCCCAGCATCTGTTACTGATCCTGGACAACTGTGAACACTTGATCGACGCCTGCGCCGCCCTAGCAGCCACGCTCTTGCAGCACTGTCCCCACCTGCGCCTTCTGACCACTAGTCGCGAGGCGTTGCTGATTACGGGTGAGACGGTGTGGGCGGTGCCGCCCCTCTCCTTACAGGCAGCAGCAACGCCCTCCGCTTCAGCGCCGGGTAAGGACCGCTTATTACATTCCGAAGCGGAGCGCCTCTTTATCGAACGCGCCCGTGCCGTCACTCCTGGTTTTGCGGCCAATGCCCAAAATACCATGCTGATTCATACCATTTGCCGTCAACTGGATGGCATGCCATTGGCGATTGAATTGGCTGCCGCCCGCACCCGCGCGTTGAGCGTCGAACAGATTGCCATGTGGTTGAGCCAGCCCCTGGAACGGTCAGCGACCCTTAGACAGTTGCTGGCCGGTCAAAATCGCACGGCGCCGCGCCGTCACCAATCCTTGCAAGCGGCGCTCGATTGGAGCGACCGGCTCCTCACCGCCGAGGAACGGCTGGTCTGGCAAAAGCTGGCTGTCTTTGCCGGTGGTTGCACGCTGGCCGCGGCGGAAGCCGTCTGCGCCGAGGAGTCGGTCGGCCCCGGCGGGTTGCTCGAAATACTCACCCGGTTGATCGACAAATCTCTGCTGACCATGCAGGAACAAGGCGGTGTGGCGCGCTATCGGATGGCGGAAACGATTCGTCAATATGCCTATGATAAATTGGTCGAAACGGGTCAAGTTGACGGCGCACACCGTCGTCATCTGCACTATTTCCTGGCCCTGGTCGAGCAGGCGCAGCGTCACTTTACCAGCGCAACCCAACGCACCGGTTTTCAACAGGTGGAACAGGAGGTGGACAATCTGCGCGTGGCATTAGAACGGATTGTGGCCGGCCAAGCAGCGGACGCCGACCAAAGCGCCAGCGGCTTGCGGCTCTGTAGCGCGCTGGAAATTTTCTGGGGTTCACGCGGCAGCACGATGGAGGGGGTGGAGTGGTTGCATAAGCTCCTGGCGCAGCCCATCACCCAAAGCGAAGGATTGCGTTTGCGGCGCGCACAGGCGCTCAATGCGCTTTGCACCCTGGAGATGATTATCGACAGTGATGTCAACGTGGTGCAAGCGCACGCCGCAGAAGCCTATGACCTGGGTCAGCAGGTCGGTGCGGCTGCCGTGGTAGCGGCGGCGTTGCGCAATTTGGGGGTCTGCGCCTTTCTTGCGGGTTCAGCGGCGGATGCACAGGCGTTGCTGGCCCAGAGCCTTGCCCTGTGGCAACAAGTCGATGCGGGGAGCGGGGCGGCAGGGCAGCACGGCTTTGCCTGGACGCGCCTCTATCAGGCCGCTTTTGCCTTGCGGTCGGCGGCGTATGACACAGCAGCGGCAACCTACGGCGCCTGTGTGCAGATTTTCCGCCAGTTGGGCGACGCCAATTTTCTGGCGCTGGCGTTGCGCGGGCAGGGCAATGCCAGCTTGCGCCTGGGTGACATTGCCAATGCGCGGGCTTTGTTGCAAGAGAGTTTGCAGCTCAATCTGGCGCTGAACAGTTGGCGCGGGATTGTGGCCTGTCTGACCAGCATCGCCGCCACCCTGGCCGCCAACGGGGATGGCTGCGCCGCCGCCCGGCTCTTTGGCGCCACCGAAACGCTTCTGCTCAATGTAACCACCGCGTTGCCGATGACCGATCGCGTGCAGTGGGAACATACGCAACAGCTTATCCACCACCTGTTGGATGAAGAAAGTTTACAGGCTGCCCGCGCCGAAGGCCGCACCCTCACCCTCCAGCAGGTGGTTGACGTTGTCTTTACGGCGGATCAACCGCCAAGAAGCGAAGCAGTCGCCACGCCGGTCGCGCCGCCAATCGGCAACGGGAAAAATGGCCTCAGCGCCCGCGAAGCGCAGGTGGCAGCACTACTGGCGCAGGGTAAAAGCAATCGCGAAATTGCCGAGCAATTGGTCGTGGGTGTGAAGAGTGTGGAAACCTATGTCACCCGCATTCTGAACAAGCTGGGCCTCTCGTCCCGTCTTCAGGTTGCCTTGTGGGCGGTGGAGCAAGGGGTGGGCGCGCCCACAGCCACGCCTGACCCATAACAGTCTCTTCTGTCAGGGAATTCCGGACAGCGTGCAAACGCAAATTGTTGGGGGCGCCCCGTTCCGCTTTGTCGTGTTTTCCACGACGACAAGCTTCCCTATCGGCGCGAAAATGAGGTAAGCGCTTGCCGACGGGCAAATTTGTCAGTCATAGGTTCTGAACCAATCTCGATATCGTTCCTTACCCCTCGCCACCCAAAGCTGATCGTATCGGTTCAAGCGAGGTGCGAATGACTACCATGCTAACACCAACACGAACTGAAATTGATCGCGTTAATGCGAGCTTTAGTGTAGCCTTACGTCGTGGCGATGCGGCGGGCATGGCAATGGTCTATACAACAGAGGCGCAGATCTGGCCGCCCCATGCAGAAAGCCGCTGTGGCAAGACGGCCATTCAGGCGTTTTGGGAAGCCGCGCTTGGGGCTGGGATCGCCGCAACCGAGATGGAGACGTTGGAGTTTGCAGAACAGGACGCCACCGCTTGGGAAGTAGGCAGAGCCACGCTCAAAAGTAAAGAGGGCCAAGTGATCGATGAAGTGAAGTATCTTGTCATTTGGCAACGGGAGCAGGGCGTCTGGAAATGGCATCGTCAGCTCTGGAACAGTAACCGTGCGCCAACCTAGCCCAATCGTTCAGCGTTGCGTCTACTTTTGGTAGCAGTACAGAATGGGGCGACCAAAGGTTTTTAAGCGGCAACCATGTCATTGATTACGCTTGTATTGGATGGAAATTCTTAGCTTACCATCACAAGGAGGAGACTACCATGGCTATCGTAGCAGACTATCTGGCAATCCGCGATACGGAATTCACGCTGCGGACGGGTCAAGATATTGACTGGCAGACCAACTTCAATCTTGGCAATGCGGCGCGGCTCGACCAATCCATGATTTTGCAGTTTTTCTATGTGTCCCATCAGAATGCTGCAAACCTCAGTTTCCGTTTCAGTATCAACGGAAATGCGATTCGCACTATCAACGTCACAGGCAATTTCTTTGGCTCCATTCACGAGATCTTCAATGGCAGCAATTTAGTTCACGGTCAGAACGCCATTGAGGCGCGCATTGTTGGGGGAACCGGTGGGGTCGATCTATCCGATGTGGTGCTTTGGTTCCAGCATGAGACATGATTTAGGCCAAGGTCCCTGGTTCATTTGAAGAGGGAACACGACATACAATCGACCAATCCCCCTTTTTAGCGACCAAAGGGTCAACAGAAGGATCAAGAGGCGCCCTCAAAAGTATACCTGCGCTTTTGAGGGCGCCTCTTCCCAATTGTTGGAACAAAAAGCGCAGGTGTCGTGAGGATGAAGCTGAAGCTTGTACTGACCAATGACCCGTTGACGGTGGGTAAGTAACGATAAGGAGACAACCATGTCATTGAATGGAAAATATGCCTTGATCACCGGCGCTTCCCGCGGCATCGGTAGGGGGATCGCGCTCAAGTTAGCGCAAAGCGGCGCCAACGTAGCGATCAACTATCTGGGCAACGAAGCAGCAGCCAAGAGTACGTTGGCGCAGGTGCGTGACCACGGCGGTGGTGGCTTTATCATTCAGGCCGATGTCAGCCAACCGGATGATATTCGCCATCTGTTTAGCACGGTGCAGGCGGAGTTTGGCAAGCTCGATATCTTTGTCAGCAATGCCCGTCCCGAAGCCGCGGCCTTTTTCTACCCGCCGTTGGAAATCACGCTCGAACAGTGGGACAGCGCCATCGATTCACAAGCGAAAGCGTTTCTGCTGGCAGCACGCGCGGCGGCCAAGCTTATGCCGGATGGGGGCCGCATTCTCGCCATCACCTACGCCACTGGCGGGCGCACCGGCAGTCTGCAACCGTGGGTGGCGATGGGCGCGGCCAAGGCGGCGATGGAGTCGCTGGTGCGCTATTATGCCGTCGCCTTGGCCAAACGGGGTATCACCGTCAACGCCATCAGCCCCGGCTGGACGGAGGACAGCGTCTTGAACTCGTTGCCCGAAGTGGTGCAAACTCTGCAACGCAACTGGCACGGCGCCGGCTGGACGCCCATGGGGCGGCTGGGTACGCCCGCCGATATCGGCAATGTGGCCGCCTTGCTCTGCTCACCAGAGGCGAGTTGGATCACCGGCCAGGTGATCTATGCCGATGGCGGGGCGTCGTTGATGAATTCGGAAGTGGCGCCGGAGATTCAACTGGGGTAAAGATTGGGTGCGCCAACGGGTTGCCAATGCCACACCTGCGGCCAGTGACGCACCCGTGTGATGCACATCGGCAACGGCGCCCGGTCGATAGCTGGGGGACGATAGCTGGGGATCGATAGCCGGGGATTGATAAAGGAGGAATTACGATGCAGCTCGAATATCTATGTGATATGGAACTCGCCTATCAGCGCAGCCTGGTGCTTGTCCGTCCCTATGGCGGCGAAGAAGGCCGTGCCTACGGCGAAGGGGACGGGATAGTGAGTGGGCCAAAACTGCAAGGACGGGTGCGCTGGGTCAACCATCCCCATCGCCGCACCGATGGCGTCATGTTGCCCGACACCCACGGGGTGATCATGACCGCGGATGGGGCGGCGATTCTCTTCACCATGCAAGGGCGGACGGTCTTTGCGCAAGGGCAAGGGCAGCAATTGCTCACGCTCCTCTTTGAGACGGAGGCGGAAGCCTATCGCTGGCTCAACACCGCTGTCTGTGTCTTGGAGGGTCTCGTTGACGGTAAAATGTCAGTCATGCGGGCCAAGATTTATGTCTGCCGGAGTGATCTCACCCAATCTGGCGGGTTATGAGGACTTGATCCACTCCACGCAACACGCTGTCACGTAGGATGATTTTCTTGGTATGCTCCACTTGCGTTATACTGTTGCCGAACCAACCATCATTGTACGGCAAAGCTACCGCAAGGAGGAACCCATGCAAAGCAAGATCACCAACCCATGGACCTGGCAGGATCAATTTGGCTTTGTGCAAGCCCACGAGGTGCAAGCCGCCGAGCGCGTCCTTTACTGCGCCGGTCAACTCTCCACTGACGATCAAGGGCGGCCCATCTATGCCGGCGATATGGCGGCCCAGATCAACCAGGCGCTGGACAATCTCGAAACGATCTTGGACGCCGCCGGCTATACACTGGCGAATGTGGTGCGCTTGAATTACTACACCACCGATGTCGATCAGATGTTAGCCAACTGGGGTGTGTTGGTGCAACGCTTGAGCGCCGGCAGTTGTCGCTGTACCAGCACCTTGCTGGGCGTTACTCGTCTGGCCTATCCGGAAATGCTGATTGAAATCGAGGCGACGGCGGTCAAGTAACGCGGAAGGCATTGTTTATGGTAATTCGTCCTGTTGAAGCTGGTGACGCTGCCGAATGGTTACGGATGCGGCTGGCACTCTGGCCGGATGAGCCGGCAAAAGAAGCGGCGGAAATTGCCGCCTATCTGGACGCGGCGCCGCGTCCGGTGTTGGCGGAATGTCACGCCGTCTTCGTCTGTCCGCGACCGGAGGGCGGCTTGTGTGGGCTGGTCGAAGTGTCGATTCATGAGACGGCGCCCGGCTGTGAGACCCATCACATTGGCTATCTGGAAGCCTGGCATGTCGATCCTGATTGGCGTGGCCGCGGGGTTGGGCGCGCCTTGGCCGAACAAGCCGAAGCATGGGCGCGAGCGGAAGGCTGTCGCGAAATGGCTTCGGATACGACGCCCGACTATCCCCTAAGCCCGGCTGCACATGGCGGCTTGGGGTACGAAGAGACTGTACGCTACTTTCGCAAAACACTTTGACAACCTGGAACAAGAGGATCAAGAGAACCGATGACGATCGCCCTCGCCTGCACCTGGCAACCACGGGGAGAGCGGACGCGCTTTCAGCAATTGCGCCCCCAACTGGCTCAACTGTATTCACAGATCATCCTGGTGGCGCCGGCCACTGCCGGGGAACAAGCGCTCGCCGATGCCCACGCGCTGGCCGCTGAACCGCACCTGAGTGTGGTCATTTCACCAGCGCCGCCGGCGAGTCGTTACCTGGCGTTGCAGACCGCCTGGCAGCGGTCGACGGCGACGCATATCCACTACGCCGATCTGGATCGGTTGTTGCGCTGGGTAGAGACGCGCCCGGCGGAATGGCGGCAGACCGTGGCCGCCCTGCCGCAGCACGATTGCCTGATCATCGGGCGCACGGCCCAAGCGTTCGCCACCCATCCGCAGGCGCTCCAGCAGACGGAGATGATTATCAACCGGGTCTTTACCCATCACTTTGGGCAGGTGGTAGATCTGGGTGGCGGGTCGCGTGGGTATAGCCGGCGCTGTGTTGAACATCTGCTGGCCCACAGCCGACCCGGCCCGTGGGATGACGCGCACTGGCCCATGTTATTGCAACAGGCCGGCTTTCGGTTAGCGTACCTGGCCGTTGACGGTTTGGATTGGGAGTCGGCGGATCGGTATCGTTCCCAAGCAGCAGATGAGGTGTTACAACGGACAATCGCCGACATTTACGATGCTGACCCTGCCCACTGGGCGCGCCGAGTCCAGATTGCTTTGGAAATTATTGAGGCCGGTTTGACCAGCGCGCTGCCCACTCGCTAATCAATCGCCACGACACGAAAACCCAAATCGCGATAGCGCTGCGTTGGTAGATCCCACGAGCGGGCGGCGCAGCGCACAAACTCCACATCGCGAAAGCCCCCACCCCGCAAAACCCGCCGCAGATTGTTTTCCGTCTGACTTGCCATCTGCTTCACATAGTTTTCATAACTGTCGAGCCAGATCGAAGCGGTCCACTCCCAGACATTCCCCGCCATATCCAACAGACCATAGGGGCTGGCGCCGGCCGGGTAGCTGCCCACGACGCTGGTGGAGCCGACTTCCATATCAAAGTTACACCGTTTATGGGTGGGTGGCGCATCACCCCAGGGGTAGACCCGACGATCCGGGCCGCGCGCCGCCTTTTCCCACTCGGCCTCGGTCGGCAAGCGCACGCCGGCCCATTCACAGAAGGTGGTGGCATCACGCCAACTGACATTGACCACCGGATGCTTTTCTTTGCCGACAGGGATTTCGCCATTGGTCCAGTGGTTGGGCGCGCGATGACCGGTGGCATCGATAAAGAGTTTGTATTGCGTATTAGTCACCGGCAGGCGCGCAATGCGAAATTCGGGCAACGTGAAACGAAACTGGGGCAACTCGTCCTCAAAGCAGTGAATATCGTCGCGCGGATCACTACCCATGTAAAAGTCGCCGGCCGGGATCGTTACCCAATCAAACCCGATGATCGAGTAATGACGATGGGCATAACTTTGTAAAACATCGGCAATATCGAGCGGTTGGTTTGCCCGCCGGAGCAGATGGCGGTGGTCATCCGTTTTTTCTTCTGCTGCCGGCGGCATGGCTTTTTCTTTCGGCGGCGGCGGTGTAGCCACCTCTTGTTGTTCGGATGGTGCAACCAGGTGACGCCCTTGTTGTTCCACCGCTGAGAGCAAGGTATCCAGATCATCTTGCGAGGCCACCGGCGCCGGTTCGGCCACTTTGGCGGTCGGTGGGTCAACCGGCGATCGGGTCGAAAGCTCCGGGGTGGGCGGGGTATAGATCTGATGGGGCGCCACCGCGTGGTTGGAACTGGCTAAGGCAAAGAGTTGCCCATCGGGTGAGCGCATATATAACACGGGCGTAGCCCAGGCCAAAGAACGGGCGTTGTGGAAGTTGATCGCATTGCGCGCTTCGGCTACCGCGGCATCGACCGGCAGGTTATCGGCCAACGACTCGTAAAAGGTGTTGGCAAACTCCACCGCGACGGTGTCGGCAATGGCATATTGCATGGCCAGGACCGCCGGCACGCCGCTATTGATCAGGGTGGCGGCGGTGCTGGAAAGAAGATCTTGCGTCCCGGTGCGCGCCCCCTCACAAGCATTGAGCAGCACCAGGCGGAGCGACGTACGTTGGCGCGCCAACAAGCGGGCCAGTTGCGTTGCATAGAGGCGGTGAGCGTGTTGGGCATCATCGGCTAGGACAATATAGCCTTCGTTGCGCTGCTCATCAAAACCACCATGCCCCACAAAATGAAAGATGTGCCAGGGCGTCTCGCCGGTGCGCATGACACGTTGGAGATCGCGCCAGGTTTGTCCTTCGAGCCAGGTGATCTGCACCAATCCCCGTTCCACCAGGGCGTGGACCGCTTGGTTGACCCGCCGCCGTTCCTCCTCCACATTCAGCCGGGCGTGCATATCAACCGGGTCGGCAATGACGCCAAGAATTTGCAAGGGTGGTTCAACGGCCAACGGTTGGGGCGTTTGCGCCAATTCGGTGTAGCGCACCAGCGGCGTATGGGGATCGAGGCAGACAAAATCCCGTTTACGCGCATCATAGAGAAACTCCCAGGGCAGCGTCGCCAACATGGGCGCGTGCAAGCTCAGTTTTAAGCGCACGCCCCGATCTTGATGCGCGGCTTCGCGCAGCGATTCATAGTAAAGGGTGCGCGTCTCGCCAACCAGAAGAAACTCAAAGAGCAGGCGCCCAAAGCTCTGCACCGTTTGTTCATGAACGCCCGGCGTCGCATACAAACCATCGGTGGAACGCAAAATGGCGTTTTCCAGTTTTACCAGATGCTGTTCGATTTCCCCGGCACTAAAGGGGAACTGTGCTACCTGGCGGACTTCCCCGGCCGTCGAACGGGCAACAATGGCGTAGTTTTGCTCACCCACGGGGCTGACCTCAATGACAAAATCCAAATAGGCCGCTAAATTATTCATGATCGCACAACCCTCATTGTCTATCGCCCTACGACGAACGCAACATTTGTGGTAGCAATAACCACTTATGTAGTAATAACAACGGAGGGGTCTGGCGGGTTGTTTCCGTGTTGTATGACGAATTTCTTACAGGCGGGGTAGGTAGACAGGGAAACAGGTAGACAGGTAGACAGGTCCTATTTCCCTGTTTACCTGTTTCCCTGTCTACCTGTCTACCTATCTACCTACTCCACAACACGAACTTGGTAGGGACCGCCGGCGGTGTGGACGGTGAGGAGTGTGTCGGGGGGCGCCTGTTCGGGAGCGGTGACGATGGCGCCGTCGGGGCGTTGGACAATGCTGTAGCCGCGACGCAAGACGTCGGCCGGGTTCAGGGCCGTCAACCGAGCTTGTGCAAGCGTGGTCCGATCTTGCCAACGCTCAAGCTTACGATGTATCATCTTGGTCAAACGCCAGAGCCGGTCATCAAGCTGCTGGCGACGTAGGTCTAGCTGGCGCGAAGGGGTGGCGCGTTGTAGGCGTAATTGTTGGTGCGCCAGTCGTTGTTGTTCTTGTTGTAACTGCTGACTCAGGCGGCGGTTTAGCCATTGGCGTTGTTCAGCCAGGCGCGCAAGCGCCTCGACTCGATCAGGCGTCGCCATCGCCGCCGCCGCCGAAGGCGTGGGCGCGCGTACATCGGCCACAAAGTCGGCAATGGTAAAATCGGTTTCGTGGCCCACCCCCGAGATAACCGGACAGGCGCTTTCATAGATCGCATGAGCGACCCGTTCGTCATTAAAGGCCCAGAGGTCTTCGATGCTGCCGCCGCCCCGCGCCAGGATCAAGAGATCCAGCGGCGCCGTTGTGGCGCTATAGTGATTAGCCATGCGCAAGGAAGCGACAATTTGGGCAGGCGCCTCGCTACCCTGCACCAGCGTGGGAAAGAGGATCACTTGCACCAACGGCCAGCGCATGATCAGAACGCGCAGGATGTCGCGCAAGGCGGCGGCATCGGCGCTGGTGATAATGCCGATGGTGTGGGGTTGGAGGGGCAACGGGCGCTTACGACCAGCATCAAAAAGACCGGCGCCGGCCAGCCGTGCTTTCAATGCTTCAAATTCGGCATAAAGCTGACCACGACCGGCCGGTTGTAGTCGATTTACGTAGAGTTGATATTGACCCCGTTCAGGGTAGACGCCAACGTAACCATGCGCTATAATTTGATCACCATCATGGGGTAGCCATGTGTGAGCAAGGGTGTGGTTTTTCCACATGACAGCACTGAGCGTCGCGCCGCTGTCTTTGAGACTAAAGTAAACGTGGCCGCTGGCCGCGCGTTTCCAGTTGCTCACTTCGCCGATAACCCAGAGATCACGAAGCAACTCATCGCGTTCAAAGAGTTGTGTTACATATAAATTTAAAGCAGAAATCGTAACGGGCTGAGCCATTGCTTTTCCCTCTATCGTTACGTGGATGGTTGATTGAGCCGTCAGTGTATCATATGGTGAATAGGCAGTTGAAATGGCAATAGCACCGAGTTGAACAAAAGTTCCATTGGCTTCGGTTCTAACAGTTGTGTACGGCTCCTTGCTAATTTATATAAAAGAATGATAACTGCGAGCCTACCTGCTCATGGTCATACCGTGCTTGACTAGGAGCAGGTAGGTCGTTATCAATCATGATTCGTGGTCTGCTTTGGGTTAGGAGGCGCAGCGTAACGGTCGCTCCCGAAGTACCGTTTACAAGGAGAATCTACAATGCAGCCATCACTGATGCGTGCGTTTCTCATTCCAAGCATTGCGCTTACTGGCCTGATCATTTTCTGGTTAGCGTTTACGAATACCTTCATCCCAATGGCACTGGCGCGCGCCGGCCTACCGACAACGGTGCTGTACGCCCAGACGCAGGAAAGCATACGGCAAGGCCATACACAGCAAATTGTCCCAGCGCAGGGACAGCCGCCGTCGGTAATTACCTATACGCTACAGCCGCTCCCCCACCAAAGCCGAGAGCGTCTTCTCCGGGGACGACGGCTGACGATCAACCCCCAAGGCGCATCGATCACTTTCCTGAAGATCGTCGGCCTGACGGCTGATGATTGCTTACAGGGCCAGGGACATACACTGGTTGTGACGCCGACCACGGTGGTGACCTACTGTTTTATTGCGGTCAACACCGGTTCGATTACCTTGACCAAACATACCGTTGTCGATCAACAGCTTGGCGCCCTACTCACCGATCGGCCTTATGGTCTGACCCCGGCCGGCACCGAAAATGATGCCGCCTTCTTTCCTGTCGCTCATCTCATGACCCAAACCGTCACCAGTAGCGCCACCTGGACAGCGAAGAATGAAACCACGCAGGCCAGCGCCAGCGATCAAACCCAAGTGATTGTGCCGACCATTGAGATGAACAGCACCATCGCCGCCAATGCACAACAGTGCGGCAAAGAGAAGAGCTTACGGGTGGCGCTCAACACATCGCTGCTCTATTGTTACCGGCTGCGCAATACCAGCCCGATTACCTTGCCCGTCCAAACCCTGGTCGATAGCACGTTGGGGCGCTTGCTGGACAAGCAGCCGCTGCCCTTACCAGCAGGCGCCGCCCTGACGGTTTCGCGCACGGTTACGGCCAGCCACAGCAGCACCAGTGTTGTCACCTGGACGAGCAGCACCGAGAATAATGTGCAGGTGATCGCCTCGGATGCGATCACCGTACAAGTGCCTGCCTCCATTCGCTTAACAGCCAGCGCCAGCTTGAACGCTGACGCTTGCAACAAAGCGACTTCGCTCCTGGTACAGACAGGCAGCACTGTCGTCTTCTGCTACTTGATCCATAACAATGGCGACACCCCTTTTCAACGCCATCATTTCAGCGATAACCTCTATACAGACCACGACCCATTCCCCTACACGCTGGGCGTCAATCGCTTGTTGGCTGTTACGCTCACCGCCGTCCTGACGCGCAGCATGGTCAATACAGTGACATGGACAGCCTACAATGATAATGGTACAATGGCAACGGACAGTGCCGTTGTGACTGTAAATGTAATCCCGTCGGCGACACAGACCATTGCCGTCTACTATGATGTCAACCGGAATCAGCGCTTTGACCGCTACGAAGAGGGCCTTACCAATGTTGGTGTCACCATCACTTCCCCCGGCAATCGTCCCTTTACCGCGCGCACCGATAGCGCCGGCTTGGCGATCTTTACGAGCTTACCGGAGGTGGGTCAGTTCCGCGTCACGGTTGATCCAGCTTCGTTGCCCTCAGGTTTCACGCCGAGTGACAGCAAGGAGTTTGTGACCGTTAGTGAGACACGGCCGCTTACCCCGCTCTACCTAGGGTATCGTGGCTCCGATGGCGCGGATCAGGATGGCGATGGCATTCCGGATTATATTGAAGGTTCTGACGATGTAGATGGCGATGGCATTCCCAACTATCGTGATCTAGATTCGGACAATGACGGGATCGACGATGCAGTAGAAGGTTTCCCCCGCTCGACTATCCCCGACGAGCTAAAACTCTATTTACCGGCCATTGCCCGCTAACGTTACAGAGCCGACATGGATTACACACAGCGCACAAGGGTTATGTCTATATTGGCCGCCGGAGTCAAAAGGGGTCAGAACAAGGCGGCCAACGCACCTATCAACAAACTGCCAAACAGCTATCAAAGGAGAAACGGACAATGGGCGACCCGAAGATTACCCGCATTGAGATTCACGAGTATCAGTGGCAACTGCCCGACATGGGCAAGGATTATCACGGCTTTAATCTGATCTACGAGCCGGGCAACACCATCACGATGACCGGTCGTGTCCTCAAGGTCTTTACCGATGTCGGCATTGTCGGTGAATATGCCGGCGGCAGCGCAGCGGAGTATTCGACACTCCCCGGCTTCTGGCACTTCCTCAAAGGGCACAGCGCCCTGGAACGGGAACGCATTTATACCGAAGTGCGCCGCTCGTTGCGTCAAGTCGCACGTATTGGCATCGCCCCCATTGACATTGCCCTTTGGGACATTGCCGGCAAGCTCTACAATCAGCCGATCTACAAACTCCTCGGCGGCTACAAGACCGATCTCCCCTGTTATGCCAGCACCTACCACGGCGACCACCAATCCGACGGTCTCTCGACGCCGGAAGCCTTTGCTGACTTTGCCGAGCAATGTTTGGAGCTAGGCTATCCCGCCTTTAAGATTCATGGCTGGGGCCGGGCGCCGATCAGCCAGGAGATCGCCAATGTCCACGCTGTGGGCAAACGAGTAGGCGGCAAGATGGATCTAATGCTCGACCCGGCCTGTGAATATCACACCTTTGGCGACACGGTAAAGGTGGGCTGGGCCTGTGATGAACAGCAGTTCTTCTGGTACGAAGATCCCTTCCGGGACGGCGGCACCTCCCAGTTTGCTCATCGCAAGTTGCGCCAGATCATCAAGACCCCCTTGTTACAGACCGAACATGTGCGCTCGCTGGAACCGCACATCGACTTTGCCATTGCCGACGCCACCGACTATGTGCGCGGCGATGTGGGCTATGACGGCATCACCGGCGTGATCAAGCTGGCCTACGCCTGTGAAGCCCTGGGCATCGACCTGGAATTCCACGGCCCCGGCCCAGCCCAACGCCAGTGTATGGCCGCCATCCGCAACACCAACTATTACGAAATGGGGCTCCTCCACCCCAAAGCCCCCGCCAGCCACGACCCCAACCTCTTTATCGACTACGAAGACGAACTCGACGCCGTTGATAGCAAAGGTTGCGTCCCCGTCCCGCAAGGGCCAGGCTTGGGCGTGGCGATCAACTGGGAGTGGGTGGAGCGCAATCGGACGAATGTGGTGGTGTTTGAGTGACGACTCCCCACGGCTAAAGCCGGGGGCTTCTACAGTTTTACAACTGATACACTATCGTCCTAGTGTAGTTGTTATGGTTTGGTTGTTTGGTTTTATGTACTTGTCTTATGACTTTCAGGCTAGTCTTTGCAACTGCGCCCATACAAACCAGACTTCCAACGCTGAATATTTTACCTGAGCAACGATTACTGCTCAGAACCAGCTATATTCAGTTGTTAACGTACAGGTGTATTATAGCATATTTACACCTGTGTGTCAATCGCATAATCGTTTTTTTGAAACAACGTCCTGGCTGCACCCAGCGGGTTCCCGAAGCCAGCTTCGGGAACCCGCTGGGTGCCATCCCCATGTTTTAAAGGCAGGGGCTTTCCGAAAGGTTTCGGTAAAGCTGGCTTCATTTAGAGATTGAGAGATTGAGAGATTTAGCGTTGTAATCTCTCAATCTCTCAATCTCCCATACAAAAGAGAAAACAACTATGCGAATTGCCGTAGTCGGCGCAGGGCCGGCGGGGTTGACGGCTGCCTATCGGTTGCAGAAAGCGGGGCATGAGGTTGACGTTTTAGAAGCCAAGGGTGTGGTTGGTGGGCGCACCCATGCCGAGCATTTTGGCCCCAGCCATCTTTGTGACACCGGCGCGGGCTGGTTGGCGACTTTTTATACCCATACCCTGAAGTTGTTTGAAGAGGTGGGGTATAACGACCTCTACCTGTTGCCGCGCACGGTGCGGGGCGCCGCTGATCTGTTGATCGACGGGCAACTCCATCCTTGGCCCTTTCGTGGCCCTTCGGTTGCGACCTCGGCGCTGCTGACGCCGGAGGATAAGCTGCGCTATGACGCCTTTATTGACCACTTGATGCAGATTCAAACTAATCACCTGCATCCCGATCTGGCCTATGACATCCGTAGCGCCGCCGAAGAATTTGCCCCGCTAGGTAAACGGGTGATGGACATTATTCTACGCAGCATGTTTGAAGGCCCCTGGTTCACCCGCTTTGAGACCCTCTCCGCCAGCCATGCCCGCCTTTGGCTGCGTGCCGTGCAAGATGGCTTTTTCTATCAAGTCAAGGAAGGGATGGATGCCCCGTGGCTGCAATTGGCGCAACGGCTGTCGATCCGCACGAATGAGCCGGTCGAGCGGCTACAAGTGGGTGCGCAAAGCGTCACCCTGACGACAACGAGTGACAGCAAGGTGTACGATGGCGTGGTGCTGGCTGTCCCTGCCCCGGCGGCAACGCAAATTTTAGCGGCAGCGCCTGACGTCGCGCCGGCCTGGTTGAGTGAAGTTCGTTACGCTCCCCAAGTGCGCGTTTATGCCGCCCGCAAATGTGCCGATGACGCCCACTTTGGCGTTCACCTCCTGCCGCCGAGCGATCTCTTCTCGGTGGAGTATTACTCTGGTCGCCACGGGGCGTGGGGCGCCTGTCCCAAAGATTGGCAGTGGGTGCTGCTCTGCACCTACGGCCCGACCTGCGCCAAATTTTTGCACCAAGACCAGGATGCCGTGATTCGGGAACTTTGGTCGCAAGCGGCGGCGATTACGCCGGGGCTGTTCCCGCTGGAAGCAGCCGATGTCGTCCATTATCATCACTGGGAATGGGCCGTGCCGGTCATGGCGCCGGGGCGCTATCGTCAACTGGCGGCGTTTCAGCAGAAAGCGCCGGTTGTCTTCGCCGGGGATTGGATGAGCGAGGCGTGTGTCGAGGGGGCGGTGCGATCGGGGGAGGCCGCGGCGGCGGTGTTTGGGTGAACACTACAGCGGATTTTGGCGGGAACGGATGTTGGTTCATTCCCCGGACGACCGCTGGGCGCAGCGAGGAGATGTAGGCTAGGTGCGTTGCGTCTTCACACCGGTTAATTGACAGCAAACCCGGTGTGAGGACGCAGCCGCTCTGGTCGGAAGCCAAGGACGATTTTCTCTTTAGGTACACCAGCGTCTACCAATTCGCCGGCAATGCCTTCTTCTGTGCCATCATACTGAATCCAGATTTTATCATTGATGATGTCAACATGAATAATGCTGCCATGTACATAGTGGCTATCGTCCCAGCCAACTTCGAGTAATGTATAGCGGCCATGTTCATCATCGAAAATAACTTTTGATTCAATTAGGAGTTACGCAGTTGGACAAGACCTGTCAGGTTTGCGAAACCTGACAGGTCTCTGGTAGCGCCCGTCAACTGCGTAACTCCTATCAATGTCACCATAGGCAGGTTTGTATTTGGCATAGTCGAAGAGAATGTTTTTTATCAGTTGGCGGTATTCATTGGTGGCAACCATTGAATGATCTCCTTTCGATTCTCATCAAAGACGAACAGGTGAACCTGCTCATCAACCATAATCACCTCGCCTAGTTCAGTCTGAAAGACTTCAGCAAATGTCGCTTGCGTAACAGCAAGATAAAGGACGCGCTCCCCGTTGATGGGGCTGACTCCGCCATGACCAACAAAGTGGAAGATGTGATAGCGCCCCTGGCGCAGTTGACGTTGAAGCGCGGATAAAGTGGCGTTGGGCAGGCGGGTTAATTGCACTTGGCCCTGTGCCGTCAACGGGGCCAGCGCGTCTTGGATTTTGTGCCACTCTTCTTCCACGTCCAGCGCGCTGACATCGCTGGGGTTGGCGATCATCACCAGAACCTGGAGCGGTAGGGTGACAGCCAGCGGTGTCACCGGACGCGGCTGCTCCGGGTAGCGCACCAGCGGGGTCGCGACCGAGTGGCAGAAGAAACGACGCAGCGATGGATCATACAGATATTCCCAGGGCAGATCCAGCAGATCGGGGGCATCACCCAACCGTAGCCGCAGGCGCAGCCCAGTCTCATCATCGGCTTTCAGCAGGCTGCCGCGCAACACATCGCGCACTTCGCCTTGAAAGACGGCGTCATAGAGCCGGGCGTCCACTTCACGTGCCGCTTTGCCTTCGTCCGTCAGACTGCGCATCTTACGCCGGGGGCGGCCCATTTTGAGGATATAGTTTTCTAATTCATGGGCATTGAAAGGAAGGGTAAAATCAACGGTAGCCTGGCCGGCTGGTGAATAGAGAACGCGGGCGCGGTAAGTTCCCGGCGTGCCGGGCAACGCTTCAATCGCCAAATCAAAATCGAGGTAGTTCATGCGTTGCTATTGTCCAGGGTTCGGGTTGGTGGTTGATGGTTTCTATGGCACAGGTTGCGAGCGCTCTGTGTTGCCTTGCTGGTCGACAAGATCACTCAGCAGGTTGAGCCGGATTGGCGGTTTGTCCGGCAGTTCAACGGTAAGATTGAGCTTGCCACCCAGCGCTTCGACATACTGGCGCAAGGTGGAGAGCAGCATGTCGGCCCCCTTTTCCAACCGGGAAACATTCGATTGCGGCACACCGAGTTCTTGGGAAACTTCGGCTTGGGTCAAACCTGCCGCCTTGCGTAGCTCTTGCAGGGTTAAATATTCGATTGCCAGGTCACGGGTGCGTGCCGCAATGCGCGCCTTGCGTTCGGCGGGTAGATCGTCCCAAATTTCTTGTAAAAGCGGTCCTTTCGTCATGGGCGTTCCTCCTTCAAGCGGGTCAGGTGGTCATCAAACCGTGCATCCGCCTTCTTGATAAGCTGTCTGTAAAAGCGCTTTTGGCTAACTCCCGCTTTGTCGCCGGCAACCAGGATGATGGCCTTGCGTTCCGGATCGAAAGCAAACGCAGCACGCCAAACGCCACCATCAGCAGAAAAGCGTAGTTCCTTCATGTTCGCGTGCTTGGAGCCGTTCAGCGTGTCCACATGCGGTCGGGCAAGCTGCGGCCCAAACATTTCCAACAAACCCACTACTGCTAACAATTCATCCTGCACTGTTGCCGAAAGCCATTGGTACTCCTCGACAAAGGCGGGATGAAACTCAACCTGCCATGTCATAAATAACCTTATCACAAAATGGATATATCGTCAATGATATATTAACTCAAAATAGAAATTTGGGTTGATAACTAGCAGTTTACTACAATCGAAAGAAATTTAAAGTTTAGAAGAAGTTTCTCGCAGCGCCGCCATAATCTTCTGATCCGTCACCGGAAAGGGAAAGGCCGCCAACTCATCCAGCGTCACCCAGCGCCAGTCGGCGACATCGAGGGCTTGGGGTTCGCCGCCGGTGTGACGGGCATGAAAGGCGTGGAGGGTGATGCGGAAGTGGGTGTAGGTATGGCGGACCGTGGTCAGTTGTTCACCGACGTTGATTTGAATTGCTAATTCTTCCGCGATCTCGCGGCGTAGACAGGCGCGCAGATCGGCATCTTCCGCTTCGAGCTTACCACCGGGAAACTCCCACAGGCCACCCAGCATTCCTTCCGGCGGGCGTTGGGCAATGAGCAGGCGTGATTGGTAGGGTGCGCCTTGCCAGATAATTCCGGCGGCGACATCGTAGTGGGGCGTCTGTTTTTTGGATGGGATCACGGGGCGTTCCTGTTGCGTACCATTGGCGGCGGCTTGACAAAGCTCATGCACTGGACAGAGCAGACAGCGTGGGTTGACCGGCGTACAGATCAGCGCGCCCAGTTCCATAATCGCTTCATTGCATGCCCCCGCCTCCCCCACCGGTGCGGCTTCGACCAGTTCACGCGCCAGCCGCCAGAGCAATTTTAACGTTTCCGTTTCGGTGATGGGCTGGGCAATATCAGCCAGGCGACTGAGGACGCGCTTGACATTGCCGTCAAGAATCGGTTCGGGTTGGTTGAAGGCCAGGCTGAGGACGGCGCCGACGGTGTAATCACCGATACCGGGCAGGGCCAGTAGGGCGCGTCGCTCATTCGGGACAACTCCGCCGTATTCAGCCACAAGTTGTTGCGCAGCTTTGTGGAGGTTACGGGCGCGGGCATAATAGCCTAACCCTTCCCACACCTTCAAGACGGCCTGTTGATCAGCCTTCGCCAGCGCTTCAATAGTAGGGAAGTGCGTCATCCAGCGTTGAAAGTAGCCTACCACCGTTTCGACCCGCGTCTGTTGCAGCATGATCTCGCTGATCCAGACGGCGTAAGGATCACGCGCCCCCGCCGGCGTTAGTCGCCAGGGCAACTCGCGTTGATAGGCGGCGTGCCAGGCGACCAAACGCTGGGCAATTTCAGGTGAATGCATGGAGCCTGCTCTTGTGTTCTTAAAAGAGATTCAGAGATTGAAGAGATAAGGCTGGAATCTCTCAATCTCTGAATCTCTTAATCTCCCCTTGCAGCAGCAACCACCGCTGTCTACCCTGTTGGCGCGCCCACCATCATACATTGACCAAGGGTGGTGACGACAAAAAAGAGGGCAAAGGCGACCCAAACCCAGACCGGCAGACCGGCAAAGGTGGTGCGCGTCTTCTTCTTCGGCTGCGGTCGGGGCAGCTCATGTTGGCAGCGCCAACAGACGGTTTTATCCTCAGGATTCCATGTGTTACAATTGGGGCAATTCATCTCTTTCTCTGCTATCTTTCTTGTACACAAAGGTACGCAAAAGTACTCGCTTCATCCAAAATTGCTGGAAACCCAGTCTGACATTCTGTCCACGAGCGATTACGCCCGATGTAGCCACTGCCGGGCGGATAGCTGCGTGAGCTATCAAGTCTGTTCTCTGATACGTTCAAGGTTTTACCTGAACAACGGTTCGTGTGCAGAACCCCTTACCTTCACTTATTCAAGAACAGTAAGGCTTAATATAACACACAAACAAAGCAGGTGTATATTACAATCGATGACAGTTTTGCGTATCAAAGTTGGCCGTCTTGGCCCGATTACTTCGTGTGCAAACAAGTACTTTTGGCTATCATTGACAATGCGTTACCTGGCTAGATTGGCTCATGTACAGAAAGTGTGAGGTCTCAACCAGCCACACCTGTCAGGTTTGCGAAACCTGACAGGTATTCACGCTTTCCGTACATGAGCCGGCTAGATTTAGCTCCTTGCGTGTCGCAGTAGTAGAATGGTAACACAGATGAAGGTGCGAAGCAACTAGGGAAGAGGTAAGAATTAGTTGTCAAGACGCCATTGCAACAGTCAATCGTTAATCCTGAATTGGCGAGAGCATCTGTTATAATGAGTACATTACTGTTTTGTATTCGGCACTTATACACCTTATCTGCAAGATTAAATTGACGGCTAATCAAAATCGATTATGAAAACCACTTTACAATCACCAGAATTTTCTAAATTACTCGACCAATGCGTACATTGCGGGCTTTGTTTGCCGGCGTGCCCGACCTACGCAGTCTTTCATACGGAAATGGATAGCCCGCGCGGACGAATTCAACTCATGCAGGCCGCCGCTGACGGACGGATTGACACCAGTGGCGCTTTCCAGGAACATATTGACCTCTGCCTGGGCTGTCGCGCTTGTGAGACGGCTTGTCCTTCCGGTGTGCAATATGGGCTGCTCTTTGAAACAGCCCGCGCCGCCATCGCCGAAACTCAACCACAGAGTCGGCGTGAACGCTTGATCCGTTGGCTGGCGCTGCGCCAACTGTTGCCCCATCGCAGCCGCTTGCAGGTGATGGCGCAGTTGCTCCGGCTCTACCAAACGGTGGGCCTCTCGATGCTGGTGCGCAAGTTCAAACTACTGCCCAAAGATATGGCCGCGATGGAAGCGCTCTTGCCGCCCCTCAATGGCCAGTCGCTCAGCTATGCAAAGCCGGCCCCCGCCATCGGTGAAAAACAAGGCGATGTTGCTTTTCTCTATGGCTGCGTGCAGGACGCCTTCCTGAGCGGCGTCAATGCGGCGACGGTGCGCGTCTTGCAACAGAACGGCTATGAAGTTCACTTCCCCCGTACCCAGACCTGTTGTGGCGCGGCGCCGCTCCATGTCGGCGAAGGGGGCCTGGCCCGCGATCTGGCGCGCCAGAATGTTGACGCCTTTGGCGACCGCGACTATGTGGCGATCATCAACAACGCCGGCGGTTGTGGCGCTACGCTCAAGGAGTACGCCCATCTCCTCGCAGACGATCCGGCTTACGCAGCAAAAGCGCGCACCTTTGTCGCCAAACTCCAGGATGTCAGCGAATTTCTGGCCGGTCATCTGCACAAGCCGCCGACCGGAAAAGTTGCCAAGCGCGTCACTTATGTCGATTCCTGTCACCTGCGCCACGGCCAGAAGGTGGTCAAGCAACCGCGCCAACTGCTCAATGCCATCCCTGGCCTGACGCTGGTTGAACTGCAGCAGCCGGATCGCTGTTGCGGCAGCGCCGGCGTCTACAACATCGTTCAGGCGGAGACGGCCAACCAGGTGTTGGATGCCAAGATGGCGGATATTGCCGGCACGCAAGCCGAGATTGTGGTGACGGCCAACACGGGCTGTCATATGCAGATGATCTACGGCGTGCGCAGGGCTGGGTTACAGGCCGAGGTGGTGCATCTAGTAGAGTTACTAGATCGGTCGTATAGAGCGGGAGGGTAAAATGAAAGCAGTGAAAGCGCTCAAAAATCAATATCTGGGCATCAATGCCCATTTGAACAGCTACTGGCAAAACGACGAGGATTGGAGTGAGTTTCATACGAGTTACATTGTTCACATTAGTGCAGCATTAAAGGCGCAATTACTCCCTTTGGGCTATACAACTGGGAAAGAACGCTCCTTGCAAATACGTCGCTTAGATCAACCTGACAGTGTTCCGCGTTCTGATGTCTCGATCTATGATCTGGATCGGACACGTGCGCAATCTCGTGTAACGCCGGGGCAAAGCGGTGCCTATGATCTCGTACTAACCTTACCCGAAGTGCTGGCTGCCGAAGAAAACCCGGTTGACTACTGGGCAATTGCCATTTATACAGCCGACCAAACCGGCCAGGGAAAAGGGGAACCAGTGGCCTGGATTGAGGTGCTTTCGCCAGCCAACAAAGCTGGTGGGCAACATGCACATGCATACCGCACAAAAAGGCGTAAGTTATTAGACAGTGGCATCGTTTTCGTAGAAATCGATTACTTGCACGAATCAGCCCCCACCTTTAATCAACTGCCGGCCTATCGGGCGCGCGATAAAGATGGCAACCCTTTGCCCAAGGCACATCCCTACCGAATTTTAGTGATCGACCCGCGTCCGCTGATCACCTATGGCAAATTGTATGTCTATCATTTTGATGTTGACCAGCCTATTCCAATCGTAACTATCCCGCTGAGTCGTGCTGATCGGATTGACTTTGACTTTGGCGTCCCCTATGAACGCATGTTAGAAATGGAACTTTTCACGTTGGAGTTAGTCGATTATACACAGTTACCCAATAACTTTAATCGCTATAACCCAGCCGACCAACAACGCATTGCTGCCCGCATGATCGCCGTCCTCGAAGCCACCCAACAGGGCCTTGACTTAGAGACCGGCCCCTTCCCGACCCAGCCCATTTCTCTGGAAGAAGCGCTCACTCGCATTGAAGCCTTCCAGCAAGCTTAGGACCCATTTATGTTGACCCAAACCCAACTGCAACCGCTCACCAAACTTTTCAACAAACGCCAGCTCGCCACCGACAAAGTGGAATTGATCACCTACGAAGTCGATGCCGGCTTTGACCGGGGCAAGCCCGACGGCGTCTTCTACCCAGAGTCCACCGCCGATGTCAGCCGGATTATGCGCTGGGCCAGTGAACAGCGCGTCCCGCTGATCGCGCGTGGCGCCGGCACGGGTCTTTCCGGCGGCGCGGTGGCGGAACATGGCGGCATTATCGTCGAATTTGCCCGTATGAACCGGATTTTGGAGCTGGATATCACCGGGCGCAGTGCCGTGGTGGAGCCGGGGCTGGTCAATCTGGTCTTCGATGGCGAGGCCAAGCGCCGCGGTCTCTACTTTCCGCCCGACCCGTCCAGTCAACGCTCGTCGGTGCTAGGGGGCAATATTGGCGAAAATTCGGGGGGGCCGCACTGCTTCAAATATGGCGTGACGACCAACTATGTCACCGGTCTGGAAGTTGTCCTGGCCGATGGCAGCGTCGTACAACTGGGCGGGCCGGCGCTCGACTACCCGGAGTATGATCTCTGTGGTATTATGGTGGGCAGCGAGGGAACGCTCGGCATTGTCACCAAGGCGTTTGTACGCATGATCCGCAATCCGCCGGACGTCAAAACGCTCATGATCGCCTTTGATGCGCTGGAACAGGCCGGACGCGCGGTTTCGGCGGTGATCGCGGCGGGGCTGGTGCCGGCGACGCTGGAGATGATGGACAAGAAGATCATGGGCATGATCGAAGCGTACTCCGGCGCCGGTTTGCCAGTGGAGGCGGAAGCGGGGCTGATTGTCGAGGTGGATGGCTACCCAGCCAGTCTCGACGGGCAGATCGAAGAGGTGGCCGATCTCTTAACCCAACATGGCGGCCACACCTTGCGCATTGCCCAAAGTGAAGAGGAACGGCAGAAGATTTGGTATGGTCGCAAGAGCGCGGCCGGGGCGATGTCGCGCCTGGCGCCTAGCTTCTATCTGGTTGATGTGACGGTGCCGCGCAGTCGGTTGGCCGATATGCTGACCGCGGTTAACGAGGTGTGCGACCGCCATGCGCTGACAACCGGCCATGTCTTTCATGCCGGCGATGGCAATCTCCACCCGATCATCCTCTGCGATGCGCGTGACAAGGCGCTCATGGAACGGGTCTTTACGGCTTGTGATGAGATTATTGCGCTCTGTGTCGAGCGCCAAGGCAGCATCACCGGCGAGCATGGCGTGGGCATTGAAAAGCGGCGTTATATGCCGGCCATGTACAGTGGTGCCGAACTGGCCGCTATGCTTGATCTCAAAGCGATCTTTGACCCGAACACGCTACTCAACCCCGGCAAAGTTTTTCCAGAAAAGGTGCCGGCGGCGGCTTATGCCACCCCCAAGCTACCCAGTGATAACCTATTTGCGCCCGCTAACGTCGAGGAAGCCGCAGCAGGGCTGGCGGCCTTATCGCAGGCCGGCAAAGCCGTTCGGATCAGCAGTCAACCCCAAGCGACCATCAGTGACATGTGTCAACTGAGTACAGCCAAACTGCGTGGCGTCCACACCTTTGCGCCCGATGATCTCTACATCACGGTTGGCGCAGGAATGCCGCTGGCCGAGGTTCATGCTTTCCTGGCCGAACACCAACTACAAACGGCTTTCGTCAGCCCTTGGCCGGACGCAACGGTGGGTGGGTTGATTGCAACCAATGTCAACGCGCCGCAACGAATGCGCTATGGCGGCGTGCGCGATAACCTCCTCAGCACGACAGTTGCGCTGTCCGATGGGCGTGTGATTCAGGCGGGTCGGGTTGTGGTCAAAAATGTGGCGGGCTATGATGTCACCAAACTCTTTGTCGGCGCGCAGGGTACACTGGGGATGATGGCTGATGCGACGCTGAAACTCATTCCCAAGCCGCGTGCGCAACGGACATTGACCATCCCGGTTGATTCTTTAGCGCAAGGGATAACCTGGGGCGAGGCAATCTTGCCGTCTTTGTTGGTGGCGTCGGGGCTGGTGCTTTGCCCCGGTCGGCTGCTCGCCGCCGATAGCAATTCGCCCTATACATTGGTGGTGACAGCCGAGGGGATGGCGGAAGATGTCGAAAGTGAACTAGAAGAGGTTGTTGCCCGGTTGCGTACCGCCAACGCGCCAACGCCAGCCGCGGTTACAATTACCAGTAGCGAGTTGTGGGCCACCTTTGTCGGCAATGTCCAGCCGGAGCAACTGCTTGCACGTAGCGGTGTACCAACCAAAACGCTTGCCGCCTACCTGGCCCAAGTTACGCCCATCGCCCAGACCGAATGGTTTGTGGATCTGGCCCACGGTCTGGCTTATGCCACTCAGGTCGCCGATAGTCAACAGGCTCAACAATGGTTGAGCGCGCTACGCCAACCGGCGTTGACCAACCAGGGCTACACTGTTCTCATGCAAACGCCGCCGACTTTGGCTTCACAACTCGACAGCGTCGGCTACGCGTCAACCAGCCGCGCACTGATGCAACAGTTGAAGCAGCGGTGGGATCCGCAAGGGGTTCTGCCTGTCATGTAAGCTTGGGGAGATTGAGAGATGCTCTGTGACGTAATCTCTCAATCTCTTTATCTCTCAATCTCATATCCTCAAGCAAGTGGCGTGGTGAGCTGAAGCAACGTTGGGATGCCAAGGGCGTTTTACCGGGACTTGACCGCTAAGTCGGTCAGCCGCTCCTTCAGCGCATACAATGCGGCCTGCGTGCGATTGGCGAGATGCAGTTTGCTCAAAATGTTGCTGACATGGGTGCGGACGGTGCGCTCACTAATAAAGAGCAGATCGCCAATCATCTGGTTAGAATAGCCTTGCGCAATCAGGACAATCACTTCGACTTCGCGTTCCGTTAATGGTTCATCGGTAGCAGGGGTAGGCGTGGGACGATTGAATTCGCGCAAGAGGCGACGGGCAATGGATGGGTGCAAAGAGGCTTCGCCCCGGTAGACATCGTGGATCGCCTGCAATAGCTCGGTCGGCGTGGTTTCCTTGAGGAGATAGCCCAGCGCCCCCGCTTTGATGGCGGCAAAGACTTGCTCATCTTCCGCATAACTTGTCAGAACCAAAATACGGCTGACTGGCTCAAGCTGCTTGATCTCGATGATGGCCTCAATCCCCGTTTTCCGGGGCATCATCAGATCCATCAAGATGACATCGGGTTGCAGATCACGCGCTTTGAAGACGGCTTCCACCCCATCCACCGCTTCATCAATGACCGTAATGTCATCCTGGTGGGCAAGCAAGGCCCGCAACCCGCCCCGCACTACATGATGATCCTCGGCAAGGAGAACACGAATCGGCTCTTTCATCTGATTGTCCATTGTTTTCTAATCTTTAGGTGATTGCTAAGCAATCGATGGCGGTAGGGGCGCCCGCAAGGGGACGCCCCTACGTGTTGTGCATCGTATTGCGCATTCTTGGCAATCGCCTTACCGGTTATTACGCAAAGTGGTGAAGCGCGCTCCACCAGATCAAGCAGGGCTTACAGCATTTGCGCGCCCTCGGTGACGACCGTAAAGATGCCGAAAAGTGCATAAGCCCTATGCTAAAACGATCCAGTCTATCGTAGCATCAACGTGGGACAATCGCCTCTGACAAATGACTAATCTCTTCGTGCCAATATAATGAGCTAAATCACCTCCAGGTAATCCTTATCCGGCAAGGCGGGGAAGGGAGCCGTCGGCAGCGTTTGATACCAGAAGGCAACAGAGGCAATGTCATCTTGCAAAGGTAGATAGCGGTGGCCGCTGCGCCAACCAAGCGCCTGGATCGTCACCCGCAGATCTTGTTGGAAGCGGATCGGGTCGGTGATGTGCCAGCGGTACATGCCAAAGCGCTGTTGCGAGCGGTAGACGCCATCGGGGCGCAGCACCTGGTTGAGACCGGCGTAGGGGGTGGTGAACTCCTGGTATTGCTTGGTCTCTTTGTTCTCAAAGTTGTAGGAGCCGCAGAAGTAATCTTCGGTGCCGGTGCCGCAGATGGTGGGCCATGCACCGTCGCCATCAATGTAGAATTTGATCTCGCCTTCGCCCCACCAGCCCGAATTGTTGACGCCCCAGGCCATATAGACGCCGACATAGTGACCACGGCCCTGGACGCCATCCAGAATGGTATAGACATCTTTGTAGGGCAGTGGATTCGTGCGGCGGAACTGGGCATGGAAATAGGCGCAGTCCTCCGGCACTTCGGTGACGGTGTAGTTGATCTGGTAGTAGAGGCGCATGGCCTCTTCCCCGATGTTGGTCATGGTGATGCGGGCGCGACGGCGGAAGGGCATCTCCCAGTAACAGTTAAAGGCGCTGCCGGGGTTGACACAGACGGCCAGCGACGAGAGAGGCGCAAATTTACCCCAGCCCATGCAGAAAAAGTCGCCAACGGGGCATTCAACCGCCGGTTGCTCCTGGTCGTCCCAGTAGATGCGCAGGATACTGTAGCGCCAGTTGCCGGTCGGCGTCATCCAGATCTGTTGGATCGCACCCTGTCCTTCAATGTCGGCCAGTGTGAAGGTTTCGCCGGGGTGAATGGCGACCGAGGGGGAGAGTTTCCAGCCCTGGCCCAGGTCGCGGGCGCAGTCGGCGCCGGTGCCGGTGGTCGCCATGCCGCCCTTGCCCTTTTCGCCGGTGAAGTTCTCCGGGCTGATCGACCGGCTTTGGGCGTTGGAAAGGCGCGCTAGATTGCCCAGGTTCATGCCCAGGCCGTTAAAGCTACTCATAACTGTTCTCCTGTCATTGCGTTATTCAGGTGTGAAGATAAGATTTAGCTTGCCCATTGTAGCACGGGCGCGGCCGGGGGTCAACAGAGTTGCAAAGGGACGCGAGCGGGGATAGGATGGCTTGGCGACGCTTGGGTTCTCAGCTATACTAACGTCATACTTACGTCTGTGTTCAGCAATCGCAAGTGATTCAAGAAAGAGGCGCTTGTGGAGAAGCAAACCACAGGGGCAGAAACCCCGATGACAAAAGCCACGGCAACAGAAGACGATCCGCTGGAGCAAGAACCGCGCTGGCCGGCGTTGGTCGCTCTACTGGCCGTCGGCGGTCTTTATGCAGCGCTGCCGTCGCATCTGGCGGTGATCCCCGATTGGGGGCTGCTGTTGATTATCATTTTGCTCCTGATTCCTACCGTCATCACCCGTATGTATCACCGCCACAGCACCAACCAGATGCTAGGCTATCTGATCAACGGGGTGATTACCCTAGCGTTGATCAGCTCACTCGTCTTACTCGTGCGCGCGCTACCCACCCGTCAAGAGACGCCGACTGAGTTATTATGGTCAGCCGCGGCGTTATGGATCAGTAACATTCTGGTCTTTGCCCTCTGGTACTGGCGCCTGGATGCCGGCGGCCCCAACCATCGCGACCAACGACCGGGCCATGCCACCGGCGCGTTTTTATTTCCCCAAATGATGAGCGATGAAGCAATGGCGGCGACCAACACGCCCATGTGGTCACCCAACTTTGTCGATTATCTCTTTCTCGCTTTTAACACCAGCACCGCCCTGTCACCCACCGATGTGCCGGTTCTCTCGCGCTGGGCCAAGTTGCTGATGATGGTGCAAGCGTTAATTTCGCTTACGGTGATTGTGCTGCTGGCGGCGCGTGCGGTCAACATTTTATAACCAGCTTTTGCACCGGTAAGTTTGTGGCAATGCCGGTGAGCCAGTACAATGGAAAGCGCAAGCGGCGGGGAAGCAATCAGGCTTTTTGAAGAGAGCCATAGCAAACGAAACGAGAACGATCATGGATGAGATTGTACGCGTTGAACGGGAGGGCGACATTGCCACGGTGATCCTCAACCGACCGGAGAAGCTCAATGCGTTGAGCAAAGCGCTCTGGCAGGGCGTGGGCGAGACGATGGCAACGTTAGGCAACGATCCCTCCTTGCGCTGTGTTGTCCTGCGCGGGGCCGGCGATCGCGCTTTTTCGCCCGGCGCTGACATCAAAGAATTTGAGAGTGAACGGGCCAACTTTGCTCAAGCCAAAGCCTATGGCACGGTCATGCACAATACAATGGCTGCCATCCGCGATTGTCCGATTCCCACCGTTGCGTTGATTAAAGGCATCTGTGTCGGCGGCGGGTTGGAACTGGCGATCATGTGCGATCTGCGCATCTGCGGTGCGTCGAGTCGGTTTGGTGTGCCGATCAACCGCATCGGCGTCATCATGGCCTACCCGGAAATTGAAGCGTTGATCGACCTGGTGGGGCGGGCGACCGCACTGGAAATTCTGCTCGAAGGGCGGGTTTTTGATGCCCAGGAAGCGAAAGATAAAGGGTTAGTCACCCGCGTCGTGCCGGATGATCAGGTCGAGGCCGAAGCCTATGCCACCGCCCGTCGCATTGCTGATGGTGCGCCCCATGCCAACCGGCTGCATAAACAATTTGCTCGTCGTCTGCGCAATCCACAACCTTTGACGCCCGCCGAATTTGACGAAGGCTTTGCCAGCGCCAACTTTGCCGACTATCAGGAAGGCTACCGCGCCTTTGTCGAAAAGCGCCAACCCCGCTTTACAGGACAGTAGCCGCATGGAACGCCTAGCGCAACAAATTGCTTTCATCATGGAGTTGGACAAGCTGAAAAGCGTTTTGCGCCGCTCCTATGTTACCCATGCCAATCGGCGGGAAAATTCGGCGGAACACAGTTGGCACATCGCTCTGGCTGCGCTGACCCTGGCCGAACATGCCAACGAGCCGGTGGACATCAGCCATGTCATCAAGATGCTCCTGATCCATGACATTGTCGAGATCGACGCGGGTGACACCTTTGTCTATGATACGACCGGCAAGGTTGATCAATTTGACCGGGAAACGCTGGCCGCCGAACGCATCTTTGGGTTACTCCCACCAGAGCAGGGTGAAGCATACCGCAAGCTATGGCAGGAATTTGAAGAGCGGGTCACACCCGAAGCGAAATTTGCCCGGGCGGTGGATCGGCTGCTGCCGGTGCTGCATAACTATTATACGCAGGGTCGGGGCTGGCGAGAACATAATATCCACCAACAGCAAGTGCTGGCGGCCAACCGCGTCATCGAAGACGGTTCTGCTGACCTCTGGCGTTTTATTCAGGGCAAGATTCAGGACGCTGTTGACCAGGGGTTTCTGGCGGCGGGAGGAACACAACAACGGATTTAGGAAGCAGCGGATTTTCTTTACGGCACTGTACAATTAGAAATAATATGTTTTTAAAATCCGTTTTCGATAAACAGGCAAGCCATCCGCTGCTTCCTAAATCCGTTGTTGTGTTTGACCCTATTATTTTTCGGAACAAAGAGCATGACAACCCACCACCCACACTACGGTCCGCTCACCGGACTCAAAGTCGTCGAAATCACCCATATCATGGCCGGGCCGACTTGTGGCCTGATGTTGGCCGACATGGGCGCTGATGTGATCAAAGTGGAGCGCTTGCCCAGAGGCGATGATACCCGTCGCACCATTCCCCCAACTATCGACGGTGAATCGGCGGCCTTTATGATGATGAACCGCAACAAACGGGGTATTGCCATTGATTTTAAGCAGCCGGCGGGGATCGCGGCGCTACGTCGTTTGATTCTGCAAGCCGATATTCTGGTGGAAAATCTGCGCACCGGTGCGCTGGCCCATTACGGCTTGGGCTATGAAACGCTCAAGGCCGAACACCCCGGCCTGATCTACTGTTCCATCACCGGCTTTGGCCTTACCGGCCCTTACGCCGAACGAGGCGGCTTCGACCTGATCGCCCAGGGCATGAGCGGCCTGATGAGCATCACTGGCGACATGCCGACCGCGGAAAACCGCAACCCGGCCCCAGTCAAAGTCGGTGCGCCGATGACGGACATTACCGCCGGCATCTTGTCTGCAATGGGTATTCTGGCGGCGCTCTATCGCCGGCAGCAGACCGGGTTGGGACAACAAGTGGACACCTCACTCTTTGAAGCCGGCATTACTCACACCTATTGGCAGTCAGCCATCTGTCTGGCGACAGGGGTGTCGCCGGGGCCGTTGGGGTCGGCGCACCCGCTTATGGCCCCCTATCAAGCCTTTCAGACGGCGGATGGGTGGATCAACATCGGGGCCGCCAACCAGGCCAACTGGGAGAAGCTGATCAAAGCGCTGGACGCCGAGCATTTGGGCGCTGATCCCCGCTTTGTCAACAACGCCGGTCGCCTGACGAATTTGCCGGAGTTGGTCAAGCTGTTGACGCCCTATTTTCATCACCACACCACCGCCGAGTGGATGCACATTTTTGAGGAAATCGGTCTACCCGCCGGGCCGGTGCTGTCCATCGCCGAAATGCACACCGACCCGCAAACCCTGGCGCGCGAAATGTTGGTTGAGGTGGAACATAGTCGCGTCGGGAAAGTAAAGACAATGGGGCTGCCGGTGAAGTTTTCGGAGACGCCGGGGGGCGTTCGTCACGGTGCGCCGGTGCTGGGGGAGCATACGCGGGAGATTTTGTTGGAAGCCGGGTATAGTGCGGATGAAATAAATATTCTGATTACAGAAGGTGCGGTAGCAGCATAGCTTTAGCATACCAAAAATATAGGGATTATGATTCCGGTGAATGAGCCGCTTGCGCACGGATCTTATCCAAGAGGTCAGCGACACCAAGCGTAGTAGCCCACCGATTTAGGTACGCTTGATCTAGCTCATCCTCCTGAATTTCATAAACTTCCAGCACGTCTTGTAATTGCCGATCAAGAACAGGCGAAATTTTATACCAGGCGAGTTTACTGAGGATGATGTCTTCGGCGCTGGTTAGCCATACAGGCCGGTCAAACATCGTGCCCTGGAAACGACGTTGAAAGCAAGTTTGGTCGTATGGTGTGTTTTTTCTTACCCAGAAATCAACCTTGAAGCCGGTTTGGAAATGAATGACATTGAAATGATCTTTGCGTTGAGCGGCTTCCAGAATGACAAAATCACGCGCATAAAATTCGCTCTCTAACAACTTTGCTAACCCTGTCGCCTTTGTTGGCAGGATCTCGACCACGAGATCGGCGTCATGCGTATTGCGCGGTCGTCCCCAATAATTTGAAGCAAACGAACCGACAATCATGTATGGAATGTTAAGCTTCTCCAGGGCATTTAGCACAGTTAACAGAACATCTTTCTGAGTCATGTTACCTCCGCTGCTCAAGTGCAGCTTCTACTTTTTCAAAAAGGTTACGTGTCAGGAACCGCCGTCGTAGTTGTCGTGCCAACTCACTTGGAGAAATGTCAGGACGACGATCCAAAATCGCAGCACGCGCTGTCGCCACCCCATCCTCATACATCTGCGCAGCGATCAATATGCGTTGTTGAGGCGTCATACGTCGATAAATTTGAACGCGCTGCCACTCGGTTTGCGGATCACGAACGGCCATTTGATTCACCTCATGTTAGCAATAAACTCAGCGAACCCACTTGCTTTTCCATTATAGCACAAGTATACTAAAACCAGTACTGGGTGAGAAAACGGAGGTAACATCATGGCCTACTATCTCGTGCGCGCCACCCCCAAACCGGATCGCCTGCCCGAACTGGCGGAAAAATTGCGGCAGAACGCGTTTGTCAATCTGCGCCCCTTTGGCCCGGCGGTGAGTCACGGCCTCAACAACGCCCGCTGGGAAAGTGACACGGTCGCCATTTGGGAAGAAGAGGATTACTGTTCGCCGCCCCTGGCCATGGAACGGGCCGCGGTGCAAATCGCAAAACGAGGAGTTCGCACGTGGCGGGCGCCTATTGGGCACGAACTCCTCGTTTTGCGATTTATTAGGTTCAATTCGTTATGCGACGGGCGACTATACAGAGGCGGAATTTTTATTTGGGCAACATCGCGCCGCCTGGCGTACCGCGCAAATCTACGGCAGCGATGGTTTTGGGCGGCGAGCATTAGCCCATGTCGCCCAAGCCCAAGGTGATTACGCAAAAGCAGAAGAATTAGCCAAAGCGTGCTATCAAATTCAGCAAGAACTAAATGACCTCGTCGGTACAGCCTATACCTTGAGCAGTTTAGGTCACATTATGCGTGCGCAAAGGAAATTTGAACAAGCGCAGCACTATTATCAGCATGGGCTTGAGCTTGCGGAAAAGGCCGGATTACACGCCATCGGCGAAGCATGTCAATACGGGCTGGGCTGGGTTCATTATGAATCAGGGGAATACCCGCAAGCAAGACAGTTTTTAGAGGCTACCCTCAGGCAATTTGAGCAGCACAAGGGCACGCCGCCCAATATAGCCGCTACCCTTAACGCCCTGGCAACTATCGCCTGTGCGCAAGGGCAGTATATCGAAGCCCGCCAGCATCTCCAGCGCGCCCTGCACATTGCGCAAACAGGTGGCAGCGTTCCGCTCACCCTGGATATTCTGTTGAGTTGGGCGCAACTCCTATGGCGGCAAGGACGGGTCGAAGAAGCGCGGCGGTTACTGCTTGCCGTGCGCGATCATCCGGCCACCAAACATGCAGTCAGAGAAAAAGCCACCCAACTTTTGGCAGAACCGGCATTTGAACGTTCCCACCCAATCAGCTTCGCAGCACAGCAGGAGCAAACAAACAGCATCGATGAACTTGTTAAAATGCTGTTGACACAGGAGTCGCCGGTTTAGCGCACACTTCGTTGCCGACTTGGTCAATCCTGGTGTATACTACTAACCATGACAACCGAACCGATCAATCCGCATGATCTCTTTTTCAAACAATACCTCAGTCACCCGGTAGCAGCGGCTGATTTTTTGCGCAACCATCTGCCGGCGACGGTGGTTGCTTTAGTGGACTTGACGCGGCTGGAACTCGCCAAAGACTCTTTTGTCGATGAGCAGTTACGTAACCACTTTAGCGATCTGGTCTACCGCACGGTGACCACCGAGGAAACGCCGGTGGCCTTCTCCTTGCTCTTTGAGCACAAGAGTTACCCTGACGAGTGGGTTGACTTCCAGGTCTTACGCTACGAAATGCGGATGTGGGAACAGGAGTTTGCCGAAATTCAGGCGGCGCACAAGGCAGCCAAGCAGGCGCAAGCCAAACCAGGTCGCCTGGCGCGTGTCCAGACCCTTACGCCGATTCTGGTCTTGCTGGTCTATCATGGCAAGGAGGAGTGGCATGTCTCGCTGCGCTTTGCCCGTCATCTGACTGGCATGCAAGACCCCGAATCCCCATTGGCGAAGGCATTAGCGCCTTATGTTCCCGACTTTGAGCCGCATTTGGTCAATCTCAGCGCACTACCAGATGAAGAAATTCAGGGCGAGGTCGTCACCCGGCTTTTTGTGTTGGTATTAAAACATATCTTTGAACAGGGCTTGGGTGGACAGCTAGATGAAATCCTGTCAATGGCTGCCGAGGTGTTGCGTCAATCAAACGGCATTGCGATGGTTGTGGCGCTACTACGTTACCTGGGTCGTGCTGGGGTTCAAGTGAAAAAAGAAGAAATGGCGCAGAAGTTGTTAGCGTTGTTACCCAAAGAGGGAGGATCGCTTATGCAAACGATGGCTGAAGAGTGGATCGAAGAGGGCAAACGATTTGGACGGCAAGAAGGACGACAAGAAAGTCAACGCACTACGATCCTCCGTATCTTGCAACGTCGGTTCCAAGCATCAGAGGAGAGCCTACAAGGGCTGGCGCAGCAACTGACGCAGATCAGCGACGAAGATGTTTTATACCAATTAGTTGATCTGGCACTGGAAGTCATTGTGCTGCCGGACTTCCAGACCAGATTGCAGGGGTTGTCGGTCGCGTCACGCTAGGGTTGCGCAACGAATCATAATTTCATTCTTCATCAACACCATAAGAAGTAAGGTATACCTATGGCACACACCACCAACGGCTCCGGCCTGCGCAGCGACGCCTGGTTTGGCCGGCCCGACCAACTGGGCTTTATCCATCGCAGTTGGATCAAAAACCAGGGTCATCCCGACCAGATGTTTGACGGGCGACCGGTGATCGGCATCTGCAACACCTGGTCGGATTTGACGCCCTGTAATGGGCATTTCCGCATTCTGGCCGAACAGGTCAAGCGGGGCGTCTATGAGGCGGGCGGCTATCCGCTCGAATTTCCGGTCATGTCGCTGGGCGAAGCGCTCATGCGCCCGACGACCATGCTCTATCGCAACCTGGCGAGTATGGATGTGGAGGAGAGCATCCGCGCCAACCCGCTCGACGGCGTGATCATCCTGGCCGGCTGCGACAAGACCACCCCCTCCACCATCATGGGCGCAGCCAGCGTAGACCTGCCGACGATTGTCGTCTCCGGCGGGCCGATGCTCAACGGGCAGTTCCGTGGTCGCCAGATTGGCTCCGGCACCGATGTCTGGAAATTTAGCGACGATGTGCGCGCCGGGCGCATGAGTCTGGAAGAGTATCAAGAGGCCGAAGCGTGTATGTCGCGCAGTGACGGCCACTGTATGACAATGGGCACAGCTTCAACAATGGCCTGTATGGTCGAGTCGTTGGGGCTGGGTTTGCCGAGCAATGCGGCCATTCCGGCGTCAGATGCGCGGCGCAAGCGTTTATCGCACCTGGCCGGCAATCGCATTGTCGAGATGGTGAAGGAAGATTTGCGCCTCTCCAAGGTCTTGACCCGCAAAGCCTTTGAGAATGCCATCCGGGTCAACGCCGCTATCGGCGGCTCGACCAACTTTGTCGTCCATCTGCTGGCGATTGCCGGCCGGGTTGGCGTGCAACTGGAACTGGAAGACTTTGACCGGCTGGGCAGCCATCTGCCCCTGCTTGCCAATTTGATGCCGTCGGGTAAATATCTCATGGAAGATTTCTACTATGCCGGCGGCTTGCCGGTGGTGATGCAGGCAATGGGCGATCTGCTCCACCTGGACGCCATCACGGTCAACGGCAAAACGATGGGCGAAAATATTGCCGAGGCCGAATGCTATAACCGCGACGTCATTGCCACCCTCGACGCACCCGTGATTCCTGAAGCCGGTATTGCCGTTCTCAAGGGCAACCTCTGTGAAAAGGGCTCGATTATCAAGCCCTCGGCGGCGTCGCCGGCGTTGATGAAACATCGGGGGCGCGCCGTGGTCTTTGCGAACGTCGAGGATTATCACGCCCGCGTCGATGACCCTGATCTGGATATTGACGAAACGTGTGTGATGGTGATGCAAAATGTCGGCCCGCGTGGCTACCCCGGTATGCCGGAGGTGGGCAACATGGGCATTCCTAAGAAGCTGCTGCAAAAAGGGGTCAGCGACATGGTGCGCATCTCCGACGGGCGCATGAGCGGCACCGCCTTTGGCACGGTGATCCTCCACGTCGCGCCCGAAGCGGCGATTGGGGGGACGCTGGCGCTGGTGCAAAATGGCGATATGATCGAACTGGATGTCGCCAACCGCCGGTTGCATCTTGATGTACCGGAGACAGAGTTGGCCCGTCGGCGAGCGGCGTGGCAACCGCCGGAAGTGCCATACACCGAACGCGGTTATGCAAAATTATACACGCAACACGTCTTGCAAGCAGACCGTGGGGTCGATTTTGATTTCCTGGTCGGTAAGTCGGGAGCGTTTATTCCGCGCGATTCGCACTAAACCTACAGCAAACGTTACTTTCAGTCAGCGCGTAGGGGCATAAGGTCGGGCGAATGAGACTTGTTCATCGAACTAGATTGGTTTCGCCCGACCTCATGCCCCTACGGTCATCGGTGTGTCATAATTAAGAGCGGTTAACTTTTTTTTTAACCGCCCTTTGTGAATAATTTCACCGTTACCGCAATGATTACTCATCCGATTTGGGAAAAAATTAACTTGACGGTTGGCGCTGACGCGTTTACCATTTGGTTTACCGGAAAACTGTCACGCTGAAACCATTGTTGAAAGTGCTATGAACAAATCTTTACAAGCCGCCCCGGATCGCGCTGCGACTGGGGAGCAAACGGCAACGAACAAAATGACTGAACTGTGGGACAATGTCGCCAAGCCGGCCGGGTATATTTTGGCCGTCTCCTATCCGGTTCTGGCCCTGTCCACCGGAGTGCGGGCGCTCTATCAACTCTTTTTAAAAGAAGGCGTCACCGACTATTTGCCGCCGGCGATGAGTGGCATTGCGGCCCTCTGTTACCTGACAGCGACGATCGGCTTTGTCTACCGCCGCAAGTGGTCGTGGTGGCTCTCGGTGGCAGTCTTAGGGCTAGAAACGCTGTTGACCCTGATTGTGGGTACATGGAGTTACATCGATCCCGCCTTGATCGGCAGCACGGTCTGGCGACACTTTGGCGCTGATTATGGTTACTTCCCGCTCTTCCAACCGCTGCTGGGGTTGTTGTGGCTCTTCTGGCCGGTGACGATGCGGGTGTACGGAATTAAAAAGTAGGTTCATGCAAAGTCAAACCATCCTCACCACCCCCGCCATCCAGTTAGCCAGGGCATCCACCCTGTGGCGCAAAAACGGTCTATTGACCGTAAGCAGCATTCTTGTTGCCTGTTTGATGCTCCTGCCGTTGGGGTATTTATGCTGGCGGGCGCTGGGTGTTGGCGCAGAGGAAGCCGTCGATCTGCTCCTGCGTCCACGCACCTTGACCATTATCGGCAATAGTATTTTGCTGGCGGTGACGGTGACGGTTGCGGCGCTGTTGATTGCCCTGCCGTTGGCCTGGCTCACGGTCATGACCGATCTGCCGGGGCGCAAGGTGTGGAGCGTGTTATCCACCTTGCCGCTGGTCTTTCCCACCTACATCGGCGCTTTTGCCTTGATTGCCCTGATTGGGCCGCGCGGGATGGTGCAGGGGTGGCTGGAACCGTTGGGGGTCGAACGATTGCCGCCGATCTATGGCTTTGGCGGCGCAACGTGGACGCTGACGCTTTTTACCTATCCCTATCTGCTGTTGAGCATTCGGGCCGGTCTGCGCAATTTGGATCCAACGCTGATTGAGGCGGCGCGGGGGTTGGGTTATACACCCTGGCAGAGCTTCTGGCGGGTCACTTTGCCGGGATTGCGTCAGTCGATTGTGGCTGGGGCGTTGCTGGTGGCGCTCTATGTGATCAGCGATTTCGGCGCGGTCGCCACTATGCGCTTTACAACTTTTACCAGAGCAATCTACGTCCAGTATCTCAACAGCTTTGACCGCAGTCTGGCGGCGTTGCTGGCGTTGGTGTTGGTGATCGTGACCTTGTTGTTGCTCTTTGCGGCGCAACGGATTCAGGGGCGGCGCACAACCTACCGGAGTGGTGTCGGCACAGCGCGCAAGCAGCAAGTGGTGGCGCTCGGCGGCTGGCGCTGGCCGGCCTTGCTCTTTTGCGGCTTGATTGTGAGCATGGCGCTTATCATGCCGACCGGAGTGATCGTCTACTGGCTGCTGCGGGGTATCGCCGCCGGCGAATCGTTGCAACCGGTCTGGCAGGCGACGCTCAACAGTGTCAAGGCGTCGGGGTTGGCGGCGTTGGTGACAGTGATTGGGGCACTGCCGGTAGCTTACCTGGCGGTGCGGTTTCCCAGTCGTCTCTCGCTCTGGTTGAGCCGGTTGGTCTACATGGGCTATGGGCTGCCGGGGATTGTGATTGCGTTAAGCCTGGTCTTTTTGGGCGCCAACTATCTGACGCCGCTTTACCAGACGCTGACGATGTTGGTCTTTGGCTATGCCGTGCGCTTCCTCCCCCAAGCGATGGGGACGTTGCGGGCGAATCTCTTGCAGATCAGCCCGCGGCTGGAGGAAGCAGCGCGCAGTTTAGGCTTGACGCAACGTCAGACCTTGTGGCAAGTGACGGCGCCGCTGTTGCGCCCTGGGCTGTGGGCCGGCGTAGCACTGGTCTTTCTCAGTACCATCAAAGAGTTGCCGGCGACTTTGTTGCTGGGACCAACCGGCTTTACAACGTTGGCAATTCAAATCTGGGCGGCCACCGAGGAAGCCTTCTTTGCCCGCGCCGCCGCACCGGCTCTGCTTTTGCTGGCGGTTTCGGCCTGTAGTATTGTGATTATCTTACGACAAGAGGAACGAGGCGTTTCGTGAGTTGGAAAGCTACCCGTCTACCCTTTGGTGCGCTCTGGCAAAGCAGCGCAAATCAATTAGCGGCCCCTGTCGGCAAAGCGGCGGTCAACCAACCGGCCCTGTTTCGCAACGCGCCCGCTGTTGCACCGCAGCCCAACATCGAATTGATGGAAACGGAAGAGATCATCGCGGAAGAGGCCGGCATTCGTCTACACCAAGTTCGCAAGCGTTACGGCGAGGTGGGCGCGGCCAACGGCGTTTCCTTCCATCTCCAACGCGGCCAGTTGATGGCGCTGCTTGGCCCCAGCGGCTGTGGCAAGACAACCACACTGCGCCTCATTGCCGGCTTTGAACAGGTGGACTCCGGTGAGGTCAAGATCAACGGCCAGTGTGTCGCCTGTCACCCGCATGTCCATCTGCCGCCGGAAAAGCGCCGAGTGGGGATGGTTTTTCAGGAGTACGCTCTCTTTCCCCATTTGACCGTGGCGCAGAATGTGGCTTTTGGGCTGCACCATTACGGCGGCGACAAGCCAAAGCGCGTGGCGGCGGTGCTGGATCTGGTCGGTTTGGCTGGGCTGGAAAAGCGGATGCCCAACGAGTTGAGCGGCGGCCAACAGCAGCGGGTAGCGCTGGCGCGCGCCTTAGCGCCGGAGCCGGATGTGGTGTTGCTGGATGAACCCTTTAGCAATCTCGACGCCGGGTTGCGGGTGCGCGTGCGCGCCGAGGTGCGCGCTATTTTGCGTGAAGCCAACGCCACTGCCATCTTTGTCACCCATGACCAGGAAGAGGCGCTCAGTCTGGTCGATCAGGTGGCGGTGCTGATCAACGGCGTTGTCCAGCAGCAGGCTGCCCCCCAACAACTTTACATCCAGCCGGCCAATCGCCAGGTGGCCGAGTTTCTGGGCGATGTCAACTTTTTGCCCGGTCAGGCGACAGGCAAGGTGGCCGAATGTGCGCTTGGTCGGCTGGCAACGCTCAACGAAAACCAGGGCGCGGTCGATGTCCTCTTGCGCCCCGAAAATATCCACGCCGAACCCGCCGCCACGCCGACCAATTGTCAGGTGCAGCAGGTTCTCTTCTTTGGTCACGATCAACTGGTCACCGTCCAATTCGACAACGGTCTCCGCCTCCGCGTCCGCGCCGACGCCTTCCAACAATTTCAAACCGGTCAAGCCGTCCAACTGCGGGTCAAAGGGCCGGTCATGGCGTATCGACGTGATTCGTGATTCGTGGAATTGGGGGAGATGGATGAGTTATCAGAGTTACGCGGAGTGGGAGCAGGATGTGTCATCTTTTATTAAAGGCGATTTACTGTGGAAGATGGAGGCTTATCGGCTGGCGCTTTTTCTTGGCGACATTGCCTGGCATGATGTAACAAAGCTGTACAAAGATCCGCGTACACTTGATTTATCAAATCAACTTTATCGTGCGGTTGGTTCAATCAGTGCCAATATTGCCGAAGGTTATAGGCGTAGCTCTGGGCGGGATCGAGTACGCTTTTACGAGTATGCGCTTGGTTCTGCGCGCGAAAGTCGCGATTGGTATCACAAAGGACGACACATCCTTGGCAGCACAGTAACGAATCATCGGTTAGACTTCTGTACACAAGTCATTCGTTTACTGCTCACGGTCATTCCTGATCAACGCGATAGCAAAATTCAAGAAGAGAAGGTTACTTACAGTACAATTCCCTTAGAGCTTTTTAACGCCATTCCATAATTAGTGACACGCATCACGCATCACGCATCACGCATCACGAATCACGAATCACGAATCACGTAGCAAGGATTCCCATGAAACGAATGACCGAGCCGGTCCTGATTGTCGTCTTTGGCGCGTCGGGCGATCTGGCAAAACGGAAGTTGATTCCTGCCGTCTATCACCTGGCGGCGCAGAAGTTATTACCGGCCGGCTTTACCTTGTTGGGCTATGCACGCACCGCCTACAGCGATGAGCAATTTCGCGAGCTGGCCGCAACAGGGTTGCGCGACCATATGACCACCGAGCATGGGGCCGGCGGGGTGGATGAAACCCAGTGGGCGGACTTTGCGCAGAATCTTTTCTACCAGAGCGGTCAGTATGATGACGCTGCCGCCTTTGCCGCCCTGGCTGAACGCATCCGCACGCTACAACGGGAACGCAACACGCCCAACATCCTCTTCTACCTGGCGACGCCACCGGATGTTTTTGAACCGATCACGGCGCTGTTACAGGAGATCGGGCTGGCCGGTCGGCAGAATAATGGGCAGACCAGCGGCTGGACACGGCTGATCATCGAAAAGCCCTTTGGCCGCGACTTGCAAAGCGCCCAAGCCCTCAACGAACATCTCCTGCGCCGCTTCCACGAAGACCAGATCTATCGCATCGACCACTACCTGGGCAAGGAGACGGTGCAGAACATTCTGGTCTTCCGCTTTGGCAACGGCATTTTTGAGCCAATCTGGAATCGCAACTATATTGACCATGTCCAGATCACCGTGGCCGAGAGCCTGGGTGTCGGCGACCGGGGCGGCTACTACGACGAGTCGGGTGCGATTCGCGATATGGTGCAGAATCATGTTATGCAACTCGTGGCGTTGACGGCGATGGAACCGCCGGTCGCCTTTGACGCCAAAGCGGTGCGCGACCAGAAGGTCAATGTGATGCACTCGATTCGCCGCCTCGACCCCAGCGCCGTGCGCGAAGATGTGGTGCGCGCCCAGTATGAAGCGGGGTTGGTCAACGGTGCGGCCATGCAGGGCTATCTGGGGAGCAAAGGAATTGCGCCCAATTCGACCACCGATACCTACGTGGCGTGGAAGCTGGAGATCGACAACTGGCGCTGGAAAGGGGTGCCCTTTTACCTGCGCACCGGCAAGGCGATGCCGGCCAAGTTGAGCGAGATCAACATTGTTTTCCGCAAGCCGCCGCTGCTGCTCTTTGAGAAGATTTACGACCAGTTTCACCTGCCCAGCAATGTCCTCACCATGCGCATCCAGCCCGATGAGAGCATTGTCCTCAGCTTTGACGCCAAGCGCCCCGGCCCCCTGGTCGAGGTCGATCCGGTGCAGATGAGCTTTACCTACAGCGCCAGCTTCGGCCAAAAGCCCGCCGACGCCTACGAACGGCTCCTGCTCGACGCGCTGCTGGGTGATAGTACCCTCTTTATCCGCCGCGACGAGATCGAGGTAGCGTGGGATCGGGTCACCAACATCCTGGCCGGCTGGGAAGCGGAGGATGCGGCGGCGCGGCAAGCTGGTCGCCGGCTGCGTCTGCCCCAATACCCCGCCGGCACCTGGGGGCCGCCAGAGGCGGATCGCTTACTGGCGCGGGATGGAAGGTATTGGCGGAATGTAAAGCCGTAACACTTTCTATGGAAATATTACGGACAATCGTCACCGCGGTGATCACCTTTGCCGCCACCAACATTGATGACCTTTTTGTGTTGATGCTCTTCTATGCCCAGACCAACGCCACCTTTACCCGTTGGCATGTGGTGATTAGGCAATATCTTGGCTTCACAGCATTGGTGGCGATTAGTCTGCTGGGGTTTGTGGGTGGTTTGCTGATTCCCCGTGAGTGGATTGGGTTGCTTGGGGTGCTGCCCATTGCCATTGGGTTGCGCCATTGGTGGCAGCACAAACAGGAGGAAGATACACCAGCGGAACAGGCTGTCGCCAAGACGAGCGTCATGACAGCTATTCTGAGTGTGGCGGCGGTGACCTTTGCCAATGGCGGCGACAACATCGGCATCTACACGCCCCTCTTTGCCACCAGTGACCTTCCCCGCTTGTTGATCATCCTGCTCATCTTTTATCTGCTGGTCGGCGTCTGGTGCGTGGTCAGCTATTTTCTCACCCATCACAAGCTTGTGGCAAAGGCATTGACCGAGTACGGTCATCGCATCGTGCCTTTCGTGCTCATTGGTCTGGGCGTCTATATCTTGGTCGAAAGTGAAGCGTACACGCTGTTTTGGGTGTTTTAGCGATGGCGTGGTGACTGAGAATAGCAATATACTATCAAGTGGGGTTCAGCTTGCCTGTCCTAGCAGTTCCATGCCGCTACGGCAATACCATGTAACCAAATCGTCTAGAGGAAAGTTGGGTGGCATCTCCCCAACTTTTTTGTTATAATAGCGGTAACAATCGGAATTTTGCAGCGTGACAGTAAAGGTAGTATGCGAGGATCAATGAAACAGAAGATCATCGGTCGTTATATTATAGCTGATCCGGAAATTTGTCATGGGAAACCAACGTTTCGTGGAACACGGATTATGGTCTGGCAAGTCTTAGAGCAGGTTGCCAGTGGCATGGCGTGGGAAACGATTGAGGAGGAATGGCGCGGCAAAGTGACTAAACAGGCCATTGCCGAAGCCGTGCAACTGGCTAGTCAGGCTTTTGTTGAACATGCCGACGACTACGCATTTACGTTGGAACCGGCATGATCATCCTTGATGAAAACTTTCCAGACAGTCAACGTCAGATCTTGAAAGGATGGCGTGTTCCTTTCAAGCAGGTTGCTTTTGAGATCGGACGGGAAGGCATCAAGGATGATGAAATCATTCCGTTGTGGCATAGCTTGAACCGACCAACGTTCTTCACACTGGACGAAGATTTCTTCAGGCCAAGGCTACGTCATGGGCAGTATTGCCTAATCTACCTTGATGTAGCGCAGTATGAAGCGGCCGCCTTTGTACGTAGAACCCTCAAACATCCTGATCTCAACACCACAGCAAAACGGATGGGCAAGGTAATCAACGTTTCTTACGCCGGGTTGATCATTTGGGAGTTACATGCTACCGATAGTGTTCGCGTAAACTGGCAAAGTGATAATGGGCAAACCGGAGATCGTCGGTACACACATCGCCGGTAAAAGCCTTCCCGGCTGCCACGCCGTGACTGGGTTTGGAAAATGAGGACGACATGACAACCACCCATGTTGATGTTTTGATTGTCGGCGCTGGTCTCTCTGGGATTGCGGCGGCCTATTATTTGCAGAAAAAGTGTCCGCGCAAAAGCTATACGATCTTGGAAGGACGGACGGCGATTGGCGGCACCTGGGATTTGTTCCGTTATCCGGGCGTGCGTTCGGATTCAGATATGTTCACGCTTGGCTATAGCTTTCGCCCGTGGCCGGAGGCGAAGGCGATTGCCGATGGGCCGTCGATCTTGAACTATATTCGGGAGACAGCGGCGATCTATGGCATTGACCGGCAGATCTGCTTCCAACACCGGGTGCGACGGGCAAGTTGGTCTTCGGCAGATAGCCAGTGGACGGTGGAAGCCGAACAGGGGCCGGCGCAGGAGCCAGTCCAGTTCACCTGCAATTTCCTCTTCATGTGCAGCGGTTATTATGACTACGCGCAGGGCTATACGCCAACCTGGCCGGGCGTCGAGCGCTTTCAGGGGCAGATCATCCATCCCCAGCGGTGGCCGACCAATTTCGACTATACCGACAAGCGGGTGGTGGTCATCGGCAGCGGAGCGACGGCAGTGACGCTGGTGCCGGCGATGGCGGAACAGGCCGCCCATGTGACCATGCTCCAGCGTTCACCCACCTACCTTGTCTCTGGCCCCTCGCAAGACCCTTTTGCCGACCGGTTGCGCAAACGGCTACCCGCCCGACTGGCCCATAGTCTGGCGCGCTGGAGGAATATTGTCGTCAGCAGCTACCTATACACTGCCGCCCGCCGCAAACCGGCGGAGGCCAAGGCGATGATTCTGCAAGGCATCCGCAACGAGCTTGGCCCCGACTATGATGTCGATACCCATTTCTCGCCCCGCTACAACGTGTGGGATCAGCGGGTTTGTCTGGTGCCTGATGCCGATTTCTTCAAGGCGATGAAGGCGGGTAAGGTAGCGGTGGTCACCGATCAGATCGAAACGTTCACCGAAAGCGGCATTCAGTTGCAATCGGGTCAACACCTGGACGCCGACATCATTGTGACGGCAACGGGGTTGGTGATGAAGCTCTTTAGCGGCGTGCAACTGAGCGTCGATGGCCAGCCGGTGGCGTTGGGCCAGACGATGAACTACAAGGGATTGATGTTCAGCGACATCCCTAACCTGGCCTTTGTCGTCGGCTATACCAACGCCTCGTGGACGCTGAAGTGCGAGTTGGTCTGTCAATATATCTGTCGGGTGTTGAACTATATGGCGCGGCATGGCTATACGCACTGTATGCCCCGTCGCGACCCAGCCGTGGTCGAAGAGCCGATGCTCGATTTCACCTCCGGCTATGTCAAACGAGCGCTTGATCAACTTCCGCATCAGGGATCGCAACGACCCTGGAAGCTCCATCAGAACTATCTGCTTGATCTGGTAACGCTACGCTTTGGGAAGGTGGATGATGGGACGCTGGAGTTTGCACGCCCTCCCCGCTGAGTGGATTACCACTGAGGGTAACGCATGAACAAAGAAGAGAAATTAGAGCCGGTTCACCCAGGCGAGATCCTATTAGAAGAATTTTTGAAACCGATGGGCTTGAGCCAGAATCAATTGGCTTTGTCCATTCGTGTACCTGCGCGTCGTATCAATGAAATCATTCATGGCAAGCGTCGGATTACAGCGGACACGGCCCTCCGCCTCGCCCGCTATTTCAGTATGTCACCGCAATTCTGGCTTGGCTTGCAGATGGACTATGATTTAGACATTGCTGAGGATACCCTTGGTGAACGGTTAGCTCGTGAAGTTACTGTGATGGTTGTCTAAGTCAAACCCAACCGCATCACAGGAATTTGTCAACGCAAAAGCAAAAACAACAACGAACAGAGTTTGGATCAGTAGCGCATGTTCTTTCTGAAATTTCGGCAATTCCTTGGCATCGAACTGGTCAACGTGAGTACGACGGAACGACTCATTGCGGCGATCGGTGGCGGGTTGTCTATCCTTATCTTGGTTGGTTCGGCATTTTGGGCATTTCCAGAGGCGGGGGCGACGGCGGTCATCACCTCAATGGCGGCTAGCGCCGTTCTCCTCTTTGCCGTGCCGCATGGGCAGCTCTCGCAACCCTGGCCGGTCCTGGCCGGGCATAGCCTTTCCGCCATCATCGGTGTCGCCTGCGCTCGCTACATTCAACCGCAGCCCCTTGCCGGCGCCTGTGCGGTGGGTCTGGCGATTCTGGTGATGCACCAGTTCAAATGTATTCATCCGCCGGGTGGGGCGACCGCCTTTGCCGCCGTGATGGGTGGCAATGCCATTCGGCAGCTCGGCTTGCGTTTTGTCCTCTTTCCGGTCCTCGCCAATGCCTTGGTCATGGTGACGCTGGCTGTTCTCCTCAACCGCGCCTTCCCCTGGCGACGCTATCCAATCGGCTGGCACGTTGCGCCCCCCAAGCCGCTCACCGCCACGGGGACAACCCCCACCCACGCCGAAGTTGTGGCGGCCATCAAATCAATCGACTCCTTTGTGGATATTAGCGAAGAAGACCTACTCCGCCTTACAGAGATCCTGTCCAAACGAGGATGAACTTTCTTTTGTTGGCGCTTTGTGCTATCATCACAGGAACGGAGGAGATAACAAAGTAGATGAGCAAACCCGTAGAGCAAGCCGACCTGCTCGACCCGCACGATACCTTTTTTCGCCAGATGCTGTCGGAACCAAAGACGGCGATGGACTTTGTGGCGAATTACTTGCCGGCGCCGGTAGTCGAATTGCTGGATCTGACGCAGTTGCGTATCGAGAAGGACACCTTTGTCGATGCCCGGCTGCGCAAGCACTATTCGGATGTTCTCTACAGCGTGCCGTTGCGGCCGGGTCTCCTGCCTGCGGCGACGCCAATCGTTGCATCAGACGCGCAACCCGGCAAAAAGCCGCGGGGCAAACGCCGCAAAAAACAGGCAGATCCGGACGAGGGACGGGTTTACATCTATTTGCTCTTTGAACACAAGAGCCAACCTGATGGCGGCGTCCGCTTGCAACTTCTGCGCTACATGACGCGGATTTGGGAAAAGGAGTGGAAACGGCGTAAGCTGTTGTCGGCCATTCTGCCCATTGTCTTTTATCATGGTTTGGATAAGTGGCACTACACCCTGGCTTTTGCCGATCTGGTGCAAGCGCCGGCAGCCTTGCGCCCCTATACACCAGACTTTCAACACCTGTTGATTGATCTGTCGGCCCATTCGGATAAGGAGATTCGCGGCGAAGTGTGGTTGCGTGCCAATTTGTTGTTGCTCAAGCACATCTTTGACCCTGATCTCATTCACAAGCTGCCGACCATTTTGGGGCTGCTGGTCGAGATGGCGCAACAAGAGAGCGGCTTGGAGATGCTCTACACTTTGTTGATCTATATCTCCACCGCCAGCAAGTATGTGAGCGAAGATGAGTTGTTTCGTGTCGTCAACCGTATGTTACCGAAAGGAGGCGCTACGATGGAAAAGACCTTAGCCCAACAGTGGATCGACAAGGGGATCGAAAAGGGTAAGCTGTTAGCCCAACAGGAGATGGAAAAAACCTTAGCCCCACAATGGATCGACAAGGGGATTGAAAAGGGCTTTGAACGCGGCCGGTTGGTGACGCAACGGGAAACGTTGCAACAGATATTGTCCCATCGCTTCTCCCTGACCACCGAGCAACAGGAACAGTTTACCCGTAACTTTGCTCGCATTGATAACATTGACCAACTGGTGCAATTGGTCGATCACCTGCTGGCAACACCGAACTTGGCAGCCTTTGAACAAGCAGTGCTGGCCTGTCTGCCGACAAAGGAGCAACGATGAGCAGCCAACCGGTAGCGCAAGTGGGCAAGACCTTAGCACAGCAATGGATGGAGCAGGGCAGGCGACTAGCGCAACAGGAAATGGCAACGGCTGCGCCACCATGGATCGACAAGTGGATTGAAAAGGGCAAGCTGGCGGGGCAACGGGAGGTTTTGCAGAAAGTGTTGTGCCATTACTTTCCCGTAACACCCCGGCAACAGGAATGGTTCGGGCGCGCCTTTGCCAGCATTGCCAACACAGAGCAGTTGACGCGCTTGCTCGATCAACTACTCAATGCGCCAACGCTTGCCGCCTTTGAACAAGCGGTGTTGGCTTGCCTACCGCGCCAACAGAAGAGAGCGCCGGCAATCCCGAGGAAAACAAAACCGGAAGCCGACGCCACCACAGGCAAGGCCTTAGCCCAGCAATGGTTCGAGAAAGGCTTCAAGCTGGGCATTGAACGCGGCAAGCTGGCGGGGCAGCGGGGGGTTTTGCAACAGTTGTTGCCCCATTATTTCTCCCTGACCACCGAGCAACAGGAAGAGTTCGTCCGTCATTTTGCCAGCATTGAGAATGCTGAACAGCTGGCGCATCTGGTCGATCAGCTATTGATCGCCCCCACCCTAGCGGCCTTTGAGCAAGCTGTGCTTGGCTATGTGCCGTCAGCGGAACGCACAACGGTCTGAGCGAGATGTAGCCATACAATCAAATCGGCAAAAGAAAAGTTGGGTAGCATCGGCCCAACTTTTTTGTTATAATGGGGACAGGCAATCGTCTTGTAACCACTGGGAACAAGGAACTCAACAAATGGCTGACAGCAACGCGCCCGATCATCCTTCTTTAGCAGAGCCAACACTGGTGACGGATTTACGCGCGGCGCTCAAGGAAGGGGATCTGCCGAAAGTGCAATCCTTGATCGCGGCTGGCGCCGATATTCGCTATAAAACGCCAGAAGGATACGACGCCTTGTTGGACGCGGCCCACGGGCGTGATAGTTTGCGTAACCCGCAACTGCTGGATTTGTTGGCATTACTCGTGGCGCATGGCGTCGATCTGGCTGGCGTCACCACCTACGGCGAGAGCGCCTTACGCTCGTTCTCGTGGAGCGGGCGCTTTGATGCAATCCGCTTTCTGCTGGACGCAGGGGCGAATAAACGCGTCCTTAAGTGGACGCCCCTCATGGCAGCGGTTGCCTTGGGGTCGCTTGCCGATGTGCAGGCGGCGCTTGCCCAAGGGGCGGCGCTCGAAGAGCAAGATATGTGGGAGCGCACCGCTTGGTTGATCGCGCTGCTAACCGGCGACATCGCCAAGGCGCAGCTACTGCGTGAATGGGGTGCGAACCCAGAGGCACGCGGGCGTTGTGGTCGCCCACCCCTTTTCTATGCGATCCAGGGACACCACCCCGCCCTGTTGCGTTGGTTACTGCAAGAAGGAGCGGACCTTCACCAGGTGGACGAGTTTGGCGCCACGGCGCTGATCGAGGCGGTCGAAGCAGATGACCTTGCGTGCGTCGAGATCCTGCTCGGCGCTGGGGCCGATAGCGCCGTGGATTTCAATGGCACGGCTCTAAGTCGCGCAAGCTCACCGGCCATCATCCTGCGGCTGCTTGACGCCGATGCCGACCCGGCAGATGCCAACCAACGGGTTCTTCTTGGCCTGCCACACTGGAATCCCAACGCGCTGGACGCGATCACACCGGCGGAGTTTCAACGTGCGTACAGCCAGCGATTTGGTAAGCATAACCCTGAACGGATGGATGAGCCGTTTTGGGCAACCATGATCCGGGCCGGAGTCTCGGCGTACACAGCACGCACACAGTTCGAGCGCTATGGCCCTTTTACCGCGCCAATTTGGTCAGCCGAACGTTTCGGCCAATCGCTGACCCTTCTCCCCGATGGTCGCGCCATACAGATCGGTGGCGAACATGAGGACTTCTATGATCCCGACTTCTGCATCTATAATGATCTCTTCGTCTATGCACATGATCGTTCGGTAGCCATTTACGGCTACCCGGAGTCCATCTTTCCGCCGACCGACTTTCACACCGCCACCCTGGTCGGCGATGCAATTTATGTGATCGGCGGCCTGGGGTATCGGGGACGCCGTCACTTTGGGACGACGCCGGTATACCGCTTGAACATTCACACGTTACAGATGGAGCGCTTGTCACTACATGGCGAAGCGCCGGGCTGGCTTTACAAGCACCGCGCCCGGTGCATCACGCCACATGTAATTCGCGTTTGGGGCGGCGAGATCATCACCAAACAGGACAATGGTGAAGCGTACGCACCGAATCTTGGCGTCTTCACGCTCGACCTGGAGCGCTTGCTTTGGCGCCGTGAGTGAGTAGGTGGCAAGCGCTCTCTAACCACGCGGCTTCAACTATTTCACTTGCGGGAGCGATAAGCTATGAACCTTCGGCAAGGGGATATTTACTGGCTGCACGCTGCCGGATCAGGTGGGGTGGCCGTGGACTATGCCCATCCGTATGTCGTGATTCAAGACGATGTAATTAACCAGAGTCGCGTCAAGACCGTCGTCGTTTGCGCGTTGACCTCGAACCGCAACCGCGTGACGGAACCGGGCAATGTTTTACTAGACGCCGGTGAAGCACATTTACCCAAGCAGAGCGTCGTCGTGGTGTCACAGGTGGAAGCGGTCGAAAAAACGCAGCTAGTCGAATACATTGGAACCCTCAGCCGGGAGCGAGTCGAGCAGATCTTTGCCGGGATGCGCTTTCAACAACGCGCCTTTTTTGCGCGTGATAATGCTTAACAAACGGAAACAGAGGAAACGCTAGTGAAGATCGTAGAGACAGACCGCTTGACGCTGCGCGAATTAACCCTTGACGACGCGCCCTTTACCTGTACATTGCTAAATGAACCGGCCTACATTCGCTTTATTGCCGACCGCAATGTACGTTCGGCAGAAGACGCCTGCACCTACCTGCGCAATGGGCCAATCGCCAGCTACCAACGGCATGGCTTCGGGCTGTACCTGGTGGAAACCAAGGCCGATCAGCTTCCGGTTGGCATGTGTGGGCTGATCAAGCGTGACAACTTGCCGGATGTGGACATCGGCTATGCGTTCTTATCCCAATTTCAGGGACAAGGATACGCCTATGAAGCTGCGACCGCGGTGATGGCCTACGGCAAGGATGCCCTCAAACGCAAGCGGATTGTCGCCATTGTCACCCCCGATAATGAACGCTCCATTCGACTCCTCGAAAAACTGGGGCTAACCTTTGCCGAGATGATCACCTGGCCGGCCGATGGCAGCGAACTCAAATTATACGCAATTGATTATTAACCGCTGACCCGTTCAGTGCGCCTAATCGCCAACAGAGAGTGGCTGTGCCGTCGCCGCGCTTGCGTGCTGCCGGTAGTAGAGAACGACCAGCAAACAAGCGCCGACATTGAGCAGCGCGCCGACGAGAAAAGGCAACCCAGGCGTCAGCCGCACCAGCCAACCGCCAATCAGCGAGCCGCCGATCATACAGAGGCTCCAAACCGCGTGGAGCAGACCAAAGGTGGCAGGATGTTCTTCCCTGGGCAGGCCATCCGCCACCCAGACATACATGAGTGTCGAGAGCGACCAGGCGGCGGCAATGCCTAACACACCGAAGAAGAAGAGCGTTTCCACCCGTCCCGCACCGAAGAACAGCCCACAACCGACAACGATAATCGTGCCATAGGCGACCAGGGTCGGGCGTTGCGCACCCCAGCGGTCGGCGGCCTTGCCGGCCAGCAGTTGGGCAACCGAGGCAAGAACCAACGTGGCCGTGCCATAGGCCGCAATCGTCACCTTGCTGCCCGATAATTCATTAAGCAACAGCGGAATCAGCACGGTAAGTGTGCCATAGAAGAGGGTCGGCAGGCCGCGCAAGCCGATTAACAGGCGTACCGTCGGTTGGCGTAGCGTCGGCAAGAGGCTGGCGCCAAAGGCACGCAACCCAACCGGTGCGGCGGCATAGTCGTGCAGATTCGGCATCCAGCAGGCGAGAATTAGCGTGGTGGTGACGGTGAGCGCAACCGCTGTCCAGCCAAAGCGGCCAAAGCCAGCTTGTTCAATCAACACGCCGGCAATCGGGTTGCCGATGGCGCCGCCGATGGTCATGCTCAGGGCGTAAACTGCGGCCAGGATGCCCAACGTCCCCTGTCTACTGAGGCGGGTTAAGTAGCTGGAGCTGCCGACCGTCACCAGGGCGGCGCCAGCCCCACCGGTTACCCACAGCAAAGCCACCACCCAGAAAGCATCGAGTTGGAAGACCAAGCTGCTCAGACCAGAGAGCGCCAACCCGCCCACCATCACCCACTTGCTGCCCAGCCGCGCCGTCACCGCACCACTCCACAAGGCGGCGACCATGCTGGCGATTTGTGCGCCGGCGACAACGGTTGAAATCGTTACAGGTGACAACACAAGCTGTTCTTGTAGATAGATCAGAAAGAAGGCAAACTGGGGCATATCACGCAGACCGGCGGCAAATTGGGCAAAGATCAGCAAGAGGGCCGGTTGCCACCCCACCTGTTGGGTGTTCACCCCTGGCGACGACAGATCACGATTGATGGAAGACATGGAAAGTACGACTCGCTTTCACGTTGCTTGCTGGGGGTGATTGACTGAGCAAAGTCTAGCAGATTGCGTTGGTTTTGTCGAAAGGCCCATTTGCGCTACAATTCATGCAACCACTTGCAATTTTTCCAGAAAAGAGGAATGATGCCGACGAGAGTTGAAACCTTCACGCCCCCAAACACCCCCATCCCGATTGGCCCTTACAACCATATTGCCAAAGTCGGTCAGTTTATCACGATTGGCGGCACTGCTGGCGTCAACCCGGCGACCGGTCAACTGGCGGGGCCGGATGTCTACGCGCAGGCGAAACAAATTCTGACCTCGTTCCAGGTGATGCTGGCGGCGGTTGAGTCTGATTTACAGCACGTACTTCACATCAATGTCTTCCTCAAGGATATGCAAGATTTCGAGCGCATGAACCAGGCATACGTTGAGATGATGGGCGACCACCGTCCGGCACGCACGGTGATTGGCGTTCATGAACTGCCCAAGCCCGGCTTCCGGCTCACCATGAACTTGACAGCGGTTACACGCGAATAGGCAATTCTCATGCGCATCGTACTCTTATCTGACATTCATGGCAACGCCATCGCCCTTGATGCCGTCCTTGCTGACGCGCAATCGCTTGGCGCTGTCACCGCCTACTGGGTACTGGGCGATCTGGCCGGTCTTGGTCCAGATCCCGTCGGGGTGATCGAGCGGCTGGCGCGGCTAGAGAATGCCGTCATCATTCGCGGCAACACCGATCACTATATGGTGGCGGACGAGCGTCCTGGCCCCCATGCCCAAGCGGTAGAAAAAGATTTCACGCTGCTCGGTTTGTATGGCATTGTTGCCAAACAGATCGGCTGGACACAAGGCGCCGTCACCACAACGGGCTGGCTCGACTGGATCAAGGCGTTGCCCTTTGAACAACGGTTGACCCTGCCCGATGGGACACGCCTGTTGGGGGTTCATGCTTCCCCAGGGCGATATGACGGAACCGGCATTCACCCCGGCTTGACGACGGAGCAGATGCGCACCCTGCTGGCCGGGTGTGAGGCGGATCTGGTTTGTGTCGGCCATACGCACTGGCCGCTGAATTTTCACCTGGATGACATACACCTGGTCAACCTCGGCTGTGTCAGCAACCCCTTGCCGCCCGATCTGCGCGCCTGTTACGCGGTTCTCGATGCCGACGAAACTGGCTATCAGATTGAACACCGGCAGGCGGACTATGACCGTGAAGCCGTGATTGCGCAGATCCGACGGGTTAATTATCCCAATGGTGAATATCTGGTTGACAAATTGCGCGGGCTGCATGGCCCCAAGTGGCAGCCGTTATAAACTGGTATGAAAGCTATGGGCAAAAATCATGCAAGGTTTAGGGTCATTTCATCTGTGCTTTCGCCTGATATGATCGCGGAAGAGTTGACAACAGCCTATGATCTTGGCACACTCCAGGGCTGTCAGCTTTGGTTCATAGGCACGACGGATAGCTATCTCGTGACGACGACACAGGGGCGCTACATACTGCGCTTGTATGGGGCAACTACGCGGACCGATGATGACATTCGCTACGAACTGATGGCGCTCCAACATCTACAGCAAAAAGGCGTTAGCGTTGCCGTACCAATCCGTCGGCGTGATGGCGCCTGGTTTAGGACCATTGAGGCGCCAGAGGGATCGCGCCAGCAGGTTCTCTTTACCTATGCCGAGGGTCGGGAAGCCTATCTGGAGGAGGGTTACGCTGAACGCTTCGGGCGCAGCATGGCGGAACTGCACAATGCCGCCGATGACTTTGTTTGTCCCCACGGGCGTTTTCAGCTTGACGCCGCCATCCTTCTTGAACGGCCTTTGCGCTGGATGCAACCGTTTCTTGCGGATCGGCCAGACGAGTGGCAGGCTTTGCTGGCGATTGCTGCCCGCTTTCGGCAGCGGTTGGCGACCCATAGCGAACGTGACTTGGATTGGGGCTTTTGTCATGGCGACGCACTTGGCAGCAATGCCCATCTGGCCGGCGACACGATCACCCATTTCGACTTTAACGATTGCGGCCCTGGCTGGCGCGCGTATGACCTGGCCGCTTTTCTTTGGATCAGAAGCTGGTATGCACCGGAGCAGGCCGCAACCGAGTGGCAAGCATATCTCCAAGGCTATCGCGCTGTCCGACCATTGGCAGATGTGGATCTAGACGCCGTGTCGGTTTTTGTCGGCTTACGTGAATTTTGGATCATCGGTCAGCAAGTCTATGCGGCAACGTTACGCGGTCACTGGTGGGTGAAGGATGACTATTTTGCCCAACGGATCAACTTTCTGCGCAAGTGGGAAGATGAGCACTTGCTACGATGAGAATCGTACACCTTCCCGATTAGGCGAAACCTTTTCATCAGAAGTTGGCTCTTTTATTTGGACAGTCTTGAGGAGCGACTTATCATTCAGCAAAGGGGTGCGCAATGGTGGCAGACAACATTTTGCAACAACGGCCGCTGCCGGCAGTTCAAGGGCGGTTTGCACACTATTACCGTGATTTGCGCCAGGGTTTCTTCTTGTCCGCCATGCAGGAGGTTACGGATGGGCAATTTTGTGTGGAAAGAGGCGAAGGTTGCGCGATGGTGCAGTTGGGGATCTGGTTTGCCGAACCGACGGCGACCCCCAAAGAAAAGGGGTTGTATGTCCGCACCTTCCTGCCGGACAACCCAGATGAGTATCTGCCCTTTTTTGCCAAAGAACTCCAGGTCATACAGCAGTCATGCCAAACGTACACTTGTTTGAGTCTGGCAGCGCTGGAATTGCAATGGGCCTTGCAGGCGGCAGAAAGCTTTTATCAGGCCGGCGGTGATTTTGTCGAATTGAATGTACATGGCGGCTATTGGCGTTACCTCATTGAAGGGAAGATGCGCGCAATGGTGTTGGCGGAACAACAAGCTGAACTTTTTACCTGGGTAAAAGCCTTCACCGCCTTGCCCATTCCGCTGATCCTCAAATTCCACGGCAAGCACAATCGTCGTCTCCTGCTTCAGGCATTAGACCAACTCATCACCTATGACCTCTTTGCCATTCACATGGATATTCGGGATGCCAAAACGAAAAAACCGGATCTCCCCTTCGTCCACAAGTTGAAAGCAACGTACCCGTGGTTCTTGCTCGTGAGTGGCTATGTGCGTTCGCCTGACGATGTCCAAGCGCTGTTTGCCGCTGGCGTCGATATGATTGGCATTGCAGAGCCGACGCTCCATGACGCCCAATATATCGCCAAACTGGCTAAAGGAAAAGCGCATGCTCATTGAACAAAACGAACCAACCCCAGTTGCGATAGAAGTCGAAAGCATACCGGAACAGAGTCTGGCTGACTTTGCCCGCTGGGTGGAAGAGCTTGGCATCAACCATCGCGCCCAGGCGGCATTGCGCGGTTTAATGGACGCCGGCCCGTTGGCGACACCCATTGTGCGCCAGGGTTTACAACATCCGAATCCAGCCGTGCGGGTTGGTTGTTGCAAGGTGCTGGATCACTATCTCGACGAAAGCGCCCTGCCCGAATTGATCGAGAATCTGGCCCACCCCGATGAAGAAGTGCGTTCATGGGCCTTACACGCCCTGGCCTGCGACAAATGCAAAGAGGGCGTCTGTCGCCCCGGTGAGGCGGATGTGATTCCCCTGGCCGTAGAAATGCTGTTGACCGACAAAAGCCGGCGCGTGCGCCAGATGGCGGCGGGACTGTTAGGCCCCAGCGTCCATCGCCGCCCTGACGTGTTGCAGGCGCTCGAACAAGCCCGCCAGCATGATGCTCACCCCGTCGTGCGCAAGATTGCCGGTTGGTTCACCCCTGGTGGGCCACGCTATGAACAATTACGGCCAAAACCCAAGCGCATGAAGACGCAACAGCCGAAAGCGCCAGTCAGCCATTTGTCAGAAAATTAGGATCTACAAGGGAGCAATCGCGCTTGCCATTCTGCTATACTCAAGCCAATCCATAATAAATGTTCAAACTAGGTAGGTAACGATGGTTGGCGAAAGGCTCTTCACGATAGGGCTAGGGATTATCAGTTTTCTGCTGTTGATCATGGTGTGGGTCGGCGCTTTGTTTCTTTCCTTGATCTTTTTGCAATACGTTGGTGCGCCAGTGGTGCAGGCACTAGTTGCTACTACTGGGGCGACCACGACCGCCTTCTTCATTGGCGCCTTATTGCTTCTATTTGCGGAAGGAAGGCGCAGCTTGCGCGCGTCAACCTCTTACCGCCGCTACCAGCAACGTCAGCATGGCGTGAGCGGCGTATTATCCAACTACCTGGGCATTTTAATCGATAGCTTTCTATGTTGCGCCATATTAGGTCTATGGAAAGTTACAGCAATATTTGCTTTTGTTCCCTGGATGATCAGTTCGGTTGTCATTCTGGGCAGCATGATAGTGCTTGACAAACGTCGTCGCGCTCGTGATGCAATGTGGTAATTATCATTCGCCATGGTACGTTCGGTGAAGGTGCAAAGATTTCTAACGTAGAGGAGTAGGCACGCCTCGTACCGAGTCAACCCCAAGAACGGGCCGGCACGAGGCGTGCCTACTCCTCTATGGGGTCGATCAGCGTGCGCTGTTCGCCGCCTTGAAAACCGCAAAATGTTGGGCGCCGGTGGTGTTGGGGATGACGGTGGCCTGGTTGCCATGCAGGTCAATCACATATAAAAAGTGATCAGCGCCAGTGAAGATGATGGCATCCCCATTCGGCGTCCAGCGCGGGTAGTGTAGGTCGTTGCCCGGTTGGATGAGACGGGTGTTTTGCCCTTGTAGATCGACGGTGTAGATGCCGTCGCCGCCCACATAGACGATCCGCTCATTCGCCACATCGACCATCCGGCTAGAGTCCCGTTGCCCAAAGCCCGGCGGCTCGATCTTAAGCGCCTTGCCGGTAAAACGATCAATCACATGAATGGTCGTTTTGGCGCCAAAGACCACCTTTTGTTCGGCGCTTGCCCAGTGAAAATCAATCGTTTGGTCATGCCAGGAGATGGTCTCCAGCAGCAAGGCAAAATTGGGGTTCCGTTTAGCGCCAGTGTGATTTTCGCCAACATAAGGGATTTTGTTCACATCGAAGTTGTCGATCAGGGTGACAAAGAGTTTTTCCCCAAACTCCTGATGGGCAAAGAGCAACTGCTGGTTGTTGGCGCTCCAAACAGGGCTGTGATCGTTGGTTTCGTCGCTCGTGGCGAGATAGGGGGTGCTTTGCCCGGTTGTTAGATCATAGCGGTCGATGCCATGACTGAGCCGTGCCAGCAAGAGCGATTGGTTATCATGATGCCAGCGTAAGGTCGTGCCGGCGCCCACCCGATCCGCCAGCCGCTTGCCCTGGCGATCAAAGACCGACCAACCGCTGCCTGTATCAATCGCAACCTGATCACCGGCCGGTGATGGGGCGATCAGCCCGGTCAATAACGCACTGTCAGTCAACCGGCTCTTGCCGCTGCCGTCGGCGTTGATCAGCCAGGCGCCATCGGGCGCAACAAAGGCGATGTTATAGGCATTGGCGGGCGGCAAAAGGGTGACGCCCCGACCATTCACAATATAGGGTAGGAAATAACCATTGGACGAACTCTGGCCGCGACTAGTCGGCGCCAACAGCAATAAAAAACAGACCCCTAGTAAACAACGATAGACAACCTTTTTCATAAAGCGTACTTCCCTTCACAGAGATATAATTGCGATCTCATGGTGCGGTGAGCATCGTTGAACAGGTAGACTATCTCTGTTGACGATTCACCACAGAGGAAGTTACGCTTTCATAAGTTGTATTACATCTAAACAAAGCGGCAAATCACCTTACACTGTTTACGCCAACCAACTATCGCCCATTCACCGGTCCCGGACTATAGTACCGTTTTAGCCAGCGGCTGAGACCGTCAAGCCCAGGGAAAAGAACGCGTTCGGTGATGTTGGCCTGGTCGAGTTTGTCGCGCACTTCCCATTTGAGGGCCGCGGGGATGATAATGCGGCGGTAGAAGTTAGGATGTTGGCGGATCCAATCATCCAGACTAGCGGTGGCGCTGGACATGAGCGAGAAGAGGGCATATTGGTTGGTGATCCGATCATCCAAGGCCGGCGGCTCTAAAAAGGCGACAAAGGGTTCTTCCGCCAGCTTACCAAACTCGGCTAAGGTTTTCGCAATCCGGTTGAGCATCTCGGTGGTGAAGACGGCGGCGTCCTCTTCTTCCAAAATGGCATTCAGACAGGGTGGTAAAAACTCGCTGGCCCCAACATAGTCGATGCATAAGATAATGCCGTCGCGGTCAAAGGTGGCGACATCCTGGGTGGCAAAGTGGAGCGCCACAAAGGGCGAGTAAGTCCAGTCCAACAAGCGCGTAGGTAGACCATGATGTTGCGCCACCGCCAACCAGTTCCAGATCGAGTCGCCGGGGACGGCGCTGCGCTGGGCATAGCGGCGAAAGGTGCGCAACATGGGGCCTTCCAGATTCGCATAAGCCCCACCCAAGCGCATCAAACTCGTCTGCAGATCATACCCAATGTCCGGCAACCCGCGATAGACATAGGACGACCGGTAACGCCGGATCTGCTCCTGCCAGGCGCGGGCATAGAGTTGCTCATTCAGTTCATGCCAATTGTTGACCCGAATTTCTTCAACGTTAATCGTAGTTGCTCCTTAGCCTAATCGCGACGGCGACCGGATGCTGTCAGCTACTTCCCCATTTGCCCAAACGGCGGCGATCCCATAGCCCGGCGCTGACGATGAGCAGGAAGAGCAGCAACAAAACGCTGAGGCTGCGGCTATCCAGCGCGCCAAAGGCTTGGCCGGTATGGGGCAGTTGGCCTGGTCGCACCGCCGGTGTTCGTTCGGCTGTAGCGGTCAGCATGGCGCTCTCAGTCAGGGTCGCCGTGGCTGTAAGCCGATCAACACCAGTGATACCAATCGTAGCTGTGACTGGAGCTGCACCCGTAAGTGGCATTGTCATGGTGATCGCGCTCGTTGACGGTGCGGCTTGGGTAGCCGTAGCAGTGGCGGCTGCTGTCGGCATGGCCGTGGCGGTTGGGACGACAGTTGGCGGCTCTGTCGCGGTTGGCGCCGGCGAATTGGTGGCCGTCGGCGTATTGGTCGGTTGGACGGTAGCGGTATTGGTCGCCGTTGGCAGTGGCGTTGCAGTGGCGGTCGGCGCCGGCGTCGCCGTTTCGGTCGCGGTGGCGGTTGGTTCTACGGTGGCCGTCTTTGTGACAGTCGACGTGTTGGTTGGTTCTGCTGTATTGGTTGGTGTATTGGTTGGTGCGGCGGTTGCCGTGTTGGTGGCAGTCGGCGTATCAGTTGGCGCCGGCGTGTGCGTAGCCGTCGGGCTGTTGGTTGGGCGCGGCGTATTGGTAACGGCCGGCGTATTGGTCGGTTCTGCGGTGGCCGTGTTGGTTACGGTGGGGGTGGCCGTTGGCTCCGCTGTGGCGCTATTGGTAGCCGTTGGCGTATTGGTCGGTTCCGGCGTGGCCGTTGGACTAGGGGTCGGGGTCTCGGTTGCGGTTGGCATCGCCGTCGGTCTGGGGGTCGGCGTGTCGGTCGGGATCGGCGTATTGGTGCTGGTGGGGGTCGCCGTTGCCGTGGGGGTGGCCGTGGGCAATGGCGTTGGGGTAGCCGTCGCCGTCGGTGTGGCTGTCGGCGCCAACACGATGACATAACCGGCAAGGTTGCCCATTGGCGCGCGCGCCTGTCCATCGGCGCGTTGACAGGCAATATATTGCACGCCGGCGCCGGCAAATTGCACAGTCGCCGTAAAGTTACCGGTGGCGTCGGCGGCAACGGTATCCAACACCTGGCCGCCTACCAGAATTTGTACTGCGCTCGCCGGTTCACCGTGGCCGATGACAAGCAACGGATCACCAACGGTAAGTTGGGCTGTGGCCAGAGAGCATTGCGGCACGACCGGCGTATTGGTGACCGTCGGCGTTGGGATCGGGGTCGCCGTGGCGGTGGCGGTTGGCGTCGGCGGCGGGGTTGGTGTGGCCGTCGGTGTCGGAACCGGGGTTACGGTGGCGGTCGCCGTGGCGGTAGCGGTGGCGGTCGCCGTTGGCGTTGGAATCGGCGTTGCGGTAGCGGTGGCGGTAGCGGTGGCGGTCGCCGTCGCTGTATTGGTCGGCAGCGGCGTGGCGGTATGCGTTGCCGTCGCGGTGGGTGTCAGTGTTGGGGTAGCCGTCGGCGTCGGCGTGGCCGTGGGAATAGGGGTCGGTGTTGCGGTCGGCGTCATGGTCGCGGTGGCCGTTGGCACGGGAGTGGGGCTGGGCGTGACGGTCGGCGTACTGGTCGGTTGGGGACGCACAAAAATATAGGAAATCAGACGCACCGGTTGGGTCTGGCCAACGGCGCGGCATGCAATATATTGAATCCCCGGCGTGACAAAGGTAACCGTGTAGCTAAAGCGCCCGCTCGCCGCCACAGTTGTCGTGGTAAGAAGCTGTTCGCCGGCAATGACCTCCACAGCCGTATTGGGCGCGCCGCTGCCGGTAATCACCACCGGTTCGCCGACCATCTGTTGCGGCTCCTCAACCAGACAAGTGGGCGGGAGCGGCGTTGGCGTTGCCGTAGACGTGGCCGTCGCAGTATTGGTTGGGGTGGGGGTTATGGTGGCGGTCGCTGTTGGGCGCGGCGTGGCCGTATTGGTGAAGGTAGGCGTCACTGTAGGCGTCACTGTAGGCGTGGCGGTGGCCGTTGGCTGTGGGGTAGCGGTTGGGGTGGGGGTAGCGGTCTCATAAGCGGCGCTTTGACTGGCGATCACATTCCCGGCCGCATCAACGCCCTGACAACCAATGTATTGTATGCCGCCCCCGGCAAAACGGAGCGTTGTGCTGAATGTACCGGCCTGATCGATGGGCATGGTTGCGTAAGGTTCACCGCCGATGATGAGTTGCGCCTGGGTGTTAGGCTCCCCGCGCCCCGTAATGGTCAGGGGATCCCCCATGGTAAGCTGTACGGCGGAGAAGGTACAGGTCGGTGCAATCGGCGTATGGGTCGGCGTACTGGTCGGTGTATAGGTTGGGGTTGCGGTTGGGGTATTGGTCGGTGTCGGGATGGCGGTTGGCGTTGCCGTAGCGGTGGCAGTTGGTCTTGGCGTGGGCGTGGTTGTTGCGGTGGCAGTCGCCGTCGGTGGATCGGTGGCAGTGGGCGTCGGCGCCAAAACGGTAAAGGCCAGCGGCGTCGCAGTGGCAATGACGACGCCGGCGCTATCGACCAGTTGCACACTCAACGCATATTGACCGGCGCGGCTGACGGAAAGGGGCAAAACCCACCGCCCGTCAGCCGCAACCTTGCCTTCGCTGATCACCTGATCGCCCAGCAAAAGGCGCACCGTTGCGCCTGGTTCGCCTCGCCCCGTAAGTTGCGTTTCCGCACGCACGACCAGACCATTGCGCAAGCGGTCAATATCAGCCTGGGGTGGCACAGCGGTTGAGGTCGGCGTCGGTTCCGGGTTGACGATGATATAGGCGACGCTGTTGCCAAGCAGCGCATTCCCGGCGGCATCCACAGCACGCACGGTCAAAAATTGCACTCCTGGCGAAGCAAAGGCCAGATCAAACGCAAAAGCCCCGTCGGCAGCGGCCTGTGTGCGTTCCAAGACGGTATTGCCGACAATCAACTCAATCGTCTCGCCCGGTGCGCCTTGCCCGGTCACCGTGAGGAGTTGGCTCACTTGCAACGTGGTGGCAGAAAGCGTAAAGGTTGGCCGCACACGCGTGGCTGTGGCCGTTGCGGTTGCCGTTGGCACAGGGGTCGGGGTGGCGGAGGCTGTTGCGGTCGCCGTTGGGCGTGGCGTGGCCGTATCGGTTGCGGTGGCGGTTGGCGTAGCCGTTGGCGCCGGTGTATCCGTAGCGGTCGCCGTGGCAGTTGGCGCCGGCGTATTGGTAGCGGTCGCTGTATCGGTTGGTACAGGTGTTGCTGTATCAGTCGGCGCTGGTGTGTCCGTGGCTGTATCGGTTGGCACAGGTGTTGCTGTATCGGTCGGCGCAGGCGTATCAGTGGCTGTGTTGGTTGGCGCCGCCGTTGCTGTGTCCGTTGGCAATGGTGTGGCCGTATCCGTCGGCGCCGGTGTATCGGTAGCTGTCGCCGTTGCGGTATCCGTCGGCGCGGGGGTCGTAGTAGCGGTCGGCAATGGCGTGGCGGTCGCCGTTGCCGTGGCGACGGTGGTTGCAGCGGCAGTCGCACTGGGCGTTGTGACGGTCAGGGTTGCTGCCGCCGCATTCATTTCCACCACGGTAACGGTTGTTGTTGCCGTCACGGTGGCTGTCGCCGGTGCGACCGTTGCCGCGCCCGTCGTCACCGTCGAAACGATGGTGGCCGTGGGCGCTAGTGCCGCCGTCAGTGGGGCTGTTGCGGTGATACCGGGTGTGGCCGCGGTCACCACCGGCGCTGCCGTCACAGTCGCAGTAGTGGTCGGCGCAGCCGTCGCTGTGACAGTTTCGGTAGCGGTTGGGGCGACCGTAGCCGTTTCCGTAGCGACGGCAGTGGCCGTCTCCGTTGCGGTTTCAGTGGCGGTGGGCAATGGCGTCGCGGTAACGGTGGGGGTGGCCGTAGGCGCCGGGTTGACGACAATGTAGGCAAAGGTGCGCCCGACAAGCGGTTCACCGGCTGCGTTAACGGCACGGATGCCGATATACTGCACACCAGGCGAAGTAAAATTCAGGTTAAAAGTGAAGGAGCCGTCGGGTTGCACCGTTGTACTGCCGATCACGTTGCCGCCGACAATCACTTCGATCAGTTCGCCAGGCAGGCCGCGCCCGCGCAGTTGCAGCGCCTCACCTACCTGTAAGGCGCTCTTTGAAATTTCAAAAGCGGGCGGCAGGCGCGTCGGTGTGGCGGTGACAACCGGTGCGGGCGTGGGGGTGTCGGTTGCTGCGGGCGGGGCGACGATCAACTGCAACGGCGCACTGGCGACAACGGCGCCATCAGCCGCCAACGCTTGCACGGTGAGGCCGTACCCGCCGGGGCCGCCCAATGGTGCGGTCACGGTCCAGACGCCCTGGGCGTTGATGGTCGTGGTAGCGACCAGCGTATCGGCTACCAGCACCTGCAATTGGCTCTCCGGTTGACCACTGCCGGTGAGGGTGACGGTGGTGGTAGTCACACCGCGGGTAAAGCTAAAGTCACCGACGCTGGGCGCCGGGATGGTTGGCGTCGCGACCGGTGTCGGTGTGGCCGTCGGTGCGACCGTGGCGGTTTCGGTGGCGGTAGGCAAGGCGAGCACCAGCGCGTTCATGGGTACAGTCACCGCGACCGCTTGCCCGTCGGTGAGCAAGGCCGTCAGACCGATGTCATATTCAGTGGGGTTTTCCAGTGGCGTGATCAATGACCAGGAACCATCCAGCCCAACGGTGGTGGTGTTGATGATCGTTGCGTTGGCCAACAGTTGGGCCACCACCCCCGGCGCCCCGGCGCCCGTCATCCGCACCAGGCTCGGTTGTTCCGCCAGATCAAAGACCAGCGATTCCACCGAAAGCGGCGGTCGGGTGGGAACGGGGGTGGGCGTAAAGGTTGCCGTTGGAATCGGGGTGGCGGTTGGGATTGGGGTCGGGGTGGCCGTGGGGACGGCAATCACCAGGGTGAGCGGTTGCGCTTCACTCAACACGGCGTTGTTGGCATCTAACGCCTGTGCGACAAAGGTGTAATCGCCATCTTCCGTAATGCTCACCGTTGTCTGCCACTGCCCCGCCGGATCGACGGTGAGGGTGGCAATCGGCGCACTGTTCTGCAACAGTTGCAGGCGTGAATTGGGCGAACCGGCGCCGGCAATGGTAAGGGTGTCGGTAATCACCGTGATCGCAGAGCTGGCCGGTGCGATCATGACCGGGCGCACAATGGCGAGATCAAAGGTATAGGTGGGGACAGGAGTGGCGCTACCGGTCAAATCGGCGCGCATATTTTGGCAGCCGCGCGCAATCAGGAAGATAATAAAACCAGCGATCAGGGCAAGCAGCGTGTATAACTTGGACAGGTCACGCCGTTGGACGGCTTGTGGGTTGCGGAATCTGGGCATAACTTAGCTGCCTTTTTGGGCTTTTTGGGCGAAGGTGCGGGCTTGGGTGATCCATGATGCAAAATCGAGCGATTGCCACTCCTGCGGTTGGATGATCTCGCGCAGGCGCTCGACCGAGAGTTCACTCAGTTGGGCAAAGGTGTAGATGCCGACATCGTTGAGCCGTTTGGCATAGACCTGGCCGATGCCATGAATGTCCGGTAAGTGGTCCGGACGCGCCGGGGCGGGCGCCGGAACAGGAGGTGCGGGCGCCTGGCTTTGCAGACGGCTTATTTCAAGGCGAGCAGCTTCCAATTCCCGTCGGAGCCGACTCTCTTCATCCACACTGACATTCTGTTCCTGCCGCCAGAAGCGCCAGTCGATAATCCATTCAATGAGCCAACCAATAATCAGGCCCGCAAAGAGACCAAGCCAAAAGATCATGTGGACCCCCCAAATTTTCAGAGCGATAGTACAATGCGATGCGCTGGAAGAACGGACTTTTGTCGATCACCTGTCGATCAGCAGCCGCGGCGGGTCGGCCTTGGTCATAGTTTGGTGGTAAGCGAAGCGCCGGCGAAAGGACGCTATACACCTGAACAGTGATCGAATTTCCTGGTATGTGAATGTTCGCCGCTACACATAGGTTGTACCACAATCAGCTACTTTGGTCAATCTCTTTGCAGGGAAAAGCAAAATTAAGCAGATTTTTTGGTGAATTGGTTAGTTAGTTGGTTGGCTGGCTAGTTTTGGTAGAGCGCAACGTAATCGCAGTAGCATAAGCCGACGCTGGACTACGCGACTGAACGACGGCGGGTTACTGAGTTTTGGTCATGGCCTGGTTGCGTTTACAATGGCAGGAGCGTGAACAGAGAAAGTGAGCAGGCTATGAGCACCGCGGGACAAACACAAACCAAAATCTTTAAGCTAAGTCAGTACGGCGAAGAGCAACTGGGCTATATCGGCCCCGATCAGGTGATTTACAAGCTGCGGTGGGGGCAAGGAGTCGTCGTTGGCCGCGTCGATGATCAGGGTCACGTTTTTCGGAAAACGGCCCACGATGAACGCGAGTTGGGGCGCTTCACCACCACCGGGCAGGTTTATAGTCATGGTCTCTTTGAAGGGGGCGCGCTTGGCTGGGTCGATCCCGATGGGGTGGTGGTGCAAGGTGGGTTGATCCTGGGTGAAGAAGAAGTCGGGCGTGTCGATGGCCCACAGCCGGCAGCGGCAGCGGCGGCGCTCCTCTTGCTTTTCCTGCCCGATGATGCTGAGGCGAATAAACGGATGGCAAGGTGACTACTCCCCACGGCTAAAGCCGGGGGCTTCTACAACTTCATCCAGATAACTGGCGTTGACGCTCTGTAATCCCAGCGCGAGAATATTGATAGCGGCGTTGTGGTCTCGGTCGAGAACCAACCCGCAATGAGGACAATCATGAGTACGGACATTCAGGTCTTTCGGAACAATCGACTGGCAACGAGAGCATTTCTTGCTAGTATTGCGTGGGTCAACTTGCAAGAACAACCTACCAGCATCTTCCGCTTTGTAGGCTGCGAACTGTGCCAGTTGGCTCCAAGCAACGTCAGCAATGCTCTTGTTGAGTTTGTTGCCAAAGACCTGAGTGTGATTCGACATCATATCGACTACGGCCAGCTTTTCAAAGACCAGTACGCCGTAGGTGTTGACCAAGCGGCGGGACTGCTGATGAGCAAAATCCGTGCGCTTGTTGGTGATTCGTTCATGAATGCGAGAAACAACCTTGCGCGCTCTGGCCCGTTCGGGTGTACCCTTAGCAAGTTTACTCATCTTGCGCTGGGCTTTGGCAAGCGCGTCTTGCTCTTTCTTGAAAAAGCGCGGGTTGGCGATCTTCTCCCCATTACTGAGCGTCGCAAAGGTTTCGGGAACCCACTGGGTGCCAACATCAACGCCGATCCGCTTGAGTTCATCGGGCAGTGGTTGAGACTCGCAAACACAGGAAAAGGTAACAAACCATTTACCTGTAGAACTACGGCGCAAGCAAACCGTTTTCGGCGTACCACACAAATCCCGGTGCAGTTTGACTTTGACGCTACCAAGCTTAGAGAGGATCAGCATGTTGCCTTCCAGCCGTACACCATTGCCGTACTGAGGATAGCACATCGAATCATAGCGACCATGTCCCTTGAAGCGTGGGTAGCCAGGGTCTTCGCCTGCTTTGACACGACGAAAAAAGGCTTGGTAGGCCAGTTCGACACGGACATTCACGTTTTGCAAGACCTGAGAATGAACCGATTTCAAGGATGGACGTTCTTTTTTCCAGCCTGGAATCATGACCATCGTATCGTAATTACCCAAGGAGATTCCCGGGTGCTCATAGGAGTTTTTGCGGGTCTCCAAAATCTTATTGTACAGCCAGCGACATTCCTCAAGCATCCGCTCAAGGCTTGTCTCCTGTGCTTTGGTTGGGTAGATACGATACTTGTACGTTTTCATAGCTGTAGTATATCGCATTTTATACAAAATGTCAAGTGTGGATATTTTATATAAAAAGATATTCGTACAGCCTTGAAACTATATCCAGACGGAGTACCGTCTGCGCCCTTACATCCCCATAGCTAAAGCAAGGGGTCTTTCGGGCGGAAAGCGGATAAAAGACAAGAAGACAAGAAGCAGGGAATATGGCAGTGATTGAGACGGGGCGGTTGCGGGTTCATTATCGCGAGCAGGGAGAGGCGGATGGGGTGCCGCTGTTATTGGTGCATGGGAGTTTTGGCAGTAGCCGCTGGTGGGAGCCGCTCTTAGCGCTTCTGCCGGCGGCGATTCATGCGATCGCGTTGGATCTGCGTGGCTGTGGGCAAAGTGAGAAGCCGGCAGACGGCTATACGATTGAGGAACAGGCGGCGGATTTGTGGGCCTTTGTCCAGGCGATTGGGTGGGCGGATTTCGATCTCGTCGGACACGCTAGTGGGGGGGCCATTGCAATAGAATTTACGCTAGAGCACCCTAACGTGGTCAACACCTTAGCGTTGATCGATCCCGCGCCGATTGAGGGAATCTTTACGCCGCTGGAAGCCATCATGGTATTGGAACAGTTGAAGAACGACAAAGGGTTGCTGCGGCAGGCGCTGGCGTCGCTGATGCCGACCTTTGCAGTGGACACGCCTGACCACACCGCCTTTTTTGAGCAACTGGTGGCCGATGCACAACAAATGGCGCCGGCGGCCTTTACGGGGGTGGCAGAAAGTCTCAATCACTGGAACCGCTTCCGCGAAGCCAAAGCGTTAACATTGCCCACCCTGCTGGTCTGGGGCGATCAGGATCATCTGGTGACGCGTGACGCCATGACCCGCAGTTTGATTGCTATCCCCGGCGCCAACAACTTGGAGGTGATGCGCAATGTCGGCCACTCACCCATGATCGAAGCGCCGCTTGGTCTGGCCGAACGGTTGATCGACTTTATTAGCGAAGATTATGCTGAGTTTGCAGAAGTGCGCGAGATGGCGGCGGAGCAGGGAGCAGGTAACACAACAACGGATTAAGGTCGGCGTAGATGCGTCCGTTCCCACCTTAATCCGTTGTTGTGTTTTGTCGGTTTGACAAGGGGCGCTAGGGTGTGTTATCCTGGCTTGCGCAAACGTTTGCGCAGCTTATACCAAAGTCTGAATACGCATGAAACACCGTGTGTCGATCAAGGATATTGCCGACGTGGCCGGCGTCAGTGCGCCGACGGTGAGCCGCGCCTTACAGGGCAATGGGCGGATGAGCGAACAGACGCGCCAACAGATTTTAACGGTGGCGCAACAGCTTGGCTACACACCGAGCCTCGTGGCCCGCGGATTGGTGACGCAGCGCAGCCATAGCGTCGGGCTGGTGGTGACCAGTTTTGCCGATCCCTTTCACAGTGAGGTAGCGCAGGGGGTGGAAGAAGAAGCGCAGCGCCACGACTTTAGCCTCTTTCTCGCCAGCACCGATGTTGACCCGGAGCGCGAGGTCAAAGTAGTGCGCAGTTTGCAAGGCCGCCAGGTCGATGGCGTGATTGTATCGTCGAGCCGGGTGGGCAATCGGTACGCCGACCTCTTGCAGGACAGTGGCATTCCGCTCGTCCTGATCAATACGCATGTCGAGAATGACAACATTCATGCCGTCTACCACGATGACTACCAGGGTGGGCGTCTCTTGATGAAGCATCTGCTGGTTCGTGGCTATCGCCGTATTGCCTATATTGGCGACGCCCGTGGCGGGCGCATCACAGTCGAACGACGACGGGCCTGGGCTGATGTTTTGCAAGAAGCCGGGTTAGCCGCCAAAGTCGCCGTCAACGGCGCCGACGGGCGGTTGGAGAGTGGCGCGGCCGCCGCTGCACACCTATTACAGGCAGCGCAAGCCGAATGGGGGCGGCCTCCCGAAGCTATCTGCTGTTATAATGATATGATGGCGATTGGCGTCTTATCGGTGTTGACCCAACGCGGTCTGCAAATTCCTGACGATGTCGCCGTCACCGGCTTTGACGATGTCGATGTGGCCGCTTTTACCGCGCCGCCCCTGACAACCTTGCATCAACCACGGCGCGCAATGGGCGCCCAAGCGATGCGTGTCCTGCTCAATCTAATCAATGGCCAACAAGAAAGCCAACCACGCGCAACCGTTATGGTCGGCGATCTCATCATCCGTAGTTCAACATAAACCCGTTCCATCGGCTCTGCTCAGGACAAGCCCGTAGGGCCTGCCCTGAGCAGAGCCGATGGAACGCTTGACTTTAGGGGAAGCACCATGCAAAAGCAGATGCAATACACCGCCGAAAACATTCTCGTCCGGCCAACGCCCAATCCCAACGATCCCGATCGCATTTTGTCGGTTACACCGGAGGAGGCCGGTTGGGACTATATCTCCTTCCAGGCGCGCCGGCTGGCGACCGGTCAACGCTGGTCCTTCAGCAGCGGCGAGAACGAACTGGCGATTGTCAACTTTACCGGCATCTACAGCGTCACGTCGAACCGGGGCGAATGGCGGGGCATTGGTGGGCGCACGAGCGTTTTTACCGGCGCCGCTCACGCGCTCTATCTACCCCGTCACACCGATTTTACTATCGCCGCCGAACAAGGCGGCGACTTTGCCGTCACCTGGGTTCCGACCGATGAAGACCATGCGCCCTGGCTCATCAAACCGGAAGTGGTGCCGATCTCCATCCGCGGCGGCGACAATGTGAGCCGGCAGATCAACGACCTGTTGCCGCCCGGCTCGCCGGTGCATCGGCTGGTGCTGGTGGAGGTTTACACCCCCAGCGGCAATTGGAGCAGCTACCCCGGCCACAAGCACGATGTCCACATTGAAGAGAACGGCAAGCTGATCGAAGCCGATCTGGAAGAGGTCTACTTCTATAAGATCGACCGCCCGAATGGCTATGCCTACCAACGCGTTTACACCGATGAACGGTCGCCATTGCACCAGGTCGGCTATCCGATTGATGCGTTGGTGCGCGCCACCGATAACACAGCGGTGCTAGTGCCGGAAGGGTATCATCCGGTGGTAAGCGCGCCGGGGTATACGACCTATTATCTCAATGTGTTGGCCGGTAGTGCCCAGAGCCTGGCGAATCAGGATGATCCCAATGCGACTTGGGTAAAAACCACATACACGGGTGTGGATAGTCGGTTGCCGCTCTACTAGACTTGGCGTGTTGCGTGGCTTCGACGTGAGCTCAGCCGAACGTTGCGTGAACCGTTAGAAAGTAGTTGGCATGAATTATCAGGAATGGTTGGCGAATGTGCCGACAGAGATCAAGGATGATCCTCTTTGGAAGATGGAGGTTTATCGACTTGGGCTTTTTCTTGGTGATCTGGCGTGGCATGATGCCATGAAGTTATCGCTAAAGCCGCCAACACGGTCTTTATCAGATCAACTCTACCGAGCCGCAGGTAGTATCAGTGCTAATACCTGTGAAGGGTATAGCCGCGCATCTGGAAAGGATCAGGCTCGCTTTTATGAATACGCACTCGGTTCAGCACGCGAAACGCGCGATTGGTATTTCAAATCCCGTCATGTCCTTGGCCCTGAAGTCACCCAGCATCGCTTAAAACTATCAGCACAAATCATCCGCAATCTCCTGCGCATAGTACCCAAAGCACGTGGCTCTTCTATCGCCGAAGAGAAAGCATCCTATGACACCACCATCATATCGGACTTACTAACAGACATTCCAATCCCCGAAAACCAGTACACGCAACACGCAATACGCAACACGGAGACTGACCAATGAGCAATAATTCCACACACACCTATGACTCGCTCCACATGGGCCGTTCATCGATTGACCTCTACAGCAACGATGTCGGCTCGCCCTTTGTTGACATTACCAGCTTTGCCGCCTATGTCGGCGGTTCGCCCACTAACATTAGCGTCGGCGGGCGGCGGCTGGGGTTGAAAACGGCTCTAATTACCGGGCTGGGCGTCGATCCGGTTGGTGACTTTATCTTGAACTTTCTGAACAAGGAAGGGGTCGAGACCAAATTTAGCCCACGCAAGCCTGGTTATCGTACCAGCGCGGTGGTATTGGGCATTGAGCCGCCGAACAAGTTCCCGCTGGTCTACTATCGCGACAACTGCGCCGATATTCAGTTGAGTATTGACGATGTGTTGGCCGCACCGATTGCCGACAGCAAAGTCTTCCAATTTGCCGGCACCAACCTGAGCAAAGAACCGAGCCGCAGCGCTACCATGTTCGGCGCCGAGTTAGCCAAGCAGGTCGGCACCCAAGTGATCTTTGATGTTGATTTCCGCCCCGACCAGTGGCATGACCCACGCGCCTTTGGGGTCGTCGTGCGGTCGGTTTTACATTCGGTGGACATTGTCATTGGCACCAATGACGAGATCAACGCCGCCATGCTCAAAGACACCAGCCAGATGTCCCTCACCCACTCCCAGGTCTCAGATACCAAGGTGAAGGGCGACACCTACGCCGCTATCCGCACGCTCTTGACGCTGGGGCCGAAAGTGGTGGTGGAAAAGGTGGGCGCGCTCGGTTCGCGCATTCATCTGGCCGGTCAGGAAGAACCCATCGAAGCGCCCGGCTATCCGGTAAAAGTCTACAACATTCTCGGCGCCGGTGACGCCTTTGGCGCCGGTTTTATCTATGGCTATGTCAACGGCTGGGACTTGCGCCGCGCCGCCCGGCTGGGCAATGCCTGTGGCGCCATCGTCGTCATGGCTCATGGCTGCGCCAACTTCATGCCGACATTGGACGAGGTGATGACGTTTGTCAATGAACGCGGCGGTCTCGACTAATCAATCCACCAATTACGAGTAAACATCTATGAACATTAATATTGCAACTGCCCCCGTCTCCTGGGGCGTCCTCATGAAAGATACCCCTAACGTTCCACCCTACAATGTGGTGTTAGACCAGATCAAGGCCGCCGGCTACACCGGCACCGAGCTTGGCCCCTATGGCTACCTGCCCTTTGACATTCCCAAATTGCGCGACGAGTTGGACAGTCGCGGACTACAATTGATTTCGGCTTTTACGATCTTCAACTTTCTCCGCGGCAAAGCAGATGAAACGGTCTATCGTGAAGCGTTTGAAACCATGCAAGTGCTGTCAGCGCTGGGCTGTGAATACATTGTCCTTTCCGACACGCTCTTTGTCATCGAAAACCGCGCCCGGCGCGCCGGTCGTATCCGCCCGGAAGATTCGCTCAGTGGCGCCGAGTGGGATCAGGCGGCCCAAAATGTCAACGAATTTGCCAAAATTGTCCACGAAGAGTATGGCATGAAATGCGCCGCCCATCCCCATGTCGGCGGCTATTTGGAGACTGCTTTTGAGTTGGACGCCTTTCTCGAACGGACAAACCCGGCGCTGGTCGGTCTCTGCTTTGACATGGCCCATGTGGCCTACGGGGGCGGCGATCCGGTGGCGGTGCTGGACAAATGGCGCGACCGGGTCTGGTATATGCACATCAAAGAGTGCGACACCCGTGTCCGCGAGCAGGTCATCGCTCGGGCCGGCGACTATTTTGATGGTGTCAAAGCCGGCGTCTTTCCAGCCTTGGGCAAAGGCACCATCGACTGGCAAGGCATTCGCCGCATCCTGGAGGAGATCCACTACCAGGGCTGGGGCACGGTCGAACAGGATATTTTGCCGGAAATGGGCATTGACGCACTGGAAAGCGCCAAGCAGAATCGGGCCTTTTTGCGCAATGAGTTGGGGTGGTAGGTATGATGCGTGATTCGTGATTCGTGGCCTTCGACAGGCTCAGGCCACGAATCACGAATCACTTCAGCACTTCCGGATTAACCGGCGCCGGCGGGCGTTGACCAGTCAACACGGCCACCAGATTTTGCACGGCCAGTTCGCGCATGGCGCGGCGGGTTTCGTGGGTGGCCGAGCCGATGTGGGGGTAGCAGACGACGTTGGGCAATTTGTAGATCGGATCGTCGGCCGCCGGCGGTTCGCTTTCCAACACGTCGAGACCGGCGCCGGCGATCACGCCATTGCGCAGCGCTTCGGTGAGTGCGACCTGATCGACCAGCCCGCCACGCGCCGTGTTGATCAGGAAGGCCGTCCGCTTCATTTTCGCCAACTCGGCGGCGCCGATCAGGTGGCGCGAGTTGGCGTCCAGGTTGGTATGGAGGGTGACAAAGTCGGACTCAGCCAGCAGCGCGTCAAATGGGCGATATTCGCTCTTGGGGGCGCTGGGGTGGGGCGTGTCGAAGATGTCGTACCAGATGGTCTTCATGCCGAGCGCCTGCACAAAGCGGGTGACCGTCTGGCCGATGCGCCCAAAGCCGACGACGCCCAGGGTCTTACCCTGAATGTCGATGCCCAGGCCGGGACGGGTGGCATTCGCGGCCCAGTTGCCGTCACGCACATAGGCTTCGTTTTCCCGCAGTTTGAGCGCCAGGTTGAGGATCAAGGCGACGGTTAAGTTGGCGACGGCATTGGTCAGCACGCCCGGCGTATGGCAGACGACCACACCATGTTTGGTCGCTTCGCCAATGTCAAAGGCATCGTAGCCGACGCTGGTAGTGGAGAGGACGCGTAACTTTGGCGACGCGTCAAAAAATTCGGCGTCGCCCCGCACTCTGGGGGTCAACAATACGCCTTCAACGTCACGCATGGCGGCTAATAGGTCGGCGCGGGCGACCGTCCAGTCAATATAGCGGACATCCGCCACGGCCTCGACCTGCGCTTGCAGATCGGCTTCAATGGGGACAATGACGTTAACTTTTGGTTTCGGACTCATGATGAAATCTTTCTATTTGAGCGTTAGTAGTCCGCAGTCATGTAGTCGCATAGTCCAGAGTCGGTCTATGGCTATCGCGGCGACATTGCGTTCTACGGAGAGTAGGTGATACAGAGATGGAGCGATAGAGAGATTCAATGGTTTTCACCTACTTCTCTGTATCGCTCCATCTCGCTATGGACTTAAAGCATTGTATCATGCCTGCTCTTGTTTGTGGAAAGCGCTACGCTTTGATAGCATGGAGCCTTGGCCCAAACAAATGGCGGCAGTTTTGCATAAAACGACGTAACTGCTCAGGTGCGTGGCACTGGTCAGGAGTAGCTTGTTTATCCGACCATTGTTTGACCAGTGCCACGCACCTGAGGCTGAGTAGTTACAAACGACAACGAATTGGGAAACTACTGAATCGATTGTCGCCCATTGACGACTTTTTGTAAAAGGAGTACGCTTTGATAAACCTGAGTTCATTACAGGGCAGATACGCCGTCATTACCGGCAGTACACAGGGATTGGGCGAGGCCACGGCCCGACTCTTTGCCGAGCGGGGCGCGGCCGGCATGATCATTACCGGCCGCAATGCCGACCGGGGTGAAGCGGTGGCGGCAGACTTGAGGGGGCAAGGGTGCGCGGCCCATTTTGTCCAGGCCGAGCTTGCCAATATCGACGATTGCCAACGCATTATCGCCGCCGCCGATCAGCACTTTGGCGCGCTCCATATTTTGGTCAATGGCGCCGCCTATACCGAGCGCAGTTCCATTTGGGACACGCCGGTGGAACAGTGGGATCAGATGATGGACATCAACGTGCGGGCGCCCTACTTTTTGATCCAGGCGGCGATCAAAATTATGCAGCGGGAAGGCATTGGCGGGTCGATCATCAATATTTCCAGTGTGGCTTCCTATGGCAGCGTGCCGTTTCTGGCACCCTATGCTATCTCCAAAGGGGCGCTTAATATTTTGACCAAGAATGTGGCCTATGCGGTGATGCGCTATCGCATTCGGGTCAATGCCCTCAACATCGGGTGGATGGATACGCCGGCGGAAGATATTATCCAACGCAAATATCACAGCAACGGCCAGGATTGGTTGGCCGCCGCCGAAGCAGCCCAACCTTTTGGCCGCTTGCTAAAGACGGATGAAGTGGCGCGCGCCATTGCCTATCTGGCTTCTGATGAATCGGGCATGATGACCGGCGCCCTGATCGACTTTGACCAATCGGTCATCGGCGGCGGGGCGCAACCGGTGCCGCCACCCATTGCGGAGTGGCCGAAGGTGGCTGGGGTTTCCTATGGATAAGTTATAGGAGGGTTGGATGGATGCAACTTTCGCCAAGCTCTATAAAATTGTCGAAGGCTTAAACACAAGGTACCCCGATGGCAACGAACCATTCATGATCGTCACCCGTCTGGCCGAAGAGTGTGGGGAAGTAGCCGCCGAAGTCAACCACTTTGAGCGCAAAGGGCGCAAAGTAGACTTGTTGGGTGAACCTGACCCGCAAAAATTAGCCAAGGAACTGCAACAGGTGATTCGTGCCGCCCTAGCGCTGGCCCTGCATTACAATTTACAAGACGCGTTGACTGCCTCCATTGAGGATTCTTATCAACGGGTTGTTGACGAAGGGTTAGTCAAACCATTAACAACCAGTGAAGCAGCATGACAAATCGTGATACGTTGGATTCTGTAGAAGAAGTAGGTTTTATGAAAAACAATCCCTGGGAATTCCCCCTGGCCATCGGCTTTCTCATTCTCTGTCTGGTCGCCGGGTTGATGATCGACGCCGCCAATCCGCCCAAACCGGTCATTGGCGTCGTGCGCTTTGCCGACATCATCTACCCGGAGTCGGCGGATCGGCTGCTCCAAGTGGTCAACGCCGCCCGTAACGACGACTCGATTGTCGGTGTCGTTTTAGAGATTGACAGCCCCGGCGGCTATGCTACCAGCAGCGAGAGCATCTTTTACAGCTTGCTGCAACTGCGCAAAGCCAAACCACTGATCGTCAACATTGATGGCATGGCGGCCAGCGGTGGTTATTACATGGCCGTAGCGGCGAATCGCATTTATGCCGCGCCCAGCAGCTACATCGGCAATGTCGGCGTGCGGGGGCCGCGGCCCTTTGACCCCTACATTGACCCGATGGAACTCAGCACCGGCCCCTATAAGCTGGCCGGCGCCAGCCGCTTTGACCAGATTCAGCAACTGGAATTGCTCAAAACGGCCTTTGTCGGCAATGTGGTGCATCAGCGCAGCCATGCCGTGGTCAACCCGCTCAAGATCGATGCCGCCGCGGTCGCCGAAGCCAAACTCTACCCCGGCAGTCAAGCGCTGGGCATCGGCTATATTGACGCTGAAGGCAGCCGCAGCGACGCCATCAACGCCGCCGCCGAGTTAGCAGGGATGACTGATTACGAGGTAGTCGATCTGATTGACTATTACGGTTTTGACTTTCGCATTGAGTACCAGGAGCCGACGGTTAGCTTTGCCGATGTGAGCGCCCAGGTCTTTGCCGGTGCGCCGGAGAATGCCATCTACTTCTTAGATAGCCGCATTCCGCTCCCCAGCATCACGCCCCGCTCGGCAATTGAACAACATCTCTTACAATTGCGCGCGGCGTCACCCATGTTGCGGGCGCCGACCAGTCAGCTTCATGCCGGCGCAGCGAACCAGTCGCCTGCCTCGTTACAGGCCGCCCCTGCCCAGCAAGCGGCGGAAGGAAGTGGAAAGTAACTATGATTTTTTTCCGTCGCTTATTAATTTTTCTGCTGGGTTTGGCCCTCTTGGCCCTGCCCACCCTGGCCCGCGATTGGGGCTACAACGACTGGCGCTGGCAAACCATCGCGAGCAACTATGCACCGCCGGAAGTGCCGGATCTCAGTTTCGCCGCCACCCCTATGCCAACGCCAACGCCCCTGCCCGTCAACGATCCGAGCTTGACCGACGATGGCGAATTGCGCCGCGGGTCCGTGGTGGTCGATTTTGCCCACTTTAGCTTCCTCAACCCCGGCAACTTGCAACCACTGGCCGATGCGCTGGCCGATCGCGGGCTGGGTTTGCGCTATTGGATCTCCCAGGTCGATCCAATGGCGTTGGAAAGCGCCGCTCAGTTTCCCGATCAGTCGGAGGATCTGGCAACGCAATTGCAGGATGCCAGCGCCCTGATCGTCATCAGCCCCTTTTTCCTCTGGACGCCCCAGGAAATTGCTGTGGCCGAACACTTTGTCGCCGACGGCGGGCGCTTGCTGCTGGTAAGCGACCCCGATGTGCTGGGCGATTTTCCGTCGCTGGTCAACATTCTGGCCGAACCCTTTGGCGTTGTCTTCAACGATGACTATCTCTACGATACGAGTCACAATGACGGCAACTTTACCTTCTTCTTTGTCGAAGGCGCCGACGCCGAACCCTTAGCCGACGCCACCATCGCCTTTTATGGGGGTCGTAGCATCAGCGGCGCCGTCATTCCCCAAATGCGTAGCGCCGCCAGCACCCTCAGCAGCCTACGCGCCGGCAAAAATGGCTTTACCACAGTTGCCGTCGGCGGCATCGCTGGACATGGCACCGCCGGTCGCGTCCTGGCGCTCAGTGACTTTGATGTGCTGACCGAAGCCTATCGCGTGCGCTATGACAATCAGCGCATGGTCGAATTTGTCGCTGACTTCCTCAGTGGCGATCAGCGCAACAATACCATGCCCGACTTCCCCAACTACTTGGGCAAAGCGGTAGCGCTCTCCTATGGCACGCAGACGGCCATCGGCGCGGACTTGCTGGCGCAAGGGGCGCAACTGCAAAAACGCTTAGAGGAAAGTGGGCGCACCCTGACGCTCACCAATGGTCACGCCCTGACCGCCCGCGACGGCAAGGATCTCATCTACTTGGCCGATTATACAACCGTCTTTTCCACGACGACGCTCTTAACCGACTTGGGTCTTCAGGTGATCACAGAGGCGGTCACGGTCACCATTCCGGTGGAAGTGGCGCCCGTCGCGGAGTCAACGGAGGAAACGCCAGCCGAACCAGCCGCGACCGACGATACCGTCGAAGAAAGCGCACCGATCACAGATACGGCGGCGGTGACGACCACCACGACGGTAACCGTCACTCGTACAGTCACCCGCCCCCGTCCGGCGCCCGCAGCGGAAGCCGCTGAAACGCTAACCGTGACGGCAGCGATCACCGCATCCGACGTAATGACAACCAGTGAACCGAAAGTCAGCGTCCAAATTACCACCTATCTTGTCACCGCTGAGGGTTTGCGCTTCCTGGCCGACGAGACGGTCTTGGTGGCGCAGCATAAACGGGACGATGAGAGCCTCTTGCTGGCGGTGTTGGGCGCTGACCGCCGGGGCATCGACGCTGGTGTAGTGCGCCTGTTGAGCAACGACTTTAGCGACTGTGTCATCGGGGAAAAGCTGACCTTCTGTTCGTTGCCCCCCGGCGATAGCACATCCGGTGACAACGGGAGCAGTGATGCCGGTAAAAGCGACGAAGGCAGCGGCAGTGAAGCCGACGATACCGGCAACGGGAACGAAGGGGACGGCAGCGGCGGCAGCAAACCGTCCCCGGCGCCCAACGAGCGCACGGGCATTTTGTTGATTGACGACAATCGCGCCGCTGCTGATGGCGAGAGCAGCGAAGCCGATTTCTATTTGCAGACTTTGATGGGAGCAGAGCATAGCGTTGATCTTTGGAGCACCAAAGGGCAGGGCAGTCCCACAGCCGATGATCTGGCCAACTATGCCTGGGTGATCTGGAGCAATGCCGGCTATGCGGAGGGTAAAGTTACACTGGAAGATATGGATCTGATCTTCGGCTACATTCGCCAAGGGGGTCGCCTAACGGTCAGCAGCCGCTACCCGTTGCCCGGTCTGGAAGAAGCCTCGACTGTGCGCGATGTGGTGGTCGATAGCGGGCTGACGGCGCTGACCGATGGCCTGCCCGACGAGCCAATGACGCTCACCGAAGAACAAACCGCCGCCGATCTCTCCCCGCTGGCGGCCGATGAAAGCGGCGTCCAAATCGCCCTGCGGCGCGGCCCGGAGAGTGACAAGGCCGAAGCGCCGCTTGTGGCCGTCTTAACCGACGCCGCGGCGGAAGATAGCAATGCCCGGTTTATGATTGTGGGCTTTGCCGTGACCGGCTTGCCGGAAGAAGCAGGTACAACCCTGATCAACAGGTAAATAAACCGGTAATCGTAGGTGCGGTTTGTAACCGCACTTGCTCCCTGGGAACCGTGCGGTTACAAACCGCACCTACGATTACCGAAACAAATTTTTAACTCCCATAAGTCTTTACGACCAAATCGTTTGAATCAGGCCGCAGTTCTGAATACTTTCGTCCCGCGTTAGAATGGCAACCGGATTGCCCGTAGCTTGGGCCAACAACGCAGTGGCAACAATTTGGCGGTCGTGCATTTCAGGAACAGCTTTACACTGTAACGTACATGTTAGACACTGGCTAACTCCTCGTCGGTGGGATGCCATTCAGCGGCTTTGAATAATTCTTCGTCCGTGGGTATGCGCCCCTGAAACATACCGAGACGAATCATTTTATCGGGCGTAGGTTTAGGTCGGTTTGCGGCTTCTGCAAGTAATTCCTGGATACTGCGTGATTTAGGCTTTACCGATGCCAATTCTGGGACTGTAACAGATTTCTTGGCAACGCCATTAACATGTGTTTTATTTTGCAGTTCGCTTTGCAACATTTGCGAAATGGCTTCAATCAGGGCCAATTTATCAGTAACAGACAACGTGCACACCGATTCGAGCAAGGCAGATGTAACCATTAGCTGCTCTCCTTGAGCAAGTACCATAACGGCATTGATTAACACGAATCATTATACAAGAAAGTGCAAAACTGCGCACCTCATCGAGCAGGTGCGCAAAGACAAAGAGAGGAAAGTACGAGGCAGACCTATGAGTAACCCATCCACTATCCGCTTGACGATGGCGCAGGCGGTCATGCGCTTTTTGCAAAACCAGTATACCGAGCGCGACGACGTAGAACAGCGCTTCTTTGCCGGTTGTTTCGGCATCTTTGGGCATGGCAATGTCGCCGGTTTGGGGCAGGCGCTTCACCAATACCCTGATTTCCGCTACTACCAGACGCGCAATGAGCAGTCGATGGTGCATACGGCGGCGGCCTTTGCCAAGCACAGCAACCGCCTGCGCACTCTGGTCTGCACCACCTCGATTGGTCCCGGCGCCACGAATATGATCACCGGCGCGGCAGCGGCCACGGTCAATCGCGTGCCGGTGCTGCTCCTGCCCGGCGACATCTTTGCCCGGCGCAATGTGGCCCCGGTCTTGCAACAACTGGAATCGGAACATAGCCAGGATGTCTCGGTCAACGATTGCTTCCGCCCCGTCAGCCGCTACTGGGATCGCATCAACCGGCCTGACCAGATCATCACGTCGTTGCCCGAAGCCATGCGCGTGTTGACCAGCCCGGCAGAAACCGGCGCTGTCACCCTGGCGCTGCCGCAGGATGTGCAGGCCGAAGCCTATAACTACCCGGCGGCGCTCTTTGAAAAACGGGTCTGGCGCATTCCCCGCAACCGCGCCGACCAGGGCGCCTTGCAACGAGCGGCAGAATGGATTCGGGCGGCCAAGAAGCCGCTGATCATTGCCGGCGGCGGTGTGCTGTACAGCGAAGCCAGTGAAACGCTGCGCCAGTTTGTCGAGCAGACCGGCATCCCCGTGGGCGAGACGATGGCCGGCAAGGGCAGTATGCGCTATGACCACCCGCTCGCGCTCGGTGCGGTCGGTGCAACAGGTACGCTGGCCGCCAACATCATCGCCAAGGAAGCCGACCTGATCATCGGCATCGGCACCCGCTACAGCGACTTTACCACCGCCAGCAAGACCCAGTTCCAACACCCGGACGTGCGCTTTATCAACATCAACGTGGCCGAGTTTGACGCCTACAAGCACAATGCCCTGCCGGTGGTGGGCGACGCCAAAGTGACCTTGACTGAGTTAGCGGCAGCTTTGCATGGCTACACGAATAGCGACGCCAATCAACAACAGGCGCGCCAGTTGCATGACAAGTGGGAAGCCGAAGTGAGTCGCATCTACGCCATCAAGAGCGCCGATAGCGGTCTACCGGCCCAAGGCGCGCTCATCGGCGCGGTCAACGACCAAGGCGACCCCGCCGCAGTGATGGTCTGCGCCGCCGGTAGCTTGCCGGGCGATCTGCATAAACTCTGGCGCACTCGCCATCCGCGCCAATATCACCTGGAATATGGTTACAGCACCATGGGCTATGAGATCGCCGGCGGCCTGGGCATCAAGATGGCCGAGCCGAGCCGTGAAGTCTATGTCATGGTGGGTGACGGCAGTTATTTGATGATGGCGAATGACATTATCACCTCGGTGCAGGAAGGCTATAAGCTGACCGTTGTGCTGCTCGATAATCGCGGCTACAAGAGCATCGGCTCCCTCAGCCGCTCAGTTGGTGACCAAGGCTTTGGCACTCGCTATGTCTACACGAAGAACGGCCACCCGACCGATGAAGTGGGCTATAATGTGGACGATTTGCCGGTCGATCTGGCCATGAACGCCCGCAGCCTGGGCGCCCATGTCATTGAGTGCAGTAGCTATGACGAGGTGGTGCAGGCGCTACAAACGGCCAAGAGCATCGATCACACCACCGTCATCCACATCCGCAGCGACCGCTACCTGGGCGTCCCCGGCTACGAAAGCTGGTGGGATGTGCCGATTGCCGAAGTGAGCGAACGGGACAGCGTGCGGGCCGCGCGTGAAGAGTGGGAAGAGATGCGGGCGAAGGAACGCTATTTCCTGTAGAGCAGACCACGCCTGTCGGTAGACAAGTCATGTTCTGCCGACAGGCAACATAAGGATGATCATGATCAAGAGCGTTTGGGTCAAAAACTATCGTAGCATTGCCGACATCCAGGTCAATCTGGAACCGGTGACCATCTTAGTTGGCCATAATGGTTCCGGCAAAAGCAACTTTGTCGATGTTTTTCGCTTTATCTACGACGCGTTTCGGCTTGGCTTGGATATTGCCATTGCTAACCGTGATGGTATGAGTGCGCTACGCCGGTGGTCTGCCAAAGGTCGTCCCTATGAAGTTGAAATTGGGTTTACCTTTGAAACAGCTACTTTCATTGGCGCTTATAGCTTTACACTCGGTGGTGAGCGTCGAGGCGAGTATATGGTAAAGCGCGAACAGTGTACTATCAAAGAATCTACAACTGGACAAGAAGTTCGCTATGAAACTAACAACGGTGTTTGGGTTTATGCACTGAAAGACGTTACTCCCTCGCTAACCAATCGCACCTTGGTACTCCCATTGTTAGCCACAACCCAGCCTTACACAATGCTTTATAACTATGTGACTTCCTTTGCTTTTTATAACATTTCCCCTGGTGCGATGGTTGGGCCACAAAAGCCCGCCAATCCTTATCCGCTTGATGAACAGGGTAGCAATTTTGCCTCAACCCTTCGTGAAATGCAACGGGCCAATGGTTCGCGTATGGCGTCATTACGTGAATCACTCAATGCAGCATTACCTGATGTGGTTGATTTTCAAGTAAGTTACGTAAAATCGCGCTCATTTCGACGATTGTATCATGCTTTTGAAGAAATCGTGAGTGCTGCAACTGAAGGTAAATCTATTATCACACCCAAAGGGGAATAACATGCAACAAAACGGACAGCTTCTCAACTTTATCAACGGCCAGTGGACCAAGTCCAGCGCCGCTTCGTTTATGGACATTCTGAACCCCGCCACGGCGCAAGCGTTGACCCACGTCCCGCTCTCGCCGGGGGCGGAGGTGGCGGCGGCGGTGGCGGCGGGGCAGAAAGCCTTTGCCGACTGGAAAGAGACGCCGGTGGGCGACCGCATCCAGCCCATGTTCAAGCTGAAGATGTTGTTGGAAGAGAATCTCGACGATATTGCCCGCACCATCACCAACGAGTGCGGCAAGACCTACGGCGAGAGCGTAGGCGAAATGCGCCGCGGCATTGAGAATGTGGAAGTGGCTTGTGGCGCACCCATTCTGATGCAGGGCTACAACAACGAAGACATTGCCCGCGGCATCGATGAGCACATGTTCCGCCAGCCGTTGGGCGTGGTGGCGGCGATCACCCCCTTCAACTTCCCCGGCATGATCCCGCTCTGGTTCCTGCCCTATGCGTTGGTCACCGGCAACTGCTTTATCCTCAAGCCGAGCGAAAAGGTCTCGATGACTTCACAGAAGCTCTTTGGCTTGCTGGAAAAGGCGGGCTTCCCCGCGGGCGTTGTCCAACTGGTCAACGGCGGCAAAGAGACGGTCGATGCGCTACTCGACCACCCCGGCGTCAAGGCGATCAGCTTTGTCGGTTCGACGCCGGTGGCGAAGTATGTCTACAGCCGCGCTACGGCCAATGGCAAGCGTGCCCAGTGCCAGGGCGGCGCCAAGAACCCCGTCGTCATCATGCCCGACGCTGATATGGATACGACCACCAAAATTCTGGCCGATTCGGCCTTTGGTTGCGCCGGTCAGCGCTGTCTGGCCGTCGCGGTGGCGGTGACGGTGGGTGAGGCCAAGCACGCCTTCACCGAACAGATCGCCGATATTGCGGCCAGCCGCAAAGTGGGCTATGGCCTGGACAGCGGCGTCGAAATGGGGCCGGTCATCACCAAGGAGAGCAAGGCGCGCATTGAGAGCCTGATCGCCAAGGGCGCGCAAGAAGGGGCCAACGTACTGGTCGATGGTCGTAACAAGGCGGTTGCCGGCTATGATGACGGCTACTGGGTCTACCCGACCATTCTCGACAATGTCAACCCGGCCGGTGAAATTGCCAAGACCGAAATCTTTGGCCCGGTGCTCAGCCTGATGCACGCCAGCAATGTGGACGAGGCCATTCAACTGGTTAACAATCGCGCCTATGGCAACCAGGCCAGCCTCTTTACATCCAGTGGTTCGGTCGCCCGCAAATTCCGCCACGAAGTGGACGCCGGCAACGTCGGCATCAACATTGGCGTCGCTGCGCCCATGGCCTACTTCCCCTTTAGCGGCTGGAACGAGAGCTTCTTTGGCGATCTCCATGCCCAGTCGCGCCACGGGGTTGAGTTCTATACCCAAACCAAAGTGGTCGTCGAACGGTGGCCGCGCGAGTGGAGCCGGAAATTTTGAAACAACGGTATCTACACCGGTTGAGTAAAGCGCCAGCGACCATCACCATCATCCTGACGTTAAGCGCCTTCGTCGTCAGGATGATGGCGATTGGTCTCTTTCCCGATGGCGGCTCTGATCTGCGCATCTATCACTATTTTGGCGAGCGCACGCTACTGGGGCTGAATCCGTACCGCGCGCCGTTAGATGGGCCGATTTCGCCTTACTATGCCGATATGCCGCCGCTCAACCTCCTAATTTTTGCGGCAGTACTCATGCTTCATAACGCGCCGCTAACCTTACGCTTCTTCTTCGCAGTTGTCGATACGGTCATCGTCTTTCTGCTGGCAATGGGCGGCAAGCGCCAGGGGTTGGCTTTCTTTTATGCCTTGAACCCCCTGGTGCTCTTCTCGTTTGTCATTATTGCCGAAGATAAAGTTGTCATCTGGCTGTTTGTGGCGCTACTCTTTCTCTTGCTGGAACAGGGCCGGGCCACCAGTGCGGTTGTTACGACAGTGCTGTTGACTTGCTACAAGATCATGGGCCTCTTCTTTTTTGTCCCGCTGGTCGCGCATCTTGGCCGCCGCAAACAAGATTATATGCTGTGGGTCGGTTTGTTTGGCTTCCTCCTGCTGATTACCCATCTGCCTTACTTTCCCGACAATCTGCTGGCTTATTCCTACCGGGAGGCGCGTACCCGCATCGACCCGCCGATTCACGCCAGCCCGACCATGTTCTTAGCGGCGCTGGGCATTTATACCCCCACCTTGGTGAAAGTATGGATCACCGGCACGTTGCTCATGATCTACGCGCTCTACTTCTGGAACCGACTCTCGATTCAGGCGACCGTGGCGTTATCGATCTTCACAGCCTACATCATTGCGCCGGAGATCAGTTTTCCCAGAGTGCTGTTGATCACGCTTCCCTTCTTCTTTCTGGTGGCGCTCACCGCCAAAGAATGGTTACTGCTCTGGGTATTGACCACGATCAGCAGCTTTGTCATCTATTGGCAGGTGTATGGATTTCCGGCTGATTTCTTAAAAAGCAGCTTTGGCGACTACGGTTCACTTCGGCACGTTCTGCTCGTCAATGCCTTCCCCGGCTTGCTCCTATTTTTTGCCGCAAAACAGGCTCTTTTGCGTAAAGCGCCGCCAAATAACAACTTTTACAGGTACAGGAGGTAATGTATGACTCGTTCGCTTGGCATCGGCGTCATCGGCATGGGCTGGATGGGGATGGCCCATAGCCGCGCCTACCGGAATATACCGGATCGCTTTTATGACAGCGGCATTCGACCGCGTTTGATTATCTGTGGTGATGAAGTGGAGGCGCGAGCGCGCCAGGCGCAAGAGTCGCTTGGTTTTGCCCAGTACACAACAAAGTGGCAGGAAGTGGTCAACCACCCGGAGGTCCAGGTGGTCAACATTGCCTCGCCCAACTTTATGCACCTGGCGATGGTGAGGGCCGTGACCGCCGCCGGTAAGCATGTGTTCTGCGAAAAGCCGGTGGGGCGCACACCGGCGGAAACGGCGGAGATCGAAGCGCTGGCGCGTAAGGCCGGCGTGATGAGCTTTGTCGGCTTTAACTACCGCTGGGCGCCGATGGTGCAATATGCCAAACACCTGATCGACGAAGGGCGCCTGGGCAAGATCACCCACTATCGCGGCCGCTTCTTTGCCATGTATGGCAGCAACCCATTGGGGCATCTCACCTGGCGCTTCAAACAGGAATATGCCGGCAGCGGCGTGTTGGGCGACATTATGTCTCATGCCGTGGACATGGCGCACATGCTCATCGGCCCCATTGCGCGGGTAGTGAGCAACCGCCACACCTTTATCACCGAGCGCCCGTTGCCTACCGGTCATGGCACCCACTTTGGGCTGGGCAAACCCGATGACCCAACCGGGCCGGTGGAAAATGAAGATTATGTCGGGGCGTTGGTGCAATTTGCCAATGGCGCCCAGGGCAGTTTTGAGACCTGTCGCGCCATCTTTGGGCCGAAGTGTGAAATGTCCTTTGAGGTCAATGGCACGAAGGGGGCCGTCAAGTGGAATTTTGAGCGGATGAATGAGTTGGAACTCTACCTGCCCGATGAAGGCGCTGCCCATGATGGTTATACCACGCTGCTGGGTGGGCCGCGCTTCCCACTGCATGGCCGCTTTAACCCTGGCGACGGCATTGGCCTGGGGTACGAAGATTTGAAGTGCATCGAAGCATACAACTTCCTACAATCAATTGTGGAAGGGAAACAGCGCGAGCCAAGCTTTGCCAGCGCCCTACGATTGGCTAACGTGCAAAATGCCATGATGCAATCCTGGGCAAGCGGACAGTGGGAGACAATCGCTGATCGACAGTGGTCCTAGCACTGACCACGCGTAAACGAGAAGCCGGTATCTGCCCCAGACGCCGGCCTCCCTTTATCTACTTTTGACTTACGACAAAAGCAATAATAATTAAAGCAAACTGTAAGCAAAATAGCGTAAACTTTGTGTTATCATTGAACTTTGTTCGCAACAAACGTTCACATAAAATTAACCATTCATTAGCAAGCCGTCATCCCTCTTGACCAACACTGATTGCGAACCAATACTGACAGGACTCTCTAGCGGAGAATCCGTCTTGCGTAAATCCTAACTGATGGTGAAATAGTGAAAGTAAATTGCAATCAAATTGTTAACGGATTTTCTGGTATAGTACTTTTGTATCATGCCGGAGCCACGTTAGCGGTCAGCAATTTAACCTGCGACAAGCTGACTACGAATGTAGTTCATAAGTAGCTAGAACAAGGAAAAGCGCTATGAAGACCCGTTTGTTTACGATGCGTACCTCGATGCTCATTGCTTGTCTTTTTTGGTTGGTGTCAACGGTACCAGCAGTAGCGGCCGTTCCCCAACAAGCAGCCACGCCAACCCCAAGCAGCCCCCAGACAGAGCCAAGCTCAATCGAACAAGGGATTCTCCTGTTTGAAGCCGGGAAATGGCAGGAGGCGCTTGCCACCTTGAGAGCGGCACAAGCGGCAGCCGAAAAACAAAGCGATCAAGCAACGGTTGCCACGGCTCTCCTCTATATCGGTCGAATCCATGTTCAACAAAATGCACATGCCGATGCCCTGGCCGCCTTTGAAGCCAGCGCCTTGCTTTGGGAAAAAGCCGCGGCGTCGGCGCAATTATTGGATGCGCTGGAAGCCATTGCCGATCTCTATGAGCGCGATCAAAATTTCGAGCAGGCGCTGACCACCTACTCCACAGCGCTCCATCTTGCCCAGGAAGTCGGCGATGCCGAACGGGCAGCGGCGATTCAAGCGCGCTTGAACGAGGCTGAGTTCCAATTTCACTTGACGACCAACCTGGCCGACCTGGAAAAAGCGCAACAGAGCAAGAACGAGGCTAAGCAAGCCGCGATCCTCAACAAAATCGGTGATCTTTACCGGCTGCATGGTGATCTAGAAGACGCGCTGACCATCTATTCTGACGAACTGGCGCTCCGCCGCAAATTGGCCGACAAAGCAAACATTGTTGACGCACTGCGCAATATTGGGCGCAGCTATGTGGCCCTGAACCAGAATGAGGCGGCAGCGGCGGCGTACACCGAAGCGTTAGCGGCCGCACAAGCGTTGGGTGATGAGGAAAAGAGTGCCGAACTGCTGGCCCTCCAAGGCGAGCTGCAACTAAAACAGGAAGAGTATGCCGACGCACAAGCCACTTTTGAAGCGGAACTAGCGCTCCGCCAGGATTTACACGATCAGAAGGGTGAAGCGGCGGCCTACCATCAACTCAACCTTGTCTATCAGGCGCTAGATCAATACGATCTGGCGCAAGACGCTTTAGAAAAGGCGCTCGCCCTCTGGCAAGCGCAGGACAACCCGGCGGAGACCCTTGCGACGCAGATCGAATTGGGACGGCTCTTCGATCGGCAAGAAGAGTACGCAACGGCGATTGCACTCTATACCAGCATCCTCACCAGCACCCAACAACTAGCCGACCAGGAAACGTACATGCGCGTAACCTATAGTCTGGCCGAAGCTTATTTCAAGTTGCAGCAGTATGAGCAAGCAGCGCCGCACTATGAGACCGCCCTCGCCTTTTGGCAGGAAGCCGGGGATCAGCGCAATCAACTCAAAGCCTTGCGCCGGCTGGGGGAGTTGTACATAGCAGCGGGCAAGCATGCCCTGGCGCTGGAACAACTACAAAGCGCTCTACTCCTGGCGGAGGATGCGCAAGAACTTGAAGATGCGGCTAAACTTCAGGAAGAGATCGCCAAAGCGCAAAGCGCGCTGGCGCAATGGCCGGCCGTCCTCACAGCCTATCAGGAAGCGCTTGCGCTGTGGCAACAACTGGATCAGGACAAGCAAAGCTTAGATGTCACGGTCAAGATTGGTGATTTTTACTACCGCCAAACAAAAGCGTATGAACAGGCGCTGCCAACGTTCCAAAGCGCCTTAAGCTTGGCGCAAAAAGTCGGCGATCGGGAGCAGCAAGCCTACCTTTTCCAGCGCCTGGCCGATACCTATGAGAAGCAGAAGAATTATACAGAGGCTCAGTTCAACTATGAAAAAGCCATTGCACTCTGGCGCGAATTAGGCAACAGTGAGAGGGCGCAAAAAATCACGGCCGATCTGGTAAAGGTGCAAAACGCGCTACAAACCCAACAGATGGAAGCCAATGCCCAAAGCGGAATTGTGGCGCCAATCGCCGATGCAACGGTCAGCGGTGTGATCGCCGTCCGCGGCATTGCCAATGATCCCAACTTCCAGAAGTGGCAGTTGGATCTGCTCCTCAATCAGGACCCGAATAATGCGACCTTTCTTGAAGTAGGACGGCGGGTCGCCCCGAAAGTCAGAAAGTTCGTCGATCTGGATACCACCAAGTACCCCAATGGCGCCCATACCTTGCGGCTACGGGTCGTGCGTACCGACTTCAATTATGATGAGTACACCGTGGTGATTACGATTGCCAATTAGTAGAGAGCGTTCTGTAAAATAAGTTGTGAGCGGTAGTAAAGACTAATGAACGTTACGAAAATAAAGCGGTAACTGTAGGTCATCGCCGCCGGCGTGACAAGTTCCAAGGATTACCGAAACCATTAGCTACCCTTCATTAGTTCAAGGCGGCCAGCCCAAAGACTAAGGCTTATCTACGGAAAGTGTGAACACCTGTCAGGTTTTGGAAACCTGACAGGTGTGGCGGGTCGAAACCTCACACTTTCTGTAGATGAGCGGTAGGTGCGGTTTGTAACCGCACGGTTCCCAGGGAGCAAGTGCGGTTACAAACCGCACCTACGATTACCGGTTTATTTACCTAATGTTCATAAGTCTTTCCTACCGATCATGGCTTATTTTACAAAACACTAGCGCTTGCACCACCATTCATCAGCGCCAGGTTGCGGTTGCTTTACCCAAATCTATTTCCATTATTATTCAGAGAAAGTGGCAGGGAAAACTTCTATGTCATGCGGACCATGACACCATCATGACTCAAACATTGTTCGGTGGCCCATAGCAGCCCTTCATTGCACCATCCCCACCAATATGCGGATTGTTGCTCCCGGTACGCCCACTGCGCGTCCACGCACCAAACGGGAGCTGACAACAGGCCAATATCTACTTGGAATGTTAGTATTATGGATGAGAAGGGAGACTCCAATGGTTAACGCCTGCAAACGCAGCCGACGAACATCGTTTACCATTGCACTGATTCAAGTTTTACTCCTCTGTAGCAGTCTGGGGACAACAACGCCACCGCTTTATGCTGCCCCAAGTGCGCCGGGCTATCTCCGGCTGATCCGCTTTATGGAAGCCGATCAGGTGAAACTGCAAAACCCAAGTGCGCTTCAATACCTGGCTGCCACCAGCACTTTTCTGGTTTTGCAGGAGGCCGCCAGTGCGCGTGGCAGCCAGCCACAAGTGACAGCGCTCACCGCGTTTGAAGATCAACTGGGCGCCACAACGCTGCCGCAGGGGGTGGATCCCTACAATGTCGCCTATGACGCCAAAGGCCAACGGCTCTTTTTCTTTGATGCAGCCCAAGGGCAACTGCGCCAATTTGCCTATCAGGCCGATGGTTTACCCACGACGCCCAGTGTAAAAACGGTGGCGTTACCCGGACAAACAGACGCCATCCGCGGAATGGCGATAGACGCTGCCGGGCAAACGCTTTATCTGTTAGCCGCCGACCGCTTGGAAATTCGCCGACTCAACCTCACGGGCGACCAAGTCCAGGTCAGTGGCGCCGATGCCATCGACCTGCAGCGTTATGGCTTGGCCCAGGTGCGTGGCTTGGCGGTTCACCCGCAAAGCGGCCATCTCTTTACCATTGACCCAACGACGCGTCGGCTCTATGAACTGACGACCACCGGCGCCTTGGTAAATTACTATGACCTGGCGGCCGCTGAGATCGCGGATGCACAGGGGCTGACCTTTGCCCCCAGCGGCGATAAGACGGACGATCCTGACCAGATCAGCCTTTACATCACCGACCGGCAAGCAGACGTAACCAGCACACCGGCCACTGCCAATCTGCGCCCCAGCGCCTATCTGCCGTTGATTGCGGGTCCCCGCACAACGAGTTCATCAGTGCAGCAAAGTCATGGGCGCGTGGCCGAACTCACCTTTGATCCGCCCAATGAACCGGTCATGGCCGCCGCAACGACCAATGTCGCCACGTTGGTGCAGACCATTAAGACCTATGAGTTTACACCGCCTAGCCCTGATCCGTCTGACATTGCTTACATCAGCACCACACCCTATGTACTGAATGGCGAGCGGCTGCTGATCAGCGACGCTGAAGTCGATGAAATGAAACTTTATGCCGGGGCTAATTTGTTTGAAATCAACTTTAACGGCGTGTTGCAACGCACCTATACAACGGTAACTGCCATTCGCAACGAAATTACGCAAGAACCGGCCGGCCTCAGCTTCAATCCCAACAATGGTCATCTCTTTCTTTGTGATGATGACAACATCCGTCCGATCATTGAGATTGCGCCCGGCCCCGATAAGATCTACCGCACTAGCGATGATGTGGTCACCAAGTTTAGCACACGGCAATATTTCAATGTCGATGACCCGGAAGGCATTGAATACGCGCGCATTAACAATAGTGATTGGCTCTTTTTGGTCGATGGTTTGAACAGCGAACTCTATATGATTCAACCGGGGCCAAACGGTCAATTTGACGGCGTCGATGATGTACGCACCCAGTATGACACGGCGACCTTAGGTGTACTGGATCCGGAAGGCGTGGCCTACCACCCCCACACCGGCACCCTTTACCTTGTCGGCAAGCCGCCAACACGCCTAACTGAAATCACTTTGAATGGCGCGCTTGTGCGCTATGTGGATATTTCAGCAGCCAATGCGCGTAAACCGGCCGGCTTGGCCTTTGCCCCCAACAGCCAAAATCCGAACCAGTTGAGTCTTTACATTGTTGACCGTATGGTCGATAACAACAGCGACCCGAAAGAAAATGATGGTCTGGTCTACGAGATGAGCATCCCGGCGGCGGGCAATCTGCCGCCGACCGTAGAAGCAGGCGTCAGTATGACAGTGACCTTGCCCGCCACCGCTACCTTAGAGGGGACTGTAACTGACGACGGCTTGCCGAATCCGCCCGCCACGGTAACGGCAAGTTGGTCCAAGGTCAGTGGGCCGGGCACAGTTACCTTTGGCAATGCCAACAGTGTTGACACGACCGCCAATTTCTCGCTGCCGGGTGACTATGTCTTACGCCTAACGGCCAGCGATAGTCAAGCCAGTAATAGCGACACCGTCAATGTCAAGGTGGTTGTCGTCAACCAGCCGCCGGTTGTCAACGCCGGCCCCGATCAAGCGATTGAAGTGGGCACGCTGGCGACGATGGCCGCCCAAGTCACCGATGATGGCTGGCCCAATCCGCCGCACCAAGTTACCCTGACCTGGCAGAAAGTCAGCGGGCCGGGCACGGTCAACTTCACAGCGCCCGCTAGCGCCGCCACAACGGTGAGCTTTAGCGCCCTTGGCGCCTATGTCTTACGCCTGACCGCTAACGATAGCGTACTCAGCGCCAGCGCTGAGGTCACCATCACTGTTCTGCCCCCGAACAGTGCGCCAACCGTAAACGCCGGCGGCGATCAACTGATTGGTCGCAACGATGGGGCAGCGTTGGTTGGCACGGTCAGCGATGATGGGCTGCCCAATCCACCGGCGCAACTGACTGTCAATTGGGAAAAAATTAGTGGACCGGGGGCAGTTTCCTTTACCGCAGCGAACCATCTCACCACCACGGCCACTTTTACCGCACTAGGCGTCTATGTGCTGCGGCTGACGGTGAACGATGGCGTCTTGAGCAGCTTTGACGAAGTCACGATTACCGTTGGTCCACCGAACCAGGCGCCCACGGTGAATGCCGGCGCCGATCAAACCATCCAGTTGACGGAGACGGTGACATTGGCCGGCGCGGTCAGCGATGACGGCATCCCGAATCCACCCGGCGCCCTTCGTGTCCAGTGGCAACTCCAAAGCGGGCCAGGTCATGCGCTCTTTAGTTCGCCCAATACGCTGACGACCACGGTTCATTTTACGGCCACTGGGGTTTATGTCTTGCGTCTGCTCGCTGATGATGGCGCCAAAGAAGCTAGCGATACGGTGACCTTTACAGTGATTGACGCGAGTACGTCCTACGTTATTCTTGGTCAAAGCCAAACGACAGAGGTGGGGAAGAGCTTGACCTTGAGCGCCACCATTAACGGTCCTTGGAGCAAGCTACCACCCGGCAGCCTAACTTATCAGTGGAGCCAACTGATCGGCCCGGCGCCGGTTGCCCTGGGCGCCCCCACGCAACTTGGGACAACGGCTGTCTTTACGGCGCCCGGCGATTACCTGCTCCAGCTTACGGTCAGCAATGGCAACCAGACAATCAGTGGGACAGTCACCATTAGTGTAAATGCCATCAATCAGCGACCCCAAGTCAATGCCGGTCTTGATCAAACGCTGGCGGCGCCCGGCGCCCTCGAACTGTCGGCAACGATCACGGATGATAACTTACCCGGCCCCGCTCACAAGCTGATAATCCAGTGGACACGCGTGAGTGGGCCGGCGGAAGTAACCTTTGCCGATCGTACCAGCGCGACGACCACAGCAACCTTTACGGCAGTGGGTACTTATGTTCTCAAAGTAACGGCCCATGATGGCGACTTGATTGGCGAAGACGCCATTACGGTTCAAGTCGGTGATGGGGCATCGTTCAAGCTCTTTATGCCGATTTCGCGTAAATAGCTAGCGGTTGGCAGTAAGATGGAAACAGTGCTGTCAGATTTCGGCAAACCTGACAGCACTGTCGCGTCTTCGGGGAGGGATAAAGGCAAAGCGCCGATGAAACAAAACGAATGTTCACAAAATTTAACATTTCGTAATTTAAAAACAAAGTTAAATTAATTATTCGTAATTACATCTATTTGTTCCTCATTCGTTACCCAATCATCATCGGCGTACAGACGAGAATCGCAAAAGTGGCAAATGAAAGTTAATTGTAAGAATTTCCATTCGTCATTTGATGTATAATTGGCTTTGTTTTGCCGTCCAAAAGACCGATAGCAGCGGAAGTGATGATAACAGGCTCGTATGGACTGCGGCAAACATATGGTTAACCCCAAATTCCTAAGTAATTTCCTAAGTAATGGAGAGAACAAGATTCATGTTGATTGATCAATGGTTTAAACCAACAAACAACACCGTTACCCGTGGCAAGAGCACAGGTTGGAACAAACAGCACCGTTGGTTTGGTTCAGCGTTGCGGCTCTTGAGCATTCTCGTCTTGCTGTTGCCTCAGGTTGCCCTCGCGCAGGGTTCCTCCCCTGATGTCGGCAGTGACGTCAATGCGCCCCACAGCACAGCCGATGCCCAGGCCGATGAAGCATTTATTCAAGCCAATGTGCCACCGGCTGCCGCGTTGATCCGCACGATCAACACCGCCAATTTCGCCACCCCCAGTTCAGACCCGACGGGGATTGTCTATTTGCCTTCGGAAAATCGCTTTCTTGTCACCGATTCCGAAGTAGAAGAAATTCCCGCGATCTTCCAAGGTGCGAATCTCTTCTATGTCAACATTACCGGCACGTTAGTGTTGACCGCTACGACCACCTCCTACTCGGCCGAGCCGACCGATGTCACCTTTAACCCCAACAACGGCTATCTGTACATTGCCGATGATGTCAAGAATCGCATCTATGAAATACAAGGACCCGGCCCCGATAACATCTACGGCACCAATGATGAGCCACTGGTCTCCTTCCGCACGGACATTACGCTGGGCGTCTTCGACCTGGAAAGCCTGGCCTATGGTCAGATTGGCGGCGTCGATACCATCTTCTTTGCCGATGGCAGCACCCATATCGTCTTCATGATGCAGCCAGGCCCCAATGGGGTTTTTAATGCCGGCGGGGATGATATTATTACTTCCTTTAACGCTGAAACCTTTGGCGTCACCAGTATTGAAGGTCTCGCTTACCATCCAACCAGTGGTACGCTCTATGTTTCCGGTACACCCAAAACACGTATTGCCCAGGTCACAACCGCCGGCCAGTTGATCCGCTTGATCGACACAACTGCAGTCGGCGCCGATAAACCCTCCGGCTTAGGCTTTGGCCCAGGCGCCGGCGGCCTTTACATGACGGATCGGGTCAAGGACAACATCAATGACGGCAAGATCTTTGAATTAGGCTTGCCGACGGCGACAGCCGGTAACCAACCACCCGTCACCGACGCCGGCCCCAACATCGTTGTCAATCTACCAGTCACCTCGACCACAATGGCCGGCGTTGTCACCGACGACGGCATTCCCGGCGGTCTCTTGACCACCAAATGGACGGTTGTCGCCGGTCGCAGCGTCACCCGCACCGTCGCCTTTGGGAATAATGATAGCCTGACCACGCCGGTTGGCTTCTCCAAACCCGGCACCTACGTGTTACGGTTGACGGCTGATGATAATGAATTGGCCTCCGTGGATCTGGTGACGGTCACGGTCAATGCCTTGCCGGTTGTCACCGTCAGCCCGGATCAGGCAGTGGCCATTGACACCGGCGCCGCCTTGACCGCGACCGTGACCGACGACGGCCTGCCGACGCCAAGCTTTATCACCACCACCTGGTCGCTGGTAAGTGGTCCGGGGCAGATTACCTTTACCAATCCCAGCGCGCTCCAAACGAATGTTGCGTTCGGGGCAGCCGGCGCCTATGTCATTAAGTTCAGCGCGAACGATGGCGGCGGCCCTGTTGAAAAGCTGATCAACGTGACCGTCAATGCCGTGAATCGCGCCCCGGTCGTTGACGCCGGCCTCGATCAAACCATTGCCCTAGCCGGCCCCGCTACGCTTGCCGGCTCAGTGGTTGATGATGGGCTGCCGGTCACCGGTACGCTTACAACCCAGTGGAGCATGATCGCCGGCCCTGGTACGGTCAACTTTGCCAACGCGACCGCCGCCGCGACCACCGCCACCTTCTCGGCCCCCGGCCTCTACCAACTGCAACTGAGCGCAAGCGACGGCACGCTGTCAGCCACCGACACGACAAGCGTCACCGTGGCGGCTGCCAATAACAATCCGCCAACCGTGAATGCCGGCGCAGACCAGATTATTGTCGCCACCGGTTCCGCCACCTTGAGCGGTTCCGCCACCGACGACGGGCAACCCAATCCGCCGGCGACCCTCACCGTCACTTGGAGCAAAGTCAGCGGGCCGGGGACTGTCACCTTTGCCAATCCCAATGCGGCCAACACCACGGCGACCTTCTCGGCGCCCGGCGTCTATGTGCTGGCCCTGAGCGCCAATGACGGCGATGTGGCCGCTGATGACTTCATCGAAATTGTGGTCAATGAAGCGCCGAAGGTGGCTGTTGGCCCGGCCAAGACGGTTGATGTCAATCAAACCTTCCCCCTGACCGGCACGGTCACGGATGATGGTCGCCCCACGCCGGCGAATCTCACCATCACCTGGAGCAAGGTCAGCGGGCCGGGCAATGTCACCTTTGCCACGCCCAATGCCGCCAACACCACGGCGACCATTGCGCAGGCTGGACAGTATGTCTTGCGTCTGACCGCCAACGATGGTCATACCACCACCAGCGCGACGATCAACATCACGGTGAACACGCCGAACAAACCGCCGGTGGTCAGTGCGGGTGTCAACCTGACCGTGACGACCTCGGCGCCGGTCAATCTGGATGGCACGGTGACGGATGATGGCGTGCCCTCGAATGTGATCACCACCACCTGGAATAAGGTGAGCGGGCCAGGCACCGTGACCTTCGGGAACCCCAATGCCGTCGATACCACGGCGAGCTTCTCGGCGGCCGGCACCTACGTCCTACGCTTGACGGCGGATGACGGGCAGTTGGATGCCAGCGCCACGGTACGGCTCGTGATCACCGTGCCGACAAAGACCACGCGGAACCTCTTCTTACCGCTCGTGCGCAAGTAGCCTGCAAGGAATAGGAGCAGGCGAAAGGCCGGCATTGTAGCTCAATTTGTAGCTGGTTCGTTGGTTGGTCCGGAGATGTTGCACCGGGCTAACCAACGAACCGGCCCAATCGGCTCTCATCAACAGAACATAGAGACAAACATTCTTCAATGCAACCAATATCAACCACGCTTATCCCGAATCCCCAAGTGCGCCCCTGGCAGCAGAATGGCGCCGGGGCACACAAAAGTACACCGGCTGAGGAGCAGGCGCTGCCGTTGATCCGGCAATTCTGCACAGCGCTGGTTGCCGAAAAAATTCGCTATTGTCATTGGAAAAGCAATGCGGCCATCGACCGTTCGGCCAGTGGTGAAAATGATTTAGATTTATTAATTGATCGCAAAGATCGCGAACGATTTGCCGCCCTTGTCGCGGCGCTGGGCTTTAAAGAAGCCGGTCATCGCGGCGAGGCCTATTTACCCGGTGTGATCAGTTACTATGGCTATGAACCAACCGCCGGGCGTCTGATTCATGTTCATGCCCACTATCAGTTAGTGCTGGGCCATGACCGGACCAAGAATTATCGGCTCCCGCTGGAAGAGGCTTATCTGGCTTCAGCAACCCACCAGGGGCTGTTCGCTTTACCAACCGCCGAGTTTGAGTTTGTCGTTTTTGTCTTGCGCATGGTGTTGAAGTATGCGACCTGGGATGCGGTGCTGGGGCGCCAGGCTAAGTTGCCGGCAGCCGCGCAACGGGAACTGACCTATTTGCTGGAACGGGTGCAATGGGCGGAAGTGAATCGCATTCTCGTTGCCCATCTACCGGTGATCAGCCCGGAACTCTTTGCCCGTGCGGCGCAGGTGATCCAAGGGCGCGCCACCATCAGTGAGCGGATCAAGGTCGGGCGCTTGATCGAACAGGCATTGCAGCCCTACACGCGCCGGGCCGGCGGTGAGGATCTCTTCCTCAAGGGGTGGCGCCGGGTGGAGAATGGCGTGCGGCGCCGTTTGCGCCGCAGCATCACCAAGGCACGCATGAGCGGCGGCGGCGCCATGATTGCCATTGTGGGGGGCGACGGCGCCGGTAAATCCACGGCCATTAGCGGCTTGGCCAAGTGGTTGGGTAAGGATCTTGACACCAAACGCGTGCATCTGGGCAAGCCCCCTCGTTCACTGGCGACACGGTTGCTGCGCGCCTTTGTCAAGGTGATGAATTTGCCGGCCAAACTCAGCGGGGCCAGGGCGACACAAGCGGAGCAGCCAACGACGACCTTTCCCGGCTATGGCGCGCTGCTCCTCCAGCTTTGCACCGCCCATGATCGCTACTGGGCTTATGTCAATGCGCGCCGCTTTGTCAATGACGGCGGGATTGTCATTTGTGATCGCTTTCCCTTAGCCCAGATTCGGCGCATGGATGGCCCGCAGATTGCCCAAATGGCAGGGCCACGCGCTGAACAGCGTTTTGTCCGCTGGCTGATTCAACAGGAAGCGTGGTATTATGAACGCTTTGCGCCGCCGGAACTGCTGTTCATTCTACGGCTGGATCCGGCCATTGCCCTCCAACGCAAGACGGAGGAAGCGCCGGCGCTCGTGGCGGCGCGTTCAGCGGAGATTTGGCAGGCGGATTGGCGTGACAGTGGCGCCCAGGTGATTGATGCCGCTCAATCAAAAGAAGCAGTTCTCGCAACCTTGAAAACATTCGTATGGTCGCATTTGTAATGGAAAAGCAACAAACAGTCAAGCACACAGCGGCGCCATTGGTCGTCGAGTTGGTTGGTCTGGCGGGCGCCGGCAAAACAACGTTAACCCAGGCCCTTACCCACGATAACCCACAGATTGCCCAGAAAATTGTCGTGCCGCGCCGCCAAATGAATCGCCATCTGGCGGCCCATACGTTGGCCTTTTTGCCGACCTATTTACGCCATTTTCCTCGTTTGCCCTGGTTCACGCGCGAGGAGATGCGCGGCATGATCTATCTCACCGCTTGGCCCGAATTTCTCAGCCAGACCGGTGCGACGCAGCCACCGGTGCAATTGCTTGATCTAGGCCCGGCCTATCGCTTAACATTTTTGCAAGAGTTTGGGTCGCCGCTGACACAGCAACCGCGCTTTACCCGCTGGTGTGAGCAGGTGATCCAACGCTGGCGTTCACGGTTACATCTGCTCATCTGGTTGGATGCGCCCAACGCGGTGTTGATTGAGCGCATTAACCAGCGGGCGAAAGATCACACAATCAAAGCACGCAGCGACGCGGAGAGCACAGCTTTTTTCACCCGGTATCGCGCCGGCTTTGAACGGATTATCGGCCAATTCGCAACGCAACCGGATCTTGCAGTTCTGCGCCTCGACACCAGCAAATATTCTGTCCAACAGATCCGTGAACAGGTGACAATGGCGCTTGCACAATATCAGTAGTCCGCAGTCGTGTAGTCGTGTAGTCCAAAGTCAGTTGAATAAGATAACATCTATGGTATCCAGCAAAAGCAGTTTCAACGTAAACGCCGTGAAAAAACGTTTTTCTGATGGCTCATTGACCAAGAAAGCGTCGCTCAATGCCGTCGCCACCGGCTTGGATTATGGCAGCCGCACCATTGTGGGCTTTCTGATCCAACCGCTCATGGTCTCTTTTCTGGGGGATTTTGGCTATGGCGTCTGGCAAGTGCTGGATCGTTCCGTCGGCTATATTTCGCCGGCCACCGGGCGCCCCACGCAAGCGCTCAAGCTGATCATTGCGCGGCGCCAAGGCTCCACCGACCATGAGGAAAAGCGCCGCCACATCGGCAGCGCCGTTGCCATCTGGCTCTTTTCTTTGCCATTGATGTTCCTGTTGGGCAGCATCCTCTCCTGGTTTATCCCCGGTTGGATCGACGCACCGGTGGAGATGGTCGGGCCGATTCGCCTGGCCACGGCGCTGCTGGTGCTGAATACGATGTTGATCAGCCTGCTGACAATTCCCAAATCAGTTCTCGAAGGGGAAAATTTAGGCTATAAACGGATGGGACTGTCCACGGTGCTCGTCTTTATCGGCGGTGGGCTACAGGCATTACCACTCTATTTGGGGATGGGGTTGACCGGGCAAGGGTTAGCGAGTGTGGCGATCACGGTGCTGACGGGTGTTATTTTTTTCCAGGTCGCGCGCAAGCAGTTGCCCTGGTTCGGCATCGCCAAACCCGACTATCAATTTGTGCGCCAATTTTTGGGGTTAAGCGGCTGGTTTCAGGTCTGGAACTTTGTCATGCGCGCCATCCGCACCAGTGATGTGGTGCTGCTTGGTATGCTGGCCTCGCCCCAATTGGTTACAGTCTATTCATTTACCCGTTACGTGCCGGAAACGCTCACCGATTTTATTACGACCATTGTCTTTGGCATTACACCGGGTATGGGCAAGATGGTTGGCGAGGGCAAAACCGAGGCGGCGGCCAAAGTGCGGGCAGAATTGATGAGCGTTACCTGGCTCCTCTCCGTCGTCATCGGCGCCGGGGTTTTGCTCTGGAACCAAGCCTTTATCGGCCTCTGGACAAAGGATGTCTACTATGCGGGGCCGGTCGCCAATCTGCTCATCATTCTTATGGTCATTCAGTTCTCGTTGATTCGCAATGACGCCAGTATCATCGACTTGACATTACAGGTGCGGGCGAAAGTGTTGCTTGGCATCGCCTCCACCTTGATTGGTGTGATTATCAGCGGGGCGCTGCTCTATTATTTTGAGGCCGGGATTGCTGGGTTGTGTGCCGGGATTATTGCCGGGCGCTTATTGTTGACCATCGGCTACCCGTTGCTTGTGAGCCAAACGATGGGCATCCCCTTACGTGCACAGGCGAGCGGTGTGATTCGCCCAACGTTGACAACAATGGTGATTTTTGGGGCGTCGATCGCACTTGCGCAGCAAGTAACCGTATCGTCCTGGCTTGGCCTGTTACTTGCCGGGGCCATCACCACACTCGTCGTCTTACCGGTCACCTTTTTTCTTGGGTTGTCCGGCAACATACGCAAGCAATTGTTGCGGCGGTTTCATTTCATCGTCGGCTAATTGCGCGCCGCGCCAGACCGACCGGCGGGGATCTGTAAATTAATGCAGACTATCACTCGATCAACAGACTGTAGAGGCTATGGGGCAACAGACAAACACAAATAAACGCATTGCGATCTATATTTCTTCCATGCAGGGCGGCGGGGCGCAGCGGGCGACCCTCAAGACGGCGCGGGGCATTGCCGAACGGGGCTATCAGGTTGACCTGGTGCTGGCCCACGCCACCGGACCCTATCTGGCGGAAGTGCCCCCTTCAATCAACATTGTTGACTTGAAAGCAGCCACTGTGGCGACCAGTTTGCCGGCGCTGGTGCGCTACTTGCGCAAAGAGCGACCGGTTGCCATGCTCTCGGCATTGAACTATGTCAATGTGGTTGCGATTCTCGCCCGCCGCCTGGCCGGCGTCCCTGTGCGGTTGGTCATCAGCGAACGCAATACGGCCTCGATCTCGACCAAAAAGTTTTTGCGGGCGCGTGGGCGGCTGCTGGTTCCCTTCTTGATGAAACGCTTCTACCCCTGGGCTGATGAGATCGTTGCAGTCTCGAAGGGGGTGGGCGAAGATCTGGCGCACTTTTTGCACTTGCCGACCGCGCGGATTCGCGTTATCTATAATCCGATTATTACGCCGGAGCTACAGGCCAAGGCCAAAGCGGCGGTCACCCATCCCTGGTTTACGCCGGGTCAACCGCCGGTGGTGTTGGCGGTGGGGCGCCTGCAACGGCAGAAGGATTTTCCGACCTTGATTCGCGCCTTTGCCAAGGTGCGCGAAAAACGGGCCGGGCGCCTCTTGATTTTTGGCGAAGGGCCGGATCATGGCGAACTGGAAAAACAAAAGAATGAATTGGGGCTGGCGAATGATGTCTGTTTGCCGGGCTTTGAAAGCAATCCCTATGCTTATATGGCCAACGCGGCAGCCTTTGTCCTCTCTTCGCAATGGGAGGGGCTGCCGGGTGTGTTGATCGAAGCGCTCTATTGTGGCGCCCCGCTGGTTTCGACCGATTGTCCCAGCGGTCCACGCGAGATTCTGGCCGATGGGGCTTATGGCCGGCTGGTGCCCATTGGCGATGTTGACCTAATGGCCGGTGCGATTGACGCCGCCTTAGCGGGCGAAATTGCACGACCGCCGGCCCACAGTTGGCGCCCGTTTGCGATCAATCAAGTGGTGGATGATTATCTGGCGCTCTTGGTACAATAGGAACAATCATGCGTAAAATCGCTTTCTGGCTCTCGCTCGCCTTTATCTTTGCGATTCCGTGCGAAAATCTGCTGATGTTTGATGGCGGCGAGACGATCAGCCGCCTGATCGGGCTGGCGGCGGCGGGCTTTTGGTTACTGACCATTCTCTTAACCAATCGGGTACGTGCGGCGCTGCCTTTTCACCTGGCGGTCTTTCTCTTTATTCTTTGGAACGTCGCCACCCTTTTTTGGAGTGCGGATCAAAATCGCACCTTTGAACGGATTCAGACCTATAGCCAGCTTGTGGTGCTGGTCTTTATGCTCTGGGATATTTACCATACGCCGGGGATGCTGCAAAGCGCCTTCCAAGCGTATGTGTTAGGCGCCTATGTCACCGCCGGCGGCACCCTCTTCAGTTATCTCAATGCCAGCGCCTATTACTACAATCGCTATGCCGCCAGTGGCTTTAACCCGAATGACGCCGGTTTGATTCTGGCGTTAGGCATCCCATTGGCGTGGCACTTAGCCACCGACAACGGTGAAGCAAAAGTGCCGACAATCTTGAAGTTCGTCAACTTTCTCTTTCTGCCGGCGGCGGTCTTCGCCATCTTTCTGACCGGTAGCCGCGGTCCGCTAGCCGCCAGTGTGGTTACTTTTCTCTTTATTGTCAGCACCTTGGGACAGTTGCGCTTGCGCTACCAAGTGCTCCTCGTCTCCGGGCTGGCAGTTGCGGTTTTTATCTTGCTATCGGTCATTCCCCAAACCTCGGTGGATCGGATTGCCAACAAAGGCGTTGCCTTGAATGGTCGCGAAGATGTGTGGAGTGAAGCCTTTGACCTCTTTGCCGAACATCCGCTGGTGGGCGTTGGCAGCGGCGCCGTCAAAAAAGTGGTCGAGGTGCAACAATCGGCGCACAACTTTGCCCTGGGCATTGCCACCGAAACCGGGTTAATCGGCTTCAGCCTCTTTTGTCTGATTCTGTTACTAGTTGTGCGCCATGCGTGGTCGCAACAACCGCGGTATCGTTATCTCTGTCTTACCCTCTTCGCCGTCTGGTTTATCGGCGCCTCCGTGCATAACTGGGAGCATCGCAAACAGACCTGGCTCTTCTTTAGCTTGATTGTGATTAGCAGCAGCGTCGCCGCTACACCGATATCAGCCAAATTCGATCATCGTCCTTTCGTCGCCGTCCGCGAACCTGAAATGGAGGTAGCATAAGATGGTTCACTATCGCTCATTCACCAAAACCATCGCCTGTCCCCTTTTGGTGGTCTGGTTGCTTTTATTGAATACGAGCTGTTTTGGTCAAATACCATTACCACAAACGAACAAACCGGCCACAGCCACGGCGGAAAAAGGCGTCGCTGGGGTAAAAACCGAAAACGCCGCGGCGCCACAGCAAGAAAAAGACGCGCCGGTGGACGCCGAAGGTGCAGCCGCCAAGAATGCCTGTCTTGTGCCGGCCTTTCCCGGCGCCGAAGGGTTTGGCGCTTTTGCCCAGGGGGGCCGCGGGGGTCGGATCATTGAAGTCACCAACTTGAATAGCGAGGGGCCAGGCAGCCTACGCGAGGCAATTGCCGCGACGGGGCCGCGCATTGTCGTCTTTCGGGTCGGCGGGATTATTGAATTGACCTCGCGCTTGAGTATCAAGGAGCCATACATCACCATTGCCGGGCAAACGGCGCCCGGCGGCGGCATTACGCTCAAGGGCAGCGGGGTCGAAAAGGATCTCCTGAAAATCTCCACCCATGATGTGATCCTGCGCCATCTGCGTGTGCGCCACGGGCCAGGCGGCGACTCCGGCGGCGTCACCATCGACGGCGGCGACACCCACGATGTGATTCTGGATCACATGTCGATCAGTTGGTCAGTCGATGAAAATTTGACCGCCTGGTATGACAATCAGGACATTACGATTCAATGGTCGATCATCGCCGAAGCGTTGCATAACAGCACCCATAGCGAAGGTCCCCATAGCAAGGGGTTGATGTTGGGCAGCAAAGGGAGCCGCAATGTCTCGGTTCATCATAATTTGTTGGCCCACAATGTCGAGCGTAACCCACGCATTCAGACCGACGGGTTGGTCGACTTTCGCAATAATGTGATCTACAACTACGGCGCCGCCGTCGGTTGGATCACCAATGACAAGGGCAGCGCTTCGCTGAACTATGTGGGCAATTACGTAAAGCCGGGCCCCAATAGCGACATCAGCCGTTATGAATTAGAGATCGACCAACGCACCAGCGAGGAAGGGACGGTGGCGGTCTATGTCGAAGGCAACCTGGGACCAAATCGCACCGACAATAATCAGCCACAGGAACGGGTGGTGAAACCGGACGGGTATGCCTTTTTGATTGGACAGCCGCACAAGGCCGCCTTTGTCACCACCACCAGCGCGCAGGAAGCGTATCAACAGGTGTTAGCCAATGCCGGCGCCACGCTCCCCATGCGCGATAGCGTTGACCATCGCATTGTCCAGGAGGTCATGAACGGCACCGGCCAAATTATTGACGATCCGGCGCAAGTTGGCGGTTGGCCAGCAATCGCCAGCGGCACACCTCCTGCCGACAGCGACCAGGATGGCATGCCCGATGCGTGGGAGAAACAGTACGGCTTTAGCCCGCACTTGGGGTCTGACGGCAACATGGATGCCGATAATGACGGCTATCACAATGTTGAGGAGTACTTGAACGGCAGCAACCCACTGGAGCAAGACCAGAGTACGTTACAGGAATGCAATTATCTACCGGTGATTACACACTAAGGATCGAATTTTAGGGGAATGAGGCAATGACGGCTACTACCAGATCAGCCATGTCCGTTTTACGGTTGTCGATGAATTTTGGCGAGACGAGCGCACCCTACAATCAATTTACGCTACCCTTGCGCACCAAACAGGCGATCACCTTATGCAGCTATCTGCCCATGACGGTGACGCCGCCGCCGGAGATCAAGGTCTTTGCCGGCAATCATACGATTCCCGGGTTCTTACGCGTAATGAAGCAAGCGCTAAACCAACAGCGCTATGACATCATTCATATCCATGACGCCGTGGTGGCCAATCTGTTTTTGCTCTACATCCTGATCACCAACCCGCGCCTCCTGTCGTCAGCCGTCTTTACGGTGCATAATTCTTATGAGAATTTTAAGGCGCGCAATCGCCTGCTGTTACTGCCGATCTTTGCCCTCTTCCGCAAAGTGATCTGTTGCAGCAAAGCCAGCTACGAAAGCTTCCCGGCGTCTTACCGCTGGTTGGCCGGTAAGCGGTTGACCTATGTCCAAAATGGGATGGATATTGAGCGCGTCGATCGCATTCTAGCCAAGCAAAGTGCACCACCGCCGACCACTGACGCCTTTACGGTGATTGCGATTGGGCGGTTGATCGAAATAAAGAATCCGGTCGCGCTGGTCAAAGCCTTTGCCCAGAGCAAGCTGCCCAATGGCCGTTTGGTCTTTGTCGGCGCCGGCCATTTGGCGGAGAGCGTCAAGGCAACCGCCGAGCAGTTAGGCATTGTGGATCGTGTTGAGTTGACCGGACTGATCCCGCGGGATGAGGTCTATCATCGCTTACAGGCCGCCGATCTCTTTGTGTCGCCTTCCTATGGCGAAGGACTGCCGATTGCCGTGCTGGAGGCAATGGCCTGTCGTCGTCCGGTCATCCTCTCCGACATTGCGCCCCATCGCGAAATCGCCGGTGATAATGCCGATTTACCGTTGATCCACGCGGATGACACGGCCGGCTTTGCCCAGGCGATCAGCCGGATCGCGGCCTTAACACCGGCGGAACGGGCGCGCTTGGGTCAGCGCTGGCGCAAGGTGGTGGATGACCATTTTAGCTTAACCAGTATGCACCGCGGCTATGCGGAAATTTACGCCGAAGTGCAGCCCACCATCGTCCCAAAGCCGAACGCGTCACTGGCCCGGTAACGATTCATGCAAGTTGAACTAATCGGCTGCACTAGCGCCGGCAAATCGACCTTAACCCAGCGCATGCTCAACCGGGCGCACACCGCGGGGATCAAGCTCAGCACCAGCTACGACTTTGTGCTGGCCCACTATGGGCTGGGTTGGGTCAAGCCGCACGCCATGCGGATGGCGCTGCTCAACAACCTGGCCTTATGGCGCTGTCTACAGTCAGCCGGGTGCCATTGGGGGTTGCTGCGCTTTGTCTTTGGCGTGCTGCGCACCTTGCCGCCGGCGATCAGTCGGGGGGAACGGCTCAAAATTGCGCGCATCACTTTGCGCAATTTGGGGATTCACGAAATCATTGCCCAGGCCAATGACCCGGATCTGGTCATTTTGGCCGACGAAGGCGCGTTGCAGGTCGTCCATTATCTCTTTGTCCATGTCCAGACGCCGCCGGCGCTTGACCAACTGTCGGCCTATCTGCAACGGGCGCCGCGACCGGATCTGGTTCTGTACTATCGCCAGCCGGCAACGGTGCTGATCGAACGCACCTTGCGCCGCGGTCACAAGCGCATCCCGGAGCGCAGCCAGGAAAAGGTCGAACGCTTTATTGGTCACGCGCGGCAAGTCTTTGAAACGGTTGTGGCTGAACCGGCCATCCGCCAGCGCACGTTGATCGTCAATGGGCAGAGTCAACAGATTGAGTACAGCCCAGCCGCCGAGGGCCAAACCGGTTCAATAGAGAAAGCGGCCCTGGCGCACCTGGTGGCAAGGCTGCTTGCAGAAGAGACGGAGCAGATGCAGCCAGCGACCTAAGCACGATAGGTGCAGTTTCAGGAGGATTGCCTACCTGCTCGCCAATCCTGTCGGGGCGCACCCTTGCGGTCGCCCCGGTTCCCCCGGCGGGTGGGCGTGGGCGACCGCAAGGGGCGGTGGCCTTCTCGGCGCCTACGATTAGGGTTAACCACAACGAACGAATCGATCACGAAGTAAGGGGACAACATTGTCGTCTACATTAGCACAGGGCTTGATTGCAGCCCTCAACCAACGGGGTATTGAATATGCGCACTGGAAAAGCAACTTTGGCTTGACCCAGGCGGCGGAAGAAGGGAGCGATCTCGATTTTCTGGTGGATCGCCGCCAGTTGCCTTGTCTGCAAGCGCTGCTCTTAGAGCATGGCTTCAAAGCGGCGACCGTGACAAGCGGCCCGAATCCTTTGAGTATCTACCATTACTACGGTCTGGATACCGCAACGGGCGAACTGGTTCATGTGCATCTCTTTAGCCATGTGTTGACCGGCGAGAGCTTGATCAAGAGTCACCTGCTACCCTTTGAACGGATGTTGCTCGAAAATGCGGATCAGATCGGCGCCATGAAGGTGGCGAACCGTTCGGCTGAACTGGTACTCTTCTTTGTGCGCACCTGCATCAAATATGGCTCCTGGCTCGACCTGCCCTATCTGCTGCGCAAACCGGAAACAGTGCGCGATGAATTGGCCTGGTTACGCGCCGGCAGCGACATGAATGAGGCGGTTGCCTTGTTACGCTGTTACTGTCCAGTGATCGAGGAAGCGCTCTTCCGGGAAGGGCTGGAAATTTTAGCCAGACCAGGGGCGCTGGCAGCCAAGATGCGGCTGGCGCGCCGGGTGCGGCGCCGCTTACGGGTCTATGCCAAATACACGGGTCTCCAAGGCCCCAAAGCCTATGCCCAGTTGCTCTGGCAACAGGCTCAGCGGCGGTTGATCCGCCAGCGGCGCAGCAAAGCGTTGACTGCCGGCGGCGCCGTGATCGCCTTTGTCGGTCCGGAAGCAACCGGAAAATCCACCCTCGTGGCGGAGAGTGCACGCTGGCTGGGGTCGGCCTTTGTGGTGCGTTCCATTCATGCCGGAAAACCGCCGTCCACCTGGCTAACGCTGCCGCTGAATGTGGCGCTGCCATTTCTACGCGAAAAAGCGCCGGAGCTGCGCCCCAATCGGCTCGAAGGTCATATTCCAGGCAATGAGGTAGCCGAAGGGAAGGCGCTGCAGATCAACAAAATCTCGGCGCTACTCTATGCGGTGCGCGCCGTGGCGGTGGCCTGGGATCGGCGTGATCTGCTGCTCAAAGCACGACGGGCGGCGGCCCGTGGCGAGCTGGTGATTTGTGACCGCTACCCGTCCGCGATGATCGGCGCCATGGATAGCCCGCGGCTCCAGGCGGACTCGACCCAACAGGGCGTGATTCCGCAACTCTTTAACTGGCTGGCGGGGGTTGAACAGCGCATCTACAAACAGATCCCGCCGCCCGACATGGTTGTAAAGCTATCGGTTTCGTTGGAGACCGCGAAACAGCGCAATCGGGATCGGATCAAGGTCGGGAAAGAGAGCGATGCTTATCTCGAATCACGGCACCGGCAAGTGCGCAACTGGCAACGGCCCGGCACCAAATATATTCACGATATCAGCACCGAACAATCCCTGCCCGACACCATTCAGAATGTCAAGCAGGTCATCTGGTCATCTTTATAGCATTGATAACAGGTTGAGAAGCGTATGCGGAAGATAAAAGTTCTCCATTTGATTACCCATTTGGGCTTTGGCGGCGCCTCGGACAATACCTTGCTGACAGTCAAGGAGTTGTCGCGCAGCCGTTACACGGTGGATCTGGCGGCCGGCGCCGATTATGTGGATTGGGTTGAGCAGGGGCGTGCGTATGCCGATGGCTTTTACCTTTTTCCTGATCTTTATCGCGACCCGCGACCGCTATCTGATCTACGCTTATTGTGGCAATTGACCCGTTTTCTAAAAGAACAACAGTACGACATTGTCCACACCCACAATGCCAAAGCCGGCGTCATCGGGCGCATTGCCGCGGCGCTGGCGGGCACGCCGATCATCCTGCACACAATGCATCTATTAAGCTGGCAGGATATGGAAGGCGCCCGCAACACATTGGTGCAAAAGGCCAAAGCGGCCACCAAAGAGTATCTCTATTTGCAACTGGAACGCTATGCCGCCTGGCTCAGTGACCGCGTCGTAACTGTCTCCCAATTGAATCGCGAGGAAGCCTGCAAAGCCGGGTTGGCGCCGGCAGAAAAATTGGTCACGATCTATAGTGGCATCGAATATGATCGCTTCCGTGTACAGGTGGACAAAGCCGAGAAATGTGCGAGCCTGGGGCTGGATCCGGCCAAGCCGATCATCGGTATGATTGGCCGTCTGTCGCCGCAAAAAGCGCCGTTGGACTTTGTGGCCGCGGCCCGGCTGGTTTTGCAACAGCGGCCCGATGCGCAATTTCTCATGGTGGGGGATGGGCCGCTAGCCGACGAGGTTCATGCCGCAGTTGCCGACGAAAGCCGCATCAAAGTACTGGGCTACCGGGAAGATGTGCCGGAATTGTTAACGATTCTCGATGTCTTTGCGCTTTCCTCGCTCTGGGAAGGGTTGGGGCGGGCCTTGACCGAAGCGATGAGTGTCGGTCTGGTCGTGGCCGTGACGGCCGTCAATGGTGTACCGGAACTGGTCAAGCACGGCGAGACTGGCCTCCTCTCGCCGCCGGCGGAACCGACCAAGCTGGCGGAAAATCTGCTGCGCTTGATCAATCAGCCGGAGGAAGCACGGATGATGGCCCGGCGGGGTCAAGAGCGGGTATTGCCCAACTTTGGCGCCCGCCAGATGGTCGAGCAGATCGAAGCGCTCTATGAAACCTTGTTGGCGCAAAAAACAAGCAAAGTGGCTGCGGTATCACCCAAAACGGGAAAAGAACAAGCCGTGAAAGAGCAAACCATGAAAGAACAAACCGTGAAAGAGAAGGTGATCAAAGAGAAGGTGATCAAGGAGAAGGTCAATGCTTAATGCACTCTCCATCGACGTTGAGGAACACTTTCAGGTTCATGCCTTTGCTTCCGTCATTCGGCACGCGGATTGGGAACAACACCACAGTCGCGTGGTCGCTAATACGGAACGCATTCTCGACTTACTGGCAACGCATCGGGTGCGCGCCACCTTCTTTATTTTGGGCTGGGTAGCCGACCGGCACCCGGACTTGGTGCGCGCGATTGCGGCCGGCGGGCATGAAATTGGCACACATGGCTACTGGCATCGGCTAGTCTATGAGCAAACACCGGCCGAATTTGCTGAGGATCTGGCGCGTTCACTGGCCGCGATCAAGCGGGCCTGTAGCGATATTACCATCCTGGGGTATCGAGCGCCGGCCTTTTCCGTTACCAAACAATCGCTGTGGGCGCTTGATATTTTGCGTGAACAGAAGCTGACCTATGATTCGAGCATCTTCCCCCTCGCCTATCATGACCGCTATGGGATTCCCGATGCCCAGCGTTTTGCCCATCAACACCAGAATGGTCTCTGGGAGTTCCCGGTGAGTACATTGCGTTTCGGGCAAAAGAATGTGCCGGTGGCCGGTGGCGGCTATTTTCGCATCTATCCGCTTTTGGCCACACGCTACGCCATTCGACAGTTAAATCAGGAGCAGCAGGCGGCGGTGGTCTATCTGCACCCGTGGGAATTTGACCCTGACCAACCACGGATTGCGGGCGCCTCCCTCTTCTCGCGCTTCCGTCATTACACCAATTTGGCGAAAACCTACCAACGGCTCAAAACGCTCCTCACCGAATTCCAATTTGCGCCCATGCAGGAAGTGTTTGCGGCCCAGCTTACCGGCTAGTAGATAAATCATTTTAACCACGCCCAAATGAGGAGTTCGCACGGGGCGTGCGAACTCCTCATTTGGGCGCGCCGTCATTTTTCTTCTGGAACTCTTCAGCCCACCCCTAGTGTTCTGCCCTCGTTTATCAGCGTGGTTTGCCAACTATCTTCCAGGAAGCTTGAGCGCTAGCGCAAGCACGTAGGTTCGAGTTTTTCAAAAATTGCAATATTTACTTGTTAATAGTACAATACTCCCTACCCGGTTATGACCGAGTGGAAGCACAGTTGCTTTCTTACAGAGAGTCAGTCATTTGTCCTATGACAAAATCGTCAGCCTCAGTTTAATAAATAGTAACAAGTTATTTCCAGAATCTGTGATATAGTTAGGCATAGCAATAAGGTTTGCAGAGACCCCATCGTCGTTAGCTTTTCTCAATAACACCCACCAATACCCACTCTTGCTTGATCTCTGCAAGAATTTTTATCCACACCTTACATCGCCTCCCTCCTCGCAAAGAAAAGGTGAGTAGCCAAGTCACTTAGCACAGGGAGAAAATCGTATGTCCTATCGCTCTTGGACCGAAAATGTCCTCAAACGTTGGCCACAGAATCGCGCCTCCACTGCCTATCGCGAACAACTCTATATGGCAGCCGAACAAGCCAAACGCATCTGCCACTTAGGATGTGGGTATGACAAAAATCATGTCACCTACCCCTTGAAAGAACGGGCTGAGATCATTGGCGTCGATTTAGATGAGCGCGCCGGTCCCAAGTATCATAGCCCCTTTTGGCTTGCGAACGCTGAACAATTGCCTTTTGCCGACGAACAATTTGATCTGATCTGTACAGAATACTTGATTGAACATGTGGCGAATCCGACGGCGGTTTTGCAGGAAGCCCATCGTGTGTTGGCGCCAGGTGGGTCGCTTGTCATTGTGACGCCCAATCTTTGGAGTTATAAGTTCTTAATTGCGGCCGCCACGCCTTACAGTTTCCATAAATGGCTAGGACAATATCGCTATCGGCGCACGGTTGATGAGGATATGTTCCCCACCCTTTACCGCGCCAACACCGTGCGCCGCCTGCATCAGATTTTTCGGGCAAGTGGTTTTCGGGAGTTTACAACGCATATTTACAGCAATGGCCCAACCTGGTTCCGTGGTATGCCCGGTCTGTTCGAGCTTGGTTGTCTGTATCACAAAATCATCGAATCCACCCCGCTGCTGGAACAGTTGCGCTGCGGCATGGTGGCGATTGCCACCAAAGATGGGGAAGCCGCACCGTTATCAACGCCCTTAACAGTTCGCTGTTTACAGTGCCGACATGATAGAATGGTACAACAGCAAGGCAAGTGGCGTTGCCTGCACTGTAACCATCACTATCCAATTGTTGAGAATATGATCTATGTTGCGTCAACACCGCCGGCACAGCGGGAACAGGTAACGCAACCGGTCTTACCCTATGCTTCCACATAAACATGTAGCAATTTCAACCGTAATCGGCGCTGTGGCCTGGTGGCAGCTTGGTACGCCTGCTGCGCTGGGCGCGGCGCTGGCCACGGGTGTGCTGCCCGATCTCGACCATGCCGTTGATTATGTCTATTACCATTGGCGGCGCGAACATCGGCTGATCTTACCTTTGCATGGCTATGAATATGCCCTTGTCGGCGCCGCCCTGGCGCTGGCGGGGCAGGCGCCGCTTGTCGGTGTGGCCGCCTTCTCCTACTTGATACATCTGTTGGCGGATCAAGCGGAAAACCGCACCAAACGGTTAGGCTATTCCCTCCTCTTTCGGGCCTGGCATCGCTTCCGGCTCGACCGCATCTCGACCGTACCCGAAGCCGCCGCCCGCGGTCGTGAAGATGATCTGCGGATGTTGCGCCAGTTACCGCAACGGCTGGGTTGGGGACACAAAAAGTAGGGGCATCCCCTGGCGGGCGCCCCCGTGTATTCGGCAAGCCAGGGGCGCCCGCCAGGAGATGCCCCTACGCCTATTTTCCTTTTTGAAAACGCCTAGGGAAAACGGAACTTCAATCAACGGCAATGTAAACAGGGTGGCAATTGTCTAACCACGGACGGCGCAACGGCGCAACAGCGGCGCGAACCCTATTTATGATCGGGCGCCGGAAGCCGATGATTCAGGGCGCACAGGGCGGTCAACGGGGACGGGCAGGGCTAACGACTCCTGGGCAACACGCTTGCGGTTGCGAGGAGCGACCACCGTCGGTTGGTTCAAAATAACGCCCAGGATATGCGCGCCGGCCTGACGCAGGTTATTGATCGCTTCCAATGCCCGATCCCGACGCATTTTACCGGTTTGCACCACCAGCAGCGCGCCGGTGACTTGATGGGCCAGGATCGCGGCATCGGCGATCTCGGTTGCTTCCGGGCCATCACATAAAACCAAATCAAACTGCTCGGACAGGGCTTGCAACAAGCGTTTCATCTGCATCGAGCCTAACATGCCGGAGGGGTAGGCAGGCAAGGAACCCGCAGTGAGAACCCGCAAATTCATCACCTGGGTGGGGCGCAAATAGTGGTCAAGTTGGAGTTTTGGCGCATAGAGCAGTTCGGTCAACCCTTCACTGTTAGCCAGTTGAAAGATTTCATGTTGCATGGGGCGACGCAGGTTGGCATCGACAATCACCACCGACATGCCGGCCTCCGCCATGGCAATCGCCAAATTCGCCGTGGTCAAGCTTTTGCCTTCCCCTTGGGCCGAGCTGGTCACCATGATGATCTTCTTGGGCAGATCAGCCATGAGAAATTGCAGTTTACTGCGCACCAACCGATACCCTTCTGAGGTGGAGGAAAGGACATGCGCCTTGGCAATCAATTTATCATGACTGTTGTCCCCCTTGATTGCGCTTAACTGGCCCAGCACGGTAAGCTTGAGGTGGCGAGCTGCATCTTCGACTGATTTCAGCCGATCATCCCAGAAGTGCAGCAGCAAAACCAGAGCGGAGGCCAGCGCCAGGAAAAGGGCGGCGCCGACCGTCAGATTGAGGCCCGGATTGGGTTGAACGGGTGTGGATTTTGCCTGCGCCGGTTCAATAATGGCGAGTTGGTTGCTGGTGCGTGTATTTTTGGTATACTCTAACAGTCGGGTATAGACATTATCCCAGTTCAGTAACCGCTCTTCAATATCACGGATCTCGCTACGCAACGCCGTCGCCCCAATGCCATCAGAGCCAAGCGCGGCCAATTTGGCTTCGGCGCTTTGTAAGGCCGCCTGTTCGGCAGCAATTTTAGCCTCCATATCATGCAGTCGCTGTTGGACAAATTGGCTCGTCTCCTGGCCGGCGCCGCCGGCGTTTTCTGCCGGCGTGAGGAGAATCAATTGACGCGCAACTTCAGCGGCGATCTGTTCGGCCAATTCGGGGGATTCCGCATCGACGCTGATCTCCAGCAGTTGGGTCTGATCGATGACCGAAACTTTGACGCGCGAGCGGAGACTTTGCCAGCTCATATCCAGTTGTAACGCATCGATTGCTCCTTGGAGGACCGGTTGCCGGCGTACAATGTTGGAGTAGGTGATCGCCAACTGCTGTCCCGTTTGTAGGTCGGTGCGATCCAGCGTGCTGGTCTGCATGGAGAGACCAACCAACAGACTGGTGGTGGCTTCATAGATTGGCGTCTGGCGTAGACTGATGCCATACCCCAAAGCGCCGCCTAGCATTGCCGCCAGGAGCAAGAACCACCAGCGCTTGAGCAGTACGATCACCAGTTCACGTAGTTCGATAAAATTGTACACGTCAATTCCTCCAGGTCTCTAGCTCTTCTGCGCCAACACCGCATGCTGACGTAGGAATAGGCCAAGGGATGCAACCGATCTGATCCCTTGGCCTATGGTTACGTGGCGACAGTTCAATGCAGCAATGGTATTGTACGCTTTATCAGTCGCAATGAGCAAGTTGGTGAGGGGTCTTACATGCCCTTAAGCTTGAAAACAACACTAATGGTCTTGAAGATGATATAAAAGTCCAACCACAATGACCAGTAGCGGATGTAATAGAAATCGTAGTGCAACTTGAAAAGTGCGTCTTCCACCGTATTGCCGTAATCGTAACAGACTTGCGCCCAACCCGTCAGCCCCGGTTTCACCATCAAACGGGTATGATAGAACGGAATCTCCTGTTGCAACTGCTCGATAAACTCGGGGCGTTCCGGGCGTGGCCCCACAATGCTCATCTCGCCGGTAAGAATGTTAAAAATTTGGGGCAGCTCATCTAACCGAGTCTTGCGCAGGAAGCGACCGATACGGGTAATGCGCTTGTCCCCTTTGCTGGCCCACTGCACGCCATTCTTTTCGGCATCAGTGACCATGGTGCGAAATTTCCAGATCTTGAAATTCTGCCCGCCGCGACCGGTGCGCACCTGCCGGTAGAAGATTGGCCCTTTTGAGTCCAGCCGAATCGCCAGCGCCAACAACGGGATCAGGAATAAAAAGCCGGGCAGCGCCAGAAGAACAATCGCCAGATCCATACAGCGTTTACCGATCAGTTGTAAACGATTGAAGATGGGTTGGCCTTGAACGGCATAGAGCGCCCAAGTGGGGTCGATATACTCAACCGGAACACTGTAGCACAACTTCTCATAGAGATCCGGCATCCAAGAGATCTGCACACCGCGCCCCTGACAAGCAATTAACCGCTGGAAAAGTTCATTTGTCACATCGCCATGAATCGCAACCACTACTTCGTGTACATTGTGTTGTTGTACCAAGGTTGGCAGATCAGCCGCTACGCCGAGAACAGGCAACTCTTGGGCCGCAACTTCTTCGCTTGTCGCCGTATCATCGACATACCCTAACATCTGGTATTTCATGTGCGTGGTCTTCTCAAGCAGCTTGGCCATGGCCTGCCCACGCTTGCCGGTGCCGAGCACCAAGATGCGATGGGGACGGACCAACTTGAGCGACAACGGCGCATAGAGATAGCGCCATGCCCCAATGACCAGAAGCATCGTCAGCCAAAAATACAAGAAAAGCGCTGTTGTGGGAAGCGCTGGGAGAAAGTAACGTACACCGGCATAAAGGGCGACGCCAATCATTCCCGTCGCGCCAAGGCGCATCCCAGTGGCAAGACGATCAGTCGCCGATGAAATATCATAAATGTCTGTGAAAGATGCAATCACCCACCAGAGCAACAAGAACGCTGGGGCCAGGAACCAATAGTTCCCAACCCAAGTGGGGTTTTGCGCAAACAGCGCGTTAACGCTGTCAAAGCTCGCGGTTTGTTGCGCCAGCCAAATCGTAATTAAGGTGAGCAGAGCATCGGTGACAAGTAACAGAAGACGGCGTTCAACAAAAGGCACACGGAAGCCTTTGCCTGCTTCAGCCGTTTTTTTCCGTAGCGTTGCTACAGTGGTCCGTAACCAAGCCTCTCCGGCGCGCGAAAGGAGTGCCAACATTGAAAATCGTTTATCAGCCACGGGCGCCGTAACCGGGTCATTGGTGGTCAAAGCCATACTATCCTCCTGAATGGGGCGCCAGACAGGTAATGACTGGACATCCTCTAGTTGCTTTCTTGTAAGCATTGATCCCGTCCTGGCAAGTTGGGTTGCTTGTCGGCGGCAATATGGCAGCTATGCATCCGACAATATACGCTTCCTACTCTTCTCTGATCTATTTTACTGGCAAAAATCGCCTAACAATATTACATCTTGTTAACAATCTCGCCGTTTCTGGTGCATTGATGCTAATACTTTTTGTTTATTGCAAAGCCCGCTATGCACAACACAAAATAAGATATATCCGTCTTTTGGCGAATAGAGATCAACTCTCTGCCACAGGCGCCCTCCTTTAATCATTATAGCCGTATGAAAAACAGCCAACAGAGGAGAAGACGGATGGGTTAAAGCTTTGTTGCTGTTTCGCCGAAGATAAGGTTATAAATGTCTATCAATTAGAGTGTATTGTGCAAGACAGATGACTAATTGATATACAACAAATGTCCTAAGATATAATACAACAAAATCGGCTGACGAACATTTACATTTCGCTTACAGTTAACGACGATTTAACACTGTTCTAAAGAGGCTTGCCATCTGAAGCTAGAGTGGTGGTGGCGTCAAATTATTGTTGTCATACAAAAGGGCTAAGATAGCCTTACTGAAAATTACGAAACATTAATCTTTCACAGTTAAAAACTGAAGCGTAGGCGAGCCGATCAGCAGGGTAAGGGCTACCGCATGTCTTCACATGGTATTGCGCGCATTGTTCAACCGATTGACCTTTACGAGGTAGCGGCTGGCCCACCAGAAGACGATCATCCCGATCAAGTCGCTAAGGAGATCGGTGACATCAGCGGTCCGTAGGGGCGAAAAGGCTTGCATCCCTTCCTCCAGCAGCGCCAGGGCAAAGGGAATAACAATCGCCAGGGGCGCCGACCACCCCCGATAGCGCACGCGCTGATCTTCCAACCAAAGATTTAGCCAGAAGACGACGGCGCCAAAGAGTAAGGCGTGCAGCACTTTATCGGCAAAGGGCCAGCGCAACAGCGCCGTCGGGTTGAGGTCGAGGTAGGCCATCTGCGTTACCACCAGCACAATGGCGACCTGTACCCAGAGCAGCCACGGGAGACGCGCGCCCCACGAAGCGCCGCTATGCCGCAGCCCATAGACCGCGGCGCCGGCAGCAGCGCCCAGAACAGCGCCGCCAAAGAGATCCGAGAGATAATGATGTCCTAAGTAAAGCCGGCTGTAACAGATGAGCAGCGCACCAAGCAGCGCCACCGCTGTCACCAGCCGGCGACGAGTGGCGAGAGCCAGCACCACCGTCGTAGCAAAGGCGGCCGCCGCATGGCCGCTTGGATAGGAAGGAAAGGGCGGTGTCGGCAAGAGCAAGCGCACGTCTGTGGGTCGCGGACGCAGGGCCAAATAGTAAAAGAGCAGCGTTAGCAAAAGGCTGCCGATCAGCGCCAGCAACAATGTCCATCCGACCCTTGATTGCCGCCCACGGATCAACCCCCAGCCCAACAAAGGCAAACCGGGGATTGCGCCCACCGTTATCAGCACCATGATGACATCCAACATGGGGTGTGTCCACTGTTGATTGACCAGTTGCAAAAACCATTGATCCATTTGTCGATCCTCCTCTACGGAGGATGACATAACCACTCTGGCTTCAGCAAGCACTCAAGATCACAAGTGGGCCGCGTAAGGGCAATCGTGCTGTCAATTTACTGACAAAAATTAACCCATGTTTTGTGAAATTAGTTTCGCTAGTTGTCTGACCATTTAAATATCAATCGTAGGGGCGTCCCCTTGCGGGCGCCCCTATCGATTATACCTGTAATCTCGGCATCTTGACAGCGCTGTTGCGCCGTTCCGGCATGGGATCTTCCATCGAACGGGGATAGCGGGGCGGCAGTTGCGAAACTTTGGTTAGCCGCTGTAAAGCCTCCGCCGGCATCTGCCAACTACCGGCCAACAGATTGTCGCGCGCCTGTTCCACGGTGCGGGCGCCGATGATGGCGCTGGTGATCCCCGGTTGTTCCAAGACCCAACGATTCGCCACCTGCGCCGGGCTGCGTCCCAGTTCCTGCGCCACCTGGAGCAGTTCGGCCAGGATGGCGTCGGCATTGGGGGCAAAGTAGCGTTGCGGATAGGCCCACCCCTCTTCAGAGCGTGTGCCGGCGGCGGTGCGTTCGCCGGGTTTGTACTTGCCGCTCAAAAAGCCGCCCCCCAGCGGACTCCAAACCACTACGCCCAGCCCCTTGTATTGGCAAACCGGCATGATCTCTTCTTCGATGTCGCGCACGACGAGGCTATACTGGGGTTGATAGCACTCAAAGCGGGCCAGCCCTTTGCTGTCACTGATCCAGAGCGCTTCCATCAAACGCCACGCCTCGTAATTACTACACGCAATATAACGCACCTTGCCGCTGTGTACCAGATCGTCCAATGCGCGCAACATCTCTTCCAGCGGGGTTTGAATATCAACATGGTGGATGTAGTAGATGTCCACATAGTCCATCTGTAAGCGGCGCAGGCTGTCGTCAATGGCCTGCATGATGTGGACACGCGACATGCCCGAATCGTTTGGCCCAGGGCCGGTCGGGTTGAAAAATTTGGTGGCGACAATGGCGTTGCGCCGGCGCCCCTTGAGCGCATTGCCCAATAACACCTCCGACGCGCCATTGCCGTAGGTGTTGGCCGTATCAAAAAAGTTGACGCCGGCCTCAAAGGCCAGATCGACCAGACGCGTTGCTTCGGCCTGATCCGCGCCGTGACCAAAGGTCATTGTGCCCAGGCAAAGTTCGGAAACTTTCAAACCGCTGCGGCCCATGCGACGATAGTCCATATCATTCTCCCTGTCGTTTGCATTTATGAAATCATTGCCAAGAAGCTAACCCTGTTGGGGGTGGATAGCGTCCATTTTGACGTAAATGAGCGGATTCGGCAAGGTTGCAAAATTGCAAAAAGCCAGGAAGTCGCCGAAAGCCCTGCGAAGAAAACTGATCTTCGCAGGGCTTTCGGCGACTTCCTAAATCGTGATTTGATTGAAAAAGCCGTAGCAAACCGTTGTTATTGTAACGGCCAGGTGAAACTCACTTTATCATCGCCTTCCGGCGCATGGATCATCACGGTGACAGATTTGGCGCCATCCAAATAGCGATGACCGCCGCCGTGGGTCAGTGGGAAGGTAAGGGTGCCATTGACATGATGACCGTGGTCAAAGGCCACTTCCCAACTGGTCGCTTCCACTGCCATGCCGGCTTCGATAAAGGCGAGCTTGGCAAGATCCAGATTTAAGCCGCCGGCGGTGCTGTTGAGATCAACCGTAAAGGCAATGGTCTCACCGGCGAGGTTGGTTAGATCAACGGGCGTCAGTTTGATTTCAATGGCGCCCAGCGTAGCGGTTTGGGCCGCGGCGGTCGCCGCCGGTGGCGACGAAGCTTCGGCGGTCGGCGCGGCAGGACCGTTATTTTGGCCCATCATGCCACCCTGACCCATCATGCCGCCTTCCCCCATCATACCCTGCCCCATCATGCCCTGGCCCATCATCATACAGTGCATTTCACTCATGGAGGTCATCATCGCCATGTGGGCGTGCATTTCGGCCATCATCGCGTGCATGTGCGCCATGTGTCCCCCCATCATGCCGCCCTGGCCCATCATGCCACCTGGTTTCATCATGCCGCCTTGGCCCATCATGCCGCCTTCTTCCGGTCGTCCCTCCTGGTTCATCATGCCGCCCTGGCCCATCATGCCACGCTGTTCAGCCTGGCCGCCCATGCGCTTTTCCATGGCCGCCAGCCGGGCTTCCATTGCTTCCAGGCGCGCCATCAGATGTTCCAGATGGGCGGCCGCATCCATGGCGGCCGGGTTGGCCGGCATTGTCTCCGTCATCGCCATCCGGTGGTTCATCGGCATCGTGTTAGTGATCGGCTTGGTTGTATCTTGTTGCAGGGCGCGCGCTTGGGCGGCGCCAGTCTCTAGCCCAAAGGCGACCACCAAGAACAGCAACGCAATGATGCCCATCAGAGCGCTCCCCAAAGCTTTACGCGATTGTGTGTACATACTTGCTTCCTCCTCACTGAAGTGAATTTGATTGACGCCTATGGCCCCAGTGTAGCAGGCAAATATGAAGCAAATGTGAAGAGGATATGAAGGAGATGCAGCACCACGCCTGACACCGTGGCTAGGGAAGATATTGCAAGAGCGCCACAGACCTTTTTGCCACAACGCGGCACTATTGTACTATCAGGTTCATGAGTCCAGGTAGGGCGGAGCAGTGGCATGAATCAACAAATTGCTTTGATTACGGCGGCGCAGCAAGGTGACCTGGCTGCTTTTACGCAACTTGTCACCCAATTTCAAAATATGGCCTATGCGGTTGCTTATGGCGCGACCGGGGATCGCCATCTGGCTGAGGAAGCGGCACAAGAAGCGTTTATCGAAGTCTATCGACACTTGGGTCAACTGGCGGAACCGGCGGCTTTCCCCGGTTGGCTACGCACCATTGTCATCCGGCAGGTCAATCGGTTGACGCGGCGCAAACGTTTCCCAACGATCGATTTAGCGGCGGCGAGTGTGATAGCGACACCAGAGGCCAGGATGACAACGGCGGCGGCCGAGCTGCGACAGGTCGTGCAGGACGCCATTCGCGCCCTACCGGCCCACGAGCGACCGGTCGTTCTGCTCTACTACCTGGCCGACTATTCGCAACAAGAAATTGCCGAGTTATTGGGCGTGAGTGTGCCGGCCATCAAGAATCGGCTCTATAGCGCCCGCAAGCGTTTACGCGAAAGGCTTCAAACGATGATCGAAGAGAGCTTACAAGGGCAACGCCCCTCCGCGGATGAACAATTTATGAACAAGGTGTTAGCGATGCTCAAGGCGACCGCAGCCGGTGACACGGTCGGCGTTACCAGTTTATTGGCGCAAACACCGGCCCTGCTCAACGCCACCGGCCCGGTTGACTATTGGTCGATCCCGCAGACGCCGCTTCATGTCGCCGTTACCAATCGGAACTATGCTATGATTGAACACCTACTGTCGCAAGGGGCGGACATCAACAACAAAGACCCTGAAGGACAGCGTCCCCTTGATCTGGTTTTAGGCGTCGATTCAGCAATGGTCGAATTTTTGTTACAACGGGGCGCCGTGATTGACATCTTTGCCGCGGCCACCCTCGGCGATCTTGCGCAGGTGCGCGCCTTTCTGACGGCCGACCCCAGCCTGGCCCGTGCGCATGGCCCCGAAGGCGCCACGCCACTCCATCTGGCGACAACCATCGAGCTTGCCCAACTGTTGCTTGACCACGGCGCTGACATCAACGTGCCGGATCATTACACCAAACGGCCGCCCGTCGGCTGGGGCTGGGGGTCCAAACGTGACCCAATCCACCGCTTCTTGATTGAAAAAGGGGCGCGGGTGGATACGATCAGCCTGGCTTGTCGTATTGGCGATGTGGAACGGGTACGCACCTTTCTCGACACCGATCCGGCGCTCCTCTACACCCGCACGCCCACTTGGGATGACCACGGGGAGGGGGCTACGCTCCTCCATATTGCGGTATCACGCAATCGCTATGCGGTGACGCAACTGCTCATCGAACGGGGCGCCGATGTCAACGCCAAAGGGGGCTGGTGGGTGGTGACGCCGCTGCACTGGGCCGCCGACAATGGTCATACGGAAATCGTCCGTCTGCTCATTGCGCATGGCGCTGATGTTAACGCCCGCACCGAGGAACATGGCTACACCCCGTTGCACTGGGCGGCCGGCAACAGCCATCGGGCGACGGTGGAGCTTCTCCTCGCGTCCGGCGCCGCAGTGGATGCACAGAGCGACAGCGGGGAGACGCCGAATCTCGGTAACTTGTAACAACAGCCTTACCTCTTGCAATTTTAAATGGGTGTCGGCAACCGCAAAGGTTTGGCCGAAATCGGCCAAAAAGTTATCGCGCTCATTCTGGCGACAAGCGCGCGCCTACTTGTCGGTACGCTGGGGAGTTTGGATGTAACTTTTTGCTTGCTTCCCGCCATAAAGCAACGGCCTTATCTTCCTCCCCTTGGGCTTGATAAAACCCGGCCAGCCAGCGTAAGGTCTCGCCTTCGCCCTGGCGGTCGCCTAGCGCCCGGCTGAGAGCTAGAGATCCTTCATAGGCTTGGATCGCTGCCTGGGGATGCCCCAAGCGTTGATAGATTTTGCCCAATCCGCGAAGGGCTACACTGTTTTGCAATTGCTCGCCGATGGCCTGGCTGATCTGTAAACCGGTTTCAAACAGTGAAACCGCCGCCGCCCAATCCCCTTGCTGATAGTAGATCTCGCCTAAACTATTGGTCGATTCGGCTTCACCTTGTTGATCACCCAACGATCGTTGTATCTGGCGCGCAGTCATACAGGCACTCGCAGCCTCCGCCCAACGCCCCTGACGACAAAAGAGGTCGCCTACATTGTTAAGCGTATGGCTCTCATGGTAGAGCGCACCTAACTCACGATAGATTGCCAGTGCCTCTGCATAGAGCTGGCTAGCCTCATCCCATCGTCCATGCTCATCCCCCAGGAGAACCAGAATTTCTCCCAAGTTGGTGAGGGCGATCCCCTCAACCATTCGATAGCCTAACGCTCGACCCATGGCGAGCGTTTGCTCATACAGTTGATACGCTTCCGCCCAGTTGCCCTGCAGTTGGTAAACTGCGCCCAAGTTAAGCAGGCTTAGACATTCTGTGCTGCGGTTTCCCAGCGCTTGGCTGATCCGCAAAGCTTGCTCGTGTACCTGGATGGCTTTCTCCCACCGGCCTTGTCTCCGGTGAGTGATGCCCAGGTTGCGGAGCGTGCGGCTTTCAGCGTCGTCATCGCCGCACAGTCGACTGATCGTTAGTGACGTCTCATAAACTTCAATCGCCGCTTGATACCGTCCTTGCTGCGCATAAAGAATGCCTAACCCCCGGAGCGCATTTGCCTCTGTCTGCTGATCGCCCTCGATTCTGCTGATACCCACCGCTTCAAACTGGGCCGCAACGGCTTTCTCCAGAGCACCTTGCAGACGGTAGATATTCCCCAATTGATGGAGCAATCTACCCACGTCTCTGTGCCGCTCTGCCGTCCGGGCAATGACTAACTCCGCTGTGATCCACGCGATTCGATCCTGCCACAAACCGCGCCATTCTTGGTATATCTCTAGAAGCTGAATAAATTCGAGCCGTGTCTCGTCGGCAAGCGCTAACTGATAGGATCGCTTGAGTTGTCCATACACCTGATCAATCCGCTGCCAATTTTGGGGATCGGCCTTCACCAAGGCCAGGTAGTATTGGCTGTGGCGGTTCATACTCTGCACGCATCGGGGTGATGGCGCCAAAGGAGGCATTACCGCTGGCAGCGTGAGTTCCGTATTCGCAACAGTCATTTGTGTTGCCCCTAAATCGCTCAACGTATCCGCCAGCGTCAGGGAACAGACATAACCACAAATCTGCCCCTTCAGCGCATGGCGGCCAACATTTCGGCAGCATAATCAGCGAGCAATGTATGGAGCCAATACCCTTCACCCCGCTGCATGACTAGCCCGCGCTGAATCAAGTGCGCAATCGTGGCTTCGGCTTCCTCCGCTGTACATGCCCACACATAGGCTGCCGCCTGACTTTCCCAGGTCAGCGGCTCACCGCCAAAGACAGCCAACATGGCAAAGCGCTCTTGGTCAACCTGATTCAACCGTTCCACGCTTAACCTAAGAATGGCTTGCAGGGAGACTGGCTGTTCTGTCGCTACCCCTGGCCGCTCTTCTGTTTGCAACAACTGCAGACGGCGCTCACGACGCTCGATCAATTCACTGAGCAAACGCTCCACGCGGGCAGGGATGGCGGCTTCAATCGCCAGTAACTTGCCGGCCAATGTCAAGGCAAGGGGGAGAAATTCCAGGCGTTCACACAATAGCCTGGCCCTGGGTTGATTGGTGGTGATGATCTCCGGCGCCAATTGTGTGAGTAACGCTAAGGCGGCTGGCGGATTCAACAGGCTGACCGGCAGCGTGCGCTGACGGGTGGCCAAAGCAAACGCAACCGGTACTTCACGCGTCGTAAAGAGCGTGCGGCAGTAGGGACCGGCAAGCAAAAAGGCTTGACCATGATGCACTTCCCAAACATCATCAATCAGCAGCAACATCCGCCGGGGATGCAGTGCAGAGCGTAAGCGGTCGCAACAGGATGCTTCATTGCGTTCGGCTACCAGGTTGAGACCCAACGCCCGCCCCCAACTTTCAAGCCAATGGCGGAGCGTCGGCTGCGGTCCTACTGATGCCCATAACACGCCATCGGGAAACAGATCGGAGACAACTTCTAGGTAGCTCAAGGCAATGGCGAGCGTGGTTTTGCCAATGCCGCCCATACCGCAAAGCGCTACTGGCGGTACATTTGTTGCTGTCGATGCGCCCAACTGAAGCAGATCAAATAGTCGCGTCAATACTTCCTCGCGACCGAAGATTCCTTGAGGGGGTAAAGCTGGCGTCATAAAGGGCGTCACAGATGGTTGTATGCGTTCGACAACCAGAGTCGGCTGCGGTGCAGGTTCGCTAGGACTTTGTGGCGTTTGTTTGGCGCTATTGCTTTCGTGGCTATCCCAATACCCATAGCCTGCTGCTAACAGAAAACGTTGGCGGTCATGGGTGTCGTACATACCGAGCAGATCGGCAATGCGCGCCACCAGCTCCGGCGTAGCGGGGCGCAACTCCTGATTCAGCCAACGGTTGACCGTGCCTGGATGCAACTGCAAGCGCCGCGCCAGCCAGGTGGCACTGCGCTCCTGAATCAACAGTTGTTGGCTGAGAAGGCGGGTGAATTCGGGAAATGTCTTCATCGTTGGGGAGACCTCACCGTAACTGCGCGCATTCTGCGCATCAACTGCGCGCCATCACACACTATAGTAGAACAGAGCAAACATGAAAACGGCAACCAACCCTGGATACATCCTAAAGGAGATAACGATGATTGTCAATCGTCGCCCGTTTAACGTTGTATCGGGTCAACTGAGTGCAGTCATTGAAAGGCTTAAGCGAGAGTGCGAACAGTTCAACTTTCCCGGCAAATTGCGGGTATACACAACGCACAGTGGCCGATTCGATACGCTGGTCATCGAACATGAATTTGAATGGCTGGTTGATAGAGTATAGCACAGATGGCGACTTTTGTAAAGAGGTCATTGTTTCTTCAGGCAGGGCAGAGCGGTGTTACCCAAGCAGTGAAATACACCATCGCCGAGTAGGTGTCGTAAAGAGGTCTATATGCAATATATGCGCGTTTACAGCGATACGGACGGGGAATCCCATTTCGCCGATGTGGGCGTTGAATTTCAGGAAGTTAATTTTTCGCCGCCCACGCCGCCGGTAAATCTATCGCCATTTGCTCCCGCCACCCAGTGGGCTTTTTTCATGCTGCCACCACAATCATGATAGCGGTTACGCTGGTTCTGCTCATCATTTTTGTTAGCCTTTTGGGCATCTACGATTGCCTCTGCCACTGTCCGCGCTGTGGCCAACTGTTCCCGACACTTCTGGCAGAAAAAAGCATGAATGGGCAGAATCTGCGCGCCAAACTTATCACGCCGACTGATCTGGCCTGGGGTTGCTGCCCGGAGTCTTACATGGCGGTGTGCGACGTGGAGTATCTACGCACCTATCGCTGCACAAACCCACGGTGCTTATATACCTGGAAGCAAGCCGAACAGGTAACAGAAGAATACAAGCCTAATCGCGAATCCATCATCAACCGTGACAACGATGTATGACCCAAAGGAGATCAAACTATGTACATCCGCATTACAACACTGAGTTACGATCCGGCCCAAGAGGCGGAGGTATTGCGAATCACCGACGAAGTGGGCATCCCCACCTTCCGGCAACTGCCGGGGTTTGTCAGCTACACCGGCGGCTTTGATCGGGCTGCACAGCGCGGTGTGGCTATCACGGTCTGGGAAGACATGGAACATGCGGCGAGCTTTAGAACCGCACTGGGTGGCATTATCCAGCAGTTCGAGGCCGTCAGCGTCCGTTTCGATCCGGCACAACTTTATGAGCTTACTCGGCAAGTGTAGGGCGCGCTGCGTCCAACCATCTGTGCGCCTCCCCTTGATAGTCGCTGTGAGGCGTCTACCCACAATACTCTACCCACAAAACAAGGAGAAACAGCAATGGCAAAGTATCTTATTCAAGGCAACTATGTCGGTGAAGGCGTGAAAGGATTGCTCAAAGAGGGTGGCACTAGTCGCCGGGCAGCCATCGAAAAAGCCGCCATGTCAGTGGGCGGCGCCGTGGAAGCATTCTACTATGCCTTTGGCGACAGCGATGTCTACGTGATCATGGAGCTGCCTGATAACGCCAGCGCGGCCGCGCTGGCCCTGATGGCGAAGGCGAGTGGCGCCGTGGTCAACAAGACGACAGTGCTGCTGACCACCGAAGAGCTAGACGCAGCCGCCAAGAAAACCCCGGTCTATCGTCCGCCTGGGCAGTAAAGGCATTGATCTATACCAGTGCAATGAAATGAAGGAGGAATCATGTACACAAGTATTCGTCACTATCAGTTCAAACCGGGGACCGTTGCCGAGGCCGCGCGACTGACACAAGAACACTTTGTCCCTGTTATCAGTCAAGCGCCCGGTTTTATCGCCTATTACATCGTGACTGAGGAAAATGATCGGGCCACCTCGATCAGCCTCTTTGAGAGCCAGGCGCAAGCCGAAGCCTCAATCCAGTTGGCGGCAGAGTGGGTCAAGAAGCTCCTCTCAGAGTTGGTCGTCGGGCCGCCTACCATCTATTCGGGTGAAATCACCGTTGCAAAAGAACGATAATCAAGTGACACAAAGGAGGAGTCTATGGCTTACTATCTACTCCAGGCCAGCTACACCGCCGAGGGGTGGGCCGCCCAAATCAAGAACCCGCAGGATGTACGCCAACGCGTCCAGGCCGCCTTTGAAAAAATTGGGGGCAAAATCGGGGGCGTCTGGTATGCGTTTGGGGAAGCCGACATCGTTGCGATTTTAGAGTACCCATCGAATGTGAATGCCGCTGCCTACGCTGTTGCGGTAATGGCGTCCGGCGTCGTGAAAGAACTCAAGACGACTCCTCTGCTGACGATTGAAGAGGGAATCGCGGTCATGCAGCAGGCCGCGGCGGTCAGCGCCGTCTACCAGCCGCCGGGTCAGTAGTGTTGTTTTAATACGTCTGTACACCACTGCGAATATCACCGCGAATCCTGAGATTTGCGAATTGTTTAGGGGCTGGTTCGCAAACCCTGATTGATTCGCGGTGATATTCTGGGTGACATCTCTACCCATCCGAACGGTCGAACAAGCAAAGGCGGTGACAGGATGAGCATGGTCGAATATAGGCATCTCTCTGTTGACGAGAAGGGTGAATCCCATTTCCAAAACCGGCAGGTTGAACTCACAGCAACCACCTATGCGCCGCCGGCGCCGGCGTTGGATGTTTCCGCCATTACGCCGGCAACCGGCTGTGGCTTCGCCCGCTTAACCCCCGGTTGGGTCGGCGACTGGCATCCAAGCCCCACGCGCCAGTGGATCTTCTTCCTCACCGGTGTCATGGAGTTCGCGGCCAGCAGCGGGGAGGTCTACTATGCCGGCCCCGGCAGCGCGATCCTCCTGGAAGACACAACCGGTAAAGGACATTGCAGCCGTGTCATCGGCACTAAGGAAGCGGTCGTTGTGATTGTTCATCTATAGGGTAGCGCCACCAGTACTAAAGAGGGATTGCCTGCTCTATCAGGAGACTCAACCATGCTTGCAAATTACCAACGGGCGTTACGCTTGTTCAGCCGCGATGTATGGCTCTTTCTCGCGGTGAACGTCCTGATTGGCTTTACTTACTTTGGCATTTACGCCCTGCTCCTGAATCTATACCTGCTGCGCTTAGGGTATGATTCAGCTTTTATCGGTCTGGTCAATGCGGCCGGCCCTCTGGCCCTGGCGATCTGGAGCCTGCCGGCTGGGGTGTTGAGCCAACGCTGGGGTAGTCGGAAGAGCTTGCTAATTGGCTTTAGCCTGATCCCGCTGGGGTTTGGTTTATTACCATTCGTCGAGTTCCTGCCGTCTGCCCTGCATACGGGCTGGCTGTTGGCAAGCTACGCCCTGGCCTGGTTCGGCGGCACATTCTTCCAAGTCAATGCCAGTCCTTTCTTAATGAGCGCCACCACCGAGACAGAACGCCAACACGCCTTTTCCATGCAGATTGCTGTTATCCGTTTGGCCGGTTTCACTGGCAACCTGCTCGGCGGTCTACTACCAGGCTGGTTTGCGTTGTTGCTGCATACGCCGCTGGCGCAGCCTGCGCCTTATCGTTATGCGTTGTGGATCGCCGCTGTCCTGCTGTTGCCGGCTGTGTTGCTCATCGGGGCAACCCGTCCGGCGCGGGTTGACCAGGCCCAGGCGCCTGTGACCGCGACGGATGCCGCACCCTATGGCCTCATCCTGATGCTCACCTTGATCATGTTGCTACGTACAGGGGGAGAATGGGTGATGCGGATCTTTTTTAATGTCTATCTGGATGCCGGTTTACACGTTTCGACGGCATTGATTGGCGCGCTGGGCGCAGCCGGGCAACTGCTTGGCATCGCCGCATTGGCGGGTCCGCTGGTGATGATGCGCTGGGGTCCAGTACGAGCGATTGGCTGGGGCACCGTGGGCATGGCGTGCGCTTTTTTGCCCCTGATCTTGCTTCCCCATTGGACAGGGGTGGGGCTTGGGTTCATGAGTATGATCACGCTGACTTCGCTTACGGCGCCAGCGTTCACGGTCCTGAGCCAGGAGAGCGTAGCACCGCGCTGGCGCACTACCATTGCGGGAGCGCAATCGCTGGCGTTCGGCGCGAGCATTGCGGCAATGGCGTTTGGCGGCGGTTATTTGATCGGGACGGTAGGTTATCGCATCCTTTTCCTTGTTGCTGCCGGTCTGACGCTGGTTGGCGCTTTACTCTTTTTTGTCTACTTCCCTCGTAGGCGCAAGGTATTGGCCCACCTGCCAGCGCCTGATATGGCATCCTGAACGACAGTATCATCGATCAAACCAGAGAAGGCGATGCGTTGCCGCCAACGCTAGAGGCAAAGAGATTGAGAGATTCAGAGATTCTGTGACGCAATCTCTGAATCTCTCAATCTCTTATGTAGGGTATTTAACTGTCGAGCCAGCTTGAACTTCATGAGCTGGTGCGTCTACTTCGCCATTAGCATGATTGCCAATGCCCAGCAATTGTAAAAAGGGCAGCACCGGCAAGTCGCCGATGACGCGGAAGCTGCCATCCTGGCGCAGTTGGTGCAATGCTGTCACCAGATCGCTTTGGCCGCTGACAACATTGCCTAGTTCCGTGACCAGATCGGTCACTTTGAGGGTCGAGAGCATCCGTGGGTTGACTTCGCGCACAATCTGCTGGACATAGGGCAGAAACGCGCCCAGGTTGAGCGCCCCGGCCAGCGCTGCTTCGCCATCCAGCGCGCCATCGCCTACACCATCAACCACACCATCGACTACACCATCAACCAAGCGACCGACCGCCGGCACTTCTCCATAATGTCGGTGATGATCTTGCCGGTTTGACCGCCATTGCCATAGACCTGCACCTTCATGCTGGGGGCCAGGGCTTCAAAGGCGCGTAGATAGCTTTCCATCTGCAACTGGGTGATGCGCTCCTTGTGGGCCAGGTGCATCTTGAGCTTTTCGATCTCGACCAACACCGGCGCTTCGTTGTAAAGCTGCACCAGTTCGCGCTGGGCGTTGATCTCCACTTCCTTGAGCTTTTGCAGCCGCGCCACTTCGGCGGTCGCCTGTTCGCGCTTGATCTCGGCATCGGCCAGACCTTCGGCGCGGGTGACGGCGACCCGCTGTTCGGCCACGCGCACACGAGCAGCCTCTACTTCGGCTTCGGCCAGACCGGCGGCGGCGGTTTCGGCGCGGGTGGCCTCGGCGCGGATCTTGGCAGCCTGGGCGCGCTTCTCGGTGGCGGTGGCTTCGGCCTCGGCTTTGACCAATTCGGCCTGGGTCTCGGCATCGGTCTGCACCTGCAAGGCACGGGCCTGGGCTTCGGCTTCCAACTTGAGCGCCTCGGCCGCCTGACTGGTTTGCAACAGGGCGATCTCTTTGGCGCGTTCGGCGCGGGCTAATTCTTCGGCGCGCAACCGTTTGGCCTCAGCTTCGGTGCGCTCGGCTTCCCGCGCGATCTGGCGCATTTGGGCCAACGCCTGCCGTTCGGCCTCGGCTTCGGTTTCGGCCAGGCGCAGGGCGGCGGTGCGCTTCTGTTCCAGGGCGCGCAATTCGGCTTCCCGTTCGGCGCGCAATTTTGCCAATTCGGCTTGATTGCCGGCGTCGGCTTCGGCCAGCTTTTGCGCCAGTTGGGCATTGAGCAGGTTGGCGTCATGGCCGGCCTGTGACGTGGCTTTTTTGCGTTCGACCTGGCGCAGTTCCACCTCGTGGCGGCGAATGTCGAGCGTCTCTTGTTGGTTGAGCGTCGATTCGTTGACCACCCGCTCGGCGGCCAGTCGTTCGGCGGCTAATTTCTTTTCGGTCTCGGCGCGGATCTCGGCTTCGGTGCGTTCACGGGCCTGGCGATCTTTGATCTCGGCGATCTGCTCCAGGTTGGTGGCGATGCTGGTCTCTTTGTAGACGCGCGCCTCGGCCTGCTCCACCAGACGCAAATAGGCTTCGCCCCCCAGTTCGGTGACGGTGAGCAGCGCCAGGTCATAGCCCAGTTCGGCCAGAATCTGGTTGACCTTCGGGAAGGCGATCTCGGCCAGCCGTTGGCGGTTGGAGATGATCTCGACCAGCGGCATGGTGGCGGCGGCGGCGACCAGTTCGGCCATGCCGACTTTGGTGATGGTGTTGAGCAGGCTGGTCGTATCGACACCGACACGTTGGGCGGCCACATCAGCCTTTTCCGGGTTGAGCTTGGCCACGGCGTGCGCCCAGAGTTGAAAGCTCACCTTGCTGTTGTCGAGCGCCTGGACGCCCTGTTCGTTGTAGCCGCGGATCGGCACCGTGAACGAGATGGTCTTGAGCTTGATGACCTGGGTCAACGGGTTGAGCCAGTAGAAGGAGGAGCGTTCGGCGCTCTTGCCAAAAATTTTGCGTTGGTTGGAGAGGCCCAAACTGTGTAGACCGTCGCCAACGACGGCATGGATCTCATCGGCCGGCACCAGCACCCGGCGGCCAAAGCCCAGCAGACGGGGCAACCAGTTGATCTGGTCAACCTGGGTGCGCAACATTTCGGCAGTGGCGCTCACTTCGTTGGCCGACCGGTTGAGATCGGCGGTGGTCGGCAGCCGGGCCGGGCGGCTGATTACCGGGGCCGGTCGTTCCGGTTGCGGATTCTCTTCTGTCATTGAGGGAACTCCTTTTTGAAAAGTATGATCTGTACCACGGCGCGGTGGCGGTGTTCCTCAAGCGATGAAAGCGGCAATGTACCTTGTCCCCACCGGCGGCAGAGCCGTGGCGCAGAATCGTAAATGTGACTGCGCCCGTAGTATAGCATACGGTAGCCCAAGCGCACCTAGCGCGAAGCTGACATCGCGCCGACAGATGGCCTCACTCTCTGGCCCCTCTTCTGACGCGCCAGGGCAGGGGCAGTTCCGCCTCCATGTGTATCAAGCTAAGGGCTTGGGGGCACACAACACTACAACGGGTAAGGACGGGAACGGATATTTTTGCCGTTGCAATGGTTTGCCTCTGCCGGAAACTTCCTGGAAAAATGAGGACATTGTCCATAGACAGTGGGACAGCCGGCTGGTTACAGTAGAGCCAGTAGAATTCTCATTTTTTCAAGGAGACACCAATGGCTTTTCTGGCAGGCATAACCCCATGGCGAAATTCAACCCGCAGGGCGTTGTTACTGATTTGTGCAGTATTATGGCAGATGTTTGCCACTAATCCGCCATTCGTCAATGCCGCCCCACTTGCACAGGAGCCGTTCGCCACGCTCGACCGCACCTGTGGTGACAGCTTTGTGGCGGCGCAGGATGCCGCCATCAGCCAGGCCAACCCGACCACAAGCTACGGCGTGGAGAATCGCCTGCGCGTGGCAAGCGGGGGCCGGGACGGTGAATGGCGCACCCTTCTGCTTTTCAACCTCGGCGCGCTGCCCGCCAATAGCACGATTGAGCGGGCCACCTTGCTGATGACCATCGCCGAAGGCGCATCCCGTGTCGAAACCTTTAGCCGACTGCGCATTATGGAGGCGTGGAACGAGACATTGGTCAACTGGGAGACGCAGCCACAACAACGCAGCCTGCGCGGGGCAACGCGAGCCGCCTATGACGATGGCGTGCTTAATATCGATGTCACCAGCATGGTGCAAAGCTGGAGCAGCAATCGTTTGGCGCCCTTTAGCCTCACGCTAGCGCCGGGGGTCGCGACGATGGAGGTCGGCTTTTTCAGCCGCGAAAGTCGCAGCGGTCAGCCAACACTGCGCATCGAATGTACGCTGGCACGCCCCCCGTTACAGCTTGACCGCACGCTTGGTGATGCCGCGCAACTGGCCCAGTTGACGCGCCTTCAGCAAAGCTCCGTCATCTCACCGCAAATCCAGCTACAGGACGGGATGCTCACTTCGGCGCTGCTCGATGTGCCGTTGCCCGCCATCAGCGGCAACAATCCGATCAGCCGCACGCGCTGGTTTCTGCGCGAATACCGCGATCTGCTGCGCTTGGATGACCCCGACCGCCAGTTGCAATTTGCTCGTCGCTCGCCCGACGGTATGGTGACCTTCTACCGTCAACTGCATGAGGGCATCCCAGTCTACGGCAGCAATGTGAGCCTTCTGGAGGGGCAGGGGCGGGTGCTGAGTGTGCTGGGCAACTACGTACCCTTTATCGAACGGGATGGTGTGGCGCAGTTGAGCGCAGACGAAGCCAATGCGCTGGCACTGCCGTTGGTGGCAGCGGAGGCGGCGATTGTCGGCGATACACAACTGCTGTTCTACAACCCCGCCCTGCTTGGCTTTGCTGATCCAGCCACCTATCTCGTCTGGCGGGTGAGCGTGGAGAGCCAGGAAGATGAAGTCCGGGTTCTGCTGATCGATGCCGAAAATGGTCTGCTGCGCTTCGAAGAACCGCACAAGGTCGAAGCCTTTGACCTCCACCTGGCGACCGCCAATCAATTTTCCGACCTGATCCCCTGTGACAGAATGGCTGCGACCTATGCCACACAGTGGTTTGATGAGAAGGGTGCGGTGGCCGATGGCTGGGGCGCCAGTGACTTCACCGCCTGGCTGCACATTCGCGGCATCTATGAATTTTGGCAGAATCACTTCAACTACGATTCGTATGATGGCTTGGGCGGCAAAATCTGGCTGTTTCTGCATGTGGGCAACACCTGGGGCAATGCCACTTCGTACAAGGGCTGTCTAAAATTTGGCGATGGTTACGATGTGCTGGATGTGGTTGCCCACGAGTTCACCCACTCGGTGGACGACTATCAAGGTGGTCTGCTCTACGTCAATCATTCCGGCGCACTGGATGAAAGCTTTGCCGACATCTTTGGTCACTTTGCCGACCCCAACGACTGGCTAATTGGCGAAGAGTTGCCCGGCGGTGCGCTGCGCGATATGAGCAATCCACCCGCCAAAGGCGACCCCGACCATATGAAGGATTACAAGTTTATAAGTACTGACAATGGCGGTGTCCACACCAACAGTGGCATTCATAACAAGGCGGCTTTTCTGGTGGTCGCTGGCGGCACGCACAATGGGCGACAGGTGACGGGGATCGGTGAGGGCAAGGGGCGGCAACTCTTTCAGTGGCTGCTGGTCAACGGCGTCGGGCAAACGACGACCCTTTATCAAGCGGCTGACCTGGCCTATGGCATCACCTATTTTTGGCAGGCGACCGGCAAGCATGGCTTTAGCAAGCAAGATGCCTGCTCGGTGCGCAACGCCTATGCCGCGGTCGGTTTGACCGTTGGTGATGCCGATTGCGACGGCAAGCCGGACTTGATCGACGCCGACAGCGATAACGATGGCACAGCCAATTTGAAGGACAATTGCCCGCTGCTTGCCAACCCCAGCCAGTGGGATTTGGACCAGGATGGTAAAGGCAACGCCTGTGATGACGATGACGACAACGACACGGTTTTGGATGCCGGCGACAACTGCCCGATCAATGCCAACCAGAATCAAGCCGACTGGAACAACAACGGCAAGGGTGATCTCTGCGACGACAGCGACAACGACAAGGTTTTTGATGCCTACGACAACTGCCGCCAGATCGCCAACCCAAGCCAGTTGGATAGCGATAAGGACGGTATCGGCGATAGTTGCGATGCCGACATCGATGGCGATGGCATCATCAATCTGCCGCTGCCCGATAAGCCGCTTGATAACTGCCCGGTGACGCCCAATCCAACCCAACAGGATGATGACTTGGACAAGATCGGCAACGCCTGTGATCTCTGCCCGACCACGCCCAGCCAGGACAACGGCGACCACGATGGTAACGGCATCGGCAATCCCTGCGACCCCGATGACGACAATGATGGGATCGCAGACACCACCGATAATTGCCGCACCGTGTCCAACCCCGATCAGGCGGACATCAATCAAAATGGGATTGGCTTTGCCTGTGACCGCGCCGAGCAATTGTTCTTTAAGCAAGTGACGAGCAAGCTCTTCATCCCCAAAGATCTTCCGTTCCGTATTCCTGTGCCAATCTGCCCCGATTGCACCTTCGACTGGCTACCCGACAACTACATTGTGACAATTGACCTGACACTGGCGGGTGGTTCGACAGCACGGGTGATCGATAGCAACGGTGCGGTGATTGTGCAGAGTGTCGCCACTGCCACCGCGGCCAGCCATGTGCTAAAATTCAAAGCAGCCCCCACCAGCTATTTCCCCGAAACTGGGTTCCAGGCGGCAGGGACAGTCAACGAAGACACGAATAGCCGACTCAGCTATTACGTTGAGATCATCCCAACCGCTGATCCCAACGGTGATCGTACCTATGATCTCGACTATGCCATGACGCAGGAAGTGGTCGAAGAGTTGAACGAAAGCCCGCAGACTCAGATCTTCCTGCCCCTGGTGACGCGTTAGCCAATCGTAGCCAAGTGCCGGTATAATACACGCTGGGAAGCTTGGCGGCTTCCCAGCGTGCATCTTCACTAGTAAAATTATGAGCCACGGTACGGGCGCCGGGTTACGGGCCGGTGTGCCAACTCTAATCACCCCCTTTGCCCCCAATGACCAGGTTGCCTGGGCGGAACAGGTGGAAAGGCTGGGCGTGGGGGTGCGACTGCCCGGCATCAAACGTCTCACTGCCAAGCGATTAGCCGCTGCCATTCAGATGGCGGTGAGCGATTCCACCATGCGCGCCCGCGCCGCCGCCCTGGGTGAAAAGCTTCGTTCAGAGGATGGTGTGGTGCGGGCAGTCGAAATCATTGAGCGGGAAAAATAGTGCCATGACCATCTCCTCGTCCGGAACTCCACCAACCCCGATCCCAGAAATTCCGCTACGCTGGCGAAGGCTGCTACGCCTGGTTGGCGCTGGGTTCCTTTTGTTGTTGATCGGGTTGTTCATCATCGCCCTGCCGACACGTTATCGCGAGTTGACGCGGATCTGTGTCGAGGAACAGTGCCCAGTGCTTTGGTTGACCCCTGGTACGGCTGGCGCTTTGCAGGATCTGGGGCTTTCCAACGCGCGTTACGCGGCCTATCACACAGGGATTGAAGTGATTGCTGTAATCCTGTGTGCGGTTCTTTGTCTCTTCATTTTCTACGCCCACTCGCATACTTGGTTAGGACTGTTGACCGCCATCGTTGTGCTGGCTTCACCGATTTTTGTACTCAATGCCGTCTGGACCTTTATTCAAATCAATCAACAGTATGCCCTCGTGGTGGAAGTCGTTCAGGATATTACTGTGGTTGCCCTCTTCGGCTTTATGCATCTCTTTCCCAGCGGGCGTTTTATCCCTCGTTGGACACGCTGGAACCTGCTGCTGATTGCCTTCTGGCAATTTGCAACCTTGATCAACGTTGGCAATCCAGTCGAGTTATATTCCCGCTTCTGGTATGGGGTGGGCTTTCTGTTGCTTGGTATCCTTAGCCTTGTGATGATCAGCGCCATGATCTATCGTTACCGGCGAATGCTGACGACCGAGCAGAAGCAACAGGTGAAATGGGTCATTCTGGCGATTGCGATCACGGTGTTGGGGACAGTCGATTGGATTCTTTTCTTCGAGCTATTCCCGCCAATGGAAGCCAGCGCATTGCTGCTCAATAACCTGCTGCACTACCCCTTTGCGATGGCGACGCAGGTTGCTATACCGGTTGCCATTACCATTGCAAGCCTCAACCATCGCCTTTGGGATGTGGACATCGTCATCAATCGCACGCTGCTCTATGGTGCGCTGACTGTGATTGTAGTGGCGCTCTACGTGGCATTGGTCACGGGGGCAAGCCGTGTGCTGCACAGCGAAACCAACCTTGTCACATCACTGGCGGCAACCGGCGTCGTTGCGGTGCTTTTTCATCCACTGCGCACACGTTTGGAGACGATCATCAATCGTTGGCTCTTTGGCGAGCGCGACGACCCAGCCAGCGTACTCACCCGTCTGACCAGCCATCTCGACTCGGCGGAGACAAGCGATTCGTTGCTGGCAAACCTGGTCGAGACGATTGCCAGCTCGCTCAAATTGCCCTATGTGGGCTTGCGGCTGCGTGAGGTGGATGGCACGTTGGGTGTTGCCACAGAGAGCGGTCGAAAAACGACACCGCTCAAAATCCTCCCACTGATGCACCAGCAGACACCGATCGGGCAATTGGAAGTTGCGCCCCGTTCGCCCGGTGAAGCGCTCTCACCAGCCGACCAGCAACTCCTGGCGACGATTGCCCGCCTTGCCGCTACCTCTGCGCGCACGATTCAACTCTCCAACGAAGTGCAAGAGGCGCGCGCACGCATTGTCTCCGCCCGCGAAGAAGAACGCCGTCGCCTGCGCCGTGATCTGCACGATGGCTTGGGTCCCGCCTTAGCCGCCATCGCCGCCCAATCCGAAGCCGCTCGCGACCTGATCGCAACCCGCCCAGAGGTCAGCACAGCGCTGCTAGGCGCGATCATCGACCAATCGCAAAGCGCCACCGCCGACATCCGTCGTCTGGTCTACGATCTGCGCCCACCTGCGCTCGACGATCTGGGGCTGGTCGGTGCGATCCAAGCGCAGGCACAGAAGTTGAATCAACCTGGCGGGCTGCAAGTGACTGTGCTGGCGGATCAACTGCCGCCGCTTTCCGCCGCGGTGGAAGTGGCCGCCTACCGGATCGTCCATGAAGCATTGACCAATGTGGTGCGTCATGCCCACGCCAAACAGTGTACGGTTTCCTTGTCTGTGGGTAAGGATCGGTTACAATTAGCGATCAGTGATGACGGCGTGGGCGTGGCGAGCAGCGTGGTTTCGGGGGTTGGGGTGCGTTCGATGCGCGAACGGGCGGAAGAGTTGGGAGGCAGCTTTGGCCTTGATTCAACCGAAAAAGGTACAACCTTGCGCGCACAGCTACCGATCCAAAGTTGAGGCGCACGCCCCCGCTGGATCGGGCGAGTCTGTTGATCATGGAAGTAGCCGGCAGGATTTAGGAGTGATTTCAGCATGAGCGACCCCATCAAAATCATGATCGCCGATGATCATGCCCACTTTCGGGCAGGCATTCGAGCGTTATTGTTAACCGAGGACGATCTCGAAATGATCGGCGAGGCCGCCACGGGGGCTGAGGCGATTACAAGGTCAGCCGAGTTGCAACCCGATGTGCTGTTGATGGACTTGAACATGCCGGGGATGAATGGCATCGACGCCACCCGGCAGATTGTCCACAACAGCCCGCACATCGCTGTGCTGGTGATCAGCATGTTCGAGGATGACGACTCAGTCTTTGCCGCGTTACAAGCGGGAGCGCGTGGCTATCTGCTCAAAGGTGCGCCCAAAGCCGAAGTGTTGCGCGCCATCCGGGCGGTGGCCAGTGGTGAAGCGATCTTTGGCGCGGCCATTGCGCGGCGTGTCATCGGTTACTTTGCTATGCCGCGCCCGCAAAAGCCAGCCAATCTCTTTCCCGAACTCACCGAGCGCGAACAGGAGATCTTGCGTCTGCTGGCCCAGCACAAAAGCAATGGCGAGATCGCGGCCCAGCTTGTGTTGACCGACAAAACCGTGCGCAACTATGTCAGCAACATCTGCACCAAACTGCAAGTGGTGGATCGGGCCGAGGCGATTTTGCGGGCAAGAGATGCTGGGTTGGGGTGAGCGCTTACGCCCGCCCTGCCCACCCATAGTGACGATCAACCATAGCGATGCAGGTTCACAGCAAACCATAGCGCTTACACGACGATTACGCCCAAGTGATCGCATTTCTTCAAGAAATCCACCTTACATTTGCCGTCCCGGCCCGATCTGTCATATAATCGATAAACCCTGACCCACTTGGCTCCTTTTTCCACAACCGTTGTACCCGATTTGTCCCTTAGCCCAGGTCAGGCGGAGAGGAACGCACCTTGCTTTCGTCCGCAGGCTTGTTAGGTTGACATTCTTACCATGACCACGCGATCTGAACGCAACCAGGCTGTCTCGGTCGTTGACGTATCGCGCCCGGAGACCAAACCGCACACTGCCCCGGCAACGCCCCGTCCCACCACCGATAGTGCGAGCGAAGCCCATCGCCCGGCGACCATTCACAACAACCTGACCTTGCCGCGCACGTCACTCATCGGGCGCGACCATGACGTGGCTGCCATCCAACACTTGTTGTTGCAAGAACCGGTCGGCCTGCTCACCTTGACCGGCCCCGGCGGCATCGGCAAGACGCGACTGGCGTTGCAGGTGGCGGCGAATTTGCTGGATCACTTTGTCGATGGCGTCTACTTTGGTCCACCAATCCCTAAAGCTAAAATTTGACAGTAGTGTTACTCGGTGTTAAAGTGACAATAGAAGTATTTTTACTGTCACTTCTAGAGGAGGGCTTATGTTACCGACAGCTATGACAACCATTCCCATCACCGATTTACGCACGCGACAACCGGAAGTTATCGAAACCATCAAACAATCACCGCTGCTGCTTACCCGTCAGGGTCATAGCGCCGGCGTTCTCGTTCATCCAGATATGTGGAATCAACTCGTCGCCGAGCTTGAACATCACCGGCGTCGCCGCCGCGAACGGCTACAACAAATCCGTGAAGAAATGGCCGCCGGCCACGAAATCACGCAAGAAGAGCTAGAAGCCGAACTACAAAAGCGGGGTATGCTCTAATGCGGTGGACCCTGCGTTATAGCCCAGAAGCTGTGCAAGCGATCTACCAGATCCCGCGCGCCATTTGGCGTGAAGCGAAAGCCGTTGTCTGGTCCTTACAGGATAACCCGCTGCCCCCTAACGTTCAAACCGATGAGGCTGACCCCAGCCTTTACTGGATTCCGCTGCCGGGTGACTATGTACTCTATTACATCATTATGGATGAACAGCACGCGATCCGTATTTTGGATATCGAGTAGTCGTCCGCAGGCTTGTTAGGTTGACATCCTTACCATGACCACGCAATCTGAACGCAACCAGACTATCGCGGGCGTTGATGTGGCGCGCCCAGAGAGCAAGCAACGCGCTCGCCCTGAAACACCCCATCCTGACACCGCTAGTGCGGGCGAAGTCCATCGGGCGGCGACGGTTCACAACAACCTCACCCTGCCGCGCACGCCGCTCATTGGACGCGACCATGACGTGGCGGCCATCCAACACCTGTTGTTGCAAGAACAGGTTGGTCTGCTCACCCTGACCGGCCCTGGCGGCATCGGCAAGACGCGGCTGGCGTTGCAGGTGGCGGCGAACTTGCTCGACCATTTTGTCGATGGGGTCTACTTTGTTTCGCTCGCGCCGATTAGCAATCCTGGTCTGGTTGCTTCGGCGATTGCCCAAACATTGGGTGTGCGGGAAGTACCCGGTCGCGCGATGCAGGAGAGTCTGCAAGAGTATCTACGCGACAAACAACTATTACTTGTGCTGGACAACTTCGAGCAGATCTTGCCGGCCGCCCCGTTGGTGAGTACATTGTTGACCGCCTCTCCTCGTCTCAAAGTAGTAGTGACCAGTCGCGCCGCCCTCCACCTCTATGGCGAACAGGAATTTCCTGTGCCGCCGCTGGCTTTACCCAACGCCGACCATCTCACCGCCGCCAGTCTGAGTGACTTTGCCGCCATCGACCTCTTCTGCCAGCGGGCTAGGATGGCGAAACCGGATTTTGCTCTAACTGCAAGCAACGCCGCCGATGTCGCCAAGATTTGCATCGGGCTAGATGGGTTGCCGTTGGCAATTGAACTGGCCGCCGCGCGCATCAAGTTGTTTTCCCCGGCGGCCCTGTTGGTGCGTTTGAACCAACGCCTCACCCTGCTCACCGACGGGCCGCATGACCTGCCGGCACGCCAACGCACCCTGCGCGATGAGATTGCCTGGAGTTATGACTTATTGACGCCAGACGAACAAAAACTATTGCGACGCCTATCGGTCTTTGTCGGCGGCTTTACGTTGGATGCAGCGCAGGCGGTGGGCAATGCCAACGGTGATCTGGCCCTTGATGTGCTAAGGGGCGTCACAACGCTGGTGAATCACAACCTGCTCAAACAATTGGAGCAACCTAATGGTGAAGCGCGCTTTGGCATGTTGGCGACGATCCGCGAGTATGGACTGGAGCGGCTAGCAGCCAGCAGCGAAATGGAGACAATTCGCTACCGACATGCGAACTTCTTCCTGGCCCTCGCCGAGGAGGCCGACCCTAAGCTGCGCGGGCCGGAGCAATTGACCTGGCTCCAGCGATTAGATGCCGATTACGATAATCTGCGCGCTGTGCTGACATGGTCATTACCTGACAGCAAAGAGGCAGAACCCAGTGCAAAGGTGGAACTTGGACTGCGCTTGATCGGTGTGTTGCTTTGGTTCTGGCATCTACGTGCTCATCTTTGCGAAGGACAAACATGGTGTGAGCGAGCACTGACCTGCGCTGGCGTAGAAATGTGCGAAGTAGAGATGACCAAAGTGTTGTATAGCGCGGGATTCCTTGCCTTGCTACAGGGTACTTTTACAGACGCGCGCACTTATTTAGAGAAAAGCCTGATCCTCGGGCGAAAGCTTACCGATAAACGGCGTATTGCCGCTACGCTAGATGCGTTGGCACGGGTGGTGACCCTGCAAGGTGACGCTGCCACTGGGTGCGAGCTGGGCAAAGAAAGCGTTGCGATCTTTCGCGAATTTGACGACAAATGGCATCTTGCCTTAGCACTCTCAGCCTTGGGCTTTCCAACACGCAGTATAGGGGATTATGTGGGCGCGCGTCAGGTGATCGAGGAGAGTGTCATGCTCTTTCGCGCCGTGGGCGACACCTGGGGAATTGCCGAAGCGCTTAGCGACCTGGCAAGTGTAGCTCAACTGCAAGGCGACTACGTTGCCGCTCGCGCTTGGCTTGAGGAAGCACTTGCGCTCCGCAAACCAGCAGAGGACAAGTGGCTTCTCATGAGTACATCTTTCGGCTTAGGCAAAATCGCCCGCTTGCAAGACGAGAATGAACGGGCAATGACCCTCTTGATGCAGAGCCGCGTTCTAGCCCGGGAAATGGGGGCACAATGGTATATTGCGCTGGCCTGCCAGCAACTTGGCTTTATCAGTCTGGAGCAGGGCGATAACGAGCAGGCGACAGCCTATCTCATCGAGAGCCTGGAATTGTATTCAGTGGTAGAGAATCTGCAGAATATCTTATCGCTCGTTGGCGCTATCGCAGTAACAAGCAATCGGCAACAATGGGAACAGGCGGCGCAATTATACGGGGCTGTCGAAACCTTGAGCGCCACCCTGGAGCATCCCTTCACGCTGCTTCAGAAGGCTGATTATACACGCGCCCTTGCTCCTATTCAGAGCAGGCGCAACGAGCCACACTTGGTGACAGCCTGGAGACAAGGGCAAACGTTACCCTTGAAGCAGGCGATCCAATACGCGGTGGCAGTGCTAAAAGCGACTGATGTTGCACCGGCAAGAAGAGAGTCGCCCCCGCTTGTATCACCAAGCACCTACCTCGCTGGCCTGACGGCACGTGAGGCTGAGGTACTACAGATGTTAGCACAACGGTTGACCTATGCCGAGATCGCCGACAAACTAGTCATCAGCCGCCGCACGGTTAATGCCCATGTCACCTCGATCTACAGCAAGGTAGGTGTAACAACGCGTGAGGCTGCGATCCGCTTTGTACAGAAACACCACCTCATCTAATACGAATATACTTCGTCACAAATCATCTGGGGTTAATCCTGTATGCTTGGCCACGCGTGCCAACATCCGCGGACCAATTTCCTCATTGTCATGAAACGCAAATACGAAATCAGGCCAACCAGCGCGCACCAAGGTACGATGGGAGCCCGACTGGCGTTTGACCTGCCATCCTATACGTAGGAGTGCAGCCAGTAAGCGGCGCGCTTTGACCGATCGCCAGTCGCTCACACAGCCACCGAAAAAAGAGAAGCCGTCTCTGGCACATTTTCCCCATGCTCCAAACGATCGGCAAAGACACGTAAAGCCAGCGCCTCGGCCCGTGCAATCGCCTCTTGACGCGTGCTCCCATAAGCCAATACACCGGGAAGCATCGGAATTTCGGCTATCCAGCGATTATCCTCTTCTTTTTCAATTTCCACTTGTAAGTTCATTTGTGTGCCTCCTGTACAGTATCTTGATTTATACCTTGTTGCTCTCAATTATACCGTAGGTAGTCCATGAAAACAACTGATACTTCCGGCAGATATTGCGATGCGAATAGGTATCGCAATAGGTAACTATTACCGATGCGCTGCCGTCAGCCATCCTGTATATTGTCACCAGCACTGGGTACATCTGTGATCACCTTTGTTCCATCGCATAAGGAGATAAACCATGTCCTATCACACTGGATCCCATCCACAACTCACGTTGGCGCGCCGCACCTTCTTACAAGTGCTGGCCAGCGCCACCGGAGCCGCGCTGCTGGCTGCCTGTAAGCCGATTACAGCGCCGAGCCAGCCAGTTAACACAACGATAACCCAGGAGGAGGAGCGCATGACGTTACAGAAAATTGTCGCCAACGGGGTAGAGTTGCACTACGTCGAGCAAGGGCAGGGCGAACCGATCGTGCTGGTGCATGGCGGACTCTCTGATTATCGCGAATGGGGGCCACAAATGGCGCGCTTTGCCCAAACCCATCGGGTGATCGCCTATAGCCAGCGCTACTATTACCCCAATCAGAATTTGCCGATTGTGGCTGACTATACCACGTTGGTCGATGCCGCGGATCTGGCCGCCTTGCTGCACGCGCTGAAACTGGAACGTAGCCATGTCATCGGTAACTCATCCGGCGCCTTTATTGCGTTGGCAATGGCTTTAGAGCATCCCGCATTGGTGCGCACATTAACGTTGACCGAGCCGCCCATATTGCACTGGGCCAGCGGTCTGCCCGGCGGTGATGCGGTTCTGGCTGATTTCATGGGTGCGTTTTGGGAACCGGTGGGGGCGGCGTTCCGCCAGGGTGACAAGGAGCTTGCGTTGCGCACCAGCATCAAATTCTTTATCGGCGCCGATGTGTTGGACGAACTGCCCGCTGCGGTGCGTCAGGTGCTGGAAGAAAACCTGGCCGGCTGGGAGGCGTTTACCACCTCCGCCGATTGTTTTCCCATGCTCGATCAAGCGCAGGTCGCGCAGTTGCCGATGCCAAGCCTGTTGCTCACGGCTGAAAAGACCCTACCCATCCACCAGTTGGTGAACCGTGAACTCGTGCGCCTGTTGCCGCAAGCCAAACATGTAACCATCCCGGACGCGACGCATGAAATGTGGACAGAACAACCGGAAGCGTGCGGGGCAGCCGTGCTGGCATTTTTGCAGGCGCAGACGTGAGGTCTAGTGGTTTGACCGCTTAGTTTTTAGAATTTGTACACGGCACCCTGCGGGTTCCCGCAGGGTGCCGTGTACAAAAATTAAATGGTCGGTCTACTAGCCCGGGGCGGCTGCGTTTACACGACGATCCCGAGGAAGCCAAACTGTTGCGCTAGGGCGTTGAACTGCGCCAGATCGCTGGCATAGACGCCTTCGGCCTGGAGCAGGGTCAACGCCGGACGGGTAAAGCCGGCTTTGCTCACATACCAACACTGTACGGCGGCATAGCGCTTTTCCGTGCGCACGTTGGCGCAGTGGTCGAAAAATTGGCGCACGTCGGCTTCGCTCATCTTCTGCTGGCGATGGCGCACCGAGACCAGCCAGGCGCCTGTCCCGCCATCGGCAGGCAGACGCCATTCGCCAATCAGAGCTTGCCCTGAGCTTGTCGAAGGGTCAATTTCATTCATGCCCCCCTCTTTGACCACACCGCCGCGCCGACAATAATCTCCGTCAGGTGGCCGACCAGATGGCTGGTCTCGCCCTGGAGTTTGCGATATTCGTAGTGCACATCGTAGTGGTCCCACAATGCCCCCTGCGGCTGCGTGAGTTCGTGTAACAGGATCTCCTGTAAAGCCGCTAAGGAGGGCAACGCCGCATACACTACCCGCACAACTTTCCTCTCGACCTGCACATTCGTTTGTGGTATACTTTCTGCGCCCAAAATTTTGAACGCACCCATGATCGTATGTTTGATTGCGACAACGTACAATGGGTGGTATACTTGCTTGTAGACGTTCATTCTTGTGGGCAGGAGGAGATACGATGACACCTTATACTGTACCGATCAATGAATCACAGACGCAATTGTTGCAATTGATTGATCGAACAAAGAACAGTCACCGTCCATTGATGCTGACCCGTGAAGGTACAGCAGAGCCAATGGCAGTGATTTTGGAGATCGAGGCATACAAACAAACGCAACGACACCAACAGCGTTTATATCATTTACAACTATCGAACCTCAACCATTGGCTTGATAAGGTGGAATCTCACTGGGAGGATTGCGCAATACGTCAAGAGTGTGTCTCCGCTTGGCAACATGCCATTTTACCGCTCTGGGAGGTTACTCCGGAAACCGTCAAAGAACTTTGTGCCGCACTTCAGCTTTCTGTGAAGTATTTAACCGCAGAAAAGCTCTCTGCCGCACAAATTACAGCACTGCGCTATTGCCTAGAATTGCTTCGTGATACCGAACCAGATGAAAGTGCGCTAGAGAAAGCACACCAATTGCTGATTGAGAGTGGCATGCCTCCTCTGTTCATCTACGAAGATAACAAATTATTACAAATGTATCTAGATGAGTTATGAGTCAGACACACCAAGTCGTTTTTCTCGAAACCTCGATCCAAGTTCAACGAGCATTCGCAACAATGGAGCAAAGAGCGCGATTGACCGCCATCTTTGCCTCTCAACGGCGAACAGGAATTCCCTGTGCCACCGCTGGCTTTGCCTGACGCGAAACAGATCACCGCTGGTTTGAGTGACTACGCCGCCATCGACCTTTTCTGTCAACGCGCCAGAGCGGTCAGACCGGATTTTGCCCTTACGTCTGCCAACGCCGCCGATGTCGCCCAGATTTGCATCGGGCTGGATGGGCTGCCGTTAGCGATTGAACTGGCTGCGGCGCTCATCAAGTTGTTTTCACCGTCCGCCCTGTTGGCGCACCTGAACCAGCGCCTTACTCTGCTCACCGGCGGCTCTCACGATCTGCCCACCCGTCAACGCACGTTGGCCGACGAGATCGCCTGGAGCTATGACCTGTTGACCGCGGAGGAACAGAAACTCTTTCGGCGGCTCGCTGTGTTTGTCGGTGGCTTTACCCTGGAAGCCGCCCAAACTGTTGGCAATGCTCAGGGCGATCTCGCTATCGATATGCTAGATGGCGTCGACACCTTGGTCGATCAGAACTTATTGAAACAGATGGAGCAACCTAACGGCGAAGCCCGCTTTGACATGTTGGAGACGATTCGCGAGTATGGGCTAACCCAGTTGGCAGCCAGTGGCGAAGCGGAGGCAATTCGACGCCACCATGCCAGCTTCTTTTTAATGTTGGCCGAGGCAACCGCCCCGATTCTACGCACAGAGCAGGCCAAAGGCTTGGCGCGGTTGCTGGAGGAGCACGCAAACCTACGTACAGCACTAGCGTGGAGCCTGGGAGATACCAATGCGACCGAACTTGCGTTGCGCTTGACGGCAGCACTTCTAGTACATGACGGCGTAAATAAACCCATAGTTGCCAGTGAGACAGTGAGACAGTGACTGACTTACTGTCCTACTGACCGACTGGCTTACTTAGGCCGCTCTGTCCTA
>QWII01000123.1 GCA_021405325.1 Caldilinea sp. CFX5 | reverse complement strand
ATTCATCATTCCCTCCTGATTATGATCTTTTTCGCACTCTGACCATATCAGAAGAGTGGGGATATTGTCCACTTCTTTCAAACCCTACGGTAACTAGATGCTGACCGTCTCCTGGCTGAGCAAGCCCTGGCCGTTATAGCTGATTGCTTTGCTGTAACCATTGCCACTGGCGCTGGTCAACTGGCCGCGGCTGCGGTTGCCGGCGGCGTGGCCGGCGTCATAGCCATAGCTCACATTCAGGCTGGGACTGGCCGGGCAGCTTGTATCCCAGCGGAAATGTTTGCCGGTCAACCGCGCCATACCATCGTAGTAGAGACAGATCGAGGCATTGCGCGCATCGGTCTGGCGGGTCAGTTTGCCCTGGCGGTCATAGCCATAGCTCCAACTGCCCAGGTTGATGTCGCTCATGGCTGTTTTGCGCCCACCGATATCATAGGTGAAGCTGCTCGTGCCAATGCCCACATGATTGACCTGCGTCAGGTTGCCCAGCACATTGTGGGTTAAGATCACTTGGCCGTTCACTGTCCAGCTAGCCCCGTTGGGGTTGTAGGTGCGGATGTCTTTGAGCCGGCCCAGGCCATCGGTCTCTTGCCATTTCAGAATTTTGTTGGTGTCGCCATTACGCCCGATGCCGACAATTGACATTTGGCGGGCGACATAGTTATGCTGTTGCTGTTCGCCATTGGGCGCCGTCACCCAGGTGACACGACTAATGGCGTCATAGCTGGTGGCGGTGAAGCCGTTGACCCAGGTGGTGCTGCGGAGGATGTTGCCGCTGGCATATTTGGTGGTCAGCCAGGGCACGCCCACGCGCGTCTGCCGTCCCAGGGCATCATAGAGGTAATCGGTGATGATTTCCTGCCCATTGCCGGCTGTCCAGTTCTGATAGGCGCGTTGTTCCTGAATCAGTTCGCCCCACCCATTGTAGACTTTACGGACAAAGTTACCCTCACTGCGTGGGTTGCGCCATTCCAGCAGCGTTGTCGCGGTTTGACCACTGCCGTAGGGGGTGTATGTCCAGTAAACCTGGGCTGCGCTGTCGGCTGCCCAGGCGCTGCCTTTGGTTACCGCTTCCCAGCGGTAGACGCGCCGGCCATATTGGTCATAGCTCTGGCGGGTACAAACATCGTTGACGCCGCAATGTTCCTGCATGGCGCCCCAGAAGGCTTTGCCGTCCGTGATGGGTAATCCATTGACGCCGTAGTAGAGCGCTGTTTCTTTGTGATTTGGGCCGGCGTCGTACCATTGTTCAACGGGGAAGAGATTATAGGCGGTCTCATAGGCGGTGCGGATGGTGACATCCTGGGCGCTGCTGTTGCCAAATTCGGTCGCGCGGGTTTGGTTGCCAAAGCTATTGTATTCAAAGTAGCTGACCTGCCAGTTGTTGTTGGTGTCGGCAATCGAAGCGACGGTGTCACAGCTTGACAGTGCTCGCTGAATGCGTCGCACCAAGCCCTGGGTGGGTACGGCATTGTAGCTCGTCCCGTTGCCGTCATAGACAGTTCTGGTTTCGGCGCGACAAGTGCCGCCGCTGTCAAGAACGCGCACACGCGCCGGCTTGTTGACAATCCAGGCCGTGCTGTTAGGGAAGTATTCTGTGTTGGCGGTGCGCTGCAAACTGCCGTCGGCCCATTCGGCCACTGCGGTCTGATTGCCATAGGTGCCTTCGTAGGTATAGCGCTTTTCATTGACGGCGCTGCCGATGGTTTGCGTCTCTTTTTCGAGCCTGATCCAGGTGATGGGATAGACGACAACGTTGTTAATGAGTCGCCACGAGGCTGTGGTGGCTGTACCCTGCCAGGCGCCATTCTCCAACCAGTAGGCTTTCCAATCATACTCGTCCAGTTGGAAGAGGGTGCCGCCATTGACGTTGCGCACTTCCCGGCGCAGCAGCTTGCCGCGCCGTGGGTCGGGGTTGCTGCGGTCGGCGGCGGCGCCACTGCTATAGGAGCGTAATAGCTCCCAACGGATCACACTGCTCGTGCCATTTTGGGCATAATAGGTGCTCTGTACCTCTTTGTAGCCCATAAAGCCGCCATCATCTGCCACTGCTGACCATTCATCGCCAACCGTACCAGGGCCATAATAATGGTCAACGGTGCGCGTGTTGCCCTGCCCATCGCCTGTTACATAGCGGGTGACGGCATAGCGATCCATGGTAAAGGGGCATGTGCTGTTGCTGCACGAGGTACGCACTGTGTTGTAGGTATAGGTGGCGCTGCCGCCCAGGCTGTTGCTGGCGCTGGTCAGCAGAATGCGGTTGGGATTGAGTGGATTGTAACCGAAGCTGTACCGAATGAGCTGGCCGCCATTCTCGCCCAGGTGATCCAGGTGGCTCAGATAGAGCCGGAATTTATCTAGTTGTCCGGGACGGGTGAAAGTGTAGGTGCCCTGACCAAGACTATAGCTGCGCATGGTGTGCCAGGCGCCACCGGTTAACACCTGAACCGTGACAGTCGTTAAACGATTGTTGCTACCATAGAGCGGTTGCAGACAATCATTCGTGCCGTCACCGGTGATACGCGTGTCGGTGCGGCTGGCGTAGCTAAAGAGGACGCGCATGGTATAGCCGCCACTTTGACCACTCCAATGAATGGCCGAGGGGTCGATGGCGCGTGTATACCAGTGTTGACCGGCGGAAACCCAACCACCATCGACACAGCCCTGTTCCCAGCCCTGCTCACCCTGATAGCCGTACTCCATGCTATTACCGAGCGGATCGGTCACTTTGCGCAAATACCAGCGCTTGGTGACGCGGAAGGTCTGGTTGCCAAAGGTGCGTTCCAACGAAGTGGCGGTGGGATTGGTGGATGAGAAGGCGTTGGGGAAGGTGCCGGCATCGCCAAATTCATACCTTGTGCCGTCAGCAGTCCAGATCGTCCAGGGGCTGTAGTCGTGGGCCTGGTATTGCTGATTACCCGTATGGCTGTTGGCGCCCGCCCAGCTAATTTTGGCGAAAATTTCGGGATTGGTGCGCCAGAGTCCATCCTGGAAGCTAATGCCGACGCGTGTGCCATTGAGCACCAGGGCAAACTTCTTCTCGGTATCGGGATTATTGTTGTCATAACGATTATCCGTGCGGGCAATGTAGCTCACCCCGCCCAGGTGCCAACCAATCCCGGCGCTGCCGGCTTGCCCTTCAATTTCAAAATCGCCGGCTTCGCGGAAGAGGTCGTCCATCACAATGCTGGAATGGCTCAGGCTCAAGCTGGGACTCAAGCCGCCCACCCCCTTGGGTGTTTCCAGCGGGATGCTAACGCTGGCGCCGCCATTGAGTTGATCGACGGTAAAGGCTTTGACGCTGGGTAACATGTCGCCACTCTGTTGTAAGCCGGCGCCTAAGCCAAATTGGCTGAAATGGGGTAACCACGCTTGCAGTCGCTGTTGTTCGGCGTCGTAAACCGTGGGTACAGGCGTCCAGCGTCCTTCGGCGCCTTCCCGCGTCCACAGGCTCAAGCTGACGGGGTCGATGCCGGCTTTCACCAATTTCTTCACCGACACCTGTACGAACACTTCGCTGTCCAACAGGTGCAGATCGGCGTTATTCTGCAAGGCGTCGAACTGCCAGACGCGGTAGGCATCCAGGTTGTGATCGGCTTTGCTTACAGGCTTATCAGTGGCAACCGTTGGCTGCGTAACATCCGGCGATGTGCTTGTTGGCGTTGCCAGGGGGCTATCCGTAGTTGCGGTCGTTGGTGTTGCGAGCGGGCTATCCGTTGTTGGTGTGCCCGTACTTATGGGCGCTGTCGCTGTGATTGGCGCCGAAGTGGTCAAGTCAAGGGTTATTTGTGTGGGTTCAACGATTGTGGGTGCAGGAAGCGTGGTGGTGAGGGTCTCCCAGTTATACAACTCGGTTAGGAGTTACGCAGTTGGACAAGACCTGTCAGGTTTCGCAAACCTGACAGGTCTCTGGTAGCGCCCGTCAACTGCGTAACTCCTATCGGTGTAGCGGAAGCGCACGCCATTGGGAGCGGCGGCAGGTGGCGCAAGCAGAACAACATCGCCATCGCTGCTGGCAATCATAGCGCCTGTGTCATCAAGCGTGTCTTCATTGCTGGGTGGTGCAGGCGCAAAGGCTAGCAGGGTAGCCGCCTCCATGCGTGAATAGCCGGGTGCATCAACCGTGGCGGTCAAAGCGCCGACGCCTCGCTTTAAGGCTTGATTGAGTTTGGCAATCTGCAATTGAACGTTGCGTTGGAAAATATCGCCCGCGCTCATCATGGGCAAATTCCAGCGCAGTTTGTTTTTGTCGTCATCCCAGAACTTGCCATCAATTTCCATTAACTGTTATCGTCCCCTTGCTTATTTGCAAAGTGGGTTGTACCCCATGCTATAATTTTGGAATGAAGCTTCCACAGCATACGTCGTTTTCGCCGTTGTCGCCGCGCGTTGGGTTTTGGGTTCTGTTGTTGCTCAGTGTGTTTGCCTGGGCGCCGGCAACCTATCCTGGCTATTGGGAGGCATTAGAAGGGTTTGCCCCTACCTTCAATGTCGATCAGCCGGGCAGCCTGGCCAGTGTGGCGATGGCCCCCGATCTCTGGCGTGGCAGTGGACGCGCAACCTTTCTATTAACCCGACCTTTGTTGTTGCTGGGCCTTGATGCCGTCACCGCAGTGCGCATTACCTTCATCCTTGCCTTTCTCCTGGGTGGTTTGGGGATCTATGCCTGGTTGCGCACCCATCTTGGCGATCGCGCCGCCGGTTTCGCCGGTTTGCTTTACATGCTGGCGCCCCCCTTGCTGGCGACCGTCTATGTCCGGGGCAGTTTGAGCGACGCCCTGATCATCGGCTTGTTGCCGATTGCGCTGGCCGGCCTGACTATTTACACCGAAACCAGGGTGATCAGTGCGGCCGGTATTACCTTGGTGGCGATCGGGTGGATGTGGCAGACACAGGCGGGGTTGGCGTTCTGTTGTTCATTACTCTTGTTGCTCTACGCCCTTGTAGTGGAACGCAACTGGATGGCGGTTTTGGTCGTGCTGGTGAGCAGCGTCGCTGCACTGGTAACTTTATTCCCCCTGCTCAACATGACTGTGCCAACCACAGTGAAATTTACCGAGCATTTTGTCGCCCTCTTTCAGTTTTTCCGTCCTGGTTGGCAGGTGGCGCCTAGTGTCCCCGGCTGGCAAGATGGCTATCCGTTTCAGTTGGGGGCGGCGCTCATCCTGTGTAGTCTGGCAACGCTGTGGCTCTGGTGGGTGCAACGACCAACCCAGCTTTCCCCGCTGGTCACCCGTCTCTTCGGCTTTGGTTGGCTTGTTACCGTGGGCTGTCTTTTCTTGGCGACGGCAAGTAGTGTGCTCTTTTGGCAAATGACGCAAGCTGATCGTTTGTTGACCTATCCGTGGCAGATCTTGTTACCGGCGCTCCCTTTTTTGACGCTGATCGCAGCCTTACTGCCGGTGGTTCAGCCACAATTGCAACAGACACCGTATTGGCCGGTTTTGCTTCTGCTGACGGTGTTGAGCAGTTATCCGTACTTGACCACAAGCTATACCCAGGTTCAACCGCCGGCAGCGCCGCGGGCCGTCTTGGGTGATTATCAGCTTGTGGTGCTTTCCGCAAAGGTGACAGAAGATCGTCAGCAAAAAACGGCCACCCTTGCGGTAGCATGGCAACCAGTCGCCGTGTTGCCGACTGATTATAATCTCTTTTTTCAGGCATTAGCCGGTGATGAACAGGCGTTGACCGTGGCGGCCCAACTCGATACCCAACCCCTGGGCGATGAGCGACCGGCCACCACCTGGCGCCCGGGTGAGATTTTGACCAATACCTATCAACTGGATCTCTCTGCCGTGGCCCCCCAGCTACAATCGGGGCAATTGCAATACCACTTTGGCTATTACGATTGGCGCACAGGCACACGGCTACCGGTTGATGGGGGTATCGACGATAAATTGGTATTCTATGGCAACTGACGTTTTGCGTAGCTTGCGACCGATAGAATCAACGGCAATGACGCCGGCCACCGAAGATCCGGCGGTCAGTATCCCTTTCTGGCGTGAGCGCACCTTCTGGTTGACCCTGGCGCTGACGATCTTTGCTGTGGCGCCTTTCTTGCTTCCTGGTTATTTCTGGGGCGCCAATGATGCGCGTCATCATGTCTATTTCCTCTTTGAGTATGACCGCTCGGTGCAGGACGGCATCTGGTGGCCCCGCTGGAGTCCCGACTTTGCCTTTGGCTATGGCTATCCTTTCTTTAATATCTATGGCCTCTTGAGTCACTTCCTGGCTGAGTTGCTGCTCCATTTTCTCGGTTTTTCCTATACGGCTGCGGTGGAGAGCATCTTTGTGCTGAGCATCATCGGCAGCGCCGTCGCCATGTATCTCTATGTGCGTGCGTGGCAGGGGGCGGCGGCGGCAATGGTGGCGGCGCTGGTTTACGTCTATATTCCTTATCATCTGCTCAATCTCTATGTGCGGGCCAACCTGGCCGAGAGTATGGCCTTTGTCTGGTTGCCCCTCTGCCTGTGGACGGTGCGCCAGAGCATTCTCCAGCGGAGCTATGGCTGGTTTGTCGGTATCGCGCTCTGTTACGCCGGCCTGTTGTTGACCAGCAATCTCGTCTTTGTCCTGTTTACGCCCTGGCTGGGTCTCTATTTGATGCTGGTCGCTTTGGTATACAGTAGACCAAAAGCAACCGGGCAATCAACCGTACAATGGTGGTTCTCAACCTGGCTGCGCACGGCCATCACACCGCTGCTAGGGTTGGCGACGGGGCTGGCGCTGGGCGCTAACTTTCTCTTGCCGCTTATTTTGGAACGCAATGATGTGCGCACCGATCAATGGTTCGATGGGCGTTATGAGGCTGGTGGTCACTTTGTCTATTTCTACCAACTCTTTAGTCCCTACTGGGGCTTTGGCGTCAGCAAGGTCGGCCCCGACGACACCATGAGTTTTCAACTCGGCATCGCGCCCTTGACCTTGGTGACGGTCGGCCTGCTGTTAAGTTGGCCGCTGCTTAGGCGCCAGCGGTGGGAAATTTTCGCCTTTCTCGGCGCCGGCATCGTTGCCACCTTCTTCGGACTGCAATGGGGGGCGCCGCTCTGGCGCTTGCCGGTGATCGGGGCGGCGTTGGGCTTTGCCCAATTCCCTTGGCGTTGGTTTGGCATCACGGCCCTTTGTTTGAGTATCCTCAGTGGCCTGGTCGTTCATCACCGCCTCTTTGCGCCGACAAAACCGTTGAACCTTGCCCTGCTTGCCACCGTCGCCCTTATTATGTTGGGCAGCTATCCCTACTTACAAGTGCAAATTACGGAACCGGTGGAAGGCCCGGTCAGCCTGGCGGGGTTGATGCGTTTTCAACAATCCTCCGACGAAATGACCGGCAGCACCCGCTGGGTGAGTGAGATTCCCACTTGGAGTCCGATGGCGGATGATTACATCAACCAGGAGCAGGCCGGCGGGCCGGTCAAGCCGGTCAGTACCAAGGTGGACTACACGGCTGTTGATTACGATCAGTTGATTGTCGGCTCCGTCGCGCACAACACGGTGATGGAGAAGGTCTACTTCTGCACCGACCTGGATAAAGAGCAAAAGCGCTGCCGCCCGCGTGATGACCAACGGATTATCTTTAATCACTTTTATTACCCTGGCTGGCGCGCGTATTTGCTGGCGGAAGAGCATGGCGAACCCATCGAGGAGCTGCCGATTGTGCCGGAGTCGCCTGCCGAGAGTACGTTGGGACGCATGACTGTCGCCGTGCCGCCGGTGGGCGAAGGGTATATTCTGCTGCGTTTTGAAGAGACGCCGCCACGCACCATTGGGCGCTATATATCCCTGATTACTCTCTTGGCCTTGCTTGGCGGCGCCGTCTGGTCAATCCGGCAGAGCGGAAGGCCCAGCGCCGCCACCGGTTTTGCCGATTAACAAAATCGTACTGGTAGCCCAGAAGTTGAACTTCTGCGGGTAGACGTTTTCCGTAATCAGGATGGCCTATTTTTGCAATTTTGCTATCCTACTATTGTATTATCCGGCTGATTTTATTGTCATACGGTAACGATTCAGCCTAGCCGCCTTCAGCCGGTCACGGACCGGCTGAAGGCGGGCTGAATATTACGTCATACGTACCTTTGCCGCCCTCATCCAACCATAACCCTTAATCCTGTACACCTAGTTAGGAGTCGTGTTTATGTCTGGTTCGTTCTCTCCAACGGTTCTTGCCCCTCACCGCCCCATGATCTGTGAGGAAGAAGTGAACGATCTTGTGCAACGCTATGGTCGACCGCTGCGACGAACTTTTCATATCCAGGCGGATGAGTACATTCGCGCCTACCGATGGCGGCGCGATAGTGATCGCCGTGCCGAAGTGGTCTTTGCAATTCAGACGCCTGACGGTAAAATATGGATGCACAACAAAGCCCATTACCCGGCCCATTTGTGTCGCCTGCCGTCGGGCGGGGTTGGCTGGGATGAAAGCATCCATCATGCCCTCTTGCGGGAAGTGATGGAAGAAACGGGCCTTGCGGTGCGCATCTGCTCTTTTGTTGGGCTATTGGACTATCGTTTTCATCATGATGGCTCGACCGTTGCCTTTGCCAGCTATCTCTTTCATCTCTATGGCGGCAACCAACGACCGGCCTTACCCGAAAACGAAGAAATCCATGCCTTTCGCGCCATTCTACCTTCGCAACTCTCGCAGTTGACGGTAGACATGCGCAACATGATCGGTGAACGCCGTGGCTGGGGCACCTGGCGCGCCCTCGCCCACGATGTCATGCATGACTATTTCTGCCCACAGCCGAACAAGATCGAGCAGCGATCACTGATTAGTGCAAATGACTGAAGTCCGTAGTCGCTTGGTCGCGTAGTCGTTTAGTCCGTAATCCAAAGGTCTTGCTTTGTACGCTCATAATAGACGTAAACAACGATATTGTAGCTTTTCACCTTTACGGATACAGACCAAACGACTACGCGACCAAACGACTACGCGACCAAACGACTACGCGACCAAACGACTACGCGACCATCAAAGACCATTGGAGACCTTGCATGCTTGTTCCGATTTCGTGGCTGAAAGAGTATGTTGACCTGAATGTGTCAACCGCAGAATTAGTGCAACGGCTAACGCTGGCCGGTTTGGAGATTGCCACTGTCCACCAGGTGGGCGACTGGTGGGACCCGGCCACCCTGACTGTGGGGCAGGTGCGCGCCGTGTTGCCCCATCCCGATGCCGACCGGTTGGTGCTGGTCGATGTCGATTATGGCGGCGCTGAACTGCAACGGGTGGTGACGGGCGCACCCAATTTGTATGCCTATCGGGATGGGGCCAGCCTGCCCGTCCTTAAGGTGGCCTTTGCCCGTGAGGGAGCGGTGCTGCTGGATGCCTACAGCGACCAGCGCCCGCGCCCCAAGAAACAACTCAAGGCCAGCAAAATTCGCGGGGTGCGTTCTGCCGGCATGGTCTGCTCGGAACGGGAATTGGGCCTGAGCGAAGAGCATGAGGGAATTATCATCCTGCCGGCAGAGGCGCCGGTGGGGCTGCCGCTGCGTGACTATCTCGGTGACGAGGTGTTGGAGGTTGAACTGACCCCTGACATGGCGCGCTGTCTCAGTGTCATCGGCATTGCGCGTGAGGTGGCGGCTTTGACGAATGCGCCGCTCCATCTGCCGGCTGATCCCCCTGCCGTCGCGGCCACGGGCGAACCGGCCAGCGCTTATGTCAAGGTTGAAATTGCCGACCCGGATCTCTGTAACCGCTACACCGCTATGATCATCAAGGATGTGCAAATCGGCCCCTCGCCACGCTGGTTGCAGGAACGGCTGACTAAGGCCGGCATGCGCCCCATTAACAACATTGTTGATATTACCAATTATGTCATGTTGGAATGGGGCCAACCGCTTCATGCCTTTGACTACGACATTCTTGTCCAGCGGGCGCAGCGGGTGGGCGACGCCATCCCCACGATCATCGTCAAACGGGCGCAGGCAGGGGAAAAGTTCACCACCCTGGACAATGTGCCACGCACCTTGGATGACTCGATGCTCATGATCGCCGACACCGCCGGTTCGATTGCCATTGCCGGCGTCATGGGTGGTCAGGAGAGCGAAGTCAGCGACAGCACGCGCAATATTTTGCTTGAATCGGCCACCTTTGAGGGTATCAACAACCGACGCACCGCCAGTCAACTACGCCTGCCCAGTGAGGCCAGCTATCGCTTTGCACGTGGCGTGCCGGCGACGCTCAACCCCATTGCCGCCCGTCATGCTGCTGACTTGATGCGACAGTATGCCGGTGGACAAGTGGTAGCGGGGATCGTTGATGCGTACCCCGTGCCCCAACCGGTGCGCACGGTCTACACCACGGTCAGCGACATGCGCCGCCTACTCGGCATGGAAGTGAGCCAGGAAGCGATTCTCAACGCCTTACATCGGCTCGATTTCCAGGCTAAGGTGGTCAATGAAATTGCGGCCAGCGCGGCGGCGGCGGCGACCTTTGCCCTCCATCGTCTGCCCGGCGAAGCCGTGATCGAAGCCGTCGCGCCCTGGCATCGGCTCGACATTGCCATCCCCGCCGATCTGACTGAAGAAGTGGCGCGCATTATCGGCTACGAACATGTGGGCGCCACCTTGATCAACGATGTGCTGCCGACCCAACAGCGCAATGATGTTTTCCTGACCGAAGAGTTGGTGCGCAGCGTCCTCTCCGGCATCGGCTTACAGGAGATCATCAACCACCCGCTGACCAACCCGGAGAACCATGAGAAGCTCCAGGCGCCGGCGATTACCCAAAGCAGCAACGGCGAACCCGCGCCCTACATCACGCTGCTTAACCCGATTATGCCGGAACGCCGCGCCATGCGCCGTTCGCTGATTGTCAGCACACTGGAAAATCTGGCACGCAACCTGCGCCATACGGCTCGGTTGACCACCTTTGAAGTGGGCCGTGTCTATCTGCCCGAAAAGGGGGACGGCGTCCTGCCGCTGGAAGACCGTCGCCTCTCTATCGCCCTGACCGGCCCCCGCCGGCTGACCAATTTCCACCCCGATCCCGGCGCCACTGAAGAGATGGATTTCTACGACCTCAAAGGCGTGGTGGAGCTGCTGTTGCACCGGCTGGGTTACAGCGCCAACCGCACCGAATACCGGGCGCAGCCGGACACGGGCGTCTTTGGTCCCCGTTGCGCCGAGGTTTTTGTTGATGGCCGCAGCGTTGGTCAACTGGGTGAGATCCACCCACAGGTGCGCGCCGCCTTTGACCTGGGCGCCGGTCGCATCAATGTGGCCGAATTGCGCTTGCAACCGCTCTTGAAACCGCACTGGGAATTGCAACCGATGCAACCAATCAGCGCTTACCCGCCGGTCGTTGAAGACCTGGCCTTTGAGGTGGCCGAAGAGGTGACGGCGCAACAGGTGCAACAAGCCATCCGCCAGGGCGGCGATGAACGGCTTGCTGCTGTGGACCTCTTTGACATCTACCGCGGCGACCCGCTGCCCGCCGGTCATAAATCGATGGCCTACCGCCTGACCTATCAAAGCCTGCAACGGGGTCTCAACGAGAAAGAAGTGAGCCATCTGCGCCAGCGCATCATCAAAACGGTGGAGAGCGCGACTGGCGCCAAGTTGCGCGGCTAGCGTTGATCAATGAAGTCTTGAACGGTTGACGTAGTAAAGACTAAAGAAGGTTAGCTAATGGTTTCGGTAATCCTTGGACCTTGTCACGCCGGCGGCGATGACCTACAGTTACCGCTTTATTTTCGTAACGTTCATTAGTCTTTGCTACGGATACCCTCGGCCGTCACACCGTAACTGGTAGGGCTGACAACCCGACGTTTTCGATTGTTTAGGACTTACGCAAGACGGGAATCTGGGCACCCAGAGGGTGCCCGGCGTCTTGCGTAAGTCCTGTGTTCTCTTGTTAAACCTGTGACGCACCGACTACTGTTGCCCATTCTACTCATTGGGGTGATCACGGCTTTGGGGCTTTACTCGTTGACTTCCCGCCCCACCGCTTATGCGCACCCGCCCTCAGCGCCGGCCCAACAGGCGCAAGTCACCCCTACGGTAACACCGACAACAATTCCGGTAACCGTTACTGCGCCAACCGACATAACCACGATTCGTTGGCTCATGCGCTGGGATGAGACGCGGCTGATGCAGATCGCCCAGCCGCTGATTGCTGCCTTTGAAGCGCAACAGCCGACCATCCGGGTCGAACTGCAAAACATCCCCAAGAGCAGCGACTATTACCGCACGCTTGACCTCGCCTTCACTCAGGGTGAGGCGCCGGATGTGTTTTACCCCTCGACGGTTGTCGCCTATGCGTCGGCGCTGCAAGGGATGCTCCTGCCGCTGGATGATCTGGTGGCTGCGGATCAGCTTGACCTGGCGGCCTATGACCCGGATACCCTGGCCCTCTACCGTACTGCCGACCAGGGCTTACACTGTTTGCCGCTGGATCGGGCGACGATGGCGGTTGTCTACAATAAGGATCACTTTGACGCCGCCGGTGTTACCTACCCCCAGGCGCCATGGACATGGGATGATTTATTGACCACCGCCCAAAAACTCACCCATGATGTGGATGGCGATGGTCAGCCGGAGCAGTACGGCATTGACCGCTTTGACGCTTACTGGCCGTTGCTGGTCTGGACGGCGACAGGGCAGAATGTGTTTGATGACCCCTTTGCGCCTACTACCTTTTTGCTGGAAGAGAAAGCCGCCCTTGCCGCCCTGCAATGGCAGGCCGATCTCAGCCTGGTACAGGGGGTGATGCCGCCGGTGGCTGACGAGGAAACCAGGGGGGAAACGCCGGATCACTTTCTCACCGGCCAGGTCGCCATGCAGATCATCGGTCACTGGCGCGTTCCTGCCTTGCTGGCGCAGCCTGACCTGTCCTTTGATTTTGTTGCGTTGCCGACCGGGAAATTTAGCGCCAACCGCAGCGACGGCAGTTGTTTTGCCATTGCCCGCAACACGGCGCACCCGGAAGCGGCCTGGGCCTTTGTCAAATTCCTGGCCGGGCCGGAGGGCGCCGGCGCCGCGTTGTTGACCGAAATGCAGCAGATGACGCCGGCCTTGCTCGCCTTGCAACAAGCGCCCGCTTTTCTTCACCCAACGGCGTTACCCGATCACAATCTCGCCGCATTTTTCCCGACGACTGACGTGCGCTTCGCGCTCTATGACCCGCTGCATCCCATCTATAGCCGGTGGGAAGCGGTGGCCGACAAGGCTTTAGATGATCTTTGGCGCGGGGAGCGCAGCGCCAAAAAAGTGGTGGCGACAATGGCCGACGAAGCCGAAGAGATGTTGAGCAACTTACAACCGGCGACAGCGACGCCGGTTGTCGAAGTCGCAACAGTCGTGACGCCAACCCTATTCGTCGCCCCTACACTGACGCCAACAGTGGTTATCACGACGGCGCCACCGGTGGTTCTCCCGTTGACCCCGCCGCGCCAATATTATGTCGCCCCGCATGGCGATGATGCGGCGCCCGGCGCCACGCCCTTGACTGCCTTTGCCACGCTACAACATGCGCTCGGCCAGGTGCAGCCGGGGGACACCATTCATCTTCTCCCTGGCGACTATCGCGAAAATGTGGTTTCAGTGGTTGATGGGCGTGCGGAGGCGCCGATCACCATCATGGGGCCGGCGGATGCCATTCTACGCGGCGCCGGTGCGGCCAGTGCGGCCTTCTATTTGACCCACAACTATTACACGTTGGTCGGTTTTACCATCGATGGCCTTTACGGCGATCCTACGCAGAAAGAGGGCTACACCCAGAAGCTGCTCTATGTCCAAGGAACGCAACCCAAGCGCGGGGTGACGGGGTTGCGCGTCCTCAACATGACCTTCCGCAATGCCGGCGGTGAATGCTTACGGCTGCGCTACTTTGCCCACCAGAACGAGATTGCCTACTCTACCTTTACCACCTGTGGCCTGCTTGATTTTGCCTTTGGTGACGGCGGCAAAAACGGCGAGGCGATCTACATCGGCACCTCCAGCACCCAATGGGACGACGGCAAAAACCCGACCCCTGACCCCGATGAGAGCCGCGCCAACTGGATTCATCATAATGTGATGAACACTCAGGGCAATGAATGTGTCGAAATTAAAGAGGGCGCCGCGGCCAACCTGGTGGAGCAGAATAGCTGCACCGGCCAGCTTGACCCGGATTCAGGTGGGATTGGATCGCGCGGCAACGGGAACATTATTCGTTATAATGTGGTCTACGGCAATGTCGGCGCCGGTGTACGGCTGGGCGGCCATGAAGTCGATGGCATTCAATACGGCGTAGCGAATGAGGTTTATGGCAACCAGCTTTTCAATAATGTTGCCGGTGGCGTGAATGTGGCAATTGGGCCGCAAGCCAAAATCTGCGGCAATCAACTGGCGCACAATTTGGGCAAAGCGATTTTCGGTGATGCCGGCAAAGCGTATGACGCGGCTGCGGCGTGCTAAAGTAAACAGGGGGATTTCACCAAAAGGCGGGCGGTTGGCTTGGGTGCAGGCTTGCAGGGCAGACCTTCAGCAAGATGATCGGTTGTGGCGTCGTCGTGTAGTAGGTTTGTTTGGCGCAGGATGGCCACTTCTTCCAAAATAGTATGGGTCAATCGTTCGGCAAATGCTGTCGGTAGATCAGCAATTGGCAAACGGGAACGAAACAGTTTGTGTAACTCTTGATCTTTCCACATAAGATAGACTCTTGGTCGACGATTCGTCGGACCAATTCCCTCTTCCCCATTATCCGTAGAGCGTAACGTCACCGAGATGGGAATAGATCGACTCTGGACTACGCGACTAAACGACTGCGGACTACTGATTATTGCTTATTGATCGAGTGTCATCGCCAGCTTTAACTCGGCCCGCGCCCGGCTTAAGAGTGACTCCGCCCCACGATAGGTTTTTCCCAGCACACTGGCGATCTCATCGACGCCCAAGCCGATATGATAGCGCATGAGCAAGACTTGGCGGTGTTCTTCCTTCAAACGCTGCAATACTTCAATAAACTCGATACTTTCCTGGCTCACCCCGGGGTCGATCATCGTATCGGAAAGTTCAGCCGTCTCCGGGCGTCGCCGCCAGAAATCAGCTAGTTTGTGTTGCGCCAAAGAGAATAAAAAGGTTGACAATTTAACTCTTCCATCAAAGTTTGGAATCGCCCGCACAACCGCCGAAAATGTGTCATGGACAACATCTTCCACATCTTGCGGCGTTGGCAGCTTATGGCGTAAGTAATTATAAAGCCGAGTACTAAGTTCGCCCGTCACTAATTCAACCCAAGCTTCTTCATCACCTTTTTGCAGACGAAGGAGAAACTCTTCCTCGGAGAAACTACCTTTAGGTGTGACCACTGTTCTGATAGTCTCCTATACTATTAATCGTCAAATGGGGGTAAATCCTTCGCGCCATTTCTGTCATTACCATCATAAAAGGTCATTTCTCAGCAAAGGGTAAGTCGTTCGTAAGTTTTGCTGAAAATAATTATTGCGATTTTTACTTCAACGCAGTAGCTGAACCCAATTACGCCCAAGTGTTATCGATATGAATGTTTGATGATTACACAATCAGTAAGAATATTGTAATAGACTTCGTTTCTCAGTACAATCTGAATGCTGTTTTGTTGAAAAAATCGGGCAGCAGGCGCCTAAGGGTATGCGCGCCAGGCCAGGAGTGCGCGCAACGGCAGATGATCGGATTTGCCGTAGGTTGAACCGACGGCGCTTTGCAGAGCGACAAAGGCTGGACTATAGAGGATTAGATCGATGCGCACCAGACGGGGCAGAACCGGCGGTTTGCGGAAGAGCGCTGTGCCGGCGGGAAAGGTATGTCCAAAGCCCCAACCGCTCGTGCGATGGGCGTCGCTGAGGACGGTTGTTAAATGGCGGTAAGCATCACTTTGGTCGGTTGTATTAAAATCACCCAGTACAATCGTCGCTTCACCGTGGCTTTGGATCTCTTGGGCCAGCCGCTCACCAAGGCGGGTGCGCAGCCGAAAACTCTCTTCAACTTGATTGGCCAACGCCGTCCAACGGCCGGTGGGGTAGGCGACATGGGTGCTGTAGGGGTGACAGTTGTAGAGCCGAAATTGATGAGCCGCATCCACCGTCACCCGGTATTGGCTACAGAAAAGATCAATGAGCAGGTCAGAGGAAAGCCGTTGCAGCGGATAACGACTCAACACGGCCAACCCGCCGCGACCACTGTAGCTAAAATCTTGATAGGGGAAATAATTGCCCACGCTCTTTTCAATTGTGCGTTGCATCCGGTAACTAACTTCCTGAAGCGCGACAATGTCGGGCAAGCCCTTGTCGATCAGGATGCGGGCTGTGCTCGCGCCGTGCGTACCTGCCCACATATTGAAGGTCATGAGATGGAGCGGGCGCGGCGCCGTTTGATGGGCAGGAGGAAAAGAGGGCAGAAAGAGGGCGCCATAGAGGTAAAAAAAGAGGAGGGTCGGCGCGGCTAAGAGCAGCCGGGCGCGCCGGCGACCTGGCCGGAGGGCAAACGGCCAGAGCAGAAGGAGCGGCCAAAAGAAGTGCGGGGTAAACGAACTGAGCAAGGCCAGCCACCAAAGCCGATCCCCTGTCCACTGATGCCATAGCCAAAGTGCAGGCGCCAGGCCACAGTAGAGCCAGAGACAACTGCGCATCCCGACCTGTAACAGGCTGAGCGCCATCAGGCCTATCTGCCGCAGCCGGTGTCCCGTTGCGCGCACAGCCGGCGCGTTTGCTGCCGTAGCCTGCGGCGCGCGATCCCCAATAGGCTGTGGGCGGGGTTGACCGTTCTGTAAAAATTTTTCCATAATCAGCAAGAGGAGTAATTGTCTTGGAGAAACAAGCCAAAGCGCAAGCAATTTACCTGCGCTTGAACCGCTTCTTTGGTGAGCCAATCTGGGCGCCCTGCCCGGATGCTGTGGATGAGTTGATAGCAACCATTTTAAGCGCAAACACGAATGACATCAACAGTGGACGGGCCTTTGCGCAACTAAAAGCCCGTTTCGGTGATGACTGGGACGCGGTCCGGTTAGCGCCCCTTGATGAGATCAAGGCGGCGATTCGCCCGGCGGGCATGTACCATCAAAAGGCGGCCCATCTGGTCGCTACGCTGGAACAGCTCAAACGCGAACAGGGCGACTATACGCTCGCCCACCTGGCGACCTTGCCGGTGCAGGAAGCGTTGGCCTATCTGACCCGTCTCCCTGGCGTTGGTCACAAAACCGCCAGCATTGTTCTGCTCTTCTGTTTTAACCTGGGCGCGTTTCCGGTGGATACGCACATTCAACGCATTAGCCAGCGCCTGGGGGTGGAACACCGGCGCGCCAGCCCGGAAAAGATCAAAGCCTCTTGGGAAGCGCTCTTGCCCCCCAGCAGCTTCTATGCCCTCCACCTCAACCTGATCCGTCATGGCCGGCAAATCTGCCTGGCCCGCCTGCCCAAATGCGCCCTCTGTCCGCTCCAAACCGTTTGTGACTACTTCAACAACACCGGTGAGTGGCAAGAATGAGGCTGGTTTCGACAAGCTCAACCAGCGGTGGTTTCGACAAGCTCAACCAGCGGTGGTTGAGCTTGTCGAAACCACCTCACCGTCTTACCAACGGTAAATAGGCATTGAACCCCGGGTTTGAGACAGCACGACTGACGGCGGCGGCGCCGCCGCCGGCGCTGTTCCAGGTGATGCGCGCTCCTTCGTTGACAATGATAACGCCATCGCCATAGAGCGGCGGCAAGCCATCCACCAGGGTGACGGCAGTGGTGCGACCCCGCGCCGTTGGCCCTTCCTGGCTCGTCACGCGGTAGTCATAGTTGACCAGGCTTTGGCCGGCTCTGACCACCAACTCCACCGTGGCTTTGCTGTCCGCCGCCAGGGTTGGTATTGACCAGCGGGCAATATTATTCACCGGCGCACTGTCGCTGCCGCTCACATAAATCGCCCCATAGGGCAGCGTGTTGGTGACGACAAGGTTAGAGAGCGCCGCCGGTGCATTGTTGCTAATGGTAAAGCGATAGGTCGCCTGGCTGCCCTTGCTGACCGCCGCCGGCGCTTCGATGTCAATCGTGAGAGCCGGGGGAACGGCGGGCGTCGGCGGCAATGGCCGGCGCGCGCGATAGGAGACTTCCCCGCTGGCTCCAGCCCCGACCGCGCCTACCTGCCAGGAGATGAGATCGCCGGCTTTGTTGCCGGTGGTGCTAAAGTTACCTTGGCTGGTGCGTATGCTGCCTTCCACCAATTCAACAAAGTTGGGAATGCGGTTCGTAATGATCACATTGGCAAGCTGGGTGGATGCCGGATTTTGATAAGTAATGGTATAAGCGACTTCGCTGCCCGGTGCAATCCAGTGGCGCGGCGTATTTTGAAGGGCAATGAGTAGCCCCGGCGTTGGTGTGGGCGTCGGCGTGACGGTCGGCGTGGGCGTGGGCGTCGGCGGCGGGGGCGCGGCCGAATGGTAGACGGCGCTCTGGTACTCCCTTTCACTACGGAGACCGGCGGCGACAAAGATATAATCCGCACCGAAGCGATTGACCGTGACCGCGGCCATGCGGTAGATCGGCACAGGGAGCGCCGGCCCATTTTGCCACCCGCCCAGCGCGCCATTGGCATCAATCGCTGCTGTATAGACTTGATTGAAGACCTGATCATTGTTGCGGCCACCCAAGATCACCAACTGCTTATCATGGATCAGCGCCGTGTGGTAGAAGAGCGGCGCCGGCAAGTTATAGGTTTGCCAGGCGGTCAAGCTGCCGTCACCATTGGCGCCGGCCACATAGACCGCACCGGAGATGGTCTCATTGCCGCTGAAGCCGCCGGTGACATAGAGCCGTTGGCCGTCGGTGGTGATGGCTAACCGGTAAAGCGACTGAGGGAGATCGCCCACGCGTTGCCAGGGGCCGAGGCTGCTACCCTGCAACGGCGCCGCATAGACTGTCTGCTGCGCCTGCGTACCATTCCAGCCGCCGGCCACATAGATCCGCCCATTGAGGACGACAGCATCATGCAGGTCGAGCGTCGTTGGGTAGGGGGGCATGGCGGCCCAGCCGCCAATGCGCCCATCACTCAAAATCGGCGCCCGCCAGACTTCGGCGCGTGTCCCCTGGCCGTCCCAGCCGCCGATGACAAAGAGGCCATCCCCGGCGACAACGGTGGCATGGAGGTAGAGCGGCAGGGGCAACTGGCCGACAACCGTCCAATTTTCCAGCCCGCCATCCGTTTTGAGACGCGCGCCGTAAATGGCGGCAATGCCGGCTTCGCTACTATTCTTGCCGCCGACAACATAGACAAAATCGCCGTAGGTCACAGCATTGCTGCTCGCCAACCCTTCCGGCAGCGCCGTGGTGCTATGCCATTGCGTGATCGGCACCGCGCGCGAGGGCGCCCAGTCCCATTGGGTTGCCAGCAGCGCCAGCGCCAAGCTCGTGAGCGCCAGCCAAAAAGGTAAGCGTTGGGATAGAGATGATGGTTGCTTGCTCATTATTCACCTGATGATTGTCCACCCGAACCGGAATCACCGCCGCCGCGATAGTAGGTAAAACGATAGCCGCCCCCCAGATATTGGATGCGCTCGTAGCTTGGCGTGGTTCGGACAAGTAAAACGCCCCAGTTGTATTCACCGGTGTCAAAGGTGCCGCCCAATTGCTCATCCAGCCGTGGTAGATCAAGGGTGACATTGAGGTTCGTCGTCGGCGCTGCCAGGCCAAAGCTTTGGCGGAGAGGATCCTGGCCGGCTTTCCAGAAGACAAGCTCAAAGGCATAGCCCTCGCTGGGGGTGAAGTTGGCCGTCCAAGTAAAGGTCTGTTCCCCTTGTCCGCTATTGCCGTCACCGGGCGCAACCGGCTCGATTGAACCGGTGACGGCGGTCGGGGTCGGCACCGGCGTATTGGTAGCCGTCTGCGTTGGTGTGTTGGTCGGGCGCGGTGTATTTGTCGGCGGTACGGGCGTATTGGTTGCCGTGGGGAGTGGCGTATTGGTGACCGTGGGGAGCGGCGTGTTGGTTGGCCGCGGCGTATTCGTCGGCGGCGCCGGTGTATTGGTGGCTGTTGGCCGCGGTGTGTTGGTGGCCGTCGGGCGCGAGGTATTCGTTGCCGTCGGTCGCCGCGTACTGGTGGCGGTGGGCCGCGGTGTGGTAGTGGCTGTTGGCCGTCTGGTGTTGGTGGCTGTTGCTGTGGCCGTCGCCGTGTTTGTGGGCGTCGCCGTTGGGCGCACAGTATCTGTGGCCGTTGGCGCCACCGTTGCCGTAGCGGTCGCCGTTGGTTGCGCTGTGTCGGTGGCGGTCGGCCGTGGCGTATTCGTCGCCGTTGGGACTGCTGTTGCGGTATTCGTCACAGTTGGCAAAGCCGTATTGGTGTCAGTTGCCGTCGGTACCGGTGTATTGGTAGCCGTGGGTACGAGCGTCGCTGTATTGGTGGCGGTTGGCGCCGGCGTCACCGTATTAGTAGCCGTGGGCACGGGTGTCACTGTATTAGTAGCCGTGGGTACAGGCGTCGCTGTATCAGTTGCCGTTGGCGGCTGCGTGTTGGTGGCGGTTGGCGCCGGTGTTGCCGTGGCTGTCGGTAAAGCCGTATTGGTCGCGGTTGCTGTTGGGCGTGGTGTATTCGTCGCCGTCGCTACTGGTGTGGAGGTATCGGTTGGCTGCAAGATCGGCGTTGCCGTCGGCTGCGCTGTATTCGTGTGGGTGGCCGTGGCTGTCGGTTGGGGCGTGTTGGTCGCGGTGGCCGTGGCTGTCGGTAAGGCGGTATTGGTGGCCGTGGGGAGCGGCGTATTGGTTGGCGGGGGCGTGTTGGTCGGCGGCACAGATGTATGGGTCGCTGTCGGTGACGGCGTGTGGGTGGCGGTCGGCTGCACCGTATCCGTGTGAGTGGCCGTTGGCTGCGGCGTGTTGGTCGCGGTTGCTGTCGCGGTTGGCGGCACGGGCGTATTGGTCGCCGTCGCCGATGGTGTCTGGGTTACTGTCGGCGCCGGCGTCTGGGTTGCCGTGGGGGTTGGTGTGTTCGTCGCTGTTGGCTGGACGGTATCCGTGTGGGTAGCCGTTGGTTGTGCGGTCGCGGTCGGCGCCACCGTATGGGTCGCCGTCGGCGCGACGGGGGTTGGCGGCAAGGTGGCTGTGGCAATCAGGGGCGTTAGGACTGTCGGTGTTGTCGGGAGGGTGGTGGTGATAGCCGCTAATAAGTTTGCATCAACGCTTGGTGTCGCCTCGCCCGCCACAACGGTCACAGCGCGTTGCGCGGCGGCAACCACATTGCCGCTTTCGTCCAGCACGGCTGCTGTAATATCGTAAGCGCCCGGCTGGTTTAAATCAGCAATCAATGACCAGGTGCCGGAGACTTTGGTTTCGGTGCTACCGATCGATTCCCCATTGACTTGCACCTGGACGGCCGTCCCCGGTTCAGCCGCGCCATTGATGATCACCGCGCCGGCGGCAACTGGGCCGGCCAGCAACCCTAATGGGTCAATGACCAGCATGGAAGCTGTGGTCGTTGTGGTGGTCGTGATCCCATGACTTGACGCGACCGGCGTTAAGCTCTCCGTGGCTGGGATGGCGGCTGTCGGTGTCGTCATTGTCATGCCTGCTGCGCCGGCGGGTAAAGCCGTCGTTGTGAGCAGCGTGGTCGATGTGAGCGTTGGAGTGGGTGCATTGGCGACGGTAAGGACAGCCGGTGTTGCCGTCGCTGTCGCTCTTTCACTTACCGCCGGCGCCACTGCCACCGTTGGCGTTGACGCGGTGACCGTCACCATCACAACGGGGGTCAACATCAGCGGTTCGGCGGTTAACTGCGCCACCACCCGATCCGATCCCAGCAGGCCGCGCAGTTGGCTGACAAGACCGTCCCCTGGCGTTGCGGGCAGAAAAGCAAAGCGTTCACCAAACCAGCCCAAACCGGCGCCGGTGAGAATGACGAGACAGAGAATGGCGATCAATGGTAACAGGATGAGCGGCGCCAGTCCGCGGCGTTGGTGGGCAACCGTGCGTTCGGTGACCGGCGGCGCCGCCCGCCATTGTGTGCTTTGGAGAAAGGCATTGGCAAACTCGCCGGCGCTGGCATAGCGTACATTGGGGTCTTTGGCCAGCACCAGCTTCAGCACATAGATCATGGCCGGCGGCAAGGCGGGGTTGATGGATTCAGGCGGAATGGGCGGCTCTTCAACGATGGCATGAAGCAGTTGCTGGGTGGTTTCACCGGCAAAAGGCGGACGACCCAACAACATGGCATAGAGCACGGCCCCCAGGCTATAGATGTCTGCCCGGAAATCGATCGTTTCGTCGGCTTTGGCCTGTTCCGGCGCCATAAAGGGGGAGATAAAAACAACCGGGTTGCTGACCGTGGCTTCGGCTGTGGTGGTAGACGCAGCGCTACCAACATGGATCGCCTGGGCAAAGCCATCCAACAAGACCTCATTGTTGTGCGTAATAAAGATTTGGTCCAGGGTAATATGCCCGTGGATGAAGCCCTGCTGATGGGCATAATCAAGCGCAGCGGTCAGCGCGTTAATAATATAGGCGGCAGCTTCAAGATTGACGACACTGTTGGCCCAGCGTAAGCGCTCGGCCAGCGACTGCCCCTCTACCCATTGCGTGGCAATGTAGACAAAGCCTTGTGTCTCCCCAGCATCGACTGTCGCTACCAATCCAGGGTGATGCAAGCGCATCGCCTGGCTACCGATGCTCAGGAACTGCTCAACCAGGGTTGGCTGTTGCGCTGCTTCATCCGTGAGGAGATGGAGGGTAACGGGTTGCCCACTGCGACTGTCCGTAGCGCGGTACCGATTGGTAGTGGGGGTGCGGCCGATTTGATTGTGGAGTTGAAACGGACCGACATATGGTTGAAAATCAGTCATAATTTTTTCTGGAAAATTCCGTCATCATATTGTGATTGATCATTGTTTGATGCGTCTAAGTCAAATGAATTATACAATAGGTATTCATTCCGCATACTCTATATAATCGTTTTGGCGGATAAAATCCTTCTGATAGTCAGTAATTTGTCAGGGAATAAGGCGGTAACGGGCGCCGGCCAAGCTTGCAAGCGGCAGTTCAGTTGTAATTTCACCTGTTTCCTACTCCCCTAATTTATCTATACACGATGCTGCGCTCACTGTCCATCAATCGTTCTAGAAAAGGTAGGCAAAATGTAATACTTTCTGTGAAGGATTCCAGGTAAGATGACGATTAAGTATTAAAAAAATGACGGCGATCTTGGCCTACCGCTTGATCAAAATGGATCTGATTGGCTGGCGTTTGCGAATGGGAGAGAAGCAATATGACTTTACACTCACGGCTCGATTTATTAAGACGATATAGCTACCTGGCGGTCTGCCTGGTTTTCCTGCTGGTCGGCAGCGTTTTCGTCAATGACTCACCGGCGACGGGTGGGACAATTCCTGTTGGGACGATAGTTGTCCGTAAGGTTGTGCAATCCTTCCCCAATGATACAACCGCCTTTACCTTTCGGGCGAATAGCGCCTTAGGCGGCGGCCAATTTGTCCTTACCCATAATGGCGTCAAGCAGTTTGTCAATGTCCCGGCAGCGAATGGCTATCGGGTGACAGAGACTGTTCCCAACGGTTGGGCGCAACTCAGCGCAACTTGTGACAATGGGAATAACCCGACAAGCAACATTACGGTCAAGGATGGCGGAACGGTAACTTGCACCTTTACCAACTACAATACGGCCCTGGGTCTGATGCTGATTCTGACCGAAGGCGATGTAACAGCCCAGCCCGGCGATCTCATCACCTATACGTTGACTTATGCCAACTACGGCCTCTTTGATACGGCTAACGTTGTGTTGACGATAGGCGTGCCGGAGTATACCACCTATGCCGGCAGCAATTGGCTTTGCGCCCCCAATGGGTCGGCTGGCAGCACCTGCACCTACACTGTGGGTAAGGTGAACAAAAACGCCAGCGGACAAGTCAGCTTTGTCGTGCGCGTACACCCCACCGTGCCCGCCGGCATTACCGAAATCCGCAATCGCGCCGCCATCGGCACGGCGTTGGTTGCCGAGGTGGATGTGGACACCGAGCAGACCCCGCTCAACGCGGCCCCCGATCTACAACTGACCAAAAGCGATGAGGGCCAGAGCGCCACGCCGGGCAACACGTTGCGCTACCGGTTGAACTATAAAAATCAGGGCAATCAAGGGGCCACTGATCTCGTGCTGACCGAAACGCTGCCGGAACAGACCACTTTTGATGCAGGGAACAGCAGCAATGGTTGGAAATGTACAGGCGCCACCTGTCGTCTGCCGGTGACCGATCTGGCCGCCGGTGCACAGGGCGCTACCGACTTTGCTGTTTTGGTCAATAACCCATTGCCGACCGGCGTCACCACCATCCGCAACAGCGCCGTCATTGCTGACGACGGCAGCAACGGCGACGACCCGACGCCCGGTAACAATCAGGCCACAGTGCAAACGCCGGTGAATCGCACCGTGCGCATGGTGGCGACCAAAAGCGATACTCTGGCTGTGGATGCCGATGGGGATGGCGTGCCCTCGCCCGGTGATACCCTGGAGTATGTGGTCACCATTCGTAACCAGAGCGATGTAGGGGTGGCGAATGTTCTGTTCCGCGACACGCCCGATCCCTACACCACCTTGTTGCCCATGGTCGAAAGCAGCCAGGGGAGTGTCACCACCGGCAATGGCGCCAATAACACCGAAGTTGTCGTCGCTTTGGGTGAACTGGCCGGTAACGGCGCCGCCGCCACCATTCGTTTCCGTGTTCAAGTGCAAAACCCGCTGCCGCTCAATGTCGCCGCCGTCCAAAACCAGGGCGCCGTCAGCAGCAGTGACTTTGGCGAACTGGCGACCGACGATCCGGACACGACCGCAAGCAATGACGCCACCCGCACACCGTTGCACGCCTTTGCCCAACTGCGCGCCACGCTGACCGACTATCTCTTTGTTGATCACGATGGGAATGAAGTGGTTTCCGTTGGCGACACCTTGATCTATCGGCTTGCCATCCAAAATAGCGGGAATGGGGTCGCCGGCGGCGTGCAGATCACCACCACGCCAACCCAGGGGTTGGCCCTGGTCGCCGGCGCCGTCGCTACCAGTTTAGGAACAGTGGGGCAGGGCAATGGCGCCGGCGATGGCGCCCTGCGCATAGACATTGCCGAATTCCCCGTGGGCGCCAATGTGCTGATCAGCTATCAGATGCGTGTTACAGAGGGTGCACAAGGGGTGGTGCAAAATCAAGCGACCATTACCGTCGCGAACGGGCTTGTCAGCGGCGCCGGCGCACTGGTGAGCGATGATCCTGATGTCAACGGCGCGGCGGATGTGACACAGACCTTGCTGGGGCAGAGTGCGGCGACCTTACAGGACTTTTACTTACCGTTAGTACAGCGACGGTAATGCGCTCCTACGCGGCTACGCGCAGGTTGCGTTGCCAAACAAAAAGAGGGAACTGTGCCAACACAGTTCCCTCTTTTTGTTTGTTGCTGCCGGCTTAGGCTGCGGCGGCATTCAACTTGTTGAGCGCCTGCATCAAGCGGCTTTTGCGGCGGGCGGCATTGTTCTGGTGAATGACCCCCTTGGCGGCAGCGCGATCCAGCGTTTGGATCGCAGCTTGCACCGCCTCGACGGAGGTAGCGTCGCCCCCCTCCAGCGCCGTGCGGGCGCGCTTGACGGCGGTGCGGGCGCCACTGCGCAGGGTGCGGTTGCGGGCCGCCCGCTTGGGGGCTTGCCGGATACGCTTCTCGGCGGACTTAATGTTTGCCATGTGCTAGAACTCCTTGTTCAATCTACAACTCGGGTTTACAATGAATATTTTTCTGCCGTTTCAAAAATAACGTTCAAATGCTTTATGAATCAACCGCCGCTGCGGTTCGGTGCTATCCACAAGCGAATAGTATACCGCGTGGTTGGGGGTTTTGTCGAATTTGGGGTGGCGAAAAGTAAAGGTAATTTATGCCCTGATTGGCTGCTCATAATAACGCCGTGGGCCGCTTGACCAGCGTGACCGATCCCACGGGGACAACCACCTATGCCTTTGACGCCCTTACCCGCGTGACCGGCATTACGGCACCGCAAGGTTCAGTGGGTTATACGTATAATGACGCAGATCAACGCACCAGCATGACCTTGCCCGGTGGGCGCACAATTAGCTATAATTATGATGCCACCGGTTGCCTGGCCAATATCGGCGACTGGGCCAGCGGCGTCATCAATTACAGCTTTGACGCCGACGGCAATCTGACCGGCCTAAGCCGCAGCAATGGCGTTAACAGTGCCTACGGTTATGACAACGCCGGGCGGCTGACCAATATCAGCCACAACGGGCCGGGCGGCAATCTGCTCTTTACCAACTATACACTCGATGCCAACGGTAACCGCGCGGCGATGGCGAGCAATGCCGGAACGGAGAGCTATACCCTCGACGTCCTCAATCGCCTGACCAATGTCAGCTACCCAAATGGCGACACGGCGGCCTACAGCTATGATCCCAATGGCAACCGCCTGAGCCAAACCTTCAATGGCGTGGCCACCAATTATAGCTATGACAACGCCGGTCAACTGCTTTCGGACGGGGCGACCAGTTATAACTATGACGCCAACGGCAATCTGATCACTGCCGGCGCTGACAGCTACACCTGGGACTGGGCTAATCGGCTGACTGGGGCAACGGTGGGCGGCAACAGCGCCAGCTATAGCTATGACGCCTTTGATGTGCGGGTCAGCGGCGCGGTGAATGGGGCGGCGACCAATTACCTCTGGGATCGCCTAGTCCAGAATCCGTTGCTGGTTGATGATGGCGGCCATGCCTATGTCCACGGCGTTGGCCCCCAAGCGCAGATCGACGGCAGCGGCAATCGGCACTACCTGTTGAGTGACGCCCTCGCCTCGATCCGGGGCGTGACCGACGGCAGCGGCGTCCTGGTGGGTAGCACCGCCTATGACGCCTTTGGTGCCGTGCGCAGCCAAACGGGCAGCGGCAGCGCCCTGGGCTATACCGGCGAACTCTACACCGCCGCCACCCGCTTGCTCCACCTGCGGGCGCGTGACCTCAACCCCGCCCTGGGTCGTTTCCTCAGCGCCGATACGGTGCAGCCCAACGCGCCGGGTAGTCAAGGCTTCAATTTGTACGCCTATGTGGCCAACAATCCCACCACATGGGTAGACCCCAGTGGGCACGATGTCGGGGAAGGCGTACTCCAGTTGCCAACGCTGGCGCCTGCCGTTTTCCGCCTGGCCTCGTCGCTCTCGTTGCTCATTTCGATGACCCTGGCGATGGGCCGTAATGCCCTCTTCTGGATGCCCGGTGTCAATCGCTACACCGCTTCCATCGGGCTAGCCGTCTTTGGTCTGGTCTTGGCCTGTGGTACGACCCCGCGTTGTATGGCAGGGATGGCCGGTATCGGCAACACGATGACGCAGTTCGGCTCCGATGCTGTTGATGGCGTCATGGCCTGGACGGCAGCGATGTTGCACGAGGCGACGCGCATCTACCCAACGTTGCCCACGGTTGCCCAGCCGGTAGCCGACAATGGATCCGCGCTCAATAACCCGCTAGGGCCGTGGCTGCAAGCGTGTATGCTGGGCGGCGTCCTCACCGGGGTCGCGAATCTGACCGCCGATGCCTATGGCTATCAAGGCACGCTTGGTCAAAATGCCAATATTGCCACCAATACCATGTATAATATGATCACCTGTGGCATGATGGGTGGATCAGGCAATAACGTCGGAAACAACTCAAATGGTGGAGATGATTCGCTAGTTACTTTATACCGAGCCGTAAGGCCAGAGGAACTGGATGATGTGCTTCGTTTTGGTGATTACGGCTTATCCCCGAGTGGTGGTGGGAAGTATTTTGCTCTAACGGAACAAGGTGCTCGTGATATTATGAAAGCGCCAATGAATAGGGATGTGAATATGGTGCTTACTAAAATTGAAGTTCCAAGATCGTTTGTTCTGGAACATGGTTATCTCTTTACAGATCCAGGACAGTTTGGGGCTAAAGAATCCGTCCATTTCGCAGATGATGTGCTACCCGACCTCTATGCTTTAGTGATTGGTGGGCTAACGATCATCGCTCCTTGAGGTAACCATGAATAAAGAAGATTTCAGAAAGCTGCTTTGCCGTATTCTTGAAGAAGCATGTCAAGAAATTGAGAGCAGATTAGGAAGGACAATCTCAAGAAAATTTGTGGTCGTTTTGCATGGTGCAGGTCATTCTAACTTTGTGACGACGCTCGACAATGCCATTGATATGTTGTATTTAGATAGAGATCAGTTCTATCGTATCATTGATATTGCCATCACTGGTATTGCCCCAAATGCCACACGTATCTTTATGCGAGCTAGTACCCATTTGCCAAGCACTTTTGACAAAACATGGAATACACCGGTAGGACAAGGTCCTTTCAAGATTTTATTCTCGGACAAAGTGGAAGTGCTTGACAATCTCTAACATTCTTTAAATCAGCTTGGAGTCCTGGCAGCACGCAAGTTAAAGGGACTCCAAGCTATTAAACATGCCTTACCCTATTTCATCCCATAGTTAGCAGGAAAGGATGTCCTACGAACCCAAAGTAGGGATGTCATTAGTTTTAATCAAGAAAATGATTAATCACTAAAGTTCGGCGGAATGTTTGATGTGTTAAATCGCATGTTGACTTATCTTGAGAATTTGCCATATGCCTGTGTACCAGAAAATGTTATCGCACAAGTGCGCCAATTGCCACGGGCGCAAACACTTGCTGCTCTAAAGGAAATCATTACCTTTGTTATGCTTCTATAACCTATGGTGATGATTCATTTGTTGCACCTCTTTGTGAGATTTTACTCAATTCCCAAGATCCAAATACCCGATACATGGCAATTGTTGCGCTTGAACGAATCGGAAATAGAAACGCCATTGATACACTACTTGTGGCGTTGAACGACCCCGGCGAAGATTATGAAGGTAGGAGGATCAGCGTACGAGCTATAGCTGCATTGAAAACTATTCAGAAGCAAGGGTAGTTGTGGCCTGAAACATTTGAAAAGCGAAAATTGTACAGGACTTACGCAAGACGCCGGGAACGCCGCCATCCTGGCGGCGTTCCCGGCGTCT
>QWII01000122.1 GCA_021405325.1 Caldilinea sp. CFX5 | reverse complement strand
CGTAGGTGCGGTTTGTAACCGCACGGTTCCCAGGGAGCAAGTGCGGTTACAAACCGCACCTACGATTACCGGTTTATTTACCTAATGTTCATTAGTCTTTCTCTGGGGCGGGCAAAAGACTAAAGTCTTTACTACTGATCGACTAAGGCGTCGCGGAAAAAGCCAACCAGCTTCGCCTCAAATTCTTCGGGATAGAGCGCCAGTGCGCGCAGATGATCGGCGCCGCTCACATACCAGACCGTCACATTGTCGCCCACCACCTTCGCGGCGGCTTCCAATTGTTGACTGTGGTGAATGGCGACGCGTTTGTCATCGGCGCTGTGGGTGATAAAGATGGGCCGATCGCCAACGCGTTGGATTTCGGTGAGCGGGTTGCGCGCCACAATGTTTTGCCCCGTGACCAGCCGCGCCGCCAGGAGACCGCCGGGCGTCAACCAGGAAGGATAACCAACGCGCCCCAACTCTTCGCGGATCGCCTGGGGCAGGTTGGCAATCGGTGAATTGAGAAAGAGCGCGGCCATGCGCGGCTCATCGACAAAGGCGTAGAGCGTCACCGCGCCGCCCAAGGAGTTGCCCAAAATGCCGATCTCTTCCGGTGCAAAGCCCTTTTCCGCCATCAGCCAATCCCAGGCGCCCTGGACATCCAGCGCTTCATCCATGCCGATGGTTGAATAGCCGTCATCCAGAGTCGAATCACTGGTGTCGTGCAGATCCAGCAAAAGGACGGTAAAGCCGTTGCGCCATAGCATCTCCGCCGGTAACAAAACAGACTGTGTATATTTGCAACTCCCTAGACCATCGACCAGAATCACGGCGGGCGCCTTGGGGTCGCCCGCCACATACCAGGCCGACAGTTCCCAATCAGCGTTGCGACTGGGAAAGCGCACTTCTTCGTAGGGTTGCATAAAGTAGGGGGTAAAATCCATCGCCGGCCAGTCATTGATATTCGTAAAATGGTCGGGTCGATTGGGTCGATGGCGGTCGCAACTGTGCGCCACATAGCCCAATTGATTGTAGACCAGGTAGCCGACCGCAAGATAGGTAACCGCTAACAAGACGAGAACTGTTGTCACCCCAATGAACATTCGTTTCCGCATCACACACCTCATTTGTTTAACTATCGCTTTGGATAGCCCGATTATACCAACAAAACGCTTCACGGGCTCTTCACGTCAGAACTGAGAGCGTTAGCGAACAGTTGGCTGGTCGCTAACGCTCTCAGTTCTGACGGCATCCCAAAGTCAAAATATTCCCTTCATGCGCCCAAAGTTGACACACAACGCCAAAGCCACTATGATCACAGCGCATTAACCCAATCACCGCGACGCTGAAGATCGGGAGACTTTACTGTGAGCTTTGGCATCACCAAAACCATCCCCGCCACCGACGGCGTGGCTGCCATCAATGCGCTCTATGATGGCTCGCTGACCGAATACGAATTTCACATGGCCGGCACCCCCTCCAAACTCAACGTAGGCGATTATGTCTACACCATTTTTAATGACCAGTTGGTCGGTCGCCTCAAGATCAAACAATTGATCGGCGGCGCCACCAACCCTGAATCCGGCAAACCGCGCACACTAGTTATGGTAACCGCGCCCGGCGAACGGCTCGCAACCCCGATTGCCAAACAAGGCCATCGCGGCACGCGCTATTATGATGGCGCAGAGTGGCCGACAACGTGATTCGTGACAACGTGATTCGTGACAACGTGATTCGTGATAACGTGATTCGTGATAACGTGATTCGTGATAACGTGATTCGTGATCAGGAAATCATGAACCGTACCATCAAATTCAACACGAATCACGAATCACGAATCACATAAGGAGACACTCATGGTCGATCTAAAAGGCCCTGGCAGCCCCTTTGAATTACTCTTCACCGGTGAGCAGTCGGCCACCCCTTCCTTGCCGGAAGCATTTCGCCGGATTTACCCCGGCGATTGGCATATGCCCACAATGCCCGGACGACCTTATGTTTATACCAATTTTGCCCAGTCACGCGATGGGCGGATCTCCTATAACGAGCCGAATGCGTCCACCGGCGGTGATGTGACCGATTTTAACGCTCATGATCGTTGGTTGATGGGCTTGCTGCGGGCGCGGGCGGATGCGGTCATGTCAGGCGACGCCACAGTCAATTTGGAAACCGAGCATCTCTGGACAGCCGAATTCATGTGTTCCTACGATGGTGCTGCCTTTACCGCGTTGCGGGCGGCGGAAGGCATTGCCCCACTCCCTATCCTGGTCGTTGTTTCGCTGGAGGGCAAGGTCAACTTTGAGGCGCTCTGTTTCCGCCAACCGGACGCCCAGGTGGTGCTGGCGACGACCAGTCGCGGGGCGGCCCATGTCCACGGCGTTGAGTGTGATGCCCGCATTGATGTGCATGATTTGGGTGAGACCAGCGTCGATCTTGCCCGGTTGAACCAGATCCTCTACAGCGATTATGGCGTGCGCAACTTGTTGTGTGAAGGCGGGGCACGCCTCTTTGGCTCCATGCTGGCGGCGAAACAGGTGGATGAAGAGTTTGTCACCTTCTGCCCCAACTTTATTGGGCGCAGCAATGAGAAGTTCCGCCCCAGCTATACCGAAGGCGTGGCGTGGATGCCGGGCAAAGCGCCCTATTCACAGCCCTTCAACCTGCATCGCGCTGGTGATTTTCTCTACATGCGCACCAAAGTTCATTACAAGGGGTAGTAGCCACCCATGATCTTCACAGAAACGCTGCAATCGCTCGCCGCGGTCGTCGGTGCCGACCATGTGATCACCGACGCCGGCCAACTCGAAAACAATTCGCGTGATTGTTATTGGTACTCGCCTGTCCTCAAGCCGCAGTTGGACGACAAGGTGGGCGAAGTTATTGTGCGCCCCGGCACGGTCGATGAACTGGTGGCGACCATTGCCATCGCCGTGCGCGCCCAGCTTCCGATTACCATGCGGGGCGCGGCAACCGGCAACTATGGGCAAAGCGTGCCGCTCCGTGGTGGCGTTGTCCTCAGCACCCGGCGGATCGACAAAATTCTCACCTTGACACCGGAGATTATACGCGTCGAAACCGGCGTTGTCCTCAATACGATGGAACATGAGGCGCGGAAAATCGGCGCTGAGTTGCGTTTCTACCCCAGCACCCTGCTCACAGCAACGGCGGGTGGTTTCTTGGCCGGCGGCTCTGGCGGTGTCGGTTCTGTCACCTGGGGAACGCTCTGGGATGATGACAACGTCCGCGGCGCAACCATCGTCACCATTGAAGAGACGCCTCGCATTCTCACCATCACCGATCCCGAAGAACTCCAAGGGGTGATCCATAACTGCGGCCTCAGTTGTGTCATCGCCGACCTGACCTTTGCCCTCGCCCCGGCCCAACCGTGGGCGCAATATGTCGTCAGCTTTGATACCTTTGAGGCCGGATTGCGCTGCGGCGAGGTGTTGGCCCATGATCCAGCGCTGGCGAAACGGTTGATCACGATTCTCGAATGGCCGATCCCTTCCTTCTTCCGTCAACTGGTGCGCGCCGGTGCATCACCAGAAGGCAAAGCACAGATGTTGCTGATGTTGACCATTGATCAGGCCGAATTACAGCAGCGAGTACAACCCTTTGGCGGCGTTGTCACCTGGCAGAGTCCGCCGCAGGATTATCTCAAAAAGGGGCTGCTGCTCTCTGATTTTGCGTGGAATCACACAACGCTCTGGGCCATGAAGGTCGATGAAAACATCACCTATCTGCAAGACCAGTTTGACCCGGAACGAGTCTATGAACAACTCCGGCTGCGCAAAGAACGCTATGGCGACCAGATTTTGGAGCATATCGAGTTTATGAAATTCCGGGGTCGGCTCTACCCGCAGGGGTTGAGTCTGGTGCGCTACCAGGGGCGCGATCAGTTGTGGGAACTCATGAACTATTGCGATGAGATCGGCATCTGGATCGCCAATCCCCATACCCACTATCTCGACGAGGATGTACGCTGGAATGGACAAACGCTGCTCGACGCCAAAGCACGCTGGGACCCGCAAGGTCTGTTGAACCCTGGTCATCTCAAACGGCTGGAAAGCGCATAACCGCCATGACCGATCTGCGCCGTAATCTGACCCATTACACCTGGCAAGAAATTGCTGAGTTAGACAAGCAGGAAGGCGTCGTCATTCTGCCCATCGGTGCGATTGAGCAGCACGGCCCCCACCTGCCCACCATCACCGACACCTGCCAGGTGACCCATGTTCTCGATGTCACCCTGGCCCGCTTGCCGGCGACGGTAAAGGCGTGGGCGCTGCCGCCGCTCAATTATGGCAAGAGCAATGAACATACGGGTTTTCCCGGTACGATCAGCCTTTCGGCGTCAACCTTGCTGGCGGTTTTGCATGACATTGCTGATAGCATCAAAGCGGCGGGGTTTCGCCGGCTGGCCTTTTTGAATGGGCATGGCGGTAATATGGCATTGCTCGAAGTGGCGGCGCGGGATATTCGGGCACGCACGAATCTGTACTGCTTTTGTCTGCAACCGGGCCTCTTTGTCAATGCGCCCTTTCCGATTACGGCAGAGGAGCAACGGCTGGGCTTTCATGCCGGTGAACTGGAAACGTCGCTCATGTTAGCCATTGCGCCGGAACTGGTGCAGATGGAGAAGGCGACCCGCCATTTCGCTCCCTTCCCTGAAACGCCAACGCCGCTCTTTTTCTTTGGGCAGGCATCCGCCGCCTGGCTCAGTCGCGATTGGAGTCCAACCGGCGTTTTTGGCGATGCTACCCTAGGCACGGCACCAAAGGGGCAGGCGATGCTAGACGCAGCCGCCGAGCGACTAGGGGCGCTGATTGCGGAAATTAGTCGTTTTGAAGCGCCGACGTTTGTCTCGTAAATCGTAGTAAAGACTTTAGTCTTTCTCCGGTCGCACAAAGACTAAAGTCTTTACTACCGGATCTGGTTTTGATGGGTGCTTATGACTGACTGGATTTTGCGCCAGGGGCGCGTGGCTGATACGGCACCGTTAACTGATATTGCCATTACCGCCGACCGTATTACGGCGGTCGGCGCGGCGTTACCATTGACGGCGGCCAATGAGTGGGATTTGCAGGGGCGAGTCGTGTTGCCAGGGCTGGTCGACGCCCATACCCATCTGGACAAGACCTATTTCCCGCTCCATAATCAGAGTGGCACGCTGATTGAAGCGATTGAGGTCTGGCGCGTCCACAAACGCAGCCGTACCAGAGAACAGATTCAGGCAACGGTGCGCCGCGCCTTGCAAACGGCGGTCGCCAACGGGGTTACGGTCATGCGTTCTCACGTCGATGTCGAAGCGGCCAGCGATTTGGCGACCGTGGAGACGATTCTGGCCCTACGCGAAGAGTGGCGGGACGTGATCGATCTACAACTGGTGGCACTCGGCTATCCCGGTGGTACATTCGAAAACAGAGAAGCGATGCACAGCGCACTTACGTTGGGGCTGGATTTTGTTGGCGGCGTACCGGCGTTAACCCCCGATCCACAAGCAGAGGTAAATGCCGCCTTTGCGCTGGCGGAAGCCTTCGGCAAACCGATTGATCTCCACATTGATGAGACCGAAGATCCGCAAATGCTGAGTTTGGCAATGGTGGCCGAAAAAACAGTGGCACATGGAATGCAGGGACAAGTGACAGCAGGTCACTGTTGTTCGCTTGCTTTTGTGGATCAAGCCACGGCAGAGCGGGTGATGGATAAAGTGGCGCAGGCGCAGCTCAATATTATCACCTTGCCCTCCTGCAATCTGGTGTTGATGGGGCGCAACCAACAGCCAACCCCGCGTGGGGTGACGCGTGTGAAAGAGTTACTAGCGCGTGGCATCAATGTCAGCGCCGCGTCAGATAATGTGAGCGACCCGTTTAACCCCTTTGGTAGCTATGACCTGCTCCAGATCGCTAACCTGAATGCCCATGTTGCCCATTTATCTGGGGAAGCAGAAATTCAGCAGAGCTTGCAGATGGTCACACACAATCCAGCCCAAGCCTTGGGCTTACTGGACTATGGCATTGGCATCGGGAAACGGGCAGATCTAGTGGTGGTGGATACAACTTCTTGTCTGGAAGCGGTTACTACCATCCCGCCCCGGCTGGCAACATTCAAAAACGGTCGCTTGCTCGTACAAACCCACACCGAACGCCACTGGCATCTCCCCCCTACCCAGTCGCGGAGCGACGGCTGACGGTAGCGGCGGGTTTCAACCCGCCAAAGGAGACAACATGGATTTAATCATTCGTCAAGCCCGTCTCCAAGCGGGTAACACCGTCGATATTGGCGTTAGCAACGGACAGATCACCGCCATTGAACCATCCCTTGCCGCCACTGCACCGGTCGAACTGGCGGCGGAACAACGCTTAACCATGCCGGCCTTTGTCAATGGTCAACTCCACGCCTGTAAATCCTTTTGGCGGCGGCTCTTGACCACCTTGCCCGCTGATGTGCAAGCATTACCCCGCTTCCAGGCAGCCCATCACGTCAAGCAATTATACACCGTCGAAGATGTTGTCGCCCGCGTCGACGAGGTCATGCGGCTGGCAATCCAAAATGGGACTTGCGCCATCCGCCTCTTTGGCGATGTCGATGAAGCGTCCGGTTTAATTGCTGTTCAAGGGTTGCTTCAGATTCGCAAACGCTATCAGCATTTGATGAAGGTGGAAGTGGTTGCCTTTCCCCAGGATGGCGTGACCAGCGAACGCACCCCCCAACTGATGCAAGAGGCGTTGGACCTCGGCGCGGATGTGGTCGGCGGCATTCCGTGGATCGAGCGGGGCGAGACGGCGCAACAGCGTCACACCGACATGTGTTTTGCCCTGGCCAAGGCGTTTGACAAAGATCTCCATTTTGTCTGCGACGATGTGGCCGATGCCGAATCGCGCACGCTGGAATATGTGGCGCGCCAGACTTTGAGCAACAACTATCAGGGGCGCGTCGCTGCTACCCAGTGTGCCGCTTTGTCCTTCTACCCTGATGGCTATGCTAATGAAGTGATTGTCCTGCTCAAAGCGGCCGGCATTACCATCTTTTCTAACAGCCACGTTTCGCTAATTGCGACTGAGTTCCCGCCACGGCAACCCTGGCCGCGTGGGCTGACCCGTGTTTGCGAATTGCTCGATGCCGGCGTGCCAGTGGCCTGTGGACAGGATGATATTGACAACTGGTTCTATCCCTTTGGCCGCAACGATCTGCTGGAAGTGGCGCACTTTATGGCGCACAATGGGCAATTTGCCTGGAACGGCGAAGTCAACCAGGTGCTGCCAATGGTGACGACGACGCCGGCGCAGGTACTTAGGTTGCCGAACTATGGGCTGTATGTCGGGGCGGAAGCGAATCTCCTGGTTCTCGACGCACCAGACTGGCATCGCGCCTTGCAGTTTCAGGTCGATAAGCGCTTTGTGATTTTACGCGGCAAGCTCGTTGCCGAAACGCAGCGGCAGTCGTCACTCGAACTATAAGTAAGGATGCGGTTTGGCACATCCCACGAATCACGCAACACGAATCACGCAACACGAATCACGCTGCCACAAATGATTATTTTCTTGGTATGGCCTTATGGTACAATGCCTTTATGAGCAACTACATTCTCAGAAGGGTGCTGCAAGGCATTCCAACCTTTTTCGGTGTCACCCTCATCGCGTTCTTATTGATGCTCTCTGCGCCGGGTGATCCGATTGAGCTGATTACCTTTAACCCCACGCGGGCCGACCCAGCGGTGACCGAAAGTTTGCGCCGCAAGCTAGGGTTGGATCAACCGCCGTTGGTGTAATATCTCTACTGGCTGGTCGGTAATGACTGGCGACAGATTGATACAGATGGCGATGGCGCTCCGGATAGCTATGGCGAACGCCGGGGGTTGTTGCGCGGCGATCTGGGCCAATCCTTGAAACACCGTCGCCCCGTCCTTGAATTGCTCTTGGAGAAAATTCCAGCCACGCTCCTGCTCACCTTCAGCGCGCTGCTTGTCGGGTATGGCATGGGCATTTTTCTCGGCGTCCTTGCCGCGATTTATCACAAGCGTTGGGTCGATCAACTGGTGCGCGTCTTCACGGTCATTGGCAATGCGGCGCCACCGTTCTGGCTGGGGCTACTCCTGATCATCCTCTTCAGCGTGCAATTCGACCTTTTGCCCATGAGCGGTATGCGCGATATTACCCGGCGTGGCGGCGGCTTTGATCTGCTGGAAACGGTCAAGCACATGCTAATGCCGGTTTCCGTATTATCTTTGGGAACCATCGCCTTTATCTCCCGCTTTACCCGCACCGAGTTGCTGGAAGTGCTGGAACAGGATTATGTGCGCACTGCCCGCTCGAAAGGGCTGATCAACCGTCGCGTGTGGTGGCTTCATGCGCTCCCCAATGCCTTGATTCCTGTCGCCACCTTTATCGGTCCGGCCCTGGGTACCCTGTTGGCCGGCGCGGTCATCATCGAGAAGGTCTTTAATTGGCCGGGGATGGGGCGGTTGATCGTGGATGGCGTCTTCAACCGCGATTATCCCTTGGTCATGGGTTCAGTCGTGATTGCCGCAGCAATGTTTATGATAGGTTTGTTAATATCGGATATTCTTTACACCTGGCTTGATCCGCGCATCCGCCTGAAATAGGAAAGCCTCACCGATGACCGCTACAACGCGAGTAAAGTTAAAAGAAGAAGCGCCACGGCGACCCCGCACCCTGTGGCAGAACGCTGTACGGCACATTCTACATGATCAATTAACGCTGACGGCGCTGGTGGTGCTGGGCGTGATGACCCTGCTTTGCCTGTTGGGACCGCCCGTTGTGGAGCAGGTGTTGGCACTCGATGTCAACCGGACAGACATTCCCAACAAGTTTCTCGCGCCGGGCGCCGAGGGCCATCTGTTAGGCACTGATCACCTGGGGCGCGACCAGTTGATTCGTCTGCTCTATGGGGGACGCGTCTCGTTGGCCATCGCCTATAGCGCCAGTTTCATGGCCATTCTGATCGGTGTGGCCTTGGGGCTGATCGCCGGCTATTATGGCGGCAGGGTCGATGATTTGATCACCTGGGCTGTCACCACGCTGAGTTCTGTGCCGACACTCTTTTTGCTCTTGATCGCATCCACCTTTTGGACCCCCTCCGCCCCGTTGCTGATCCTCATTCTGGCGCTACTGGGGTGGATTGGCACCTGTCGCCTGGTTCGGGGAGAGGTGCTTGCGCTGAAAGAACGCGAATACATCTTGGCGGCGCAGGCAGTGGGCGTCTCCACGGGGCGGCTGTTGGTACACCATATCTTGCCCAATGTACTCCCCATTGTCATTGTGACCATGACGATCATCGCCGGCAACCTGATTCTGGTTGAATCGGGGCTGAGCTTCTTGGGGGTTGGCGTCCAGGCGCCAACCCCAACTTGGGGCAATATGCTGACCGACGCGCGCTCCTATTTCAACATCGGCACCCATCTGGTCATCTGGCCGGGCATTTTGATTATGGTGACGGTTCTCTGTTTCTATCTGGTGGGCGATGGCTTGCGTGATGCGCTGGATCCGCGCAGTGCTTGGCGTTTGGCAGCGTAATTAAAATCAGGGAGTCAGAGCCGCACGCGTTAGCACGCGGTTGTGACTCCCTGATTTCCGGCTGTGTTTAGTCTTTTACGATTGCCCAATGACTAAACACAGATAGATGGAACACAGATAGAAGGAACACAGAAGCACTGAAATTTGGTACAGCAATCGCTCACTTCTCGATAAACCACTCCTGCGGATGATCCAGATAACCATAGTAGACCCAAGTGGCGCCCGGTTCAAAACCGCCGATCCGGCGGTTGCTCACATGGAACATGTTGGGAACAAAGAGCCAGACATAGGCCACATCCTCGTGGGCAATTTCCTGAATCTGGTGATAAAGCGCGGCGCGCTCTTCCTGAACACACCCTGGCACGGCACGCGCCTGATCAATCAGCGCATCCACTTCCGGGTTGACGTATGATACGATATTGCCACCAGAACCGGGCGTATCTTGACGACTCAGCAGCAGACCGGTAAAGGTGTTCGGTTCGGCGGCTGCGCCATCGCTGTTGGTCATCGGCGTGGCGTCATACTTTTGACCAAAGTAGACCTCCTCCAGATAATTAGCCCACTCATAATGCTTAACCGAGACATCAAAGCCGATCTGATTCAGTTGATCCTGGATCAGCAGCGCCTCGGTCTCAAACATCTGGAGGATCGAACTGTAGGAGATGGTAAAAGCCAGGGGCAGCCCATCCTTCTCGCGCACGCCATCGCCGTCACTATCGACCCAGCCAGCCTCCTCCAGCAGGGCCTTAGCCGCTTCCGGATCGTATGAATAGCGCGCCAGGTCAGCCGCATAAGCCCAGCTTGAAATGGGGCTAACGGCGCCCACCAGCGGCGTGCCGCCATCCGGCCCCATGGCATCGATCATATCCTGGACGTTGATGCCCAGCGCAACCGCCTTACGCACACGCACGTCGCCAAAGAGCGGGTGCGGCGTCTGCTCAACTGGATTGCCGGCTTCATCATAGGCGGGTTGGGGATCGTTGGGATCAGCCCAGTTCAGGGCCAGGAAACCGACGGAGGTCTGCGGAAAGGAACTCCACTGCAGGTGATCTTTGTTGGTAATCTGCTGGAAGAGATCCCCTTGCATGGTCATATAATCCACTTCACCGGCCTGAATCGCCTGAATGCCGACGGTCGCATCCTCCATCACGCGGTTGACAAGATTGGGAATGGCCGGCGCGCCCCCCCAATAGTCCGGGTTGGCGCGGTAGGCTTCAAATTCGGTCGGCGCCCACTCTTCCAGAATATAGGGGCCGCCGCTGACATCGGGATTCATGTTGAAATCACTGCTCTCAAAATCACTAAAATCCGCCGCATATTTGTGCGACGGCAAGAGCCGGATCGCGCTGAGACCAGAGAGGAAAGCGCAGTTGACCTCGTTCAACACAATTTCATAATTCTTCTCGTCAATGATGTTGACGGCCACAATCTGCTCAACTTGCGTTTCATAAACGGTTTCGATATCCGATTGAATCGCCTCGATGATGAATTTTACATCCGCTGAACTGATGGGCGTGCCATCGCTCCACACGGCGTCCTCACGGATCTGAAAGGTGTAGGTCAGCGTGTCCTCCGAGACCTCCCACGATTGAAAGCCGGGAACCGGTGCGCCGGTCGCTTCATCGGTGTTGATCAGCGCCGGCCAGAGCAAGCTGCGCGCTTGAATTGAGGCGCCGTCACTGGTGAGCGCTGGATTCCACGAAGTCAAGTTGCCCATATTGCGAATGACCATGGTCCCGGTTTCCGCAGTGGATGCTGAGGTGTCCGTGGTTTCAGTGGCCGTCTCGGAATTGATGACCCCCGCTGTACAGGCAGTCAGGGCCAACAGGCCAAGCAGGATGAACAGGACGAGTGAGTGTCGGCTTTTCATGCGTTTTCCTCCTGAAAAGTTCTGCATAGTTTTTCCCTGCACGATCATTAACCAGCCACAGGGCTTTAACTAGCCCAAAGTGGTCGAGTCAGTGGTACGCCTCCTCTGTTAGTGGTATCGCGAGAATTGTATAATATATTATAATAAAATTATTGTACAACTGGCCTTAATACTGGTTCCCGATTGTGGGAAGATTGGTTCAACCTTCGTCAGGTTAAGTGCATTGCTTTACATAAAACACAAATTGAGCAATGTTTTCCCCCGTGTTACAATAGGTCAAGGAGGGATACACCATGGTACATCCAAGAATTGAACGCAATCCGGACATTATGTTTGGGAAACCAGTGATCAAGGGAACACGGATTACGGTAGAACTGATTTTACGCAAATTGTCTGCGGGCAAAACATTTGCTGAGATTTTGGCAGCTCACCCACACTTGACGATTGAAGATCTGTATGCGGCTGCCGCTTTGGCCGCGGACTATTTAGCACAAGAAGAAATCGTCTACGCCGACAAGGTAAGTCTGTGAAATTCCTGGCGGATGAATGCACCGACGTTCAATTGGTAGAAGTTCTGCGCACACATGGTTTTGACGTTTTATATGTCATGGAAACCATGCGCGGCGCAAAAGGCGTCATCTTGCTTCGCTTTAATCCTGGTGAAGAGACCCAAAAGGCAACGCGCCTGTATCAGTTACTCCAAAACTCGACCATTACGCTTGTCGGCGCCTTCATTGTGATAGAAAGTGACAGAATTCGTACTCGCCCCCTTATTTCGTAGTACCATTTTAGTAAGCTATACGCAAAATGCTTGCTTGTTCCGCCATGAGCAGAACAGGCTGCTGCGATAAAGGCGCAACACAATTGCGACAAGTTTTTGAAATCTCCCTATGCCTGACAGACTCCAACTCACTCTATTCGGCAGTCCAGAAGTGCGCCGTCATGGCCAGCCCGTGACCGGCTTCCGCACCAGCAAAGCGCAGGCGTTGCTCTATTACCTCGCGGTTACCGGGCGTCCGCACACACGGGCTACCCTCGCCGGTCTGCTTTGGGGCGATCAACCCGAAGACGCCGCCCGCGCCAGTTTGAGTAAATGTCTTTCCAACCTGCGCGATCTTCTCAGTGATGCCGTGCTGATTGAACGGCAGACCGTTGCCTTTAACCGTGACGCTGCCTATGAACTGGACACCGAGCGCTTTGCCGATGGCGTTGGTCAGCCACCCACGGTGGCAAGCAGTCAAGCCTTGCAAGCAGCGTTGGCCCTCTACCGTGGTGATCTGTTGGAAGGCTTCTATGTACGCGAGGCGCCCGATTTTGAGCAGTGGTTGCTGGTTCAGCGCGCACACTACCGCGAGGCCGTCATCAATGGGCTGCACGCGCTGGCCGGTTTCCATGAACAACAAGGTGATTTGCCCGGCGCCATCACCCATACCCGCCGCTTGTTAGCCTTAGAGCCGTGGCGGGAAGAAGCCCACCGCCAGTTGATGACGTTGCTGGCGCGCAGCGGGCAACGGGCAGCAGCCTTGGCGCAATTTGAAATTTGCCGTCGTGTTCTGGCCGAAGAGTTGGCGGTCGAGCCGGCGGCGGAGACAACCCAACTTTACGCCAATCTTCGCCATAATTTCCTCCCCGCGTCGGATCGCCAAGAAACGGTCGCAATGGCAACAACGGTTGCTCTCCCCTTATCAACAACGGCGCCAGCGGAACGGGTGCAGCCGCAGCCTTTGGTCGCTCCTGAGTATCCCCTTGTGGGCCGGCACATCGCTTGTCAACGGCTGCTGGAAATGTGGCCCACGGCCATGCAGACGGGTGTGCAGTTGGTCTGCATCACCGGCGAGGCGGGCATTGGGAAGACGCGCCTGGCCGAGGAATTGCTCATGGCTGTCCAACGCCAGGGCCACGCCACAGTGCGCACGCGCGCCTATGCCCTGGAAGGGCGCTTGGCCTACGCCCCCCTGGCCGACTGGCTGCGCAGCCCACCGCTACAAGGGAACTTGGCCAAACTCAACCCCCTCTGGCGCAGTGAAGTCGCGCGCCTGCTGCCGGAACTGCTCATCCAGGAGCCAACGTTGGCGGCGCCGCAGCCGTTGACCGAACGGTGGCAGCAAAAGCAATTCTTCGAGGCGTTGCGTCACGCCTTCACCGCTGATCCCCGTCCCCTCTTGCTGTTGCTGGATGATCTGCAATGGTGTGACCCCGATACGTTGGCCTGGCTGCAATATTTGTTCGACACCGCGCCCCAAACGCCCTTGCTGGTCGTCGGCACCGTTCGCAGTGACGAGGTGGATGACGATCATCCCTTACACAAGTTGCGGCGGATGTTGCTACACGGCGGTAAATTGACAACCATCGAACTGGCGCCATTGAGCGCTGAGGAAACGGCGGCCCTGGGCGCACAGGTGGCGAAGTACGCCCTGGACAGCCGCGCGGCGACACAGCTTTACCTGGCAACCGCCGGCAACCCGTTATTTGTCATCGAAAGTGTCCGCGCTGGCGATAGAGTTGGCACGGACAGCAAATATACTGAGGAGGGCCTTCCGTGGGACCCATCGTGCCGGACATGTTCCACGCCACAATCGATTCTGCCGCCTAAAGTCTATGCCGTGATCGAGGCGCGCCTGGCACAACTGTCGCCGACCGCACGAACCCTGGCCCAGGTAGCAGCAACCATCGGACGCACCTTTACCGTACCTTTGCTTGTAGCAGCCAGTCACCAAGATGAAGAGCAGGTCGTGCAAGGCTTGGATGAACTGTGGCAGCGGCGCCTTGTGCGTGAACAGGGCAACGCCCGCTATGATTTTAGCCACGACCGCATTCGCGATGTGACCTACGCCGAAAGCAGTCCTGTCAAGCGGGCACTCTTTCACCAGCGCGTGGCGCTGGCCCTGGAAAAACTTCATGCCGACAAGCTGGATGCGGTAGCCGGGGAACTCGCTGGGCATTACCAATGTGCTGGTATGCTGGAGCAGGCTTTCACTTATTTTCAACAGGCGGCCAAAGTGGCACAGCAGCTCTATGCCCACAGCCAAGAGGCCGATTATTTACAAAAAGCCCTAGCCATCGTACAACTGTTACCGCCCAATTCAGTATCGTCCGCACACCAAAGTGATTTATGGTCTGAACTAGGGCTGGCCCAAGTCCTGATTCATGGTTGGAGCCATGAACTGGTGGCAACGGCCTGGCAGAAAGCGGATGAGTGGGCAGTGCAGGCCGGCAATCCTGTGCAACGGTGTGGGACCTTAGGCTCATTACGCATTGTTGCCCGCAACCGGGGCGAATGGCGCAAAGCGTGCGAACTGGACGAACTAGCCTTAGCCGTGGCCAAAGCGAGCGGCAATCTTGCTTTGATCAATCAAATGTCAGTCGATTTTGGCACCACCCTTACTTATGTTGGTGAGTTATTGCGCGCATTAGCGCACTATCGAGCCAGCGCAATGCTGAGGGGTTCGCCAGCACAATATACATCTACAGGGGAAGACAATCTAATTCCTGGTACAATCATCCATATGGCCCAATGCCTGTGGCTGCTGGGTTTCCCAGACCAGGCATTGGCTTGGGGGCGCCAGGCGCTTGCCATTCGCGAGCAGGAGATTCCCTTTGTCAACCGCTTTCCTCGTTTAGCATTTGCCGGTAAGTTGTATTCCTGCGTGCGCGATGCACCCACTGTACAACACCTAGCCCAGGAGTTGATCGCAATCAGCACCCGGTATGACTTCCCCTTTTTTGTATCAATAGGCGAATTATTGCTTGGTTGGGCCATAGCCCAACAAGGAGATGTAGAGACCGGTCTTTCCTTGCTACAGAAGAATCTCGGCCAGCAGCGGAAATGGAGCAGCCACATGTTTGAGACCTACTACCGTTCCCTGCTGGCGGAAACATTGGCGCTGGCTGGTGAACGAGAAGAGGCGTTAGAGCAAGTTACAGCCGCGCTGGCCTATGCGGAGGAACGCGGTAGTTGTTATTGGAACGCCCATCTGCTCAAGTTGAAAGGCGATTTTCTACTGGCGCTGGCGGCCTCGACAGATGAAGTTGAAGAGTGGTATCAACAGGCCATTGTAACAGCGCGCCGACAAGGGGCCAAATCACTGGAATTGCGGGCCACCACCAGTTTGTGTCGCCTCTGGCAAGGGCTGGGTAAGCAAGAAGCGGCGCGTTCGCTGCTGGCGGAGATTTATGGCTGGTTTACCGAGGGGTTTGATACAGTCGATCTAAAAGAGGCCAAAGCGCTGCTGGATACGTTGTAGTGCGGAAGTTAGATAAGGTTGGTAAAGAACATTGGCGTCTACACGCGGCGACCAGCCTTGCTAGACTACGGATACCATCTTCCGGGAAGCGTAAATTGTCTGATTGTCGCTCGTGTTCGAGCTTCCCGGAAGATGGTGGAATTTGCTTGTTGATGGTTACCGGCTGGCCACGGCCCCATCCTGCTGGTCCCAGGCGATCACCTTCTGCGCTACCGCCACACCGATCCGCTTTCCCTCCACCATCTCGAAGCGGAAGTGAATCCCGTCCCAGATGCGTGATTCATAGGCTTCGGCGGCTCTGGCGTGGATGAGGTCAGCGTAGGCTGGGAACTCATAGGCCAGCACTTCGGCCATGGCATTGGTCACGCCTGCATGACCCGATGGATAACTAGGGTAGTTGGGGGTGGGGAAGACAGTGGTGACCGACAGATCCATTTGGAAGGGACGGAAGGTCCAGTAGGTGTACTTGGTATCCCAAATGGCGATCCCTGCATCATACTGGGCTACCGCCATCATGGCATAGATGCGGGCGGCGCGCACCGGGTTGGCATCCAGGCCGCTCTCGAACATGCGTAGGCTGGCAAAGGTGTACCAACTTTCAACAACCCCGTCGAGGGCTTGCCACCACATGCCCTTTTGATTGGTGGCAAAGGTGCGTGTAAAGGTCTTCACCTCTTGCAGATCAGCGACCATTTCCGGCGAATCGTAGGCCGGCGGGGGTGGGGAGCGCAGCTCATCATTCGATGTCAGCACCCAGGGCTGCCATTTAGCGGCATTTGGCTCGACCGGCTTTTCCCCTGTCCAATAGCCATTGCCGGTCGGGATCACACCATCCCAGGGCGGCAAGGCATCGTCGACTTTGGCACGCGCAATCACTTGCTCGGCCACCGCGTTGCCGAGGGCCAAGCCAGCGGCCACATCGCTGGGGAAGGCTGCCCCGGCGGCGACGCGCGAGTCGGCTGCGGCTTGCGCTTTATCCACGAACTCTTGTGCTTGCTCCGGGTAGAGATAACCCAAGATCGCTGCCGCTGCCCCCGCTGCCACGGCTTGCTCCGAGGGATAGGAGGGACTATTGGTATGCTGCGCCAGCACCGATAAGCGCGGGTCGAGCGTGCCAGGTCGTGGCCGATTGTAGGTATATTTGGCATCCCAAGCGGCCACCATTGCATCGTAGATAGCGACATTGAGCAGTGCCATCATACGGGTAGTACGCGGCCCGGAAGTCGGTTTGCTGCGTAATTGGGTCAAGACAATCTCGATCCAGCGATAGGAGGGCGAGCCGCCGTCCCAATAAGCGATCTGCTGGAGGGTGGCCTCATCCCGTGCGGCGACGGCGGCTTGCACTTCTTGCAATTCGGCCTGGGTAGCGGCTTGATCGGGCGGCGCCGGCGGCCGCACCGCAGCGACATCGGTCACGACCCAGGTTTGCCAATGGCCGGCATTGGGTTCGACGGGTGGGGCGGCGGGCGACGGAATACAGCCGGCCAACAAGAGACACAAAACCAGGAAACAGTGTGGGATCATCTTCATTGGGTTGCTCCTTCGCTTGGGTAAGCATGGATTGAGAAACAAAGAACTGCGACAAACGGTGTGTGAGAGAACCATCATTGTGCTGTCATTCCTCACTTTCTGCCGGCGTTTCCCTTTCCGCCGGCGTGGCTGCGAGGACATGCAACGCGCGCAGCAAAGTCGCGGCGTCGGCAAAGACTTGTTGCCGCCCCGTGCGCGGATCTTCCAGGCGAAAGCGCCAGATGATCGGCGTCGGCGGGCCACGACTTTGCTCCTGCCACACCGTTAACAGGTAGATGCGGTAATAGGGTGGTTTTGTTGACATGGTTGGTTTCGTCGGCTTTGCTTCAGTAGACGATTTACAGCAACAGGGGAATTCGCTATAATCGACGGCGCTTGCTGGTTCCACCATGAGCATAGCAGGCCGCTGCGACAAGGGCGCGACAAGATCGCGACAAATTTTGGTTGGTAATCGTTTTTCGCTTCATCGCCCTTCTCTTTCATGGCTTGGGCGCTAACATGGCAAAGGTCTGGACGACAATTTTGCCATTGCGGAGCACAAAGGTGTCAGTCGCCAGTGGGAAGAACGGCGGCGCTTGCCAGAAGATATAGGCGACTTCCCCTTCAACCTCTTGCCGGATCACCTTGAAGTCCGCCAACCAATTGGGCGGCAAGACGGCCAGCAGGTCGGCAAAAAAGTTACGCACCCCCACCCGCCAGCGGAAGGTTTCCTGATGGGTGAACAATATCGCTTCATCGCTGTAGTCGCGCATGATTTGATCAAGATTCCCTTGCGCGATGGCGGCCAGATGGTGTTGTAGTGTGGCGGCGGTCTGTTGGGTTGTATCGCTTGGCATAAATCCTCCTGCTTCTCTTAATTTGGGTTCGTTCTACGCCGTTATCGCTACAGATTTGCCAGCCACACGGGATACGAACAGGAGTTGACGGTTGTACAGGAAACCGGCGGTGAATGTTGGGCAAGAAAAGCCGTCGCTACCGTCCACAGATGGGCGCGTACTTGCTGTTCGGCGCCAAAGGCTTCCAAAGCCAGCGTCCAGTACGGGCGGTCTTGCACATGTAATTGTGTCAGTTCCACCGTACACCCTTCCGCAGGCCGCTGATCGGTCGATACCGGCGCCGGTTGCCCACTGTCAAGCGAAAACTTGCGCAGCCACCGCTTCTTCTGGACATCAACGCTGCCGTTGGCTTGGGCCAGGAGCGCCTGCACCAGCGGCGCTACCGGCTCCTCACCATAAGACCACTTCACCCAGCACTCGGTTCTGCCGGTTACGCCATTCGGCAGGTGGAGCGTCTCCGTGCCGCCGCGTAATGCCTTGACCTCCAGATTGTGCTTGTCGCCGTACTTCCGCACTTTCATACCGACCGATTCGCTGCCGGGAAAAATCAGATAGCGGTCTGTGCGCTCCTCCGGCGCCGAGACCAGTTCGTCGTAACAGAACCAGTCTAGCGTTGCCTGCGGCAACTCGCCCCCATAAAACCAGCGAATTTCAGCGCTAACCAGCATTGGCGTCTCCTTTCCCATCGTTCATCAAACCCTACCTCCACACTGCAACAGAAACTGCGATTAATTTTTTGCAAATGCGTGGTTCGTCACTGCACTCAGCACCCAAGATAAAATAGTCGGCCTGGACACCAGGACCATCTGGATCGGTTCGGGTGGCAGTGTAAACTTTCGTTGTTTTATCCCAGTTGCCAAGTTTTGGCTGGTCATACACCACTTCATAAGTATTATCCAGATTCGGAACCAACAGGGTTAGGGTAAAGGTTTTCAAGTTTTGCAGATTTACACCGAAATGCGCCGTCGTAATTTCCCTGGTAATGCCGTTCTGCTCAAATTGGCGCGACATGAACCAATTCTCTCCCACACTTTTCCGGCTGTCAATACGTACAGGGTGTACCGTATCCGTGATGACTGGTGCGCCATAGAGCGCCGGCCAACCAATCCATTCCAGGGTTGAAGAGTAGGCATCGCGGGCGACGAACAACGACTGTCCCGGCTCGCGAATCAGCATAGCCATAGCTGCCATCCAGCTTGACGCATTTTTACTTTTGTAATCAGCATAGAAAACGACTAACTTGCCTTGCTGTAACAAACGGCGATGAAGATCAATTTCATGTTGCGTGTCGCTACCATTCGTGCGAAGATTGATCTGAAACGGAAATTCAAAGGCAAGGCCATTTTTTTCGACCACTGTCTCAAATTGCTGGGCATATTTAGCTTTGTCCCGCTCGTAGCCCAGCACCCCGGCTGCCACACCGATATTCAAAATAGAGCGAACGCCAACTTGTTCCAACCCTGTGATTAAGGTGCGATACTGTTCAATGAAGTCTTCAAAATAGATGTTGCGCCCGAACTGCTTTTGCAAAGCCGTATATTCGCTACAGTCAGCCAGTTGCGCCGCGGCGCGTTCGCGACAGTCCACCGTCTTTTCCCCAGTTTTCCAGAGGAACTCGGGATCAAGGTAAGCTGTGTTGTCCAAAAAAATAAAGGGAGGTTTGGGATCGGTTTCTTTGACCGTCCGGAGCAGAATTTCTGCAAACCTGGCCCGAATATCAGCATCGGCAAAGTTGATATACCATTTGGCGGGTTCTGTTTTACAATACTGCGCTTCAAAAGGCTGGGTTTCCATGCTGCCCGGGCTAAGCGGCGCTAGTCGATGACAATCCACCGCGTTGGACGGATAATAGTTTTCGGTGAATGGATTGGTTGGTCCATCCACGCAGGTGGTTGATGAACTGTAGGAGCCGATCAGTGTGTTGGGATTTTGCGTCTGCAAGTAGGTGACAAATTGTCTGTACTGCGTGGCGCTATCAAGCACTGCACCATCAAAGAACGACGGGTTGTATTGCTTGATGAACGCAACCTGATCCATTGCCAAGGGAAGCGAATGGCTGCCGCGACAGCTATAGTCCCAGTTATAGCGAAGGAGATGGCCTGGCAGCCAGGTAGCGTTATCGGCCACGCCAAAGGAGAGTACAAGCGGGATGTCTTTGAGGCCATCTACTCTTGCCGCATCGAGATCGGCGCGATCCCCATGCGCGACGTCTAGACGCTGATCCGAGTTGGGCCAGGTGATGCAACCGGCACAGCGCACACTTACGGCGGGCGTGATCGATGCGGTTGCCGCCGGAGTGGCTGTCGATGTTTCCTGCGCCAGGGACGCGCTCACCGAGGGAACCGAGAAGAAAAGAGTAAATGCGTTAAGAAGCAATACAAACACCAAAACAGTAGTGATACAGGCTGGCACGCGTCGCATGGTCAACTGGGGAGTGAACATCGATAGCTCCTTTGCAAAATACTCATATTCATATTGCTAGTGCGGCGTTAGCAGAGTCATTTGCCGATCCTCTTCCGGGAAGCTTGGGCGCTAGGGCGCCCTGATCGGTACAAGCTTCCCGGAAGAGGGCAAAGTGAGTTTGTTAATGGTACACTTGCAATCGTTACAGATTTACCAATTTGTACTGCTCACTGGCAGATTGCTCAAGGTTCGTTGCCGCCGCGGTAATCGCCCGTCAGCGTAAAGGCCGCCCAATAGTAGGGCGAGTGTTCGCTAAGCATCTCAATCTGTGCCTGTTGCAACGCAACGGCAGCCGTTTCACCCTTGCGGAGATGAGTATAGAACGACACCATCAACTCTTCCGTCGTATCAGAGCGGACAGACCAAAGTGTCGTGACCACCGACGGCGCACCTGCGTAAAGGAAGGCACGGGTCAAACCGATCAGTTCATCGCCATCACTTTGCTGGCCCAGCGCCGTCTCACAGGCGGAGAGCGTCACCAGGTTCACGCCAACCAAGTTCAACCCATAAATTTCATGTACTTCCAGGCGCCCATCCTGCCCTTCATCTGCCGCCAGTTCAATGGCACTGAAGAGCGGATTATATTCGTTTAAAGCGCCATGCGCCGAAAGATGCAAAAGGTCAACCTGCCCAGCATTGGCATAGATCTGCCCCTCGGTAGCGGCCTTACGCAAGAGTGGCTGTGTACCATACATACCAGCAATCGCTTTCACCTCGCCTTCAGAGTCCACCAGATCGTCGGTGGGGTTGCCCAACGCCAATAGTTGGCCTTGGTTGGGATTGCGTTTGGCATAGATCAAGGGCAAGGCGCTAGCACTTGGCGCAAACGTGAGGGTGTACTCTTGGATCAAGTAGCGCGCCGTCTCCTCATTCCACAGGGCAGCGAAGGGCAGATAGTGCAACGGGCCATGCGGCACGATCAGTAGGTTTGGCTGTCCAAGATAAGCGGTAAGGGGCGCTACTAAAACAGCATAGAGCGCACTGGCAACGGCATTAGTTTCCTGGGTATTCCCCACCGAATTGAGTAGCTTATCAATCTCTGTTCGTAATTTGTCCGCTGAGATGGGTAGTTTTGCCATATGACTTCCCTGGCGGTCCACTACCCAAGCAAAGGTCTGTTCGTCCGTCACAAAATACTCGACCAACGTAGTCTGCGCATCCAGCACCTGGTTGCGCAGTTGCGGCAAAGGGATAGGATCGTCAATGGTGAGCAAAGTGGCATCTTCCGGTGCGGCGATTTGGATGCGTGTTAGCAGGGCAGCATATTCTGTTTGTGCCTGCGTGATGTCAGCGGTTAGCGCCGTGAGTAATGCTCGATCTTGGGGCTGTTGCGCGCTTGCGGCGGCTCGCTCGATCTGAAAACCAGTGATCTTGCGCAGCAAGGCGCGCGCTTCTTGGATCAAAGGCGAGGATGTCTCGGCGTAGAGATCAATGCCCTGGCCGCGCAGTTGGTTCAGAAAAGCCTGCGCCCGTGCGCGTTCGGCATAATCAAAGGCGTCCGAATATTTCTTGTCTTCCCACAACCAGGTCACGAGTCGTTGATAGGCCGTAGTTTGTTGGGCGGCATAGCCAGCCAGCAACGCTTCGATGGTCAATTGGCTCTGGATCGACTCGAACGCGGTAATCGCCTTTTGTAATGAGACGATGGCCGCCCGGTGTTGGCCTAGCGCCTTTTGCACCTGCGCGATATTGCTTTGGGCCACGCCTTCGTTCAAGCGTAAGCCGTGCTGTTGCGCTAGCTTGAGCGCCTGCTGGAAGAGATCAAGCGCTTGGCTATAGCTTTTCCGGGCATAATAAACGTGCCCGAGGTTATTCAATGCCACAGCTTCAGCTTCGCGATTGCCCAGTGGTTGTGGTTGGCGTGCAATCTTCAACGCCTGCGCGAAATGTTCCAACGCTTCGTCATATTGCTGCAAAGCCATCAATGTCTGACCAATGTTGCTATGGGCAATCCCTGTGCCGCGCTGATCATGGGCTTGTTCGGCAACTGCCAAGGCCTGTTGATAAAGCGCCAGCGCAATCTCGTGTTCTTTGGCCTTGGCGTTCAGATCCGCCAGGTTGTTAAGCGCCGCCGCTTTCCCCTGACGATCATCGATTGTTTCGGCAATCGACAACGCCTGGTCAAATGCGGCCCATGCCTCCTGAGTTTGCCCTAGTGCGTTGAATGCCAGCCCTTGGTTGATCAAGGTTGCTTCTTCCCCTTCGCGGTCGTTGATCTGATGCGCAAGGTCCAGTGCTTGCTGATGAAACTTGAGCGCCTGCTGAAAATTGCCCTGTCCGGCATAGGCGACGCCCATGTTACCCAGGATGCTGAGTACGGCCTCTGCATCACCCAATCCAGCGTCATATAACTGCTGGGCAAAGCGCAAGGCCAAATCATAGAGGTCCAGTGCTTGACGGTAATAACCCAGTTTGGCAAAGATCGTGCCCTGATTGTCCAGTGTGGCAGCGATTGCGCCGTAGTTGTCCACCTCGGCATGGATCGCCAGCGCCTGTTCGTATAAGTCAAAGGCAACTGCATACTGCCCGGTGATCGAGTAGAAAAGCGCCATGTTGTTGTAGATGTTTGCTAAACCAGCTTTCTCTTCGGCCAGGAGCGGACGGTTGGCGTCGGTCAAGACCTTGTCTACTAATGGCGGCAACTGTTCGTACACCTGTTCAGCCGCATCGTATTGATTTGTGTGGCGCAAAATGTCGCCAATCTGACTAAGCGTAACCACTTCCCAGAAGTGATCGCCTAATGCTTGCCAAAGCTCAACGCTTGTCTGATACGCGGTAAGTGCGCCTTCTGGATCGTCTAGCTTCAATCTGGTTTGCGCCACCGCCTGCCAACAGCGTGCTTCCTCTGGCTGTGCATTTGATTGTTGGTACAAGGGGCAGGCTGCCTCTAGCTTTGTCAGCGCCGCTCCCCACTCCTGCTGTTGAAAGAGGAGCGTCCCCTCCGCCATCAATGCGTCTGCTGTGCGCCTGGCCGTTTGATCCTGGCGCAACGACGACGCCATCAGTGGTTGTGCCGGGCCAGCCAGGGCCAGCAGCACGAGCAACAACCAGCCGCCAAATCGGTTGATTGATCGCTTGTTCATGATTAATTCCCTCCTGGGTAATCTCCGTTGTATAAACGCCACGCCGCCATTCGATGAAGGCAACCACTAGCGCATCTTTGCCAATGCCTTCTCTACCTCTGCCGCTCGTTCGGCCAAACCAAGCGTCCCGTACAGTTCAAGCGCCTTGCGGTAGTGTTGTTCCGCCTCATCATATTTTTCGCCAACTTCGCTACTATACCCCAGGGCGTACTCGGCGGCGGCGTATTCTTCTTGCACTGGCATAGCGCGATAAAGCGCTGCCGCACGGGTGAAATAAGGTTCGGCCTGAGTGAAGCGCAAGCGTCTGTATTCGGCCTGTCCACTGCCAAACTCGGCCGCTGCGCGCATCGCCGCATCATCCGGCCCGGCGTCTAGCAAGTCCAGACTGGCCTTATATGCCTTAAGCGCATAGCGTTGCAGCTCGACCTGCCGGTATAGATCGCCTACTGTATTAAACAGCGTCGGCGCAGCAGTCTCCTGGGCAAGCACTTCGTAGAGAGCAATCGCCTGACTGTAGACCTGTTGGTGCGTATACAGGCCCGCCAACACGAGGTTCTCGGTAGTGGCGTCGAGCGCGAGCGCCTGCACCGCGGCGATATCCGCCTGCAGGAGCGCGGCAGTGTCAGCATCCAGCGTGCGCACCATGCTTGGCTCGGATTCGCGCCATGGTTCGGCAACATTACGGCGGGCAGCGACAACCAGCGTGTACAGGTTGCCAGGTTCTAACACCCAATCCGCAGGCCAGGGCAGGGAGCAAAGCTGATTGGGGGCGGCGCGCTCCTCCTCCACACAGGTGATTTCTTCTTTCCGCTTCTTGACAGCAGATGAATCCAGGCGCACCTCGTATTGAGTCGCCTGGTCGACGGACACCCACTGGATGATCGGTTGTGGATCGAACAGATGGGTGTGGCGCGGGCTAAGGATCACGGGGATGTTGCCGAAATCGCTCTCTCTGTCCTTTTCCGGCCGCAGAATGACAGCGCTTCCGGCTTGCCGGCAAACATTGCTGGCCGTCTGCTGGCAACTGTCCGTTGGCAACGACCGACCGCCACCACACCATTCCGCCGTGATGATGTACATGCCTTGACCGAGAACATGAATGTGGTTGTCGACGCAAAGGATCGTCGCCGTACTGCCGGCTCCTACGTTGACACGCTCACCGCCGTTGAACTTATCCATCGGCTGTGGGCGGGCCGGTGGTGACGGTTGCAGCAGGCCAGGTGGTCGCCCTGCTAGTGGGCTCTCCACCGTCACCTCACCAGTGAATGCCGTAATTCGAGCGATAAAAGAGGTCGGCGCAGCAGTTGCTGGCTGTATAACCGTTGGTGACACGGCACAACTGCTGACGACAAGAGCGATGGACAGCAATACAGAAATGGGCAAACCTACATAAAATTTCCCAGGCGATAGCAGTCCTCTTGGCATGTTGTGCTGTTTTGATTTTTGCGGGTGCATTGTTTTCTCCTTTGCTTAGGGACAAGCTAGTTTTGTGCGCAATTGCTGCGCCCCCTCTATCCTTGTGCGATCCTTATCGTCACCCGCTTGGCGACGATAGTCATCCAGTGCAACGCAGGCGGCAGCGCGTTGTCCCGCTACTTCTTGCGCCACGGCCAAGTAGTAAAGTGCATCATAGTAGACCAAATCGGGATTCTGTGGTGACGATAGTTCAATTGAGCGTTGCAATTCCCGGATCGCCTCTGGCAACTTTGCCTGCGCCAGGTAGACGCGGCCCAGATTTTTGTGCAAACTGGGCCGCGTTGCCTGAATCAATAAACCGCGCTGTAGGATGGCTTCCGCTTCCTCGATTTGCCCTTGTTGTAACAGAAGCAAGCCTAGATTGTTATAGGCGCGTACAAAGGCAGGGTCTATCGCAATGGCTTCCTCATAGGCCGGCGCAGCCGCGGCGTGATTGCCGGCATCCTCATAGATCCCGGCCAAATTAAACCAATAGAGCGGATTGCGTGGGCTAAGGTCAATTGCCTGTTGTACGCTGGATAAGGCAGCGGTGATTTCATCGCGTGCCACCAACACGTTGGCCAGATTATTGTGAGCGTCGGCGTATTGCGCATCGAGCGCCACCGCTGCGCGCAACAGGCTTTCAGCGGTGCGCAAATCGCCTTGTTCGTAATAGGTCGCCCCTTCATTGTTTAACCGCAGCGCCTCTGGATTGTTGGTGGGCGTATTGCGAATAGCTGTGCTGATGGCGGCGGTCACCTGGATGCCGAGCGAGCGCAAAATTTTCCCGGCCAGTTGATTCTGCAGTTCCAACATTTGCGAGTCAATCGTGCTACTCTCTTCATCTACTGGACCATGAACAGAAACATTGCCTCGGTACACGCCGCCTTTGCCAATTAGTTGCGCCGATAATTCCACCTCTGTCGTCTTCTGAAAGTCGCCCTCAACCCACCAGTCGAGATAATGGTTGACATCTTCGGCCAGCGGACTATCTAGCGCCACACCTTGCAGACCTTTCACCTGACTCAACTTGTCATAGAGGATATCCCGCGTTTTTTTCGTCCACCGGCTCCCGAATGTAGATACGCCCGGTGACAGATTCTCCCATTCACCAATCGCAAAACGCTGCACCCCCGGTGGCGGACAGCCCAACGGCCCACAGACCAGATCGCGGCCGATCGGTATACCAATCCACCCCCACAAGCCAAGACTGAGCACCAAGGCCAACCCCAGCCCTGCCTGCATAAACGGTTGGTCGCCAATCCAGCGGCTCAGGCGCGCCGCGAGCGTTTTGTCTTCACGCAGCCCCAGCCAGCTAAGCAAAAGGGTGAGCAGGCTGCCCATGATCCCCAACGTGGTTTGCAATACTGGCGCGTCACGCAGCAACAGGTAGCCCAGGCCAATCAGCAGAATCAGGCCGAGTAGCCCGGCCCCTAGCCAGAATGCCCCCTGTCGATGCCAGCGCAGGGCTGAGTCGAGCGGTTGTGGTGCGGCAAAGAGGTGGGCATCGGGTGCGCGCAGATAGAGAACCGGTGCGCCCCATTCGCCATTGTCATCTTCCGCTGCCATCGCAACGCGCGCTTCGGTCAGCGCACTGTCCACGCCATAGTGGTCGGCGAGGGCGGCGTAAAAAGTATGGCTAAACTGATTGGCAGCCTCATCACTAAGGGCAAACTGCATGGCGATCACGGCGGGTACTTCCTGCTGTATCAACTGTTGTGCTACGCCCGCAAAGGCATTTGTCGCCACAGCGCGTGCGCCATCACAACTGTTAAGGACAACCAGGCGCAAGGATGGGTAGTTATGCAGCAACACACCCAACGTTTTCCCTGTCACCATTTGCCCTTTGCCCGCCTTGTCCTCCAAGACCAATACGCCCTCTTGTCGGTACTCATCAAAAGCGCCGTGGCCGATGAAATGTAAGATGTGGTAATGCTGTCGCCGTAATTCTTTCTGCAAAGTCACGAGCGTTGCATCATCCAGACGCTCTACCACAATGGCGTCGCGCGCTTCAAGGTCGGCCGTTGCGCTTTTCAGGTTGTTCCATTCCCGTTCCACGTCCAACGTTTGGAGATCACTGGGGTTGGCAATCAGCACCAGGATGCAGAGCGGCGACGGCGCCGCCAGGGCAGGAATGGGCTTGGGCAAATCCAGATAGCGTACCAGCGGCGTTTGCACAGTCTGCGCCAGAAAACGATTGGTCGCACTGTCATAAAGGTATTCCCAGGGTAATTTGACCAGTTCGGGTGTGTCACTCAGGTTCAGACGGATGCGCAAGGCAGCGCCTTGCTGGGCGGCAGCGCTCACGCTGTTCTGCCAACAATCACGTACTTCACCCACAAAGAGCGCGTCAAACAGCCGTTGGCCGAATGATTGCAGCTTGTACGCCGCCGAGCGATCGAAGCTAGCAAGGAGAACCATTACTTCCGCTTCATCAAAGGGCAACGTAAAGCGTTCGCTGCCCTCACCGCAAAGTGAACTGCTGGCGCGCGTGCGATATTCTTGCCCTTGCCGTTCGATACGAATATCAAAGTTGATGGTAGCGTTTCTGTTCGACACAAGCTCCTCACGGTCAATGAACATGTCTCAGGGCAGCTTACCTAGCGTAGCTTCTTCCTTTTTAATTCATGGCTGTCAAGCGCGCCAGATGGATGATCGCATCGTTGCCCAGGCATCTACCCTGGATCCCATGAGTAATCAGCAAGCTGTTGGCGGCACGCCAGGCTAAAGCGGGACGATAGCCAATATAGGCGTAGCCGACACTGCACAGGCCGGTAGCCACTGTCTCGGCATCTTCAATTGTACGCTGTTGCCAGACAGGACGTGATGTGTCACAGCCGCTACTGCAATAGATATAGCTGAGTTGTTTCGGTAGAGAGACGCCATCCGTCACAGCCAGGTGCGGACGCGACTGTTGATCCAGGAGCAGGCTCAGGTTGCCGCCTTCCCCTTCCGCCAACCCTACATTGCTCTGCGTCCAATTGGCGAAGAGGTGACACTCCTTGTTGCATTGGAAGTAGTACAGACGGTTCTCCTCTCCTTGGATGCCGGAATTGCCGGTGTAGACGGCCAGCCTGGGACGACCGGCGGCGTCCAGCCGCAGGCTGAGGTCCAACTCGCTCCCCAGCCCGATCAGCGCCGTGGCCTGCCAATTGGCGACAGTGGTGCATTGCGCATCACAAGTGACATAGACAAGGGCAGATTGTCGATTCTCCTCAGCCGACAAAGCCAGCCGCAGACGGTTCTGCGCATCGAAGGCCAAAGAGAAGCTGCCCAGCAGGTAGTTGTCGCTGACCTGTTGTTCCTGCCAATTTTGCGCCGAAAGACAAGAAGCAAGACAGTAACGATAAAAAGCGCCCGTGTGGCCTGTTTGGGTGCTGGTATAGAGAAAGTGAGGATTGCCGGCGGCGTCAAGGGTAAAGTAGTCGCTGGCGCCTTCGCCAATGCTGGCTGTCGCCACGGTGACGCTACGCCAGTTGGCAGCACGGGTACAGGCGTTGTCACAACTGGCAAAAAGATACTGACCATCCTTGTGCCAGTCGCGCTGGGAGAACCAGAGTAGCCGCGGCTTGCCGGTTGCAGTCAACTTTAGCTGAACGCCGGCCCAATTTAGGCTGGCCTCGCCCACGGCGATGATCTGCCAGCTTTCCTGGCGTAAACAGTTCGCTGCACAGTAGCCATATTGAACGAGCAGGCCGCCACCATCTGCCGGGCTGACCGGTTCAAAGGCCATGTGAATGCCGCCTGCGCCGTCTATGGCAATGCTCGGATGCGCAACGTTACTCAGGGTAGGGAGGAACAACCCTGCGGATTGTGCCTGGAGAGCGGGAGACGACGATGCGACCACATACTGCTGCACGGCTGGTGGGGCCGCATGAAGCGCTGGCGACCAAGAAACTAGAAGCAACCAGACACTAATCACGGTTAGTACAACAGATGTGCGATACCACTTGATCATAAGCACCTCCAGCTAGAAGAATCGGCAAACACCGGACGTAGTTGCATAAATTTCTCCTTGTGTTTCCATCCATTAAGGGCTACAATTGGGTAAAGGCAATTTCGATCCAGCGATAGGAGGGCGGGCCACCATCCCAGTAGGCGATCTGTTGCAGGTCGGCTTCATCACGACCGGCGACGGCCGTCTGCACTTCCTGCAATTCAGCCTGCGTGGCCGCCTGATCGGGCGGGGGCGCCGGACGCAGCGCGGCAACATCCTTGACCACCCAGGTTTGCCAGTGACCAGCATTGGGTTCGACCGGTGCGCCTGCCATCGGGGCGACACAGCCGGCCAACAAGAGGCAGAACAACATGAAACAGCGAGAGAGTACTTTCATCCGTTTGCTCCTTTGCTTTCAGCCATAATGATTGAACTGCTATGTTCACTATAGGGCGGCGGCGTTTCCCATTCGCTTCGTAGCGCGTTTCCTATGGCGTTTCTTGGCATGAAGTTCATGAAACGGGCCGAACACAACGGTAGTAAAGACTTTAGTCTTCGGGGCGCTAGGGAAAGACTAATGGGAGTTAGGAATTTGTTTCGGTAATCGTAGGTGCGGTTTGTAACCGCACGGTTCCCAGGGAGCAAGTGCGGTTACAAACCGCACCT